>JARUHP010000083.1 GCA_030005635.1 Deltaproteobacteria bacterium IMCC39146
TCCCTTAGCCGCGATCTTGATATGGAACCGCATCGACATGAATAACCCGCTTCATCCCGGTGATCGCCTGGTCATCTATCCGAATGGACGTCGCACTGACAGCCCTTAATGTTGTGGCCACCTTAACGGGTGGCCTTTACTGTTTATCAGGGGCAGTAAGAATTTCGCATTTCTGCCAATCTGAGTACCCCAGAACAATGTGAGAGGATTTCTAGTAAACATTCAATCCGAAGAGCCAATCTCGCTATCTGCTTAAAATTCGTTCTTGAAAATTAGGGGTCATAAGTATTTCTCTTCTCTTTCAATTTGAGCTTTGACCTTATCATTCGATTTATGTAAATTGCCGACAAATATTTGTTAGATATATGTGTAATATTTTAAAGGACGAATTATGACTCGATTGTTGCTGATAACTATTTCGGCTTTGATATGCAGTTGTGCTGCACATGAACCTTTGCCTACAAATCAAACGAAATATGAGAAAGTGAATATAGCTGGTATTGAAGTTGTTCCTGCAACCCAGATGTCACAATTATGGTTAGGTATGCCAGAGAATGATGTTTATGAAGTCCTTGGTAACCCATCAAGTCAATTGGGTTCCACTATGCTTTTTTTTGATTTATATGATCCAAAATTTAGTGGCAGGACTGTTCCACATTACGTTCTTTTAAATCTGAATGGGCATGTAAAGCAATGGGGTAGTAGCGGTAGTCCAGATAAAGCCATTGATAAAAGTGAGTTCGACTATTAATCCCTCACATTTACCACCATATATAAAATACGAAAGCCCTCAATCTTCGGATCGGGGGCTTTTCTTAAATCACGACTGGCAGAAAGCTTTCAGCGTTACTGGAATGCACGACATATAAGACGGAAATTGACTTCTTATTGAGCCTTTTGCAAAAGTCCTGGGCTGAGGCACTTCAGAACAAGTTGAAGCCTTGGTTTCCCGTCTCAGCTAAAAAAGCACGGCAGGAAACGATCTACTTGGCCGTTTTTCGGTTTTTGGAACAGACGTCTCCCTATAAACACATCTTTTGCTCCGCGACAATCAGCAACCTGTGACTTTGAGCAACTGGTCGGCAAACAAGGTCACGACGCCGAACATGGCGTGCATCATGACCTTATCCGGGCCACGGACCTGAACGCTGCGGCCTCCGAACTCGTCCTTGA
>JARUHP010000084.1 GCA_030005635.1 Deltaproteobacteria bacterium IMCC39146
TGAAGTGGTCTAATGATCTTGGACACCTTGTTAAGCGTGTTAAACTACCACCGCTAACAAGGAGATCACATGAGCAATCAAACCAGACGTCGTTTTTCTGATGAGTTTAAAGAGGAAGCTGTCAAACTCATCACTGAACAAGGTTACAAGGTTTCAGAAGCGTCCCGCAATCTCGACATTAACGCGAGTATGCTGAGGCGCTGGCAGCGGGAACTTAGCCCCGAATCTGATGGCTCCATTGATGCCGATGAAAAAGCTGAACTTCAGCGGTTGCGTAAAGAAAACAAAACACTGCGCATGGAGCGTGAAATCTTAAAAAAGGCAGCTGCCTTCTTTGCCAAAGAGTCGAAGTAAAATACGACTTCATCCGGCGGCAACAGAAGGCGTACCCAGTGACTTTGCTTTGCAGAGTCATGCTGGTCAGCCGGAGCAGCTACTACCAACATTTAAAGCAGCAACAGACGCCGAACTGCTCGCAGCAACGCAAATTGGAAGACCTTGTTAAATCGATCCATAAGGCCTCCAAAGAAAGTTACGGTTCACGTCGGATCTCCGAAGCATTGCAAGGTCACGGCTATCCGATAGGTCGTTACCAGGCTCGCAGCTTGATGCGAAAGCTGAACCTGGTGGCAAAGCCAACTAAACGTTTTAAGATCACGACAGATAGTAACCACAACCACCCGGTCGCGCCGAATCTACTGAATCGGCAATTCCAGGTTGATCGCCCTGATACTGTTTGGGCTTCAGATATTACCTATCTGTGGACCCATCAGGGCTGGCTTTACGTTGCTGTCATTCTGGACCTGTTCTCCCGCAAGGTTGTTGGCTGGTCAATTGATCGCCGCATGACCTCGGAGCTGGTCAAGAAAGCCTTGAACATGGCTGTTATGTATAGGCAGCCGCCAAAAGGTTTGCTTCACCATTCCGACCGGGGAAGCCAATACGCCAGCCATGCCTATCAAAAAGAGCTAAGAAAGCATGGCATGGTATGCAGCATGAGTCGTAAAGGCAACTGCTGGGATAATGCTGTTGTTGAACGGTTCTTCAGAAGCCTGAAGACCGAACAGACCAACCATTATCGCTATGTGAGCCGAGAGGCAGCACGGCGGGACGTGGTTGACTATATCCTGATGTTTTATAACAGCCA
>JARUHP010000085.1 GCA_030005635.1 Deltaproteobacteria bacterium IMCC39146
GACGACTTGTTTCTGCGACAGTCAGTCCACCATCAACAACAAGAGCGACAGCTTCCTCCCTAAATTCATCCGTGTAAAACTGTTTCGGTATGCGTTCCAAGTGACACCTCCTATGAGCCTCTTAGGCAAACAGATTGGTGTCCACTTTTTCCAGCCTGCCTCAGGCCACCTGAAGACGATCCAAGTGGCCATTGTTTTACGGATTAAAGAGCTTCCTACATAACGCCATCAATAACAAGTCGGTTTTCTTTTCGGGAGTCGTGACTTTTGAGAATATAGTAAAGCCTGAGCCACTAAATCAAAAAGTCCCAGAGGTAAGGACCCTCTGGGACAATCTCATTTTGAGTTTATTAACTCGAAACTATTTAAAAATATCAAAGACGCTTTTTCGTGCCTTTGTTACAAAACCCTGATCCTCAAGAAGTGCATCAAGCTCTCCCGCATCAAGGTGAAGGGCTCCGCATCCATCATTGACACATAAGTCAATTGAAACAGCCCCTTTCTGAATTTCAACCAACGATTCTGTGCCGCAGCGGAAGCAATGGTATTTATGTTCATCCATATACTTCTGAGTGTTTTCTGTGCTGGCCTTTTCTCTTAGCGCTTTAAGCTGATCCTGCTCTTGTTGAGCAAAATATTTGTCCTCATTGCCTACTTTAATTTTCAAATGATCTGACATGTACTTTCACTCCTTTACCATTAATTGGGTGAAATAACCCATTAAACCAAGACATTTAAGCCTGCATTTGAGTGCCTTATAATATCACAGGTATAGTAAAGCAGTATACCTCGTACAACAAGAAAGGGACATCCGTTTCCAGGTGGCCATAGTTTTGTGTATTAAAGAGCTTCCTAAATATGTCGATCAATAAGAAGCCGCTTTTCTTCTCGTAAGTCGTGATTTATGGGAAAGATCATTTAAGATGTTCTCGCACTTGTTTTACCCCATTTATTGATGGTCTCTATAAGCTCAGCTCTCCTAAAAGGCTTTAGAAGAGAATCATTCATGCCCGCAGCTAAACAATTTTGGAGTATCCGGCTATCGGTATGTGCTGTCAAAGCAACAATGGGGACTACATTCCCCTTCTCCCGTAATTGGCGAG
>JARUHP010000086.1 GCA_030005635.1 Deltaproteobacteria bacterium IMCC39146
AATAAGTTCGTTAATAAACCAGTACACATAATGAGTTTGGTACATGCTATCGAGGAAACATGGTCTCCAGACACAAAAAGGCCACCAAGGATCTAACTCATGGTGGCCATCATTTTGTCTTCCTATATGTGTCTATCAATAATAATCCGTTTTCCTTCTCATAAGTCGTGACTTTTGATACCCCGTAGCTTGCTGCGGGGAGATTCATTTTTTATCATAATCATCAAATTTATTGAATTTGATGATTGACGTAAGTTCTTCAACGTATACGCTGCCTTTTTCTGAGTAACGATCTAACTTTGTCACAAGTATAAAGGGGTCATTGGTTGTCATTTTAGTTTGTCGAAATTTAGTAAAAGCAGCACTCCTAGCTAACGTGCGATAATAATCGTATACGGCTTCTTCAACCGTGTTGTATTTCTTCACCCAAATGGTTTTATCACCACGTTTTTTTAAAGCTGCAATGCGTGGTTCATCTTCATCAAAAGACCACACACCAAATACATTATTCGCTTCTCTAAAAAAACGAGAAGTAGCCCAAGAGCTTTCCATTGCTGCTTGTGCAATGGCAATGCTCTTGGGATGTGGCTTGAGTGCCATTAGCAATTCGCTATTAGTAGTGACTTTATACTCAGCTTTTAATTTTTCAATAACATCATTGCTTTGCCCTGCATCAGTTGTTTTTTTAATTTCCTCATATCGCTTCATTAGATTTGAATAGACATTGTTAACTGCGGGAACTATTAATGAACTAAATCTTGTTTTTTTCTCTTTTACTGTCATGGGAGGATCAAGTCCAAATGTTGCTGTAAATTCCGTTTCGCCCGATTGGTGCAGCTAATCAGTTCATCGCGACTACCGTACTCTCAGAAGACAGTGGTTGTTCCGTTGCCCATTCGTGGAATTCGGTCATAT
>JARUHP010000087.1 GCA_030005635.1 Deltaproteobacteria bacterium IMCC39146
AACCATAATGGTTAACTTAAACTTGTGAGGATCCAGCGATGGGCCAACAGACACATTTCAATTCTAGCGCGCAGCTTTTCGAGAATAAATCAGGTGGCCTTGCAATCAGGTTTGCCAATAACTTGGTATTTGAATGTGAAGGTTTAAAGCCGGGTAGTAGTTTTGTTTTTGAAGCTATCGAGTTGATGCGTCACGGCAAACGTGCTGATAATTGGAGAATGATCCCATACCGCAAGCTATTACATGACGAGCAGAAGTGGCGTTTGGTAAGTAGTATGGGGTTTCTCGATGGTGAT
Source organism: Deltaproteobacteria bacterium IMCC39146 (assembly GCA_030005635.1). GTDB lineage: Bacteria > Desulfobacterota > Desulfuromonadia > Desulfuromonadales > BM103 > M0040. Next base: position 297 of record JARUHP010000087.1, read on the forward strand.
GAAAATAAACCCGCTCTATTGCTTGAAGTCAAACCCGAGATGCTAGGCAGACTAGCTAGGCAATACCTGAAAGAGGACATGCCAAAAACACTCCATTGAGCAGTTAAGTTGAGGATGGCCACCTGTTGCAATATTTTGAGATGACCATTGACCTTTACGTTTCGCTATCTATGAATTTTATTGTAACAGACTTAAACTCATGAGTATTTATAGTAAAGGGCTTTCCGTTGGTGTCTTTTTCATTGTCTGACCGTGCAAATTTACTCGTATTTGTTTTACCTTGGTCAAAATGCACGGCTCGCACGGCAACTATATAAGGCCCGTTTACTTTAGCTTCATCAGCATTAAATATCTGAACCCTTATTGTTTTAATGTGTGCCTGGGGGGGCGTCATTAAGCAACGTTTTTTTTGTGTGTCTTCCTTGGTCGATATAAAGCACACGTCATACTGTAATTCATAGTCATCTCTGATAAGTCCACCGTCAACGAACGTTGTCGGGCTATCCCACGCGATGGTTACATTAGACTGGTGAGATTGGCATGCGGAAAGCATGACCATGACGAGGCTAACAAAAGCATATCTCTTTAATGATTCCATGCTTTTT
>JARUHP010000088.1 GCA_030005635.1 Deltaproteobacteria bacterium IMCC39146
CCATTCTGCGCAGTGAGGTCAAGGCCGTTGAAGGTATAGGAACCACTGCTGGCGTTGATGTTGACCCCATCCCCGGACGTGGTGCTGATAGTCGTTGGCCCGGAGAAATTTGCGTTACCGGTGCTGTTGTTGACAACAATGCCCGACCCCTGTGAATTGCTGATCGTGGTTCTACCATTCACAACAAAAAAGTCAGTGGATGTATCACCGAGGTTGTCTAAGACGATACCGTTAGCACCGCTGTTGTTGATGACGACACTGTTGAAGGTCGTCGTGCCATTGCTGTCGGCAACGTTGATACCATCGAAGGTCCCAGTAGCAGGAGTGTCGATCAGGATGTCGTCGAAAGTGACGTCACCGGTTGTATTGTCTATATCGATCCCTTGGCCGTTGCGGTTGAGTATGTTGGTGTCTGCGAAGACGATGCTACTGGCATTGTTCTGAATGGCAACACTTGCCTGGTTGTCATTGATGCCTGAATTGTCAATCGTCGTTAAGCCCGTCACCTTCAGACCGTTGCTTGCCCCAGCGCCGGTGACGTTGCTCAGCGAAACCCCTTTGCTCGTACTGTCTTTCGAAGAAAGGCTTTCAAAGGTCATGTCGATGGTGGTGGCATCGATGTCCAGTGCCGCACCGCCTGTGGCGTCGATGTTGTTGCCGGTGCCGGTTACAGAGACCAGGCCAGCGGTATTGGCGACGAGTCCAGAGCCATTCTGCGCAGTGAGGTCAAGGCCGTTGAAGGTATAGGAACCACTGCTGGCGTTGATGTTGACCCCATCCCCGGACGTGGTGCTGATAGTCGTTGGCCCGGAGAAATTTGCGTTACCGGTGCTGT
>JARUHP010000089.1 GCA_030005635.1 Deltaproteobacteria bacterium IMCC39146
CCAACGAACAAGAGATTAAAAAAATGATTATAGAACTAGAAACAACGATTGTTAAGGAAATAGAATTATTAAGGGATCGAGAATCAATGTCTGATGTTTGATGTTTTCCATTATTTTAAACCCATTTTTTTCAGCAGTTTCAAGTTTGTTTTCGCGCTCAGTTGACCACCGTGCTTTCAGTGGCACAGCTAATGCTGAGCTAACTTTCAAGTTCTAACCGAAGGATGAGTGACAGGCAATACAATTTTCTTTGAAATGTTGACATTTGATAAGGGTTCACGACTAGAGACAGAAGAAGTCCAGAGTTTACTATTTATCCTCTCGCATTGCTTCGAGTTGTCCCGATTGGCTGAAATGCGAAATTCTTATTGATTTACAAGAAATAAAGCCCCACAGCCTCTCCTGAATAACAGCACATTGATTGCAATTGTAGGAAACTATGGTTAGATGATAAAACCTGTTATCAGCACTTGTAGAAGGTTCGGAGGCTATCATGGCTAACGATAAAGTTTTTTCACAGTCTGCAAAAGAAGCAATTCGTCTACAGTTACTTGCATCAATGCTTGCAAACTCAAATGCAAACTTATCCCAAAAACCATCTGGAGCCTTGCAGAATTTCTGGCAAGATTTATTCAAGAGGGATAATCCACTCCATTAGTATTTTGCCAACTATTTTGGATACAGTTTTTGTTAGAAAAGTCTTTTAGTTTTCTGCTCTATGGAATCAACAACAAAGGCCACCCGATATTGTTCAGGTGGTCGTAATTTTGTGTATTAAAGAGCTTCCTGAATACCTCTACGGTGGGTGTCAAGATAGTTGTCGCCTTTTCTCA
>JARUHP010000010.1 GCA_030005635.1 Deltaproteobacteria bacterium IMCC39146
CCATTCTGCGCAGTGAGGTCAAGGCCGTTGAAGGTATAGGAACCACTGCTGGCGTTGATGTTGACCCCATCCCCGGACGTGGTGCTGATAGTCGTTGGCCCGGAGAAATTTGCGTTACCGGTGCTGTCGGTGACAGCAATGCCTGCCCCCTGTGGATTGTTGATCTCTACGGAGCCGTAAAACTCTATGTCTCCATCTGTGCCGTTGGCTATGTCAATGCCGTTACTGCTGCCGTCGAGAGAAATGGTGTTGCGAAAGGAGTAGCGACCGTCGGCATTATCAAACTGAAACCCAGCCCCGGAGTTGGCCGTCGAGGTTGTGTCAGCGCTGAAGTCTATCGTACCCGTATGCCCACCTTCGACCGTCACGAGAGCCCCGGTGCTGTTCTGAGTCAGCGAACTATTGTTGGCAACTTTAACCACAGCACTGCCGCCTGTGACATAGAGGTTGCTCGAAGTGCTGTCAGCAATTCTGACTGAATTTAGATTGATGGTTCCGGTAGAGTTGTTTATGTGTACCCCATAGGTGTTTCCAAAAAGATCGACGTTGCGCACATTGATCTGCCCAGTCAAGTTGTTTACAAGAAGTCCTACACCCGAAGGAAGAATGGTCAAATTGGAAATTTCTGTATTTTCTGCAGTGCCAATTGTGTATCCAGAAGCATTCTGCAAGATAGGTGCTGATGACCCTGTTGAAAACCGTGGCAAAAGAACCGATCCCAATTGATCGGTTTCTATAAGATGATGGGCTCCGTCAGAATCTCCCAAAAGCCGCTGGTTGGCAGAGAGATTTATGCTCTCATCATTGAATATGCTGTCTGCATGGACAAGGACAAATTCAGTCGGCGCACCAGATGCTCCTGTCAAGGCTCCATAGGGAGTTTCAAAAGTACCTTCCCCACCAGCCCCGTCTGAATTGACGTGGGTGAACTCGAGAACTTCTGAATTGAATGTTAAGGGGGTCGTTTTATTCTCACGAACAGTAACAATGTCGGGATCACGTACAACACGCTCTGTCATGCGTTCCTCGAGAGTGGTCATCGTCGGTTTCGGTTGAGAAACAAGCTTCTTGCCAAAAGGAATGCGAAGCCGGCCAGTGACATAGTAATCAGTGCCGCGAGCGTCATCATTGCTGATTTCGCCGCCGAGCTCAAAGAACGAATTGTTCCAATCAAACATGTCTGGAAAGCGAACCTCTAGGCGTGCTTTTGGCCCGGTGATATCGTCAACACCGGAAGCAGTAAAGTGGTAGCCACCAAGGTATGCCCTAAGTTCTGGCTTGTAGGGGGTTGAGATGAGTCCGCCGAGTTCAAAATCAAAGCCGCTCAGCGATTTTTCAAAACTGGCTTCGTACAAGAGGTAGTTTCCTGAGTAAAAAAAGCCGCTGGATCCACGGGTCCCGGAGATCTCTTCTGTGTCTTCGTCAGCGAGATAGACGTTGAAGCGAGTGTCATAATTGACTGATAACGCTTCGAGGCCAAATGTCCATTGACGGAAAGAGTTATTGTGCCTGGTTTCACGTTTATCGTGGTAAAGATAGCCGCCAAGAATCAGGTCCTTTATGATCTGCCTGTAACCCAGCCCCAAATTGCCCTCTTGAGCGTCATTATCGTCAATCTGGAAGCGTAAATCTGTAAAAAGCATCCTGTCGGCGCCTTGTAGTATTGGTATAAACAGACTCGCCTCACCAAGGACTCTCTCGTTGCCGAGCTTGCTGATTATGTCTAGATGAGGACCCCAAAGTTTATCCTGCTTTTTCTCCGGGGGGGATGCCTCTGTTAACGTTTCGACCTCTGCGAAGGCTTTCTCTACGTTCTTTTCTGAATCTCCAGGCTTTGTGTCAGTTGCCGTGATCTCAGGTGTGCTTGTTTTAGGCGCTACCGAACGGGCTGACCCTGCGCTGGGAGCCGCTTGAGTTTCTGAAGCCTGCTTTGTCTGCCCTGCCAATTTCGCGTCAGGAATTTGTGTGGTTTTTGAGGGTGAGAACCACTCCCCTATGCTGCTGAAAATGGTCTTTGCGACGACTGGCTCGGAGGGGGAACCCTCGGGTTTTTCCTTTTTAGAGTCAGGAGATTGCTTACTTATGAGCTCCGAGATGGGTGCTTCGGTGCTTGTTGCGTATTGTTCAAGCAGATCGAGTCCGTTCGCGCTCAGAAGGAGTTCCTGATACCCTTGAACAAGTTGTTCTTTCAACTCGTTGCCCAAGTTTTCTCGTGCCGCCAAGACCATTTGTGCTTGTTCTGATTCGTTTGATATTTGCAGCGTTGCAAGTGCGCTGAGCTTTCCCTTGGGCTGCTGGTCGTACGTATCCTGCGAGATCAGAGCTGCGTCCAATTTGTTGAACTTTATCAGCATACTGAGCAATGTTGTCTTGCTGGAGTAACTATGCACAGCAACTTTATCGCCAAAAGCACCGTCAATCTGCTTGGCCAGTTCACGGTTCTGCTCAGAGGCTTGCCCTGTGCCTTGCGAAAAACTGACACCGAGCAAGGCGCGTGCGCAAGCGGGCTGGGCGAGTATTAGCAGAAAGAGACAGGATAGAAGTAAAGCCGGGAGAGCCTTGTTAAAACATTTCATTAATGATGACCACCATTTGGATAGCTAAAAGAAACTTTTTTAGAATAGCGCATTTTGTGGTTAAAAATCAAAGGTGTTCTAAGCATCAGGCCCCGGAAGAAAATCTCCCGGGGCCTGATGTTAAGTCTGTGTGATTTGTATTAATTGATCTGGACAATCGTGCCGTTTTGCACCTGCAGCAGGAAGAGGACCTTGTCGGCTTCGCCAATAAAGTCAAAGCGGGTCGCTCCGGTAACTCCCGGGTAATTCTGCATCTGCGCTAGAGCGCGGCGCAGATCTTCGCGACTTTGCAGTTGCGGATCGTTGAGCAGGGTCAGCAAAATTCCGGCGGTGTCGTAGCCCTGTGCCTCCAGGATCGTCGGTTCTTCCTGATAGCGATCAAAGGAAAGCTCGACAAATTCCTGGATGAAGGGATAGCTGCTGTGGCGGAAAAAGCCATCAGTAAAGACCGCGCCTTCGACAAACTGACGGGCCAGTTTAGGGAGCTCGGCGTCGTTCCAGCCGTTGGTGCCGAGCAGCTGGATGTTCTCCAGTCCATAAAAAGCCAATTGTGGTGCGATCAGGCTGATGCGGTCCGCGTAGTCAGGAACAAAGAGTGCTTCAAAGGGGGGAGGCTGCTCTTCCTTTTTGACGAAATCAGGGTGATTTGGATCCGTCGGTGGCTCTTCTTCATCCGGCCCGTTCGGGTCGAGTCCCCGCAGAGACCTGACCTGGTATCGGAAGTCGGTCTGGTCGGTGAGGTAACTCTCTTCTGCGATGATTTCACCGCCGCGTCGCAACACCTCTGCACGGAAAAGTTCGGCAAGCTGTTCGCCCTGACGGGTTTGCGGTTTCATAATGCCGAATTGATAGAAGCCACGTTCTTCAATGGCGTAATCAAGAAGCGCACGAACCTGCAACTGTGGTGTCAGCGCGTTGCGGAAGGTGTAGAGGCTGGAGCCGGCCAGACCTTCTCGTTGCGACATGGTTAAGAGAGGGGTCCTCTCCTGGTTGGCTCTTCTTACTGCTCCCTGAGCTGCATTGCCGACCAGAGGCCCGGCAATGCCCAGAACACGGTCACTGATGGCCAGCTCTGCGACCTGTTGTGCGGCAACCATCTCGTCACCCGCTGTGTCACGGAAAATGAAGCGCACCGGCATGTGTGGACGGAAAACTTCCAGGGCCAACTCCATGCCGCGTTGAACACGTTTACCGAATGCGGCGTAGCGTCCGCTCAGGGGTAGTAGGACACCTATGGCCCGTTGAAATTGGGTCGGGTCGGAGAGTTGCGATTGCAAGGCCAGGGCTTCTTCGTGGTAGGCGAAGCCGGCCGGAGCCATCATTGCGGCAGATACCCATTCCTGCGCCAGTTCTTTTTGTCCGGCAGCGAGAGCTCTCCAACCAAGCTGCAACATAGCCAGATAAGCAACGGGTTTGTTGTGATACATGAAGGCAGCTTCGGCCAGGTCTGCTTCGTTGAAGCGAGCACTCAGCAGGGTGTAGATACGAGCCAGAACTTCCCGGGGTGTCTCGGCACCTTCAACTACCAGGCCCTGCTGATAGAAGTAGAGTGCCTTGTGAGGTTCTTCAAGAAGGGTAAGCCCTTCAGCAAGATGCAGGTAGCGCGCTTGACGTTCAGGCAAATCCAGGCTCTGCGTTTCCAGTTGCAGGAGTTGGTCCACCGCGCGCGTTGCATCGCCCATCTGCAGCAGTAGTTCGCTCTGTAACAGGGTGGTGGCAGGGCTCTGGCCCTCTGCTGATATCTTGTCAAGATAGCCGACCGCTGTGGCGGGGTCTCTCTGTTCATTATGGATGCTGGCCAGATAGTAGTAGGCCTGATCAATCAAGCTGGAGTCGTGATGGCTGACCACGAAGCCTCGTAGCAGCCCGGCGGCTTCATTGAACTGGCCGGTCTGGTAATAATCAACAGCCTTTTGCATGGCAAGCTCAGCCTGCGTGGCAGCAGCTTCAAGCGGTTGTTGCGCCAACGTATTCGATACACTGACAGACAAGAACGCAAGCAGTAAGAGGCTGATGATCTTAAGGCGCATTAGTCGAACAACTCCTTGACCTTGTCGAAAAAGCTTTTCCCCATTGGGTGAATATCTTCGCCGGCTTCCTTGGCAAATTCGCTGAGCAGTTCCTTCTGGCGAGAAGTCAGGCTGGTGGGTGTCTCCACTCGTACGATGACGAGTTCATCACCACGGCCATATCCCTGTAGAACCGGTATTCCTTTGCCCGCCAGTTTGAAAATCTTGCCGCTCTGAGTGCCGGCCGGAACCTTGAGTTTGACTTTGCCCTCCAGCGTTGGCGCTTCCAGCTCACAGCCGAGTGCGGCCTGTGGAAAGGAAATCGGAATCTCGCAAATCAGGTCGTTGCCTTCCCGCTGAAAGATCGGGTGATCCTTAACCGTAATCACAACATAAAGATCGCCGGCTGGGCCACCCTTGGCCCCGGGCTCACCTTCACCATTCATCTTGAGACGAATGCCCGATTCTACACCGGGTGGTATTTTTAAGGAAAGGGTCTTTTGCCCGCGGGTTAAACCTGTGCCCCGGCAGTCTTTGCAGGGGTCAGAGATTTTCTTGCCCTCGCCGCTACAGTCGGGGCAGGTGCGGGTCAGAGAAAAGAAGCCTTGCTGGAAGCGCACCTGGCCGTTGCCGGCACAGGTGCTGCAGGTTTCGGCACTGCTGCCTGGCTTGGCACCGGAACCGTCGCAGGTCTCACACGGTTGGTGGCGTGGTACCTGGATCTTGGTCTCGAGGCCAAAAGCGGCTTCTTCAAAGTTGATCGTCAGGTTGTAGCGCAGGTCATCTCCACGTCTGCCGCCGCCGCGACGACCACCGCCTCCACCACCGCCGAAGATATCACCGAAGATATCACCGAAGATGTCTTCAAAGGGGGCCCCACCAAAGCCTCCGGAAGAAAAGCCCCCGCTCTGCTGGTCAACTCCGGCGTGGCCGTATTGATCGTAAAGGGCGCGCTTCTGTCCATCAGAGAGAACTGCATAGGCTTCGGAAAGTTCCTTGAAGCGTTCTTCTGCATCTTTATCGCCGGGATTTTTGTCGGGATGACATTTCAAGGCCAGCTTGCGATAAGCTTTTTTGATCTCGGTGTCACTGGCGTTCTGGTTGACTTCAAGTATTTCGTAATAATCACGTTTGGCCAAAATAGTATCCTTGCGGCGAAAGCGAACCCGACCTGTCCACGGGTAAAACGGGGAAAGGCCAGAGGCTCAAGGAGAGCATATATTGCTCCCCCGAGGCTCTGGCCTGATCTGTCCCTGTTGCTGGTTTATTCTTTCTTTTCGTCGTCGACTTCTTCGAACTCTGCGTCAACGACATCGTCCTGCTGCTCGTCGCCTTCAGCACCGGCGTCGCCGGCTTCAGCTTCACTCTGGGCCTGCTTATACATAACTTCGCCCAGTTTCTGTGAGACTGTTGCCAAGGCTTCGGTCTTACTCTTGATCGCTTCCGAATCTTCACCCTCCATGGCGGTCTTGAGCTCCTCGAGAGCAGTTTCGATACTCTTCTTGGTCTCATCGTCAACCTTGTCGCCATGCTCTTTGAGAGCTTTTTCTGTGGTGTAGACTAGACCGTCGGCCTGGTTGCGAGTTTCGATCATTTCACGTTTTTGCTGGTCTTCAGTAGCGTGCAGCTCGGCATCCTTGACCATCTTTTCGATCTCATCGTCGGAAAGACCGGATGAGGCTGTGATGACAATTGACTGTTCTTTGCCGGTGCCGAGGTCTTTGGCGCCGACGTTGAGGATGCCGTTGGCATCGATGTCGAAGGTGACTTCAACCTGAGGCACACCGCGCGGTGCCGGTGGAATGTCTGTCAGTTCAAAACGACCGATCGTCTTGTTGTCGTTGGCCATCTCACGCTCGCCCTGCAGGACATGTACAGAGACTGCCGGTTGATTGTCGGCTGCGGTGGAGAAGACCTGGCTTTTCTTGCAGGGGATGGTGGTGTTCTTCTCGATCAGCTTGGTCATGACGCTGCCGAGAGTCTCGATGCCCAGCGAAAGCGGGGTAACGTCGAGGAGCAATACGTCTTTGACGTCGCCCTTGAGAACGCCGCCCTGGATCGCGGCGCCGATGGCGACGACTTCGTCAGGGTTGACACCCTTGTTGGGTTCCTTGCCGAAGATCTCCTTGACCTTCGCCTGGACCGCCGGCATACGGGTCATGCCGCCGACCAGGATGACGTCGTCAATATCGGAAGCAGACAGCCCAGCGTCCTTGATGGCTGTTTTGCAAGGGCCGGTCAGCTTCTTGAGCAAAGAGCTACAGATGCTTTCAAGCTTGGCACGCGTCAACTTGATGTTGAGGTGCTTGGGGCCAGAAGCGTCTGCTGTGATAAAGGGCAGGTTGATGTCAGTCTCCATGGAAGAGGAGAGCTCGCACTTGGCCTTTTCGGAACCTTCCTTGAGGCGCTGCAATGCCATCTTGTCACCGCGCAGGTCAATGCCCTGGTCTTTTTTGAACTCATCCGCGACGTAATCGATAATCAGTTGGTCGAAGTCCTCACCACCGAGGAAAGTGTCGCCGTTGGTCGACTTGACTTCGAAGACGCCGTCGCCGAGTTCGAGGATGGAGATATCGAAGGTGCCGCCACCGAGGTCAAATACGGCAATCTTCTCTTCTTCTTTCTTGTCGAGGCCATAAGCCAGTGCGGCAGCGGTCGGCTCGTTGATAATACGCAAAACATTCAGGCCGGAGATCTTGCCGGCGTCCTTGGTGGCCTGACGCTGGGAGTCGTTGAAGTAGGCCGGTACAGTGACGACTGCATCGGTGACCGTCTCACCCAGGTAGTCTTCAGCGGTCTGCTTCATCTTCTGCAGGATCATGGCTGAGATTTCAGGAGCGCTGTACTGTTTGCCGCGCACTTCCACCCAGGCGTCGCCATTGTCAGCCTTGACAATCTTGAAGGGGCTGATCTGGATATCCTTTTTGACTGCTTCTGAGTCAAACTTACGACCGATCAGGCGCTTGATAGCAAAGAGGGTGTTTTCCGGGTTGGTGACAGCCTGGCGCTTTGCCTGCTGTCCAACCAGCCGCTCACCACTCTCGGAAAAAGCCACCATCGAGGGTGTGGTGCGGGTTCCTTCCGCGTTGGCGATAACCACTGGCTCGCCACCTTCCATAACGGAGACACAGGAATTTGTTGTTCCCAGGTCGATACCTATAACTTTACTCATGATAAGAATCCTCCTTAAAGATTCGGTTTATTAGTTGTTTTAATGCGTCCGGACGTTACTCGCCGGTCGCTTTATTCTTCTGTGCCTGTTTCAGGGGCCTTGGCTACCATGACCAGCGCCGGACGCAAGAGCCGGTCGTGTAACAGATAACCCTTCTGGAATTCTGTGACGACGGTGTTGGGTGCCTGCTCTGCTGACTCGATCTGGCCCATGGCCTGATGCAGGTTCGGGTCAAAATCCGTGCCGATGGCATTGATCGCTTTGACGCCAAAGTCTTCCAGAGCTTTGCGGAACTGGGTGATCGTCATGTTGACGCCTTCGAGGAGACCCTGGTTGTCGGTCTCTTCCTGAGCGGCGTGTTCTATGGCACGCTCGAGGTTGTCGAGAACCGGGACCATCTCCTTGAGCAGTCGGTCATTGGCAAAACGGATCGCGTCTTCCTTGTCGCGTTGGTTGCGTTTGCGAGCATTCTCAAGATCTGCCCGTTCACGCAAATAGAGGTCCCAGTTTTTGCCGGCTTCCGTACGCATAGCTTCAAACTCATTCTGCAGAGCTGTCAACGGGTCGATTTCTACTTTAGCCTCAACCTCTTCAGCAGTGTCTTCAATGACTTCTTCGGATGCTTCTGGTGCTGTCTTCAGCTCCGTTACCTCTTGTTTTTTACTTTTCTTGGCCAAGATTTTTCCTCTCCTAATCGTTATCTGTATCAAGCAGGCGGCTAATTAGACTCGCCGTGTAATCGACAATTGGAATAATGGTTGCGTAAGGCATGCGGTTCGGGCCGATGACACCCAGGGTGCCGAGGGTGCCGCGCTTGCCCGAGTAGGCCGCTGTAATCAGGCTGCAATCAGAAAGCTCAGTGTGTTCTGTCTCGCTGCCGATAATGACCTGAACCCCTTTAGTCTCGAGGCCGCGGTCAAGCAGTTCGACCAATGCACTTTTTTGCTCAAAGGTCTGGACGATCCGTTTCATACAGTCCAGGTCGGAGAATTCTGGTTGCTCAAGGAAGCGGCTGGTGCCCTCGATAATCACGTCACCGTTCGATTCGTCGACCAGCGCGGCGCTGGAAAGAGTGAACGCCCGTCGCATCAGCTGATCATAAAGCGCCTTTTCCTGCGCCATTTCGGTGATGATACGGGTACGGACGTCCTGAATGCTCAGGCCGGTCATGGTCTGGTTCAGGTAGTTGGTGATCTTTTCCAGTTCTCTGGGTGACAGGTCCTCATCAACTTCGACCAGTTTGTTCTGTACCAGTCCCGATTGGGTCACGAAGACAGCCAGAATCAGGCGAGGTGAAAGTTTGACGAACTCAATGTGCCTGAAAATAGTCGTCTTAAGGCGAGGGATCATAACCAGACCGGTATAGTGAGAGATTGACGACAGCGTCCTGCTGGCTTCGCGCAGCATGTCCGTCATCTGCAGTCCCTGCTGGCGATATTGCAGCTCAATCCGGTCTTGCTGGCGGCTGTCCATTTCGCTGACGCGCAAGATGGTATCAACGTAGAACCGGTAGCCCTTCTCGGTAGGAATTCTGCCCGCAGAAGTGTGTGGCGAGACCAGGTAGCCGAGATCTTCGAGCTCTGCCATGACATTGCGCACCGATGCCGGAGACAGCTTGATACCCTGATTCTGAGTCAGGGCTTTTGAGCCGACCGGTTGGGCGGTTGCAATATATTCCTCGATGATGGCCTCGAGGATTTTCTGACTTCGATCCGTCAGTTTTACTGCCATGATGAACTCCGCGAAAAAAGCTCAAGCCGGCTAACCCGGCCCGTTAAAACACTTAGCACTCCTTCTCTTTGAGTGCCAAAGCACGGTCAACATAACAATGGCAATTGCCTTTGTCAAGGGACGCAATGTGATTTTATGGGAGCAGGGTAAGGGTCGGTCTTGCAAAGGAAATCTTCTTAGAGGAAAGACAGAATCAGACGATCGAAGAGGAGCCATCCGGCCGGCGTCAAAGCCCAGCGGCCGTTGTGGTGAAGAAGCCATTGAGCGTTGGCTTTAATGGCTTCAGGAAAAGCTTCCTGTAGAGTGCAGCCGAAGCGTTGGCGGAGTTCTGAATCAGCTACGCCGCGTCGTGTACGCAGGCCCAGGTAGACCGTTTCACTTAAGGCGGATTCTCGATCAAAACCTTCTAGGTGTTGCGTAGGGTCTTGGCCGCTGAATACCAGGTCTCGATAGGCGGTCAGGTCTGGAGGCACCTCCCGGCGCTGGCCCCAATCTTCTGCACAAAAGGAATGTGCACCTGCACCAATGCCAAGATAGGGGCGTCGTTGCCAGTAACCGAGGTTATGGCGACAGGTTCTGCCATTCTTCGCATAGTTGGCGATCTCATAATGGTCATAATGGTTTTGCGAGAGTTTGTCGTGAACCCCTATGAAGGCGTCGGCGTAAAAGTCTTCATCTGGCAGATTCATCTCTCCTGAAATGACTTGTTGATAAAGGGGTGTCTCGAGCTCAGCTGTCAGGCCATAACAGGATAAGTGCTCAGGGTCCAATTCCAGGTAATCGTTAAGGTCGCACTCAAGCTCTTCTTTGGTTTGTCCGGGGAGAGCAAACATCAGATCGAGAGAGATGTTGTCAAAGCCTGCAATGCGTGCCAAACCAAAGGCATCAAAGCCCTCTTGGCGATCATGCAGGCGGCCCAGGTTGGTCAAATGCTTGTCATTGCAGGTCTGTAGGCCCAGGGAGAGGCGGTTGACGCCGGAATCGCGGTAACCGAACAGGTTATCTTGTGTCACAGTGCCGGGGTTGGCTTCCAACGTGATCTCGGCGTTGTGAGTCAGCCCGAATCTTTGCTTGATGGTGTGCAGGATGTCAGCAATCGTCTTCGGTGGCAGCAGGGAGGGTGTTCCACCGCCGAAGTAGATGGTATCAAATGACCCTGACCAACCATGTTCTGATGCCCAGACAAGGTGTCTTATCAAGAGATCCGGGTAGGTTTCGAGCAGGAATTCCGTAGCAGGGGTAGAAAAAAAGTCGCAGTAGGGACATTTGCGTCGACAGAATGGAATATGTAAATAGAGACCGGCCATATCTTCTGGTTGCCGCGAGATGTCCCGCGGTGAAGTATCATCTGAGGTAAAGTAGCAGAGATACCAGAGCGAGAATCACAACAGCGAGTAGAACTCCGACACCAACCGGATAGGCCGCGCTACGGCTGCGACTATCGATTTGTTTGGCAACCTGTTCCTGGTCATCGGGAATGCCGCTGCCTTCAACCCAGAGGCGGTAGCTATACTTCTGCAAATTGCCACCCGGATCTTCAAAGAACTGGGCCAGCAGTTTTGTAAACTGCTGGACGAAAATACGGTCAGCCCAGTCGTTGATGCCGTTGAAAGCCCACTTGCAGAAGCGGTAAATCTGGCGACTGCCTTTGCGGTAAATCCAGTCGGCGTCGACATTAACCGAACGAATTTCCGCCGGGTAGATGCCCGCGAGCAGCAGCAGGGTAAAGGCTAGAGCCGAGAAGATGAGTAACTGAGACTGTGCCAGCACATGACTGATCGAGTAAGGCTGATAATCAGTGGCGTAGGGCAGCATGCTGTAAAGGTATTGCGGGAAGCAACCAATCAGAATGCAGAGTACTGCCGAGATGCCCATGGCTAATAGCATATGTGGTGGTGCTTCTTTGCAGCGGATGCCGGAATCATGTGAAAAGAAGGCGAAGAAGGGGATCTTGATGCCAGCATGGTGAAAAACCCCTGCCGAAGCAAAGAGCAGGATGAACCAGAGCCAGCGCATGTCGCCGTGGGCCGCGGCCTCCATGACCATTGATTTACTGACGAAACCGGAAAAGAGTGGGAAGGCCGAGATCGAGGCAGCACCGACAATGCAGAAACCGCAAGTCCAGGGCATCGACTTGTAAAGGCCGCCGAGGTCGGTGGCATTGATCTTGCCGGTGCGGTACATGACCGCGCCCATAGTCATAAAAAGCAGCCCCTTGAAGAGGAGATCATTGAAGGCATGAGCGACGGCACCGTTGATGGAGAGAGCGGTACCGATACCGATACCAACCACCATGAAGCCGACCTGGTTGATCAGGCTGTAGGCCAGGACTCGTCGCAGGTCATTCTCAATAACTGCGTAGAAGATCGGGAAAGCCGCCATGGCCCCGCCAATGAATATCAACTCCTCGGTCCCGGGGAAGGCTCGGGCCAGAGCGTAGATTGCAGTCTTGGTGGTAAATGCCGAAAGAAAGATGGTGCCGGTGATGGTCGCCTCAGGGTAGGCATCGGTCAGCCAAGGGTGCAGGAACGGCCAGGCACAGTTAACGCCGATACCGACAAATATAAGCCACGAGGCTGTTGTCCCCAGACCAATCAGGTCAAAGGCCGCTGAACCGGTTTCTGAAACGTGCATAATGATCCCCGCCAGAAGGCAGAGGCCCCCTGCGACGTGGACCATAAAGTAGCGGAAACCGGCCCCGAGAGCTCGCTCGGTACGGCGTGCCAGGATCAGAAAGGTAGCACTGATCGTGAGCATCTCCCAGAAGACAAAGAGGGTGAACATGTCACCGGCGAAGACTGCGCCAATAGCGGCTCCAGCGTAGACAGTGCCGGCAACATTCTGCACGGTGTCGTCTACATGCAGGGCATAGATCGCCGAGAGGAAGGCGACCAGATGGAAGATGTAACCGAAGATCAGGCTCAGTTTGTCAACCCTGGCCAGGATGATCTGGTCACTTAAAAACGGGTAGATCCAGTAACTGCCATGTGATAGCTGCAGCAGGTTGATAAAGCTGATCACCGGCAGCAGCAGTAACAACGCTTGCCGGGTGCGGCCCTTGAAAAGCGGGATCAGAAGCCCACCGAGAATCAGAATCATTGCTGGCGGCAACGCATTAATCATTATAGTAATCCTCTTTACGCATGACTAAAGGCCGCAGTACATATTTGGCTACGATCACCAGGATGACACAAGCGACAAAACCGTAGACCGAGTAGAAGCCGAAGAAGCTTTCCCAGGTGAAGATGCCGTGCTTGTGGTAGAAGATGTCAATCGCCAGAGACACGACGACGCAGGCATAAAATATTCTCAGTAGGCGTTTGACGTTTTCGGGCTTGTCAAACATCCCCAGTTCTTCGTCTATACTAATCGGTTTTTTGGACATCCGTTTGCTCCTTACCAGGTCTGCCAGAATACAAAGGCCAGATAGAGGATGCCGATGGTAATGCAGATATAAAAGATTGTCCGGTAGCCTTCGACGGGCTCATGGGCCAGTATCATCGGACCGTCTTCTGCGTGGTCTTGATTGTTGTCTTGCTCGTGTGTGTCCGTCATATGCTCTCTCAGACTTCAGCAACCTGCTTAGAGTCCTGACCTTACCAGATGCCAAGGGCCATGCGTGCCAGTTGCAACAGGGTGTCGGGGAAGAAGAACAAGGCCAGCGAAACAAAGGCCGTCACCGACAGCGGTACCAGACAGAAGAGTGGCGCTTCCTTGATTCCCTCTTCTTCCCCATCTTTTGCCGGCACGAAGAAACCGCGGTAGACAATCGGGAAGAAATAGGCGGCATTGAGCAGGGAACTGACCAACAGCACCACGATCAGGACGAGCTGATCTCCTTCTACGGCACCGAGCAGCAGGTTCCACTTGCTGATAAAGCCACCCAGAGGTGGCATGCCAATGATACTCAGTGAGCCAATGAAAAAGGCCAGATAGGTGATCGGCATGCGCCGCCCCAGGCCGTCCATCTGACTGATATTTTTCTTCTTGCTGGCGACATAGATTGCTCCTGCGCAGAAAAACAGGGTGATCTTGCCGAAGGCGTGCATTGCCAGGTGCATGATTCCGCCGAGCATCCCGAGCGCCGAGAGCATGCCAGCACCGAGCACCATGTAGGCGAGTTGACCAATGGTTGAATAGGCCAGCCGCCGCTTCATGCTGTCCTGGGTCAACGCCACCAGTGACGCCACTAGCACAGTCACCGCAGCGATATAGGTGATCAGAGAACCGAGATTGGCCGTCTGCAGCGTTTCTGGGCCGAGAATATGAAAGATGACCCGGAAAATCGCGAAGACGCCGGCCTTGACTACGGCGACACCATGCAGGAACGAACTGACCGGGGTCGGTGCGACCATCGCTGCCGGTAGCCAACCGTGGAACGGCATCAAACCAGCCTTGGCAAAACCGAACAAAAACAGGACGACCAGCAGAGCCAGCAGTTCCGGTGACGCCTTGCCGGCCAGTATCCCGCCGGCGGTGAAATCGAGAGTCCCCGCTACGCTGTAAGTGATCAGCATGGCGGGCAGTGCCAGACCGATAGATGTGCCGAGAATGTAGGTCAGGTACTTGCGGCCAGAGGTTCTGGCTTCAGCGTTTTGTTTATGGGTGACCAATGGGTAGGTCGAGAGTGACAGCACCTCGTAGAAGAGGTACAGGGTCAGCAGGTTGCCCGCAAAGGCAATGCCGAGAGTCGCTGAGATAGCCACTGCAAATGACGCAAAGTAACGCGTCTGGGCGTGCTCGTTGAGCGCGCGCATATAACCGATTGAGTAAATTGAAGTAAAAAGCCAGAGACAGGAGGCTACCAGGGCAAAGATCATTCCCAGGGCATCGACGCGCAGTTCAATCGGCACGCCCGGGATCACTTGTGCGATGGTGAAGACGTAACTGCCGCCTTCCAGGATCCACGGCAGGAGCGAGGCGACGATCGTCAGTTTGATCAATGCAATCACGATGGTCCAGCTTTCGCGCAGGTTTGGCTGACGATCAGAAAGAAGGATCGGCAAAGCCCCCAGCAGGGAAACCAGGATCGCGGCCAGCGGCCAGATGGAAACAATCGGTGTCATATCTCTCTCAAAGCGGGTCCCGGACAATATTGCCCGGGTTCACGATAGAATTAAAAGCCGACCGGTATCATCAATCGGATTACGTTGTTAATTAAAGGCCCGGTGCTCAGGCCGACCACAATCAGGAGGACTGCTGTCAGGACCAGTGGGCTGAGCATCCACCAGGGAGCCTCGTGCCGTTGGGTGCTCAAATGCTCATGATGGTCGCCGTCCTGCAGGGAGCCGAAGTAGGCCAACTCGATAATCCGAAAGAAAAGGACGGCGTTAATCAGGCTGCTGGCAACCAGGGCAATGACGAATTCCCAGTGGCCGCCATCGATCCCGCCAAGGATTAGATACCATTTGCTGAAGAAGCCGCAGGTCGGCGGTACGCCGATCATGGCAAAAGCACCCAGTGTGAAAGCAGCCATGGTGATCGGCATGCGGCGAAAAACTCCCTGCAGTGATACCAGTGAAACGCTCCCCTGACGGTAGATGATCGCAGCGACGACCAGAAAGAGGCAGAGGGTCATGAGGGCGTCGTTGACAATATGCAGGATACTGCCGGTCAGGCCGTTGGCATTGGCCAGAAATATGCCGCCGACCATGTAGCCGACTTCGGCGACGATAATGTAGGTCAACATGCGCCGCAGGTCTTTCTGTCCCAAGGCGAGTACTGATCCGCAGATGATCGCAAGCGCTGAAGCCCACACCACGCCCTGGGCGATCCATTCATGGGTAAAGACCAGTGCTGGCGTGTACATGGACAGAATCACACGCACCATCAGATAAACCGTGACCTTGGTCATCAGTGGTGCCACCATGGTGCCGGCACCGGTAGGCGCCTGGCTGTAGGCGTTGGGCAGCCAGCTGTGCAAGGGGAAAAAGGCCATCTTGACCCACAACCCGACCAGAGCGAAAGCGATAGCTGTGGCGGTCGCCACCGGAGCGTTCAGGGTCGGCAGGATCCGGGCGATGTCGGCCATGTTCAGGGTGCCGGTCAAAATGTAGATATAGCCGATCCCTAGCAAATAGAAACAGGCGCCGATCGAGCCCATGATAATGTAATTAAAGCTTGAGAGAGCTGCCCGTCCTCTGCCCATGGCGATCAGGCCGTAGGTGGTGATCGAGGTTATTTCGAGCAGGACGTAGAGGTTGAAGGCGTCGCCAGTCAACACCAGGCCGAACAGGCCGGCAATCAGGATCATGTAGAGGGTAAAGAACAAATGTTCCCGGCCGGGAAGTTCCTGTTCAACGCTCTTCAATGAAGAGAAGGAGGCAAGCAGTGCGACAACCGAGATGAGCACCATCATCAGGGCGCTTA
Source organism: Deltaproteobacteria bacterium IMCC39146 (assembly GCA_030005635.1). Classification (GTDB taxonomy): domain Bacteria; phylum Desulfobacterota; class Desulfuromonadia; order Desulfuromonadales; family BM103; genus M0040. Next base: position 15,858 of record JARUHP010000010.1, read on the forward strand.
GGGGGTCGACGACCAGTTCGATACCGTAGGGTGGCTGCCAGTTGCCGACTGTGTAGCTCAAGGTTCCGTGCTCGATCACACGGGCCATAATAATAATTGAGCCGAAAACGGAAAAGGCCAGGGAGCCGAGGACCATCGGTGCGATCCACTGACGGGATCTGCGGCCCAGCAGGTTGATAGCCAGAGCCGAGAGGAGCGGGACGACCAGAACGAAGAGATGTAGATTGGTTGCGTTCATCGCTGGAGCTTCTCCAGGATTTCATCCTCTTCGAGGGTGCCGTATTCTCGATAGATGCGCTGCAGTACAGCCAGGGCCACGCCGGTAACACTGACGCCGACGACGATTGCCGTCAGCATCAATACGTGCGGCAGGGGATTGACTATGGACGCCGCGTCAACGTTGCCGGCCAGTGCCTGGTATTTGTCAACGATCGGGATACCACCACCCTTTTTAACTCCGGTTGAAACGAAGAAAAGAATGATGGAGGTCTGGAAAATATTCATACCGATCAGTTTTTTCATCAGGTTTCGCTTGCCGATCATTGCATAAAAGCCGATCATCATCAGCACGACGTAAATCCAGTAGTTATATTTGGCGACGATTTCGTCGACTATCATCTCCATAGCTAGAGCCCCTCATCCATAGAACCACCGGAACTGAGGTTCCAGTAGAGCAGAACCATGATACTCATAACCGCTACACCGACCCCGATTTCAATCAGGAAGATACCAAAAGAACGCCACTCAACCGGGCCCAAAGGAATCAGCTTGTCAAGGGCACTGTAATCAAGGAAGAGGCCTCCGAAGAGGGTACAGAGTACTCCGACGCCAATAAAAATGGCCGGGCCGAGATTGTTCAAAACCGCATTGACACCGACCGTCATGTATTCCTGAGAGGTCTTCATACCAAAGGCCAGGGCCAGCAGAATAAAGGACGCGCCGAGAATGACACCCCCCTGGAAGCCGCCGCCCGGGCTGTAGTGACCGTGGACGATGACATAAAGGCCGAACACCTGGATGAAGGGGACCATCAATCTCACTGAAGTCTTGATAATCAGGTCTTCTCCAGCGGTATGTTCGTGGATGTCCCTCATTCTTCCTTTTTCCTCCACAAGACGCTGAGTACGGCCATGCCTGCACAATAGATGACCACTGTTTCAAACATGGTGTCGTATCCCCGGTAATCGCCGAGCACAGCTGTGACGATGTTGGGGACATGGGTCTGCTCGACGGCGTTTTCAATATAGTACGGCGAGAGGTAGGTACTGGCAGGATCCTGGGGGTCCCCCCAGGCCGGAAAATCCTTGGTTCCGTACAGCAACAGAGCCCCTGTTACCAGGGTTGCGAGCAAGGCTAAATTTTTCAATCTCGGCTCCTTCTGGTGGTTCTCAAAATCGCTGCGATAAAGAAGATAGTACTGACGCCGGCGCCGACAGTGGCTTCCGTAAAGGCCACGTCGACAGCCCCCATTTCAGCCCATAAAAGGCACATCAAGAAGCTATAGATACCGAACACGACTGACGCGCCAAGGAGGTCTTTGATGTTGATTGCCACCAGAGCACAAATCACCACCAGGGTCAGTATCATGAGATCAAGTTGCCAGATCATGGTCGTTTTCCCCTCGTCCGCTTCCAGGGCTTTACGCCAAGAACCAGAGCGGCTTCGGTGATTGCATGGGTTGCCGTCGGGCTGGTGACAAAGACAAACGCGGCAATCAGAAAGAGCTTGGCACTCACCAGCAGTGCGCCGACAGAGAAGGGCTCAAGGTTGTAAATTGCCAGTCCTGAAATCATTAGTACTGCAGCCAGAGAATCGCATTTACCAGCAGCATGCAAGCGGGAGTAGAAATCCGGTAAACGCAGAAGGCCAATGGTCCCGGCAAGAAAGAAGAAGAGGCCTAAGAGCATCAGGATGATGGTAAGGATCGACAGGATCGTCATAAACGCTCCTCTCCTTCGCTGTCTTCCATGAACACGCCGAGTCGCCGCAGAAAGAATTTGGTGGCACCGAGTGTCGCGATGAAGTTGAGCAGGGCATAGGCCAGGGCGATGTCGATAAACATCCCCAGGTCATCGTAGAGCACACCGATCACCAGCAGCAGTACCGTTGTTTTTGTGCCGATGACATTGCCGCCGAGGATGCGGTCAAGAATGGTTGGGCCAACCACGGCGCGAATCAGACTCAGAGCCATTAACAGGACCATGGCAATACCGGTGGCCAGAAAAAAGGAGTGCATCATAAGTCAGACTCCAGCGCATGGGCCACCCGGGCTTCCATCTCACCAGGCAAGGCATCGCTGGCGCTGCGGGTCAGGGCGTAAACCGAAAACTCGTCATCATGAATGCTGACCGTAATCGTTCCCGGGGTCAGGGTGATCGATTGGGCAAAGGTGACCTTGGATATCGGTCTCTTGAGTTTGGTCTTGAAACGAATGACGTGTGGGTCGATCAGTTCGAACATGCGGGGATGGAGCACCACATAAGCTACTTGCAGGTTGGCGATGATGATCTGATAAAAGAGCCAGGGCACATAGGTGATTAAGCCCCAAAGACCGCGTACCCAGGATTGATCATCGTCACCGTAGAAAAGTAGGTCATGACTGAAATGAGCAACCAGCAGGCAACTGATCACGCCCAGGGTCAGGTGGAAGGCATCAAACATGCCGGACAGAACGACCCAGAAGGTAAACATCGCTACAAATGTGGCAAGTTTTGCTTTCATAAGCCTCTGTCGTTAAGCAGTGTTTTCGGTACCGTTTGAACGGCAAACCAACACAAGAACTGAAAGATGTAGAACGCCTGTCTAACCACCAAAACGACCCATGTCTTAGCATGCTTTTGTCTTGCTGGTCAAGAGAATCTGGTTGTGACACAGTGCTCTTGTTTGTCCTCTTCGACTCGCTTATAATCAGTCAGTCAACAGGCCTTGAATTAAAGTTTGAATAATGGCAAAACATTGTTTTGCTGTGGGGGATTATGGAAAATCATCTGAAAGTAGCAGCTATTCAATTTAATATCACGCTTGGTGATATAGACCGGAACCTTGTAAAAGTTGAGGCAGCTCTTAACCGAGTTGCAAGCCGGGGTGCGCAATTGGCGGTTCTGCCTGAAATGTGGAGTTCTGGCTACGATTACAAACGCTTGGCCAGGCATGCAGCCGAAACTCCGCGGGTGATCAAAACTCTCTGCCGGCGGACTGCTGAACTCAACCTGGTTGTGGTCGGCAGCTTGCCGGAACAGTCTGATGGCAAAATTTATAATACTGCTTATGTGATTGATCGAGGAAATTTAGTCGGCAGTTATCGTAAATTGCACATGTTCTCAACGATGGGCGAGGACCGTTTTCTCAGCCCTGGCAACAAATCCCTGGTTGTGCCAACATCGGTCGGCCGCCTCGGAATCGCGATCTGCTATGACCTGCGCTTTCCGGAGCTTTTCCGCAAGATGGCGCTCGAAGGCGCCGAGATTGTCTGCCTGCCGGCAGAGTGGCCCAAGCCTCGCCAGGAGCATTGGCGAACTTTGCTGCGAGCGCGTGCCATGGAAAATCAGCTGTTTTTGATCGCGACCAACTGTTGCGGTGTCCAGGGCAAACTGGATTTTTTCGGTATGAGCCTGTTGCTGTCGGCCCGTGGTGAAGTGCTTGCGGAAGGCGGTGAGGTCGACACTGAACTGATCGCCACCTTTGATGCCCAGGAGATGATCGATTATCGTGCCCAGATCCGTTGTTACGATGACCGGCGTCCGGAAATCTATGGGAGGCTTCCCTAGGGGGAGCCGGGACGCGGTACGAGGAACGAGGAAACCAATAGGCCGTTGCGGTCATTTTTTGCAAGAGAGACGCTGTTCAATTAACTACATTGAACTATTATTTACTCTTTGAACGATAAAGCCGACGGCAATGCCGTCGGCTTTATCGCTGGTTAATGTACCACAGGGAGTGTTTTCCCCCGATTGGATGCCGTTTCCTACTTACTTGCCCCAGCGATAAGTCGCCATCAGGCCGAAGAAGGTCTGAGTATCATCACCTTCATCGACAATCGGGCTGTCTTTGGCGTCTTCAAGCAAGGCGGAGTACGACAAAATCCCCATAACTCCCCATTGCTCCCAGGGAGTATAATTTACGACAATCCTGATTCCGACATTCTTCAGACCGGACTCAGCTTTGTAGAGAGGCAGGTGGCTGGTGCCAACATTTGCGGGGTTTACACCGAAGTATGTATCTGTGTAATCGTCATCAGCATAGGTGAGGAAAAATTTGGCGTCACAACCAGAGCATCTGAAGCCTTCCATCTGTAACCCACATTCCCCTGTACCAGCATGCCGCCATGCTCATCGGAAGTATCCATCAGGACGTCCACGCCAAGCAGTACGTTGTCAAAGTTCGCCGAAACGTACACGCCAGCTTCCATGGCGTCATCAATGTCATCCATTCTATCGACAACCTTGTTGTCGACGTCATCACGGCCCATACGATAGTTTAGAATCGGACCAAACTGGAATTTATTGCTGGCCAGAACATTGACCCTGAGGTTAGGGCCATGCAGAGAGAAAGACCGGCCGCTATACTACTTGCCGGTCAACGTCAGCATGGGAATGCCCTCGTAATCATCGGAACCTTCGTACTCTGGAGCAAAGCCAGCACCGACACCGACTGTGTGTTGGGCCGCAAGTGCCGGACCAGTGGTGAGATACAGGGCGAACATTAAGCAGAAGAAAAGTTTTGTAAGTTTCGTTGAATCCTCCAAACTCTCAGAATGTTTAAAATTATCTAAATGTTAAACGTGATCTCTGAAATGCCAACAATTTTTAAGGGCTTAAGGAAAAGCTACTCCTCAAGCAGGCCTTGAGAGGTTGCTTTCCTCTAAAGTTCAGTTGACAGGAATGCGTGCCATGATTTGCATGCCTCAGACAATCATCCCTGTTGCTGTTTCTCTTGACATGGGGGCGATACTGAAGCGCTTCTCGCCGCCCGGCATCTCAGCCACGACTTCAACTTCTGCCTGATCCTTGCCTTTGCCGTAGGTGGCGAGAATGGCTCCCGCCGTTTGCAGATCCTCCTCTGAGGGTGTTCCTGAAACCAGCCCTAATGGACCGGAGACGCCAGGGGCGCGCAGAATGATGTAATCGCTCTTGTCGGCGGCTCGAATGGCATCGTTGTCTTTCTGGTGCCTGCCCAGAGTCAGCTTGGACTGCCCTGAAAGACGGAACTGGCGGCCAATCTTAAGTAGCTCGACATCCTCTACGTTGCAGTCTGGCTGGTGTTTGACCAGGTCACGCAGGCGGTCTGAGAAGTGGATCTCTGTCAGCAGGCAACCGCCACCCGAGGAAGGAAATTCCGTTAGGCCCCATTCCTTTGCAAGGGCTTCCTGGGGCTTCCGAGAACGGCCCTGAATATCGAGGAGCTGTTCACGATCGATCAGACCCTGTTCTTCCATAGGAGTGACCGGCAGGAGCTTGGCACTCAGGGGTCTGATGATGCGGTCCGGGTGGCCGGAGTAGTTGGCTACAGAACGCAGCGCGCTGGAGTTCTGGCTCATGGGTCGTTGCCCCAGCACTTCGCCGGAGAAGAGGAAGTCGAAATTTTGCTCAGCCATAATTTCACCGGCCAGACGAAACATCATGGCGTGGCAGTCGATGCAGGGGTTCATGTTCTTGCCATAGCCGTAGTGCGGATTTTTAAGCATTGCCAAGTGGACTTCGCTGATATTCTCAACAATCAGCGGGATGCCAATCTGCTTTGCTGCGAGTTCTGCTTTACTACTGCCGAAAAAAGGAGTGACAAAGGAAATACCAGTAACCTCAACTCCCTGGCGCTTGAGACATAGAGCGGCAAGGCTGCTGTCGAGTCCACCGGAAAGGAGTCCCAGGGCTTTACTCATAATCGCTTCTCCATTACTTCTGAATTCCTGACCACGCTATCTTGCCGCGGAGTCAGGAGGTTAGTGGAACCGTGGGTTGATACCATTATTTTACCTCGGATATCAAGTTGGAAGCTACTCTGGATGTAAGGGTGTAGAGGCAGGCATTCAGCTTGACAATGAAAAGCCCGCTCTGCCAGAATGTGCTGCGGTTTCTTTGGGGTTAAGATCCGCAACCAAAGGCTTTCGGGAGAGATCATGGCTAAAATTGATTCGCTGTTTAAAATGATGAAGCAACAAGGTGCCAGTGACCTGCATATTTCCACCGGTGCGCCGCCTCTCTTCCGCCTCCACGGCGAGATGGAAAAGCTCAACTACCCGCCTTTGAATGACCAGCAGGCCCGTGGCCTTCTTTTCGAAATCCTGAACGAGGAACAGCGCGCAGAATTCGAAGCCAACCTTGATCTCGACTTTGCTTATTCCCTGGAAGGGGTTGCACGCTTTCGTGGCAACCTTCTGGAAACCCACCGGGGTGTTGCCGGTGTGTTCAGAATTATCCCCAGCAAGATTTTGACTGCCGACCAGCTCGGTTTGCCAGAAGGTATCCGTAAGTTGACCAAACTGAAAAAAGGTCTGGTGCTGGTGACCGGGCCAACCGGTAGCGGCAAGTCAACCACGCTGGCGGCCATGATTGACCTGATCAACAAGACCCGTCGTGAGCACATCCTGACTCTCGAAGACCCACTGGAATTTATTCACGAGAACCAGTTGTCACTGATGAATCAGCGGCAGATCGGTCAGCATTCGCAATCCTTTGCCAACGCGCTTCGGGCCGCTCTGCGTGAGGACCCTGATGTTATCCTGGTCGGTGAGATGCGTGACCTTGAGACCATCTCCATGGCGATGACTGCCGCTGAAACGGGTCACCTGGTCTTCGGCACCCTGCATACCAACTCGGCGCCGAAAACCATTGACCGTATCATCGATGCTTTTCCCAAGGACGCCCAGGAGCAGGTGAGAACCATGCTTGGCGAAAGTCTCAAGGGTGTTATCTGCCAGCAGCTGTTGCGTACCGCCGATGGTAAGGGCCGCGCGGCTGCCCTGGAGATATTGATCTGTAACTCTGCTGTCGCCAACCTGATCCGCGAAGCCAAGACCTTCCAGATTCCGTCAATCATGCAGACGGCCAAGGGTGACGGCATGCAGTTGATGGACCAACATATCCTCGACATGCTCAATGCCAAGCTTATCAATGGTGATGAAGCCCATCGCTGTTGCGTTGATAAGAAAGCTTTTGAGCAGTACCTTCCAAAGAAGAAACTTTGATGAGAAGTGCTTTCCTCAGCTTGCCTCGGTTCGTCTGCCAGTGTTAGCATCAAAATGTGTAGGTAACGGAACCAAGGAACTCTTGTGCAAGACCAATTCGGACGAAAAATCGAATATTTGCGCCTGTCGGTAACGGATCGCTGTAATCTGCGTTGCCGCTACTGCATGCCTGAAAGTGGGGTCGCTGATCTTACCCATGGCGATGTGTTGCGCTATGAGGAAATGCTGCGAGTGGCTGCCGCCGCCTGCCGCCTCGGGATTCGCAAAATCCGCGTGACTGGTGGCGAGCCCCTGGTCAGGCGTGGTATTGTCGACTTTGTCGGTCGTTTGGCTAGCTTGCCAGAGAAACCGGAAATCACTCTGACCACCAACGGTCTGCTTCTGGCAGAGCTGGCAGAGGAGCTTAAGGCTGCCGGTCTTTCTCGGGCAAACATCAGTCTTGATACACTCCGCCCGGAGCGCTTTGAAGAGTTGACCCGTCGTTCGGGGTTGGACAAGGTTCTGGCCGGCATCGAAGCCGCCGAAAGAGTGGGGCTGCTGCCGGTCAAACTGAATGTCATTCCTTTTGCAGGTTTTAACGCTGACGAGATCGTTGATTTCGCCCGGCTTACGCTGGAGCACTCCTGGGATGTCCGTTTTATCGAGTTCATGCCGATCAGTGCTGATCTGGACTATGCTTCTAAAGACGGGTTGCCGATCAACGAGGTTGAATCACGACTGCGAACTCTTGGCGTGTTGAAGGCTCTTCCTCATCAGGCCTCATCAGGGCCTGCTCAAATGTATCGTCTGCCAGGGGCCAAGGGCCGTGTCGGACTGATTCCTTCTGTCTCCGGGCATTTTTGTGGTGATTGTAATCGCCTGCGAGTGATGGCCGATGGTCGTGTGCGCGGCTGTCTCTTTGATAACGAAGAGACTGATCTCAAAACGGTTTTGCGGGATGGCAGTGACGATCAGGCCCTGGAGGAACTCCTCATGGCGGCGGCCTGTGCCAAGCCGAAGAAGCACAAAATTAATGGTAAGGACTTCATGACGCCGAACAGGCGCATGCATGGTATTGGTGGATAGAGGCTGGAGGCTGGATGAAAAACTTTAAACAGAAAGGCCCGCTGAAAAATTCAGCGGGCCTTTACTTTTATCTTTTTACTTCGCGCTTCTCGCCACGCGCTACTGCTTAACGTGGCAGCGGCTGCAGTTGCTCTGTGCATCAAAAGCACGTTTGCCGTTGTGACAGACACCACAAAGGTTGCCCGCGTAGATCTCATCCATGGTGATCTCAACTGTTCCCTGCTTCATTTTCGGGAACATGCCCTTGTTATGGCAGTCTTTGCACTTGAGACCTTGTTCTTTATGTAGAGTACCGTCGAAGATGACAGTGCCCATCGGACTTTTGTTGAATTCGAGAGTTTTTTTGGCAGAGACAGCCAAGGCCGCTCCCGTGCTCAAAAACAGGGCGGCAACAATCAGGCAGATCACTTTTTGCATCGGTTTTCCTCCTGGAACGTGTAGGGGTTATAGAGTCTTGGGTAGACGGGGTTATTGTAACAGCTTGTCAGCACTCTGCAACGGGACAATTCTCTTTGTTGGCCCATACTCACTCGGGTAAGGCTTCGGCAAGGAGCTCCAGAATGTGTAGTGCCCTCTGAGTGCCTTCGGCATGGTTGATACCGTCCTGAAGCTGCATGATACAGCCAGGGCAGTCTGTCGCGACCAGTTCCGCTCCGCTGCTTGCAATGTTGCCGGCTTTTCTGGCGGCGATTCGCTTCGTGTGCTCGTAGTGGTAAACCGAATAAGTCCCACCCAGACCGCAGCAGGTCCCGGCGTCCGGCATTTCGACAAACTCCACCTGGGGCAACGCCTTGAGAATCTGCCGAGGTTCCTTGGTGATTCCCTGGTTGCGTAGATGACAGGGGTCGTGATAGGTCACCTTGATGCGTTGCTCGGCTTTGGGCAGCGCCTCCAACTTCTCCGGCAGGCCGTGTCTGGCCAAAAAGACGAAAATGTCCATGACCTTTGCTGACATCTCTTTGAATTCATCCCCCATCTCTGCATAGATGTTGCCGAGTCCGGAGTTGCATGAGGCGCAGGCGGTAACGATATAGTCAAAAGTGTGCCCGTTGATCGCCGCAAGGTTCTGATCTGCCAGGTTCTCAATCGTCTTGGTCGCTCCTGCACTCACCGCAGGCAAACCGCAGCAGGCCTGGTCCTTGGGGATGATGACGGTGACGCCGAGAAACTTCAACGCCTTGAGAAAGGCCTCGCCGACTTCAGGATACATATAGTTGATGCCGCAACCGGAAAAGAAGAGCACGGTCGGCTGCTGAGCATCTCCCGGGATAACCTCGGGAACCCTCTCGCGAAAAGGCTTGGCGGTAATCGGCGGAAGCGTCCTGCCTTTTTCCAGGTAAGGCGCCGGAAAACGCAGGTGCAGGCCGCTGTCCTTCGGGAGCTTTTTAAAGAGTATTGACGACAGGCTGCCTCCCGACTTGGCTAACAGGTTCATCAGCTTGGGTCGACCGAGGACAGTGGCGACACCCTTGCCAAAGGTGGAGAGCCCACGTTCCTCCGCGATCTGCCTCCTTGCGGCTGCAACGATGTCTTCGGTGTGGACCTTATTGGGGCACCCGGCGCAGCAACTGCCGCAGAGCAGACATTGGCTCAAGTCTTCCAGAACCTTGGGCTCGAGGCCGACTTCTCCTTCCAGGATCGAGTTGGCCAAGGCAATCTTGCCACGGGCGACCCGGCCTTCTCGACGTTCAGCATCGAAGGCTGGGCAGTGGGCCCGGCAGGCTCCACACTTGACGCAGCGCTCTATTTCATCGCGATAATCTTCAAGCTTTTTAAGTTTTGCCATAGGTCCCGTGGCGCGTGGCGCGTGGTGCGCGGCGCGAACAATCTAGTAAAAGGGTTTTCTCGCTACGCGCTAATCACCACACTCTGCAGAATTTTCATCATCAAGGAAAATCTTTCCTGGATTGAGGATGTTATTAGGATCAAGCGATCTCTTGATCGCCTTCATATATTCAGCAGCGACCGGGGTGATCTCCAGCGGTATGTAGGGGGCCTTGGCTATGCCGACACCGTGTTCGCCGCTCATGGTTCCGCCCAGTTCGAGAGCGGCCTTGAAAACGTCTTTGATGGCCCCCTCAGCTTTCATAATGTCGCCGGAAACTTTCTTGTTGACCATGATGTTGACGTGAATGTTGCCGTCTCCGGCATGACCGAAGTTGACGATCGGTATCTGATACTTGTCAGAAATGGCATCCACTTTGCGAATCATCTCCGGAACCTTGCTGCGCGGTACGCAGATGTCCTCGTTAAATTTATCTGGATTGACGTTACGTAAAGAGGCCGAGACCGAACGCCGAATCTGCCAGAGGGCCTCGCTCTCTTCCTGGGTGGTGGCAATACGGGTTTCAACCACACCGAGGGGTTTGATGATCTCGGCAATGCGGTTGACCTGTTTGTCGAGAAATTCTCGATCCCCGTCGACTTCAATGATAAGAACCGCTTGGGCGGTCTCCGGCAAATCCAGGTCGGTCGCCTGGCGTACGCATTCAATGGTGCGTCCGTCCATGAATTCGAGGGTCGTCGGGACAATTTTATTGCGGGTGATCGCAGACACGGCTTGCGCCGCACCGTCGATCGAGTCGAAGAGTACCAGCATGGTTTTCTTCGCTTCAGGCAGGGGCAGCAGTTTGATAACGATCCGGGTGATGATACCGAGCGTTCCTTCGGAACCGCAAAGCAGCTTGGTCAGGTCGTAGCCGACGACACCTTTCATGGTGGGACCGCCGGTGGTGATGACGTCGCCGGTCGGAGTGACTACTTCAAGGCCGATGATGAAGTCCTTGGTGACTCCATACTTGACGCAACGCGGCCCACCTGCACATTCGGCGACGTTGCCACCCAGGGTTGAAAATTTCAGGGAGGCAGGATCGGGTGGATAGAAGAGTCCGACTTTCTCTACCGCTTTCTGAAAACGTTCGGTGACGACCCCTGGCTCGACGGTTGCCACCAGGTTCTCCTCGTCAATCTCCAGAATCTGGTCCATTCGCTCGGTACAAAGCACGATCCCGCCTTTGGTCGGTAGCGACCCACCGGTAAAGCCACTACCGGCACCGCGGGGGAAAACCGGGATGCGCTCCCGATTGGCGAGCTTCATGATGAGAGCAATCTCTTCTGCGGAGCCGGGGTGCAGGACAACTTCCGGTAAAAAACTCTGCTGGGTCGCATCGTAGGAGTAACAGATGCGCTCCGCTTTGCTGGTCAGGACATTCTCTTTACCGAGAATTTTTTGAAGATCCTTTATGATTTGCTCTGGAAGCATGTTTTCAGCCTTTATGTGTTTTGCGTAGAAGATTTTAAAGCGTAAGGCAAGGACGCTAAGAGAAGCAGGTAAAGACGCAGAGGGTAGATCTTTAGCCCTTGACTCGGGTCTCTTTGCGTCCTCTCTACTGAGCTTTGCGTTAAGCGGTTGAAAATTTGTTCATCTCACATGTTGCGGGTCTATGACCGGCAGAATAGTGCCGCCATCCGGAATAATCACAACCTCCGGATTGTCGGGAAGCTGGTTGTATGCCATCTGCAATGCCTCGTCAAGATTGTTTGCCTTTTCCATGCCCATTTTTTCGGTCTGCTCACGATTGAACTCGCTGATCAGAATGACGCGCCAGCTACGTGCTTTGCTCAGGGTCGACCAAGCTGTTTGACCGTTGATCTCATAACGATTGCGCAAGGCCTTTTCGAAAGTATCGAGCTCTTCGTAATTGAACCAGTCAAAAAAAGTGGCATTGCCGAAGCCGTCCGGGCAGGCCGCCAGCAGGATGACTGTTCCGCCAGGGCGAACGGCCTGTACGCCGTAATCGAGCGCTTTGTGGGCCTGGATGAAGTTGATGTCCTTGGGTTCGCCGCCGCAGGAGACGATGGCCAGGTCAGCGGCCTGTTGCAGTGGTGCAGTGTATAGCCTTTGCGCCAGTTCGCAACCTGCCAGGTGGGCCTGCTCCAGGTCACCGCAGAATACTTTGGCGATTTTTTTCTCAGCCGTCAGGACGGTGTTGAGTAAAAAGTCTGGTTTAATCGTCTTTGCGGCTTCCAGAATGGCTTGGTGTACCGGGTTGCTGCCGAGGTTGGCAGTGCGGGCCTGCGGGTTACGGCCACCTTCTGCCGGAGGGTTGAAGATGGCAAAGTGTGTAGCCATGCAGGTCGTCCTGCTGGCAACGCCTGGGACCAGGCTCTTGCGTCCTCCGCCGAAGCCGGCAAAGTAGTGCAGGCCAATGGTGCCGGTGACGATGATCCGGTCTGCTGCCATGACCCGTCGATTAATCTGTACCGGCAGGCCGGAGCTTGTCTGGCCGAGATCCACGAGCTGCTCAGGGTCGTCACATTCATGATCATAAACCGCAATGCTTCCATAGAGAGAGCCAAGGATTTTACGATGCTCATCTTCTGTCTGCTTGCGATGAATGCCAAGGGCGATGATAATCTCTATGCTGTTGTCGGCAATGCCGCAACGATTTAACTCGGCAACCAGGAGCGGCAGGTAGATCTCACTGCCGGTGTAGCGGGTGATGTCCGATGTAACAATGGCGATACGGTCACCGGGCTTAAGGATTTGTGCCAGTGATGGTGAGGCGATCGGATTGGCCAGCGCGTGACAGACCTCTTCTGCTGGATCTGGCTGGTCTTGAGGTGCGTTGGCGGTCAGGACCTGTGCCTGAAGTTTTATCTCCAGATTCTTAGAACCATATTTCAGTACGGTCTTCTTCAAGAGGTCTCCTGTGATTAGCACCTTATTATAGGCTTTCTCCCGGTTTAAGTGCAAGCGAATGGGGGGTAGGGGTCTCCTTGAAAGGGCTAAATAAAAACGAATCTATAACCAAAACAAAGGCAAGGCAAACTCAGACCATTTATTAACGCAAAGACGCGGAGACGCAGAGAGCAATAGTCTGAATTGAGCCATTTTAAAATTTTGAAGCGCTTTTCCTCTGCGCTCTTTGCGCCTCTGCGTTAAACATTTTTTTGGTTTAGAGAACCGAATAAAAAAGGCCCGAGGCAATTAAATAATGCCCCGAGCCAGTGTTTTTTTACCGAAAGGTTTAATCTGTATAATCAGCTAAAAAATCCATCGCCTCATCAACTGTATCAAAGAGATAAAAGCGCCGTTTACTGAACATGGCCACCGCGTTGAAAACCACCTTGTAAAGACCTGTCACACCAACAATCGCACCCGCTTTGACATAAGGTGTGTTGTCGCGAGCAACTTCTTTAAGTTTTGAAACAGTTTCCCCGCTGAAAGCACTACCGCCAGAAATCGTCAGAGTGAAGACCGATTTTTCAGGTTGCTTACGAACCTGTAGAATACATTCCTCAATAACCGCGTTCATCTCATCGAGCGTGGTCTCTCTGCAATCCATGACAAAAATTTGTTTACCTTTATACTCTACAAATTTGGCCCGGTCCATAGTCAACGCCTCAAGATTTCTCGATGTTTGCTTTTTGATTGTCACATTATCTATGATAAGCCACCGATTGAGAAGAAGAAAATACCTGTAAACGTAACAAGGGGGCATGGATTAAAATCCATTCCCCCTTGTTACGTTCGTATCCAACCGAATCAGGCTGGTGTGACTCCAATAGAATGTAAATAATTTAAGTGCGTGCCAATCCGTTCCCGTTCGAAATCATTGTTGTTGTTCTGGAAGAATTCTGACGGCCACCTGGGCGGCCACGATGATCATGATGAAACTGAACAGAGGCATGATCAGGTAGTCTCCCGGACCATTCACAAAGCGAGGCATAGTGAAGCCAGAAAACCAACTGGTGCCGAAGAAGGCCAAACTACCGATGAGTGCTGAAAGCTTGAACATAATAAGACTCCTTTTTTCTTTGAATGTCCGGGAACGGCTGGGTGGACACATTTAGTCATCTATTATGCATCAGCCATGCCATATTTTTACACATGCGGTATACGTTTAGATGTGCTTGAAATGACTGATCTTGTGAGACTGTTTTAATGGTCGAGACGGTGTTTTGAAGGGTAATACGCCAAAAAGTGGTACTTCTGGCACATTGTTATGGTCAAAAGGCTACACAGGTAAACTTTGCTTTCAGCAAATGCGCGGGAGTTGCTCGCCGGCGAGCATTTCGATGGCTCGAAGTCCACCAATTGATGTCTGCAGGCGAACCTTGCCGTCTGCTGTTGCGGTCACTTCACCGATGATCGCAGCCTGCTTGCCATGCTTGTGGTTTTGCATAATGCGCAGGGTCTGGTCGGCGACTTCGGCAGCCACGAAGGCGAGTAATTTGCCTTCGTTGGCAACGAAGAGAGGGTCCAGGCCAAGAATGGCACAGGCCCCAGCGACGGATTGATCGACAGGCAGCGCAGTTTCCTGCAAGGTGATTTCAACCTGGGACTGTAGCGCGATTTCCTTAAGCGTGGTGGCAACTCCGCCGCGGGTCGGGTCGCGCAGGGTATGCAGTTGGCTGCCGAGTTTCGTAACCAGTTCTGCCACCATGCTGTTGAGAGGGGCGCTATCCGTAGTGATATTGCTTTCAAGCTCCAGCCCTTCGCGACTGGCGAGAACTGCCATACCGTGATCACCGATAGTGCCGTTGATAAGGATCTTGTCACCGACCTGGGCGTTGATTCCGGAAATTTGTAGATCATGCTCAATTACGCCGATGCCGGAGGTGTTGATAAAGAGTTTGTCGGCCTTGCCCCGAGGGACAACCTTGGTATCGCCAGTGACGATTTTTACCTCGGCCTGCTGTGCCGCATCGCGCATGCTCTCGAGGACTTTCTTAAGGTTTTCGACGGGTAGGCCCTCTTCGATAATCAGGCCAACGCTGATCGCCAGAGGTTTGGCGCCGGCCATGGCCAGATCGTTAACCGTGCCGTAGATTGCCAGGTCGCCGATATTGCCGCCGGGAAAGAAGATCGGATCAACCACGTAGGAGTCGGTGGTAAAAGCCAGGCGGCCATTCGGCGCGGCAAGCACGGCGGCATCATTCTGATCACGTTGACCAATCCCGGAAAGGGTCGGTACTATCAGGTTGTCGAGCAAGTCATGGCTGAGTTTGCCGCCACTGCCGTGGCCAAGCAGTATTAAATCTGATTTCATATTGACTCCGTTAAACAGAGGATGGAGATTGGGGGCTAGGGGCTGGCAAAAGATAACGGGTCTATAGCCCAAACAAAGGGAATACGTCTTTACACCAAAACAGTAAGAGCTAAAATCAAAAGACCAACGCAAAGTCGCTAAGAAAAGCCAGGAAAGGCGCAAAGGGTGACTATTCTCGCTTTTTGAAGTGGTTTTCTTTGCGGGCTTTCTCTACTCCTTTGCGCCTTTGCGTTAAATCCGTACAACCTTTTTTTGGGTTATAAGTCCGAAAGATAATAACCAGCCCCCAGCCCCCAGCCCCCAGCCCCCAGCCCCCAGCCCCCAGCCCCTGATCCTAAGTTCCATACTTATACTCGGCTGCGCAGGTTCCTTCACTTGAGACCATGCAGGCTCCGACCGGATCTTCAGGTGTGCAGACGGTGCGGAAGAGAGGGCAGTCGTTGGGGCGGACTTTACCTTTAAGGATCTCGCCGCAGATACAACCCTTATGCTCAACGGGGGGCTCAACCTCAACGTGTAGTTGGTTTGCGGCATCAAAGAGCGAAAATTCGGCTCTGATCTGCAAGCCACTGCCCGGGATGTCGCCAATGCCGCGCCAGCGGGCGTCCCCGGGTTCAAAGACCTGCTCGAGGAGTTGTTGCGCTTTGCGATTGCCTTCCGGTTTGACCACACGGCGATATTGGGTTTCAACACGCGCTTCACCGGCAACGGTCTGCTTTGCCAGCATCAGTACGCCTTGTAGTACATCGAGAGGTTCAAAGCCGGTGACTACGCAAGGAACCTGGTAAGCATCGACGAGAGGCTGGTAGGCGTTGGCGCCGATGATGGCTGAAACATGCGCTGGACAGAGATAGCCGTCAACCTGCAGCTCCGGGTCGCCGGCGAGCGCGGACATGGGGCCGGGCATGGTTTTGTGTGAACAGAGGACAAAGAAGTTGTCGAGTTTCTTCTGGGCCGCGGTCAGTATGGCGCCGGCCACGGTCGGGGTGGTGGTTTCAAAGCCGACGCCTAGAAAGACCACGTCACTACCGGGATTTTTCTCGGCAAGGGCGACAGCATCAAGGGGTGAGTAGACAATCTTGATGATTGCTCCCCTGGCCTGTTCGTGAAGCAGGCTCGAGGAAGAGCCGGGCACGCGAACCATGTCACCGAAAGTGGCAATAATCGTAACGGGTCGACGGGCCAGGGCTATGGCCTGGTCGACGAAGCCGACCGGGGTGACGCAGACCGGGCAGCCGGGGCCGGAGATTAGTTGCACCTGCGCGGGCAGCAGGGAGCGGATGCCGTGCTGGTAGATTGCCATGGTGTGGGTGCCGCAGACTTCCATGAAGGTCATGCTACCATCGTAGCCGTCGATCGTCTGGCGAATGGCCTCCAGCTGTAGCTTGGCGAGCTCGGGGTCACGGTATTCGTTCTGGTGCTTCATTCGGTGGTCAAGCCCATGTCGAGAGCTTCTCGCAAAGCCTTCAGGGTCAGTTGGGCTTCGTCATCATCGATTTTCTCGATCGCAAAGCCGGCGTGAATGAGTACGTAGTCACCGATCTTGACGTCATCAAGCATCATCAAGCTGGCTTGGCGCTGTACGCCGTCGATTTCGCACATTGCGACTTCATTTTCGATTGTTTTGACCTGCATTGGCACACCAAGACACATGCTCGTTCGCTCCTTTGTTGCTCTCTCCCGTGGCGCGTAGCGCGTAGCGCGTTGCGGGTGGCGAGATAACTTTAATCGCGCTACGTGCTACTCGCCACGCGCTGCTTGCTGGCAACGCCAGCTTTCAACCAATCATACCACTCGGTCACACCTTCACCGCTGTGGCAGGAGAGTTCAATGATCTTGAGCTGCGGATTAACCTGTCGGGCAAAGGCTTTGCACTGCTCGACGTCGAAACGCAAGTAGGGCAGCAGATCGGTCTTGTTGATCAGCATGAGGTCGGCGGCCTGGAACATTTGCGGGTACTTGAGAGGCTTGTCTTCGCCTTCAGTCACCGAGAGCACCGCAACTTTGTGATCTTCACCGAGGTCGAAAGAGGCAGGGCAGACCAGGTTGCCAACGTTCTCGATCATCAGGATGTCGGTCGCGGTCAGGTCAAAGTCTTCGACGCCGTGGCCAACCATGTGAGCGTCGAGATGGCAGCCGGCACCGGTATTGACCTGCTTGACCGGTACTCCGGTAGCAGCAATGCGCTCGGCGTCATTGTCCGTTTGCTGATCTCCTTCCAAAACGCTAAAACTGATTTTGCCTTTAAGGTCGGTCAGGGTTCGTTCCAGGATCGAGGTCTTGCCGGAGCCGGGTGAACTGACCAGGTTGAGAACAAAGAGTTGATAGGCGGCAAAGTTGGCACGGTTGCCCATTGCCAGGCGCTGGTTTTTGGCCAGCAGGTTCTCTTCAACACGTATTTTGCGGGAAGCGTGGTCATGCTTATGATCATGCTCCGGCTGTGGCGGGGCGCAGCCGCAATCGGTACACATAGTCAGTCTATCTCCAATTCTATGAGGGCCATCTCTTGGCCTTTGAGGATGTCGAGGGCGTAGCTGCCACACGCTGAGCAGCCATCGAGCAGACTCTCCATTGCACACTCCTGGCTACATTGTTGGCAGCGACCGAGAGCGGGGATGCGGCGAATTTCAAGGGTGGCCCCCTCAGCGAGGGTGTCTTTGGTGCAGGCCTCGAAGGCGAATTCCACGGCTTCCGGCATAACCCCGGAGAGTGCGCCAATTTCGATGGTCACGCTTGTGATCACGTTAGCGTTCTCGCGGCGGGCATGCTCCTCGGCGCTTTCGATGAGGTTCTGGGTCAGGCTTAATTCATGCAAAGTGCTTGTTCCCAAAGGGCTTAAGTCCAGTAGCCCCGGATTCTTTTGTTAATGATCACCTAACAGGTTATTGCGCATTGAAGTTCAATATAATGAAAGGCCTGTTCAAAAAGCAAGGGTCAGAGTGATGCATGGACAAAATGATACAATTTGCTAGCAAGGGTCTTGCCGAGCAATGACCTCACCTGTAGACGATTGAAAATCTCTGAGTTGTTGCTTTAAGAGGAGTATTGAATCAAACAACAAGGCTCCAAGGGGAAACTCAGAACCTGAATGTCGCCCGAACGGTTGCAGTCTGGGTCGAGCCTTCGCAGTCGCTGTGACCGAAGGCGTAACCCCCCTTGATTTCGGCAATATCTTTTACGGGGATAATCAGCTGGGGAACGGCCTGGTAAATCTGATGGTCGCCAAAGTCAGTGCTGTAGAGGACTTCAAAGGCCGGTTTGATGAAGCCCTCGGCATTGTAGACTGCCCCGCCACTCAGATTCATGAATTAAGATTCCGTGCCGTTGTTGCTCGGATTGAGATCATCCGTATCGAATTAATATCGACCATCCAAGCTCGCCTGCAGACGAATATCACGATTAACCTGTGCGTTATCAATGTTGACGCCGAAGCGAATCATCTGGCCGCGGTGGTTGTCCTTGTCCTTTATGCTGGTTTCCAAAGCCTCGGTAAGACGACCCTACCCAAGGTAGGTGGAGGTGTTGACCACGCACTTTTCGGTGGTGCTGAGCTCTCTTTGCAAGACCAGGTTGGCAAAGTCAAAAACACCGCCGTTGCCATCTATGTCAATTTTTTGTTGCGCTTTAATTCCCCAAGCGTCGCCATCTGTATAGAAAGGGATTTCAAGGCGGACTTCCCAGCGTTTATCTGTACTGAGGGGGAGGATTCCCTCGATTTTTGTGGTGTAGCCATCAAAATCTTCCGCTTCCTCGATACGCACGTTTCTGAAATCGTCGTAGGTCAGGTTGACAGTGAGTCTCTGTGCATTACGGGCGTTCCGGGTGTAGAGAGGCTCCAGTTCGTAAAGGTTCTGCTGTGCTCTCCGGCCGCTATTGTCGGCGAAGGCTGTAGCTGTACAACAGAGAAGAATGCAGAGGATGCACGACGATACTGGTTCATTTTGTTTTCCTTGCTTGTTATTTTAACGACTGATGGTTTCGATTTTAAAGGTTGGCCGCGGATTGTGTTTATTTTATGATCTAATGTCAAAGGCTCGTCCTTAATGACCTTAATGATGCAAATAGAAAGAGTTCCTCAGGCACTCTTATCTCCCTGAGAACATATCGCTGCAGCTATAACCGAAGTCTGTGATGGCCTTGCAGACACCCAGTGATCGTCGCGCTCCGGCATGGCTGAAGTCTTTGATGTAGCCGGTAAACTGCACGTCGTTCCACTTGGGGTGGCCTGTCTTCTTGAGTTCGTCCTTGCTTCCAAGCAGGGAATAATGGACCGAACTGACAAGATCGTTTGCCAATCCCTCCTCCTCATGAATCATGGTGGCCAGAACCGAACGGACGGCAAAGACCTCTACGTCCCTCTGTAACCATGGGTAGTCTTCAGGGCCCAGATTTGTCCACGAATAGAAGGCGGAGGCTTTGTTGAAACGGGGCAGCGTCACCAGGTCAAGGCCGGTCTGTTCGACCAGTAACGGATAGGGTTTCCCCGCAGTGACGATAACCAGGTCAATTGTTCCGTTTCTGAGGTCGGTAAGAGAGGTCTCAAAATCTTCATGAATGTAGCTGAACTGTTTATTGTAGACGTCTTCAATGACTCCAGCCGTCAGACATGAGCCGCCGTTTTCGTCTCCGCAGCCAACCACGAAGCTCTGCTGCTTGGCAAAGTTGAGATTCTTTGATTTCGCTTTTATGATATGGACCTCTTCGTTGTAGAGAGGCATCACTACGTGGATATCTTTGTTTATGCTGATCCCGGTGTTGCGATAAAGGTTCTTTGCCGCCCTCGCAAAGGCATCGATCTGAAAGATGGCAAATTCAGTATCACTGTTGAACAGTGCGACGATATTCTCCCATGACCCTTGCGAAGGGAGTACCTGTAAGTGCACTCCTGAAGGGTCAGTGACCAATGAGGCCTCCTGTCCGATCTGGTAGTAAGTCCCGGTCTCCGGGCCGGTCATCAGGCGCAGCTCAACGGCTTGTAAGGATGTCGAGCAGAAACAGAAGAACACGAGTGTCAAAAAAAGTCTTTGCATAAGAAACCACCCAGGAAAGGTAAAAGATTTGTAGCAAGTTAACACCATGCGTTGCACGAAGGTGTCTTGCACTACTGCTTCACATGACACCGCTTGCAATTACCTTGAGCATCAAAGGCACGCTCGCCGTTATGACAGACCCCGCAAAGCTTGCCAGCGTAAATATCATTCATAGTAATCTCAACGGTTCCCTGCTTCATTCTCGGAAACGCTTCTTTATTGTGGCAGCTCTTGCATTTTTGGCCCGCCTCCCTGTGCAATGTGCCGTCAAAGGTCACAACGCCCATGGGACTTTTGCTAAATTCAAGGGTCTTTTCTGCCGGCACAGCCAGGGCAATACTGGTGCTTACGAACAGGACCGTCACAATTAGTAACGCTAGCTTTTGCATGTTTTTTCTCCTTGAAGCCAAGGTCTTGATTGACATCGTCGGCTGTGCTTGATTTTTGTTAACCATTCTGCAATGTCCGGGGTTTCCAGCGTGAATCGATCAAGGCGCACTTGACCCTTCAGTAAGGGCCAGAGCTCTGGAAAGACCTGAACGGAGGCAACACTTCCATGCTTCTGATCAGCAAAATCAATTTCGACTTGGATCAGGGTTATTGATAGACGAAGCAGGATAGCAAAATTTGCCTGCTGGTAACAGACCTGTCGGGTTAAGGTACGTTAACTCAACTAATTAAAACATAGAACCCAAAGGGTACAATCTGCGGCGGGTCGTTCACAGGTTTAAAGTCTTTGTAACGGTAAACCGTCGCTATTTATGAGCCACAGGCTTTCAGACGCTTGCAGAAACTGGTGATGGATAAAAGGAAGTCGTTACGGGATGTTGCTGAGGCGATTTTACTGATGGAAGATTGATCTACTGCGACAGCTCTCCGCGGAGGTGGTATACTGACGTCACGTACCGACGATTACCAATGGAGGTTTTATGTCTGAGCGGTCAAAACCTGAATGTACGCATCCCTCGGGACATCGTCTGCATATCTGTGAATTGAAGAAGGCCGGCTCGCGTGAAGAAATCGCGGCCCGCACAAACGCTCCTGGCTATCTCTGCCACAACTGTAATGCTTCGGCCAATCAGGCTGAAGACCTTTGCAACCCAAGCCCGTTTATCAAACGGTAATTGCACGACATACGAAACGATTAGCATGGCCACCCGGAGATTCCGGGTGGCCATCTCTTCTTTTCTTAACCTGCCATCTGTTGCAAGCCTGGAAAATGTTCCCAGAGTTCCGCAACCTCCTGAACGCGACGGCCCTGTTCAACAGCACTCTGTAACAGCCCAGTCAACTCCATGTCGCCATAGAGGACGGCTCCGACGACCTGGCCATCGTGGCACGCCAGACCGCGGTAGCTGCCGTTTTCATCGACTTCCAAAAGGCGTGTACTGGCGTCGATTGCCTGAATCTGGCCAATACTGAAAAGATCGACATCCAAAACCTTGATGCGATTGGTCATAGGCAGTCCGGGGAACTCACCTGAAGCGCCAACCGCATTGGCCCCGGCGACCAGCCCCTGGGCGTAACTGGCGGGCCAGATACCGTAAACCTTACCCTGGTGCTCGGAGACATCACCCGCTGCGAGAATATGTTCATCCGAGGTGAAGAGCTGATCATTGACGACAACTCCCTGTCTGACCTTGAGGCCGCACTGGCGGGCCAGATGGCTGTTGGGCCGAACGCCGGTGGCGAGAATCACCAAATCCGCTGGAATTTCAGTACCATCTTCGAGCAGCACACCGTGCACGGTTTCGTCACCAGTGAACTCCTGGACCTGAACACCACATTTGATCGTCATCTGCTGCTTTTCGAGGTGGGTGAAGAGCAATGCTGCTGCGGCAGGAGGAAGTTGCCGTGGCAGAAGCCAATCAAAACCCTCCAGAACTGTAACTTCTGCACCGCGTCGCTGCAGGGCCCAGGCGGTTTCAAGACCGAGCAGACCGCCACCGATGCAGACCGCACGACATCCCGGGCTAAGACTGTTGATCATCTTGCGGGCGTGTTCCAGTGTGCGCAGCACCATGATACCCTCACGGTTAGCACCGGGAATGGGAGGAATGAAGGGGTGAGCGCCATTGGCCATGATCAACCGGTCATAATCAAGTTGTTTGCCGTCGCGCAGCATGACTGTGCGGGCATCACGATCTATGGATTGTGCTTCGCCGGACAGGTAGGTAATCTTTTGCGCATCAAACCATTCCTTGTAATGTATGAGCAGATCGTCTTCCTCGACTTCTCCCGCCAGAAAGCGGGTCAGGTTGAGTCGGTAGTAAGGCAGGCTCATCTCTCTGGAAACAAGGGTGATCTCGACAGTGCTCGCCTGGCGGCGCGCTTCTTCGGCAGCAGTCATCCCTGCAATACCGGCACCCAGGATGACCAGGTTGTTGATGCTGGCGTGTTTGGCAGACGTTTCTGGCGCAACGTAAGGGTGAAAAAGAGCGGCAGCAGCGCCACAGACTGGACAAAAGTTCGGTGGCGAAGAGCCCTGTTCAATGTGATCGCAAATGCTGCATTGCCAAGCTTCGGTTACAGTTTCCTGCGCCGCGGAGGTTTGAATCTCAAACGCAGAAAAATGGCTGATGTCCGCCCCGCAAACAGGGCAGGATTGAGGCGCTTCTGGGCCATTGTGGACGTAGCCACAGAGGTCGCACTTCCAAGTTCTTGTCATGAGAAAACCCGTCATTAAAGGTGCCCGCATGTATGTTGCTGCAGGCAAAGGACTATGACCAGCGAAAGCTGGTGGGAAAGTTGTTTCCTCGTGGGAAACTTAACTGTTAATGCTTGCGGAAGGACGATTCCCAAATCGTTGGCTCAACTTCGGAACTGAACCGTGCTACAAATTCGGTGTGCTCCTCCGGAGTCAGGTGTACGCTGCCGGTGATCAGGTCGATCTTCGTGTGTTTTCTGGAAATCAGGATGTCATAAATCCATTGTGCGTCCGCTTTGCTGCGCAGGCATTGTCCAATAAGGTGGTTGACGTTGTTATCATCGATGTTCATGCGGTATCTCATCGTCGTCTCCTCTGGCTAGCATTGTAATCTCTATAAGAACATTCTAGTCGTTTTTTCTCCCCGTGCAATCATCAATCCCTCTTCAGGGCAGAAGAATTCTGTCTTGATCGTGTTTCGTTTTGCGATGACTTGAATACGCGACGATTGCCGCTACTATTGATGCCAGGGTCGCGGTGCAGCTTAATCGCAGTCTAGCAGCCTGTCGGACTGTCTGGGCTGAAGCGAAAATTTGACCGTTTGAGAACAGCTTTTGGCTCTTTTGAGAGTAATAGCCGTAGCTATTGGTCGAAAAGGAGCTTAAATATGGGCCAAACAGGCGGATTTAAGGCCGGCTCATGGTTGGCCCGACAGGTTGCTAGTGCGAGGATTGATGATACTGGAACAGGTAGATATTATTCAGGGTGACATCACGCGACTTGAAGTTGAAGCGATTGTCAATGCTGCCAACGAGAAACTCCTCGGCGGTGGTGGCGTGGATGGAGCTATTCATCGGGCCGCTGGTCCCGAACTGCTGGAAGCCTGCCGTGAACTGAATGGTTGCCCCACGGGAGAAGCCAGGATCACCAAGGGCTACAATCTCCCTGCTCGTTACGTGATTCATACCGTTGGGCCTGTCTGGCAAGGTGGCGACTGTAACGAAAACAATCTCCTCGCCAGCTGTTATCGCAACAGCTTGCAGTTGGCCGTTGATCACAATCTTCGCAGTATTGCATTTCCTTCCATCAGCACCGGTGTTTACGGTTTTCCGATAGAGCGGGCCAGTCGCATTGCCCTACGGGTCATCCTCGATTTTGTTGAAACGGAGGAGGCTGCTCCGCGTGTGGTTATGACCTGTTTTTCAGGGCAGGATCTGGATATTTATCGGCAGGTTTATCAGGAGCTGCTGGCCTGATCCTTTAAGGTAAACACAGAAAAAGCTTCTTTTTGACTGTCTGTAGCATTGTCCGTTGCAGGCTTTTTGTCTTGAATACGATAAAATTCATAGGTATGCGTTTATTACATACCTTCTTCGTGTAAGTGGAACTGTTTTTGCACTATTTAGAATGCTGTTATATTAGCGGTTTTTTTCTCGCAATTTCAGGCAAATAACCTGCTCGTTTACGGTTAATGACGTAATCAGGTTCGTCGCAGAGGGGGTTGAAGAATGCGGATGGATAAAACGATTGGACAATTAGCAACACGGTCAGTGGTTGCCATAGAATCTGAGGCGACTGTTCAGGAAGCCTTGCAGATTATGTGCGATAGATGCATCAGTTGCATAATCGTTCTGTCTCACAACGAACCGATTGGCATTCTTACCGAGCGTGATATTGTTTTTGCCGCCAACTGGCTGCTTGGTCAACCTGACCTGTTGGTCAAGGAGGTCATGAACAAGCCGGTTATGACTGTTTCTGAAGATATGTCAGTTGTCCAGGCTCACCAGCTCTTTTGTCAGCATGGTATCCGTCATCTGGTCGTCCTTGATAGTCGCTTAGAGATGGTTGGTATCTTTACCCAGACTGATATGGTTCGCTCTCTGAAAGAAAAAGTCTTTTCCGGTGTCCGGGACGTCTCTCAACTGATGACTGACCAGGTTCTGCATGTTGCTCGCGATGTCTCGGCTCGCTACGCGCTCTCCTTGATGGCACGGCGTTCGGTCAGTTGCATTGTCGTCGTTGAGAACGGACAACCTGTGGGTATATTCACCGAACGCGATGTTGTTCGCTGTGTCGCTGAGGGTGTGGACTTGTTAGCGGTGTCTGTTAGCGCGGTGATGAGTCATAACATTATTTCAACGCCATTAACGTCAGCCCCATATGAAACCATTGGCTTGATGCTGAAGAAATCGATTCGACGCTTGCTGGTGACTGATGAACTTGGTGGCATGACAGGTATCCTGACACAGACAGATCTCGGCAGAGTGCTGGAGCAGCAGGAGTCGGGTCTGGTCAGCGCGTTACTTGGAGATTCGGGTAAGGCGACGGGTTTGGAACCAGGTTTCGTCTGATCTTCTTAAAAATAGAATTGTTGAACAATACAAGGGCCTTGCATCTTCATGCAAGGCCCTTGTTGTTACACTCTTCAGAATGCAACTCCAGGCTGTTATGAAGGCTCTGGTTTGCCGTTTTCGTCGACAGCGATGCTGCGTTCCAGTCGCTTAAGCTGACGCTCGCACATCGGTTCGCTAATGGTTAACCCTCTATGGCCAGCCAAGGTTGTTCAAGACAACAGGTTGCTCAAGTCAACTCTGTTTGGCGAAGACTTCGATCTGATTGTCCTCTCGTCCAATATCTCCTGATGAACAGCAGTTGTTGAGACCTGCGCTTGAAGGTTTCCCGCACTACTGGATTGCTCCATAAATGGACTCCTTAACACAAACGCAACACAAAAGGAGGACGTGAGACAGAAAAGGGACCTGCATATTAATGCAAGTCCCTGAATTCTTTTGGTAGCGGGGGCAGGATTTGAACCTGCGACCTTCGGGTTATGAGCCCGACGAGCTACCTGACTGCTCCACCCCGCAACAGAGGCGCCAAACTACCGGAAGCCTTTCAGGTTGTCAACCTTTTCTTCTCGATTTTGCACAACCCTTGCCGGTTGTTCTCTTTTGGAGTATAACCACTCAACTGAGAGCGAGTCCTATGTCTATATCCATATCCCTTGAACAAGCCCTGACCCTGCGCAATAAAGGCGCCTTGCTGGTTGATGCCCGCAGCCCGGACGAATTTGCCGAGGCGACCATTCCCGGTGCGATCAATGTGCCGATTCTTGATAATACTGAACGTGAAGAAGTCGGTACCCTGTACAAGCAGGTTGGCAAGCAGCAGGCCCGGCGTCGTGGTGTACAAATCGTTGCGCCCAAGATCCCGGCCATGGTTGAGCAGGTGGCCTCTCTGCAGGCGGGGACATCACAGCCTGTCGTTGTCTTCTGCTGGCGTGGTGGTATGCGCAGTCTGGCCCTGACACAGTTCCTTGAACTCGCCGGTGTTCCTGCCCGCCAGTTGTCAGGGGGGCATAAGGGCTTTCGTCGCATGGTCCTGGATTTCTTCGAGCATGGCGAGTGGGGGCGGTTACTGGTTTTTCGCGGCCTGACAGGGGTTGGTAAAACCGATTACCTGCAGCGCTTGGCGGAGAAGGGGTATCCCGTGGTTGATCTGGAAGGCTTGGCCAATCACCGTGGCAGTGCTTTCGGCAACCTTGGCTTGCCACCGCAACCGGGCCAGAAGATGTTTGAATCCCTGCTGTGGGATGAACTGCGAAAAATACCTCGTGATAGCTACGTTCTGGCAGAAGGAGAAAGCCGTCATATCGGAAGGGTGGCGTTACCACCCAGAGTGTACAAGGCTCTGCAAGTTGAGACATCGATCTGGTTGAATGCTTCTCTTGAAGCAAGAGTGAGAAACATCCTTGCTGACTATCCTGCCGTTGATAAGCTGAAAAACGAGTTCGTTCAGCCGATCCGGGCGCTGAAGGACAAATTGGGCAAAGAGACAATGAATGATTACCTTCAGCTTCTGGAAGAAGGCAGTTGGACAGAGTTGGTTAGTGAGTTGATGGTGAATTACTACGATCCTCTTTATCGTCATACGCTGCCTGAAAGGCGTATTGAGCTCGATTTGGAACCAGAGAATACGGTTATGGAGCGTATCGAGGCAGTTGTTTCTGAAGTGCTTGAACAGTCATCAGAAAACTAAATGATCTCTTTACCAGCGAGTCTTTGTCCTGATATGTTAAATGTGTGACCTTGATTGGACAGAACTATGAAACCTTCTCCTAGCGAAAAAGCAGTGAATCCTCTCTGTCTTAAGTGTTTGCGTAACTGCAAACAGCCGGCGGCCAACCTTTTGCTCGAGTGTCCTCGTTACTTTCCCTTGCCCTTTAAGGTTGAGAAACATCGCTTTGATCAGATGGGATTGTTTGGGGAGGATGAGTAGGGCAAGCAAAAACGAATAGCCAAAAACCGGTTATTTTGGGGAAAAATTTGCCAGCCTGGCCTCTATGCTTTTGATACTTTATTACGACTCTTCATTTCATAGTCCCGCACAACTTCCGCAACACGAATCCTGAAATCAGCAAAAATTTCCGACTTGCCTTTCTCCTGTGCCAGTCGATGCCTATCAAACTCTCGCCACTGTTTGACTGAAGCTTCGTCCTCCCAGAAGGATAAAGAACAAAGCTTGCCCTCTTCAGATAAACTGGAAAAGCGTTCGATGGAAATAAATCCATCAACTTGAACCAGATGCTCTCTCAAGTTAGCAGCGATCTGCAGATATTCCTCCTGCTTGCCTTCTTTGATTTGAACTTCAAAAATAACAGCAATCATGATGGCTCTCTGTTTGCCGTCAACTGATTGATCTCTTGATACCGGAAGCATTCCGTGATGTGGTCATTGACCATGCCGATGGACTGCATGAACGCATAGCAGATGGTTGAGCCTACAAAGTTGAAACCGCGCTTTTTAAGGTCTTTACTTAGTTGATCGGAAATTTTTGTATTGGCCGGGATTGCGGAGATGTCTTGCCAGGCGTTGATGATTGGTTGGCCATCAACATATTGCCAGAGATAGTCTGCGAAGGAATCGAACTCTTCACAGAGATGTAGAAAGCCACGAGCATTTTTAATGGTTGCTTCGATCTTGAGCCGATTGCGGACGATGCCTGCGTCCCGCATCAGGCGGTCAATCTCTTTCTGGTCGTATCTCGCAATTATCGATGCATCGAAGCCATGAAAAGCCTCGCGATAATTCTCACGCTTTTTCAAAATGGTCAGCCAGCTGAGACCGGCCTGTGCTCCTTCGAGAATCAGCATCTCGAAGAGCTCTTGATCCTCATGGACAGAAACGCCCCAATCTTTATCGTGATAGGCGACATATAATGGGTCGCTGCCGCACCAGGAACAACGCTTGACCATAGCTTCTCCTTCGTGAAAAACTCCAGCCTCCAGCCTCCAGCCTCCAGCCTCCAGCCTCCAGCCTCCAGCCTCCAGCCTCCAGCTTGTCTCAGTTTATTCCCAAAGCCCTCGTTTATTCTTCATAGCTTCTGCTTCTGCAGTTAAAAAATCCTCTTTCATGTGGAACGAAAATCTTCTGTAAACAACCGCCAGACCATGCTCGAGCAACACGCGATTGAGCATGCGACCGTCAGGGAGGTGGAGATAGACGAGTAGCCGGCCGTAACGATCACGTTTAGGGTCGTTGAGAGTCAGGGTCACCTGTTGACCTTTAACTTGTTCGATGTTGAAGGTTTTGGCTTGTTGATAGATCTCTCTTTGTCTTGTAGTTGAAATTCCTTTTTTGATGAGATAACTGTCGCGCTTAGAATTTTCTTTTTCCGGCGTGTCGATACCGATCAGACGGACTTTGCCGTGGGGGTCAATCTTGAGGGTGTCTCCTCCTACCTCCAACTTATCTTGGATTGTTTTTCTGGAAAGCGTTGTTCCAAGCCTTTGAGAGAGTATATTGGTTTTTCCAGAAAAGTGACAAATAATGCGTTCAATAGGTGGTCGTGAGAAGCTTTTTCCAGACTTTTATTCTGAATCACATTGTATGAAGCAGCAGTCAAGAACCCTTTTTTGTTTACTTTATGCGCGTAATGCTTCTTTGTTTCTCTTCCACTAGCGCTATCTTGAGCTCACCGATTTTTGAATGACATGATATGAGTGCATCTGTCATTTGAGTATGTTCCTTTGCCATTTTTTTTAACTTACCTCTGGCTGCTGCTAATTGTTTCCTGTGGTTGTTTTTAATTTGACGTTCTCTCTTGATATTAGATTTCAGCCTTTCAATCTCTGAGGCAGGTGGGCCGGCACCTCGCTTCTTTGTCTGATTTGTTTTCTCGTTTTTCATGCCTAAGACAAACTCAGGATAATAATACGCTGTGCCGTTTCCTAAGCCAGCTTCCTCTTCACAGGACCTAACATTCAGTTTTCTGCTAAGAGAAATGCGTTTTGGCTTACCCTCAAGGATCCTTTGTTTTGCCGCTTCTAGTATTAAGAGAGTGTCATCGGATTTACTTTTCGTACTCATATGACAGTTCCCCTTTCAAATTTTAAAGATTGAAAAGAAAGTCCAAGATCCAACATAACCTGTTCTGCTGCACGAATTTGAGTTATGAAGTGAGTGTATTCACCTGAACTTAACGGTGTGTTCTGTTGCAGGTAACCTACAAGTTTTTTGTGGCGCTTCTGCCAATTTTTGCCATGATGGATTTCGATGACAGCTCCATCGCATTCAACACAGTACGCACCATTAATAATTCCATCAAATTCACATTGATAACCATTTGTGCAGCCGGTAACTCCAGTGTCGTGGTATGAGAGTTTTCGTTCTTTGACTAGTTTTCTTATCGTTTTTCTGCTCGAGTAAATAAGGGGCCTTGATTCTCTCTGCGAGACAATGACTTTTCCTTTCCCTCCGACCAACTCTATGTCGCTATTGTAAAATTCGTAAAGTTTGTCTGTCTCGAAGTCTATCCTGCAATTGTCTATCATTGATATAAGTTCGGTATCGAGGCGAGTGTCTCTCTGGCGAGCTTCCGATGCCCCTTCGCAGTAATACAAAGTCATTTGAAGAGAAACATGTTTTAACTGCTGTTTTAGTGCTGGAAGGCTTGCTAAGTTATGCCTGCTGCTGAAAACTACATATGTACGTCTCAATTCGTTTGGAGAAAGATTCCAATACTTATCTATTGTTGGAATTTTTGAAGGATGTACGTTTTGGTTTAGTAAGTGGAATTCCTTTAGGTCGCCTTCTGTGACTAAGGCTCCTGCAAATTTTGAGAATCTTCTAAAGAGAAGAGCCATGCTTGATCTTTGAGTTATTTTGGGTGTTTTCCCTCGATCTAGTCCTGATAACCATAAGCGATTAGACTCTTCACGTAATTTGTCGGCCATGCCTTTGTCATTATTCTTTTCGTGCTTGTTGGCAGCGTCAAGCATGTCTTTTCGAAAATGCTCTGTAATTGAAGCTGCAAGTTCAACTGCTTTTGGTGCGATTGGCGCACATACCCATTGATCCTTTTTAAGCCCCTTTGAGAGCTTGTGATGGGCGCCATTGAGTATATGAAATGTTTGACCGTTAACAATGTGACAAACATAGCAGTCTTTTCGCAGTTGATATGATTCACAAATACGCATTCCACTCAAACCAACAAGGCAAATATTGCAGGCGGCTAAGATTAAGTTGCAGTGTGCTTCAATCTTGTTGCTCCCACCAGGGATATCTAGGCCCGTCTTTTTTATTAGTGAGCCTATTAATTTGTCGATCGGTTTCCGACGGCTTTGAATAGCTGTACGGTATTTTTTGTTGTCCATTTTACGATCATTTTTAGTGGTCTGGTTTTTGTTGTTGATGAACTTATTAATTAGCCCCTCGTCTATCTCTGAATCTAAACGTCTCTTGGCTTTTAAGTAATCTTTTTGAATGGTCTCCCTGATTTCGAGCAAGGTGTGGCGATGTGGCCAAGCCTCTTCAACGGTTGCGATGGCCTTGCCGTAAATGAGGTCAGCTAAACGTTGAGGTATTGCAATAGATTGGGGTGTGCGAACGTTATAATCTTTAATTAATATTCTACTTAGGTTGTCAGGCTCTAGGCCTTTTAAGCCGATGTCAAAAGGAAGGCTCTCTGCAATGTATGTAATAGCTTTTAAAGCAGAGAATATGCCTGAAAGGTGGTCTTGAGATATTTTTTTCTGAAGCATGTAATGTTCAAATTTTCTCCAAACGTTAGGGTCACTGAGGGACTCAAGGCTGGTATGGTTGTTATCCATTAAAAAGGTCAAGGGGTGCTTAAGTCTGTTAAGGCGATGAAAGAGTGTGTGGACGGTAACTCTCTCGGCTCTTTTCCACGAAGCGCTAACTCGCAGCCAGGTATAACAAACAACTTTAGTTTCTAATTCGAGTCTTTGGTCTCGTTCGCAGAAAGCGAAGTTTAATTTTGATTTCTCTGAGTCTCCGATATGGTATGGCCACAAATCCCACACAGTGTCGCCGAAGGTGCTGATTGTTTTGCCGTGTGAGTCTGAGGAAACAACCACCTCTGAGAGTTCTTTTTGATTGTTCTCAGCAAGTAGTTTTATGACGTCTGCCAGTGCTGGCTGGAGAGAAATATTGTCTTTAACTTGAATGGGGATCACTATTCCGAAATGATGAGGCATTATTCTCCTCCTATGGTAGGGGTCTAATAATGATATCGTCCGCTGCATCCCATAGAGGGTGCCTACCCATTTGTGCTAATTTCTCTTCTGCGGCTTTAACTGTCTGACGATTAAGTAGCGAGAGACGGGTCTCAATATCAGTTAGAGCCTGTCTGAAATTGTTTTCGTAATGGTTTCTGTCTAAATGCAAATAGGCGGATTCTTCAATACACTCTTTGAAAGAAAGAATGCACCATATCTCGGCTACATTTTCGACAAGAGCCTGATGAGCACACCTAAAACATCTAAGTAGGTTTGCACACGCAAGTAAACTTTCTCCTTTACGTAGAAGGCCCCTTTGATTGGCTTTTTTTGCTTCTTCAAGAGCCTTGTCCCCGAAAGGACTCTTGCAGAAGCTTCCATTTGAATTTCGACTAGGTGGCGACTTGCTTTTGATGAAATCTTCGTATGGCAGTATCGTGAAACGCATTTGTTCTTTGGTCTTATCTTTTGCCCTGTCTATACCATTTCTCTGCCGAGCAATATTTTCCAATGTATTGGAACTTGCCTGAAGTTGAAGATTGTTTTCATGACGGTTCCCAGATGAATAGTGACGTTTTATAACCTGTGGGGTGTTTCCTGCAATTGCTGCCGTTTTTAAGTCGTCTCCAGTGTGTATCAGAAACCTGTAAGTTCCTGTGGCTCTGAACCTTTTTGCTTGTGGTACTAGGGGGGCATTTAGGTCGTTAAGCAGGCCAAATTTTTTTGTCAACCATATGTTGAAATATGATGTTGTGTTGTAAGTGATAGGGTCAGCTTTTCCGCCGCGAGCATTCAGTATTAGCAGCGCATCCGGCGAGGGGTCGATTAGAGCCGAAATTTTAATGATTTTATTGATAAGAGATTTTGCATAATTGGGAATATTTATATGGTCATTTTCCCCAATGCCGATCGTTACAATTTTATTAGCACGTCGTTTGTGGGCACTCTTGCTAGCCCATTGTTCTTTAAAGTCGAGGCCATCTAATTGTGGACGCTTGATTTCACTTAGCACTGAAGAGTTGCCCCAAGTGTAATAGCTCAATAAATAATATGCAGAACAGGCAAGTTTGCTAAGTGGGGACATGATTGGTATGCGTTTGTGCTCCCATTCAAAGACCATATTATACTTCTTTGTCTTATGTGCTTTTGGGGCATTAATATAGTTGAGTGGATTGGCAATAAACTGCGTATAGAGCTGATTGAACATCTTGTGTAAGATCTTTAAGAGCTTCTTCATCTCAGTGTCACTATATGCTTCAGTTGTCTCTGCTTGAGTTCTGCCAAAAACTGATTGCGCTGGGAACCAAAGATAAACGGGTAGGTCAAGAGCTTGAAAGGTGACCCTGATATGTTTTAGCTTGTGCCCACAAGAAGAATCTTTCAGCGTTCCTTGTCTGTGACGCTGGTCCAGATATTCTATTGTTCTCTCAACTGCTTCTTGTGAGAGAGGGTCAATCTCTAATTTGTCACAAGTGATGACGTGAGAAACAATACTCCCAAACACGCTGTACTTGGTGGCCTGAGCCCAGTCGGCATTTTCAGTAAAGACTTTGAATAGGCGTTGAGCGAGATCTCCCTTGCGTTTAATTAGGCCTGGGCCGTTTTCCTTGATTTCAGTGGTGCGAGGGACCCCCATAAATAGGAAGCGGTTGAAATCAAGATAGTGATTTACTCCTCCGGAAATGACTGGCAAAATGAAGTTGTCTGGTTGATTGTCTCCAGTTCTTAGACGCTCACTCATGACGATCAGTCGAATCGCAATGCAAGGCTTCATGCATAAGAGAGTCAAGCATTGTCATCGCTTCCTTTTGGACCTCATGGGTGCGTAGAAAAGTAAGGTATTCAAAAGTATCCTTCTCATTGTTGTGCCCCATCCATCCCATCAATAAGGTTAGTGCATCAGAGGGTTCAATCCCGGCGTCTAACAATGACTGTAGGCGATATGTTGCATAGCTACATCGACAGTCATGAAACCTGTGATTAAATGGGATGTTGTTTCTGTCTCTTATTTTGTTTCGAATGTCTCCCCATAACTTGTTTATTGTTTTGATCGTATAGGGCTTTCGTCTCTGGGTTATGAAAAGTGGGGTATGTTTGCCAAGCCCTTTTGCGTTAACGATTCGTTTTTCCCGGCGCTCAGAAAGGCTATATCTGTATAGGGCCAACATTAGGTCGGCTGGAATTTCAATTGTTCTACATTTGCCTCTCTTGGTTTTAACGCCCACATGTGGACCGATTTCTAGTTCAATGCGTTTTTCCCATGATTGTGGTTTGTATATTAGATGGTCAGGAAAGGTTGCGACTTCACTGATTCGTAGCCCGGATTTGCAACCTAACGCCACCATCAAAAGCATTTCCTGAGACTCTTGACTTAAAACTTGAATCATCGCTTTCAGCTCTTCTCTTTTTATCGGATTAAGAGATCGGATTCTTTTGCCTTGAGAGTCGGCGTGTTTGGGAACCTTGATTCTCAGGTCTGTGGTCTGAACAAGAATTGTTCCTGTAGTGTGAGCAAGCTTGTCTGATCGCGCAATTTTTACCGACTCAAATTTGAAGGGGCCAAATCTTTCGTCCGTTATTTTTAAAGTGCCCTCGTACATGTGCCATTTGTAAAACTGAACAACGTGGTTTACATATGCTGCTGCTGTTGAGTAAGCAATTTCGCCGCTGTCCGCAGCTTTTTTGATGGCGTTTCTCCACCGGTAAGTTGGCTTGTGGCTTTTTGGCATGTTGAATTCATCCCAAGCCAATTTTTCAACTTCAAGAAAAGACCAGTAGTGCTGAATTGCTCTGGCGTATGAAGAAAGGTCTTTGAGTGAGTCAGCCAATGACAGTAGCCAGCAATTAACTGGCAATATATAGCTGCCGGTATCATCGTAGAGTACAGGGATTGTTTCTATGCTCCGTCCATTTGCGAAGCTAACCTGTCCGTTAACAATGATTACATCTCCACCAATTTTGATGTCCTTTGCGTGTATGGTGCTGGCCATTGTGTTGACCTGTTTGTTGTGTGACTTGATGTTGTGTTTCTATGACTGATAATTACGTTCACGCCTCAAGGTTTGACAAAAACTCACTCTTGCCAGTAGCGACCCTTTCCATCACACCTTTGGCACGTGACCATCTCGTCACAATTGTCCTTATTTAAGGCAACCGGAACTTTGCCACTACCATAACAATTGAAACAGGTTCTTTTACCTCGTTCACTCACACGTAGGTGCCCCCATCTCTTCAATATCTCATCGAAGCGGCGACCACCATTCTCGACGACCTCTTGTGGCTCATGCCATAATTCTTTTCGACCACGTATCACCGTGATAGCAGCATCGTAGTGCCTATGATCCAAAATTCCCAGATCAGTCACATCAAGCTGCCATTCCTCTCCGTTGTAGGCACACAATAAGACCTGTGCAGAAGCTCGCCCTCCAGACGTTCCAGTATTAGCCGCATTAAGTAGCAATTGGACAGCCTCACCATAAGCTTTCATTGTAATTTCCACGACTCACCTCCTATCTTAAAATTCTATTCCTCATTCGTAGTATCTTTAGCGTTTACGACTGGCTCTCCTCGAATAAAGTTTCTATTAAATGGTCGATCTGCCTTTTTTGAATTTTTCTCTTCTGTGTTCCAATCCTCTATCTCTTTATTGAGAATTCGCTTAATAACCTCAGCCCTTGAAATCTCGCACTCAGCAGACATCTCATCCAGTTTACTGATGTCATCAACAGGAATACTTAAATTCATCAGTTCTGAATATTGCCTACCCGGCAGAAATACCGCACCCTGAAAAATCTGCACAAACCCCGTATTCATGCGGTTATTCTTAAAACACCGCACCCTAAAACAATTTGACCAATCACCAGCCCTTACGTGTCTCGGCAGAAATACCGCACCCTGAAAAATCTGCACAAACCCCGTATTCATGCGGTTATTCTTAAAACACCGCACCCTAAAACAATTGACCAATCACCAGGCCTTACGTGTCTCGGCAGAAATACCGCACCCTGAAAAATCTGCGCAAACCCCGTATTCATGCGGTTATTCTTAAAACACCGCACCCTAAAACAATTTGACCAATCACCAGCATTTAAACGGCTCGGCAGAAATACCGCACCCTGAAAAATCTTCGCAAACCCTTTATTCCTGGGGTTATCCTTAAAACACCGCACACTATGTCATATAAAGCGAACCTTTCATTCATGTGACTATTCTTGAAACACCGCACCCTTCCGCATATATTTACAGTCTGCCTTGTTTACTCAATATCAAGAGATACCGTCGGTCGCAATTGTCTAATAGAACACAAAAGCAACCCCTCCGCGGCAAGCAACTTGCTATAAACACTACCGCCTTCAATGCCATAAGAGACTAGCTGCGGGCGGACCTCTGCTATTCCAATTGTGATCTGACGCAACTGATCTGCGACACAATTAAGTAAATCAGTACCTGTTCCACGACTAAAGTCACCAACGGCATTACGCGCAACATTTCGTGAACTCGCTTTAGCACATCCCTGTATTGATTGACGATATGATTTGAGCTTGCGAAGTCGATGAAACACTCTTGCCTGTTTTGACAGGGGCGGTAATTTATTACTTGGATTCAATTCAAATTGCTCTAGATAGGCATCGACTATTTCGCCACACAAAAAGGCTTCAACAAAGAACTCACAATACAAGCAATTGTACAAATCAAGAGTCCCCTCCTGGCAAACACACATATGGGTTTGAACACACTTAGTCATTAGTTTCTCAATCATCACTGCCTCCCATAATTAAAGTTAAATTCTCACCGAACCGGC
Source organism: Deltaproteobacteria bacterium IMCC39146 (assembly GCA_030005635.1). Lineage (GTDB taxonomy): Bacteria > Desulfobacterota > Desulfuromonadia > Desulfuromonadales > BM103 > M0040. The sequence continues at coordinate 52,157 of JARUHP010000010.1, forward strand.
CTTTTGAAAATCTCCAGTTCTGACACCCCCAACCGCTGACAATTCATCACAGCCAAATGCAGTTTTCTTCGTAGCACCTCAATCTCTTCGCTTGCTGTCGGGTTTGAGTTCATAATGTCTCCAGACACTATCCAATATCCTGCCTTCAGAGTATCGTGAAAGAGTTCTTCTAGAGAGTACCAGAAAAACCCACAATGACAACTCTACTACGTAATAATTTCAACAACTTACGCCTAACTAATATATTAGTAAGATTGTGTGATTAGCCATTAATGCTTAAGCGCTACTAGGGTTATCTGTTGATTTAATTGAACAGGGTAAATACCAGGCAGGAGAGACATGAATTGGGGGTATCAAATTGCAAGGGCAGTAAGAATTTTTCGTTTCTGCCAAAAAGCTACTATTGGTTCAATCCGAGAGACTTTGTAAGTAAAGTTGTGAGAGGCAGGGATGCTATGTTGCGGATCATTGAGTTTGGTTCTAAAATTTCAGGGTTGTGAGAATTATGAATTTGGGAACGTTAAACGTCTTTAAAGCAATGTAGGGTTTATAGTAAACCTACATGCCAGACAATCAATCTTCTAACAAATCGTGATTTATGGGAGGCCTTTACGCGAACCATCGACGTATCACTCGGTCAGTTTAAGCGTTTATTTAGGTCATGCTTCGCCAGTTTTGGTTGCGGCTTGAAGCGTAGTGCGGCGACAAACTGCTTGCGCACCGACTGATAGCTCGTATAGCCAACGCATTCTTCAGCCCTGCTTTATTGGCCTCATCGCCCTCAAGCCACGCCTTGATAGAACCGTTCCCTTTTGACGGATGAGTAACATGCAACCAAAGCAGTTGACCACTTGCGTATGCAACATCGTTGACAATGCCAAAATCATTTGGGTGAAGACATTTTACCGTTTCACGGCAGTGTTTTATGTAGGAATCACTAGTTCCAAGGAAAACTACCAGCCGTAGAGATTGCGGTAAGTTCTTTAGGAACCGCTGAGAACAATTGTTTACAATATGAGGTATTTCACGAAAGGACTTGTTGATGAGTGGACCGGATGTTTTGTAACTTCCGGTTTTTTGATCTAACCTGGAGAGGCTGCACCTGACTAGAGATCCAAAGGCAAATGTTTCTTCTTCAGCACTTATCTTTTCATCAATGGTTTCTTGGTCGTCGAGAAGACCAACCCGCCTTAAAATTTGTGTCAGATTACTTCGAGTTTGTTTTCCACCAAAGGCAATATCATCGAATTTTCCTGATTCATAAATATTGGCCTGAGTAGCACCCTTAGAGAAACCAAGGACAAGGACTTCCGGATTTGAACTTCCCCAAGCCCCAGGATCGTTTCTAATAAGCCAGTCACCTTGTTTGGCTGTGGTCTCAGACCCACTGAAGCATTTACGACAGTCTACTTTCCCATGACTCGGCCATGAGTAAGACATCGGCATTATATCTCCGCCGATTTTATCGTATTCTGGAAGCCCTTCACCTTGCCATTTGCATTGCAACAATCACTTTGATTGCTCCAGAACTCTTTGAAATACTCGAACTCCGCATCATCACAGACCGAAAATTCGGTACTGTATTCATTGCAAATGGCCCGCACTCGCTCAAAGTAGTATCGCTTCTCTTCTTTAGAATAATGAACGGCTCCTCCCTTGTGGTAGGAAGAATCCGTTTTCATCCATCTTAAATCGTCGCCGACATCCTCGCCTAGCCATTGATGGGAAAAATTCACGAACCTCATAAACTCAACCAGAACACTGCTCGCTTTATGCTTACAAATCTCATGCACCAGCTCCCAACTGAAATAATCAAATCTCTTTCCACCAGAATCCTTGCCGCCAGCGGCATAATGACCATCAGGATAAATAGGGATCAGAGGGCTTATCCTAGCGGTCACATAAAAGTCGTGCTCAGCAAGCTGCTGTATGGCCCACAGCCTCTCTTTGGGGGAACTGGCACCCATCTCTATTTTAGCTGACATGTCTTCGTTAAGGCTGTTAACAGAAACCTGCAACACAGCCAGGTTCTTGTCCAACACGTCCAAGTATTTTTCAGTGCCAATCAATGACGACTTGGTCAGCAAAAGATATGGATATTCATACTCTTTGAGGATTTTCAATAGCTCATAGGTGTTGCCACATTCTTCCTCAAAGGGCATAAGTGGATCAGTCATGCCACCAAGCCGCAAAGGCACCTTGTTTGTCAAAACAGAGGAGAACTTATTACGGGTACTCCCCTTATCAAAAACCTGAGTAAAGATATGTCTGACTTTTTTTATGTCCACAGCCGCGGGCTCATTGCTATCCCAAAGCTTTCGGAAATCAAGTAGCCCTCTAGCGTAACAATAAGAGCAATTGTGTTGGCAGCCTTTCCCATATGGATCAAGCCGTACCGGATAAAAGCACCTTTGGCCCTCTGCTCCGCCAGGAATCTTAATTAATGTTTTGAATTCTGTTGCCAATTGCACTGTCCCTTCTTCGTCAGCTCTTCTTCTTTGGTGATGATTTCGAGTGACCCTCTACATACCACTCAAACAGGCGGGCAAAGAACTCCTTCGAAACTTCGTTGTCCTCACTGACCTTTTTGTAGAATTTAAAATTCTCATTTACCAAGTCCTCAAAAGCATCTTTAGCAACCTGCTGGAAGGTGGCCTCAACAGCGTGTCGCGAGCCATTCTTGAGCTGCTGCTGGAGCGCCTCGTCATCACCGATTTTCTTTTCGAGCTGTTTGATCACCATGATTTCGTCTTCGGTGAACGAGGTGTTGAAACGCGTATTGAGGTCTTCAATGATCTTCGAGAGTGCCTGCCGCTCTTCCTCCGTTAGGGTGGCCCCACCTCCGTAGTTAAGCGGATCAACTGTCGCTTCGCCGCGCTTTAAACCAATGTCCTTCTTGTTGTTCTTGCGCACGGCGAGCTTTTCCATGTCCACCATGCCGAGCACTTCCAGCGGCAGTTCACCCTTTTTAGCAGGCAATTTAGGCAGCAGGAAGCGCAGGAATACGGCTAGTTTCTCCAGTCCGGTGTCCCGCAGGGGGACGAGGTGTGAGATAAACGCGTAGAGTTTAACGAAATCCCGTGCCTTTGACTTGTAGTCCACCTGCTCTTCCTCGGCTTCGGCCTTCCACTTCTCAGCCACCGGATCGACGGCAGCGTGCAGCAGTGCCAGTTTCGGCTTATCCGCGAACCAAAGCTTGGCGAACGCCTCCACATCCTTGGCCTCGTGAATCCCGAATTTATCGAGGTCGGTGCGGATGTTGTAGAGCTGGTTGGGGTCGGTCTCCTTAGACAGCGTGACGCGGTCGTAGAACGGCTGAAAACCTTTTTCGATGTCCTCGGCGCTGTTTTCAAAATCCAGCACGAAGGTCTCGACCTTGCCCGCCATGGTGCGGTTCAGGCGCGAGAGGGTTTGCACACAGGCCACGCCATTGAGCTTCTTGTCCACATACATGGCTACCAGCTTGGGCTGATCAAAGCCCGTCTGGAACTTGCTCGCCACGATCAGAAAACGGTTTTCGTCCGCCTCAAAACGATCCGCCGTCGTCGCCTCCGGAAAGCCGTTCATCTTAGCTTCGGTATATTCCTTACCGTCCTTGGCATCTTTCACCGTGTCGGTGAAGGCCACCAGCGCTTTATAGGGGCTGCCGATGGACTTTAAATAGGCATCTATGGCCAGCCGGTACCTTACGGCGTGCAGTCGTGATGAAGTGACAATCATCGCCTTGGCTTTACCACCCAGTTTGGTGCTCACCGAGGCTTGAAAGTGCTCGACGATGATTGCGACCTTCTTGGCTATCGTCCGTTCGTGACGGCTGACGAACTGCTTGAGCAGCGACTTGGCCTTCGCCCCATCGAACTCGGGGTCGTCCTTCACCTTCTTCAACAACGCCCAGTATTGATCGTAGGTCGCGTAGTTCTTCAGCACATCGAGAATGAAACCTTCCTCTATTGCCTGACGCATGGTGTAGAGGCTGAAGGGTCGGTAAGTCCCATCTTTTTTCTTGGTGCCAAACTGCTGCAAGGTCTCGGGCTTGGGCGTGGCGGTGAAGGCGAAGTGGCTGACATTCTTTTGCGGGCCGCGATGCTTCAACTCTTCCAGAATGCGATCCTCGACCGTCTTCTCCTCTTCGTCCTTCTTTTCGTCTTCGGAGGAATAGGACAACACCTTCTGCACTGCCTTAGCACTTTGCCCTGCCTGCGAGGAGTGTGCTTCATCCACAATAACCGCAAAGCGTTCGCCCGGTAGCTCACCCATGCTATCCATGATCACGCCGAACTTTTGCAGGGTGGTGACGATAATGCGTTTGCCATCTTCCAGCGCGTCCTTGAGATGCTTCGAGGTCATGCCGTCATCGGCTGCGATGTTGACCAGCATGCCCGGAGTCTCGATTACTTGCTTCAACGTACGTTGCAACTGGCGGTCAATCACCCGCCGATCAGAGATTACGATCACAGAGCTGAACACCGGCTTGGCATCGGGTGTGTGCAGGGTGGCAAGGCTGTTGGCCAGCCAGGCGATGCAGTTGGTCTTGCCGCTGCCTGCGCTGTGTTGGTTGAGGTAACGCCTGCCCGCCCCGTACTTCTGGGCATCGGCACCCAGTTCACGCACGCAGGTTAATTGGTGAAATCGTGGGAAGATCTGCCGCTGTTTGTTAGTCTTTTTTCCCTTGTCATCCAGCTCATCCACCACGCGGATGAAGCGCTGGATAAGGTCGAGGATGCGCGACTTCTGCCAAACCTCCTGCCACAGATAGCTAGTGGCATAGCCGATCTTGCAGGGCGGATTGCCCGCACCACCATCCGAGCCCTGATTAAAGGGCAGGAACATGGTCTTGGCCCCGGCGAGTTCGGTGGTCACATAAACCAGGTCATTGTCCACAGCAAAGTGAGCAAGGCAGCGCTTGAATCGGAACAGCGGTTCCTTGGGATTGCGCGTTGTCTTGTATTGCTTCATCGCGTGACCGACATTCTGACCCGAAATCTGATTCTTCAGCTCGATGGTGAAAATGGGCAGGCCGTTCAAAAAGATGCTCATGTCGAGCGACTTTTCGTCTTTCTCGGAGAACTTCACCTGACGCTGAAGGTGCAGAAGATTTTCCTGATAAAGCCGACGGCTCTCCTCGGCCACGGGATTGGTTGGCTCGAAGTAGCACAGATTGAAATGCCCACCGCCGTGGATGTCGAAACCTTTGCGCAAGACATGCAGCGTACCTTCCTTGTCCACCACTTCCTTGATGCGATTCAGCAGGTTCCGGGTCGCCTGCGCCTTGTCGCCAATCAACTCGCAGTAGTCAGCCCACTTCTTGGTTTGCGTGGCGCGAATGAATGAGATGACCGTCTCAGGCCGCAGGCACAGCGCCTTATCGTAATCCTCCTGCTTGGCGGAAAAAAACCCATGCTGCTTCAGTAGGACATCTTCGATATGTTCTTCAAACGCAGCTTCAGTGGTGATTTTGGCCATGGTTAGTTCCTTTGTCGCTGGCGCACATCGATCTGGCCTGTGACGGCGGCGGAGATCAGGGTAGCGCGGCGTTCTTGCAGCAGGTCGATGGCGTGTTGGGCTTCGGCAGTGAGTGTGTCGAATTTTGCCGTCTCCCTGTCCAGAAACTCCACAATGGCAGTTTGCTCGGGGAGGTCGGGGCACGCAACTCGGAGGCTTCTCAGAATGTCTTGATTAATATTTGGCTGACCGCCCCCTGATGCGAGACTGATGATTTGCGGACGGAAACCGAGCAACCAGAAAAACAAGAATTTATATTCGATCTTTAGCTTTCCAGCAAAGACGCAGCACGCTTGGTTTACTGAGGCTGGAAATTTGAGAATCGCTAGCTTTCCAATCGTTGCACCATACATCGCAATCACAACTGAACCGGCGGGATACACCCTAAGGGATGTGTGGTCACTGAGGGCACGGCTGGTTATTTTCTTTTCGCAGGTATACAAGTCGCCGTCATTTAGATCGCCAGTAATAACCCATGAATGTGTACCGTTTTCGTAATACTCTCGGTTGTCTGTCTTTGGTGTCGTTCCGCTTCCGATTTCATCAAATGCGTGTGTTAGCTTCCAAACACCCCAATGTTCAGGCACATCACCAATCCATTCGATGCCGGAAGACTTCATGGGAGCGCGGGGGTTCAGGCCCTTGGTGACGGCGTGGGAGATGACGGAATGGCGTTTTTCTTTTAGTAGTTCCATCAGCCGCTGCTGCTCCGCCACCAGAGCATCAACCTTAGCCGTCTCCCTGTCCAGAAACTCCACAATGGCAGTTTGCTCGGGGAGGTCGGGGCACGCAACTCGGAGGCTTCTCAGAATGTCTTGATTAATATTTGGCTGACCGCCCCCTGATGCGAGACTGATGATTTGCGGACGGAAACCGAGCAACCAGAAAAACAAGAATTTATATTCGATCTTTAGCTTTCCAGCAAAGACGCAGCACGCTTGGTTTACTGAGGCTGGAAATTTGAGAATCGCTAGCTTTCCAATCGTTGCACCATACATCGCAATCACAACTGAACCGGCGGGATACACCCTAAGGGATGTGTGGTCACTGAGGGCACGGCTGGTTATTTTCTTTTCGCAGGTATACAAGTCGCCGTCATTTAGATCGCCAGTAATAACCCATGAATGTGTACCGTTTTCGTAATACTCTCGGTTGTCTGTCTTTGGTGTCGTTCCGCTCCCGATTTCATCAAATGCGTGTGTTAGCTTCCAAACACCCCAATGTTCAGGCACATCACCCAGCCACGCCACCCCGCTCGCCTTGTATTTCGGATAACGCGGAAAACTCATTGGGTCAGACCTCCGATGAGGGTGAGGATGCGGTCGGTGACGGCTTTCAGTTCTGCATCAATCGCACTCAAGGGACGGGGCGGCTGGAACACATAGAAGTGTCTGTTGAACGGAATCTCGTAGCCAACGCGTCCCACCTGGCCGTCCTTGGCGTCGCAGTAAGTGGGATCAATCCAGGCATCAGGAACATGCGGCGTCACCTCGCGCTCAAAGTAGGTTTCAATATTTTCCTTGAACGGCACATTCTCGGTGTCGTTCAAACTGGAGTCGGGCTCGGGGTTGCCGCTCCTGTCGCGGCAGATCTCGGCGGCGTCATCGCGTTCGCCGATGCCAATCACGATAGATTTGAGTACAGGAGCTTTAAGCTTGATCCCTGCGTTCTTGAGCATGGCCTCCAGCGCGGCGGTGAACGTGTCGCGGTTGGTGTAGGTCTTGCCCGCGAGGGTGTGCAGTGCGGCACGGATCTCTGCTTGCAGAGCGAGCCCCTCTTTCTCCTCGTGTATTCGCTCAGACTCGTTTTTCTTTTTGCTCACCGCCAGATTTTTGAAGGCTGCTTGCGTGTCGAGACGGTCAAGTGACTCTGCGTTGATCTCGAAGCGCAGCTTGAGCGGTCGCAGCACCTTGATCTCACGGTAACCAAAATCGGTGGTGTCGAAAATCTTTACATGCGAGCCTTCCTGGCGGGCTTTAACCAGCTTGAGAATCGCTTGCTTGTGGGTTTCAGTAATCTCGCGGCGCTTGCTACCAAGGCTCTTAGGCATACCCGACCAGAACTCCTCGCACGAGGCGTCCACAAGCATGACCTTGCCCTTGTGAGCGGCGGGCTTGCGATTGCTTAACAGCCAGATGTAGGTGCTGATGCCAGTGTTATAAAAGAGCTGCTGCGGCAGGGCGACGATGACATCTAGCCAGTCGTTTTCTAAGATCCAGCGGCGAATTTCCGATTCGCCCGAGCCAGCGCCGCCGGTGAAGAGCGGTGAGCCGTTCAGGATGATACCGATGTAGCTTTTAGATTCCTCGGGATCGTTCATCCGGGCAATGAAGTGCTGCAAGAAGAGCATTTGGCCATCAGACTTGCGCGGTAGCCCGGCCCCAAAGCGGCCATCAAAGCCCCGCGCCGCCTCGTCTTTTACCGCAGTGTAGTCCTTGCTCCACTCGTAGCCGTAGGGCGGATTGACGAACTGGTAGTCGAAGCGCATGTTCGCTAACTGATCGTCAGAGAGCGTGCTGCCCTTTTTGATATTTTCGGCGTCTTTGCCGTCCGGTTCAAGGATCAGCATGTCGGAGCGGGCGATGGCCCAGGTCTGAGGGTTCAACTCCTGACCGTAGAGGAAGACCTTGGCTTGGGGGTTGATTTGAAGGATATGTTCTTTAGCAATGGACAGGATACCGCCCGTGCCGCAGCAACAGTCGTTGACCGTGCGGGCCACGCCCTCTCCACTGGCTAACTCGGTGTCAGACATCAGCACCAGATCGACCATCAAGCGAATAATCTCGCGGGGGGTAAAGTGCTCACCAGGGTTTTCGTTGAGGGCTTCGTTGAACTTGCGGAGCAGGTGCTCGAAGACATAACCCATCTCGTGGTTGGACATGGACGCGGGGCGCAGGTCCACCTTGCTCTTCTCGTTGAACCGCTCCATGAGCAGGTAGAGCAGATTGACTTTTTCCAAATCGCGGATTGCGTCATCGAAGTTGAAGGCATCGAATATCTCGCGGACATTGGGCGAGAAGCCCATCACGTACTGGCGCAGGTTCAGGGCCAGATTAGCGTCGTCGTGCAGGAGGCTCTCGTAGTTGAATTTGGAGGTGTTGTAGAAGGCGTAACCAGATGCACGGCACAATTGCCCGTGTCGGTTCTCAAGACCCTTCTCCTTCAGCGTGTGCTCGGTCTCTAGCACCTTGTCCTTGGTCGCCTCCAGCGCATAATCTAGACGGCGCAGCACCGTGAACGGCAAAATGATCTTCTGAAACTCGCTCTTCTTGAAAGCACCATTGAGCAGATCGGCAATCGCCCAAAGAAAGCTAACGACGGAATTGAATTTGGCTGGATCATTCATTTAATGGGGTGTCCAATTAGAAAAAGGGTAAGCTTGCTCATCTGTTGTCCTTTTTTGGTGAATGCGCTTTATTTTACAGGTGCTCTATTACTGTACTCCCGATCAAACCAAAGGATGGTGTCCATCAGAGCATGCAATGTTGAAGTCACAGTGTGCTTTGTCGGCTTGAAGGGTTCATTTTGGTCAATAGCATGTACCCCGTTTGAACAGATTGAATAACAAAAATCCATAGTTTTAAAGGTTGACGATTGATGGTCCACGTAGACATCAGTCGTGTTGGTCTGAGTCCTTGGGTCAAAGTTGCCCTTAATATGGCCGAAGATGGGGCGAACCTTTACGTCAAGCTTCCCATAAGGTTTGATATGTTCATCTAGAACCATCGTGTTATCGACGGCATTGAGGGCGATAAATATTTTCTCGAGAAGGCTTCTGATGTTGACAAGGCTCCCCTTTATTTTGGGTAGCTCTGTATGGCTCAAATCACTCAGGCATTGTTCGAGTTCTTTCTCAGCATCGCTACCAAGGCACTTCTCCACAATGTCGAAAATGTTTTTATACTGCTTGCGTAATTTGACTTGGGGTAGCTTGTCAGCTTCTTGTTTTAAAAACGCCAGGAGTTTCTCCTCATCATTTGCTTTTGTAAAAACCTCCATAGTGCCCTGAAACAATCCTTTTAATCGACCTACTTCAGTTTCATCAGGCTCACCTGTGAGAGCGACAACTGGTAGGGCATTGGCTTTATTGTTGAAGTAAGTGAGGGCTGCCGTTATGAAACTGTTGTCAGGGATTTCTTGGTCACGAGTTTTAAGGCATATTACATCAAGAATTACCCCGTGGAACCCATACCCATCTTTGAAAATCTCTATGCCATCTTCGAGGTTGCTTGCGTACAATAGCTTTATTCTTTTATCTTGAGCGTAGATGTTCAGGGAGTCCTCGATATAGCTCTCATCATCATCAATAACGAGAAATTTATATTTATATTTAGCCATTTACCCCTCCTAAAGGAATTCTGATCACGAAATGCGTTGGTATGTCGTCCCTTATGATTTCAAACGTACCTCGATGGTTGTCGCAAATCAGATGTTTAATGATTGCTCCGCCAATACCCTCCCCTTCGCTGTCTTTTCTTTTGATACCAATGCTGAGGAAATTTTCTTCAGTTAAGTTTTCTGGGAATGGTTTTCCATTGTTTTGGTAGTCGATGATTAGATATTCATCATCCTCAGCCAGCTTGAAAATAACTTCTGGCTTTGATGTTTCTTCTTCAAAAGCATGTGCTTGTGCGTTGTCGAGTAGCGAATTAATAGCTTCGACAATTGAGGTCTTGTGGAGCAGAACCTTTTCTTTTGTTTTCCCTTTAACCCTTATCTTGAATTTCACTTTTTCTTTATATTGAATAGCAACTTGATCAAATAAATTCCTGATATCATATAATTCGTAATCGCCCGCCTTCGGAAGGTCTACAAGTTTTCTGGCGTCATTCACTAGTGCTTTTATCATCTCCATGTTTGTGTAAGCAGTATCCAGAAGGTCCGCAACTGTTATCGTATCTCCATTGAGTCTGGTACCGGCCTCTTCATTTAAAAGGTTGTGATTTTTTAGAACGTTTTCAATCTTTTTCATGGGGGCTTCAGTAGCCCCGAGCTTCGGGCGCAAGTTGTGAGTTAAAAAACGCAGGATTCTAAATTCTGCTTCTTGCCTTTCTTTGATGGACTCATTCGCAATTTTCTTTGCTTCTTGTATGTTAGCCTGAATCTTAAGTAGGTCATATTTCTGGGACAAAGAAAATGATTTTTGTTCTTTGAGGGATTGAAGCATTGGGATATGGAGAGCATTAACATCTACACTATTGAGCAACAAGCCATAAGTTGAAAGTTTAATCTGATTTATGACAATTTGGCTATGTAGTTGATGATAGAGATATTCAATATCTACCAATTCATTTTTGGGAAAGATTGCGAAGATGTTGTCACTTACTAATATGTCTTGTTCACTCCTACCAACCCAGGTGTCTACCGGGTCAAAGATAGCGGCTCTGATGTTTTTGGTGTTGCGGGCAACGAGAATGCATTTTTCATTCACAACGTAGAAACGTTCCCTACCACTATTGTCGCTGATTGGTGTGCACAATGAGAGATCTAAATATTCCTCTTTTACCTCTGGATTAATGGCTTTGATATTTACATAGGGAATAGTTTGTAATTGCAGGTTTTGTACTTGCCCACGTACTCCGTGCGACACATCTGCAATTTCGCTTAACAGTGACGTAGAACCATCATTACGTAATGCTTCTAACTCCTCATGTAGGCCGCTGGAAAAAAACCCAGGGTGACTCAGATTTGCATTTCTCAAGCTTTTGGTTTCGATGGAGCGAGTATGCAGAGTTTTTAGCTTCGGGGCATTAAAAGCTTCAATAATGTCATAAAAGTATGGATTGGAGCTGTTTTCCGCTGGTGTTGAAGCGAAATAGAAAAGATTATCCCTAGGGCTTGTTCTTTCAATCCGCTCCGAACCATTTGCGTATGCTGCGAACAGAACTCTTCCTCGAGATAACTCTTCTTTTCTTTTGTTTATGATAACAAGTAGCATTGCCGGGACAGGGCGGCCGGGGTTATTTGTGATCTCAATTATGGCTTGCAGATAATCTTTAGAAATTAGATGCTCCCAAAAAGGTTTATTTCTCCGGGACAGGAGTGCTTCGGGTGTCAAAATTACAGCCATCCTGCCTTTTTTGCTAAGCCTTTCAATTTGTTTCAGGAGGCGGTAATTTTCATGATTTCTGCCAAAATAGGTAAATGTTTTACCATCAAGTATTATTTCTTTATTGCCGCTATTAGTCTGGAGATCTTTTGAAACTAAAGAGCTGACGATAACGTCGTAATTTTTGAAAAGGATATCACCAGAATTGTCATCTGAAACTTTATGTCCTTCTTTGTCAGTAATTAGACAGGAGAAAGCAAGAACTCTTGCGTCATAAAGTGTGGGCCCTGAGCTTTTGGCATATGTAGTTAGATTTTCATGACCGGGCTCTTTCGGCTGCTTGTTTAGGCCATACAAAATGCTTCCGTCTGCGAGGTTTGGATAGAGACATTTTTCCCCGGGTTGAGGGTTCATGATCTTGCTAGCAAGATAGTTTAGTCCGGCCTCCGTTGGTAAGGTGGCATATATAATTGACCTTCTTGTACTTAGCTCAGTTGAAGAGCAGATTTTTGTCAAGATTTCTACTAAGTCAAACCTGTCAATATGGGTAGGAGAGGCGCCTGAATTGACAGCGATGGTGTTAATAATCAAGGCTATGGCAGCTTGAAGGGTGGTCCTGTCTAATGACTTTTTTTCAAGAACGTGGTGAACACTTTCCTCCAGACTTTCGGTGTCTGTTGGATTGCTTAAATGTTGTTCAGTGATTTTTCTGAAAGTATTTACAAAAAGATGCGGTTCTGTGGAACGTGCGGACCAGATATTTTTAAGGGAGTGCCAGACGGGATGTTTCTTTTTGCCTGAGCCCTGCTTATCTTGAGAGAGGTATTTTTTAAAACAGACCGCTATAAGAACAAGTAAGTTAATGGCATCTTTGGGGTGGATTTTAGCTCTGGTGAGCATGTCCAAGGCTTGTTTGAAATCATCGTAAATATTATTTGCAGCTTGGTTTTTTTCTGAATACTCTTGCCAGCTTTTTACGTGTTGGAGATAGCTCTCTGGAGCATCTATGCCATTTAGGGACTGGATTATCTTTTTGAAGGTATCGCTGTCTCCGACACCAGGCTCAGCCTTTTTGTCAATGTAGCAGAATGGTTTTGAGGCTACGCCGAAAACATCAGTGACATGCACATGTTCTTTTGTAGAAACGCCATCCCTTTTTGCTCCCTCGTAAAGGTCCAGAGCTTTTTCATCTGAGGGGGTCAATTGCCATAAAATTCCATACAACATTTTGTGGTAGGCTGACAGAATCGTTGGCCTTCCATTACTGTTGATGGCGAAATCATAACCAGTGAGCATTGCTCTGCAAACTTTGATTGCGTTAGGGCACTTCCGGAGCATTGTCGCTTCGTCCATGTTTGTGCCATAGGCAAAGTAAGGTTTTCTGGACGGATCGTTTAATCTCTCTTTGTGTGCAGAGATGCTTTCTTCAAAGTTTTCTTTAGCGAACGTTCCCAGGTAGGCAAAGGCGTGTTTAAGGATGAGCTTTATGAATTTATCTATGTAGCCAATTGATTTCCCATCAAGGACTAGGTCATCACATATCTTTATTTCATTGTCAGATTTGATAGCCTCTGCAATATTTTTCCTAAAAGTTTCTTTCCCTTCTCTCGTTTCGTATATGCTCGAAAATATCTTTTCTAGTTCTATATATAGCCAGTTTGCAATTTCTTTCAGTTCTTGGCTTATATCGAGCTGCTCTACAAAATCTGCTTTCTCTGCAAGTTCAGATATTTTTGTAGTGCGAAACTTTTTACTGAGGGCAAGCTTCTCAAGTTTCTCAAGTTTCTCAAGTGTGCTTTTGATTTCTACGATTGGGTCTCCCTTGCTTCCTAGCAGTAGCTCTGAGAGATAAACCAATGCATCGCCGCCCTCTGCGCGATAGTTCTTTGCAACCTGTCGTTGAGTTTGGATGGATGGCAGAGGAATAGACAAATCATCAAGGACTTTTTTGGGTAAATGCTGAATTGTTGCACCACGTGCCATGTCGCTGAGCCAGGAACGACATCCTATGCTATCGAGGTAGGCCATTAAAAAATTTGGATCAAGCTGGCTCTGGTCAGAGCGCAGGGCATAAACCCCTTTGGAAGCAACTGCACCAACCGCACCACTGCTAACAATCCCTAGCTTGCCGATAGTCCCTGATTTGGATAAAAGAATATCGCCTGCCTTAAGCTTCCATTCGTCCCCAATCTTCTGAGAGACCTCTGATGAAAGCCAAGCGGAGCTTTTCGATACTTGGCCATTTTGAATGTCTTTGATACGGATAAAAGGGATAGTGCTCTCACCCATAGGTATGTCAGTCATTTCAGACCGACTGTAGAAGCTACTGGTGAAAATCTGGCAGCAATCTCTCAGCTTGACCACTGCATCTTTTCCTAGTAGAGCGTCAAGTTGTTCCTCGAGTCCACTTCTGTCGCGTCGCCTTGGGGTGAGATCCCATTCATATTTTTCAAGGGTCTCCATGTCGACATCCCAGCAATGTTTTCCCGGCTGGGGGCTACTTACCCTGTTAGCTAGTTCTTGTGCCAATTTAAATTTAATGGTGGCTGGCTCTTTACCTCTGCTCTTTTCGAAAAAAGGTTCGGAATCAATCATTCGCACTCGTTCGGTTGGTCCAGAATGCCTTAGCACCAAAATGCTTGCCCTGACTGCCGAGAAGGGTGCAAAAGCATTTTCAGGAAGAGCAATTATTGCTTCAACACTGTTTTGTTCGATTAGCTCGCGACGCAGTTCTTGGTCTTGGCCGCTGCGATACAAGAATCCGTTCGGCACAACGATAACCGCTCTTCCGTTGGGGCAGAGCCGGGAGAGAGCATGCTGAACAAAGAAGCCTGTGGCATCTCTTGTCTTGATTGGGAAGTGTTCGAGTTCATTGGAGTTAACACGTAGGCCCCAGGGAGGATTGGCTACGACTAGGTCAAAGCTTCCTTTCTGGGGGATTCCGGTGATTGGCTTCATTAGACTGTTGCTGTGTTCAAGCTCTGGTTCGTTTATGCCGGCTAGGGCCAAACGGGTCAATCCAATGGCGAATGCGCTTGAATTTATTTCCGTGCCGCTGATGGTCAGCGGAAGCTTTTCGTTAATGTCTAGGCTTAGGTCTTTATTAAGAAGAACCTGGTCACAAACTGCCGTCAGAAATCTCGCAGAACCAAAGCACGGATCGTAGACTCGCTCACCTGGGGCTGGTGCTCCCAGAACAGCAATTAGTTGACTGATTTCATTGGGATCTAAAGCTTCGCGAGCAACGTCTTTATAGCTTTTAGTCGACAAATCTATGATTTGATCAAAGGCTTTTAAGAGGTTACGGCGGTGTACTGAATTTTCAAAAGGTTGGTCGGCCAACCAAGAAGCCATTTGCCTCAATAAATGTGGTGAAAGCTCTCCCAGTTGCGCAACGGCATCTGCCATGTGGAACAGCTTGGTGGCTAGTGGATTGTCAGAAGAGCTTCTTAAGGATTTAAGCTTAGCTGGAAGCTGGCGGCCTAGCAGGTCGTGTAGTTGCTCGGCAGGTAAAGACTTCCAGGTGCTCCAACGAAGCTCTTTAGGTAAGACTGGAGTGTAAATGGCTTTATTGGTATTGGCAACGAACTCATCCTTGGATTCCTGGAAGTCGGCCCACCGTAGATAGATCAGGGCCGTGAGTTTCAGTACAAACCCATTATGGGTAAAGGTGGGGTCCGTTTTTAAATCGTAGAGGATTTTCGCAAACTGCATTGAGGGTGTTGAATGGGTCATCGGGGCAGTCTCTCTTGAAAAAAGCATAGTGAAGCATGTCTGTTCGAAGTCATAAGATTTTCACTCTTGTCGGCTTCGGTAATAGCAACGGCTGTGCCAATCAAGTGTCAATGCTATATTTTTCAATCCAGTTGCTGAGGGTCTGATAGTTTTTGAGCCCTAGCAAGTCGGCGGCTTTCTTCTTGTTTCCAGCCGTTTCTTCAAGTGCTCTTCGAATGTAGTGGGAGGATAAAAAGGCTTGTAATTCCTGAAGGTTGAAGCCCTCCCCCAAAGGCTTTGTCAGGATATCATTATTGTTGCTTGATGTCGAAGGCAGAATGGCTTGCCGGATATCAGCCTCGCTGATGGTTTCTTTTGCGACGCTGACACAAACACGCATGATGGTGTTCTGCAACTCGCGTATATTCCCTGGCCAGGTGTGCTTTAGTATAAGATTTCTTGCGTTAGCAGAAAGTTTTTTATAAGTGTAGCCTGGGCTCGTTTTTAGCGAATTGTTGACTCTTGATAGCAATGAGTCGACAAGGAGGCCAAGGTCTCCCTTTCGCTCTCGCAATGATGGTAGTTTGAGAATGGCTACAGCAAGGCGATAGAAGAGGTCCGAGCGGAAATCCCCTGTGGCCACTTCTTTGATGAGGGTTCGGTTGGTCGCTGAGATGATTCGTACATCAACGGAGCGCTCAACTGACTCGCCAATCCTTTTCACTTTTCCTTCCTGTAGGACCCGTAATACTTTTACCTGTGAATCCAATGGAAGTTCTCCAATTTCATCCAGAAAAAGTGTCCCGCCATGAGCAGATTCAAAATAACCTTTACGGTCTGTATCGGCACCGGTAAAGGCTCCTTTTTTGTGGCCAAAAAATTCCGCTTCGAATAGGTCTTTGGGAATGGCGCCGCAGTTGACTGGTACGAAAAGGCCCTCTTTGCGCGTGCTGCTTTCATGTATAGCGCGCGCGAATAACTCTTTCCCTGTCCCGGTCTCCCCCTCGATCAATACGGGAACTTCGCGAGTAGCGAACATACGGGATTGCACGATTAGGTTTTTCATCTCGGCGCAACGGTGAATGATTTCATCGAACTCTGGTGCTTGGGGCGGTAGTGCTTCGCTGAGCTCAAGGAGCCTCTCGTCTGTTCCTCTTGAGATCGAGGGGATGAACTCGGCAACGATATCGAACGGAATGTTGGCTTTTTCAACGCCTTGCTCTCTGGACGTCTGCCAGAGCTCAGCCTTAGGAAAGCGCCCTTTGCCTAAAAGTATCCATGAAGCAGCCATTGTTGGTGTACCGGGGCTAAGGTGAAAGCAAGGGATGCCTCGGTCGCGATGTCGCTTCAGTCGTTCAGCAACTACCTTCTCTGCAACCTGGTAGGCTTCGCCAAGATTGGTTGGTGAGGACAGTTTGACTTTTTGGTGTTGAATCGGAGCAGATGTCTGAGGTTGTAGCCAGTCGATATATCCGACGACATTCTTTTCGGTCCCGTAGTTGTCAAGCAGAACAGCTTCGTCGAAGCTCTCTTTACTGAGCAGTTGGGCTATCGGTCCCAGCCCAACCTTGTCGCTTTCTTCGACGGCCCTAAGATCTGTATATCCTACCCACGCAAAAAGTATTCTCGCCATGATATTTCCTCCTGAGCTTGGTTCCGTCTCAAGATATAAGTTTTTTTATTTATCTGCAAATAATTTTACTTCAAAAAAGATGTCACAACATAAATTTCCTGTAAAGTCAGCATTTTAGAAACTTGGCAAGGGTTTTGCTAAATGATGTCATTGAAAGTTAAGAGAATTGGTGGCGGTCTGACTCAGGGTTAACATTCATAACAAAAGGAAAAAGAACCGATGGGAAACATGGCCGCCAGCTTATTCGCAAACAGCATGGAAACGATAATAAATAATCGTAAGATGTCATTGCCTATCTCAAAGCAATCTCTGAATAAGGCATGGGGCCAAGGAGTTCAATGTGTCAATTAATAAGGTAATACTGGTTGGAAACCTGGGCAAAGATCCTGAAGTACGACAAACGTCGAATGGTGTCGCCATGGTGACTTTTACTTTAGCAACTAGCGAAAAGTTTAAGGACAAAGCCGGGGAGATGCAGGAGCGCACAGAATGGCACAATATTGTGGTCTGGGGGCCCTTGGCTGAGACCTGTGGCAAATATCTCCACAAAGGTAAGCAGATATATTGCGAAGGACGTATCCAGAGCCGTTCCTATGATGATCGTGACGGTAATAAGCGATACGTAAGTGAGATTGTAATCAACTCAATGCAGATGCTGGGGAAACGTTCTGATGAAGTCATTTCTAGCCAAGCCTGTTCTCTTGAGAAAGAGAATGTTCCAGGTGGTGAGCCTTTTACTGACGATCCTGTCCCTTTCTGATTTTAACTGAGAAGTATGCTGGTGGGTAACATGCAAGACTATAGCAGAATAGTTCAAAATATTGACAAGGTAGGCTCTGCTGAGACGCCTAAAGTATCCTTCTCCTCTATAATCCCTAAGTCGTTTTGGCTGGGTGGATTGAAGATTGACGTCCACTTTGACGAAAGCCTCGTTGTGGAGAAAAACGTCATTGGACAAGCCAGCTATACAGCCCAAGAAATATTGATTGATCCAAGCGTGGCACCATTGCAGTTCGTAGAGCAGTCTTATTTGCATGAGTTGGTTCACTGGATCTTCTACATGATGAGTGAACAGGAGTTGTGCAACAATGAACGGCTCGTGGACCTCTTCGCTCATTTCCTCTACCAAGCATTGTCCACTGCGGAGGGAACGTCTGATGTTGATGTGCCCCTTGATGAACTTGATGCAAAAGACAGACGTGAACCTGAATCCTCTTGTTGTTTCCCTCAGCATTATAATGAACCGGATTATGAAAATGATCCTTATCTTGCCGAAGAAGACTCACACCTTATACGGATTCCGTGGTGTGAAAATCCCGACATCGATAGTGGTGTGATCGAACACGAGGGCGGTGAGAATACTGAAAGCTCTTTTGACGAATTTGTCTGTACCGCTCCTTGGAACGACCATGATTACGATCCAAACGCTGATGAAAGAGAGCTGGCTCAGCAGGAATGGGAAGAGGAAGAGGAAAGTCGTCACTGCGAGCAAACTGAGAATGAGTCTTGGGCGGAAGTCTCCGACTGCTGGGCCCGGTCCGATGATGAAGGCTGGTACTACGATGATGACGATTAAGTCGCTAACAATATTGAGTGAGGCTGATGAAAAGAAAAACTGAGAAGGTAATATCAAGCTCATTTTTCTTTGTTGTGCTGTTCTGTGTGTTTGCGAAGATTTTTGTGTATGTGGGTATCGTCGGCGCCTTCTTCTTTACCTTGAAATTAGTTCTGGCTGATAGCTAAGGAGTAATACGTGTCTACCAGTAATGCGCAAGTTGATACAAATGGTCTAACATATGAACAGGTGCTATCTCGGGCGGCTTCTGGTGACAACGAATGCCGGTACCAAGCTGGGCTGATGTTTCACTATGGGACGGGGGTTGAAAAGGATGCCGAACAAGCATTTCATTATTGCCAGATAGCGGCAGAAAAGGGGCATGTACGAGCTCAGGCTTATGTTGGCCATTGTTACCTCCATGGGAAATTATACGTAAAGCGTAACTATCGGAAGGCTTTTCACTGGTACAGCATCTCAGCAAAGAAGGGTTACGCCCCGGCTCAATACTCGCTAGCCAATTTTCATATGTCAGGAAAGGGCACACACCGTAGTCGCAGGACAGCCCTTCACTGGTACGAGCAGGCCGCAGCCCAGGATTATCCCAAGGCGCTCTTTCAACTCGCCAGAGCGCACAAGCTGGGTAAAGGGTTGGCGCAAGATGACGTGAAGAGTCTCGCTTTACTTGAGAAGGCCGCAGAGGGTGGCTATGACTCAGCGCAGTATTTGTTAGGCCTTGAATTGATGGTTGGGAATCATATTGATGCGGATATGGATCAAGCTCTTAGGTGGCTGGATGCTGCGGCATGTCAAGGCCATGAGAGCGCAGAGAAGACCTTGGAAGAGCTTGATGAATTTCATGTGCTCAATCCTAGTTTAGCTCTGTTTTGTGGCTTGCCAAGGGATTGTCGATTGCCACTGAGGAGGAAAACTCTGATCCGCATGGAGTTTACTGGGAAACTAATATTTCCCGATATGGCTGATGACGTTAGCGACTTTGTTTCTTTAAACCCAGAAGTTGGGTTCCATTACCTTGAAGATATAGCTGGGCTGGCCTTGCAAGCTGCCGATGATGCTTATGAGGAAGGTGAAATTGTTATCGCTAATCATTACCAAACCAAGGTAAGGAACTTTTTTGCTTAAGATGTGGAGCATAATGAAATATCTTGTACGTGAGATTTCATGTTCATAAGGGGGAATTAATGATTGATAGCATCACGATAGAAAACTTCAAAGCCATCTCAGGCCCAACAGAAATCCCGCTGCGGCCAATTACATTGATCTTTGGCGCGAACTCTTCAGGAAAGAGTTCTATATTACAGTCGCTACTACTGCTGAAGCAGAGCCTGCGTTCAAGAAAAAAACTCATGCTAACGACCAAAGGGGAATACGTTGATTTGGGTCGCTATGAGGACTTTATCTCGGGGCAGGATCTCAAGAATGATTTTTCCCTCAAATTCACCATGGATAACGATCACTTTGCGTTTTATCCGGAAACAACATCTCGCTCTGAAAACGAAAAAACCTTGATGGACTGTCTTGTCTCGGCGTTAGGCGATCAAACTGTTTCTGCGAAACTCACTTATGAGTTTGAAAAGACAGGGCATAATGCCGTTCTCGCAAAAGTTGATTTATTTGTCGGCGAGGAACCACAAGCCTTGATTTGTTACGAAGCCGCAAAAGGGTGCCTTGCCGAGATCCCCCCAGATGAGCAGACGATAATTGGTTACTCCGCGACAGCAAACCCACACCACCTATTTTGGGAGAGCTATGCGCGCGAATGTAAAGACCACCTGCTAGGAAGCTATGAGACCAGCGGTCTTAATTTAACGAAAGAGGCTATAGAAAGCATAAAGAAAGCCTTTGAAGATGGCCAAAACGATACTAAGAAAGAATCACCAATCGAAAGCATCTTTAAAAAATTTAAAGGGGATACGCTATCTGACGAGGATGCAGAGGAAATCAAGCAGTTGTATCTGGAAACTACTTTCCCTGCGGAAAAAAGACTTTCGCAAGCACTTCTAAAAGACTCTTTCGACCCTGCTGACCTTGAAAACGTCGTAGAAATGATTGCGATTGCCGACGTCGATGTTAACAACAAACATTTACCAGACAGTCTCTCTATCCCCTTTTATAGCGAGCGTACAGGCATGGAATCATCGTATCTCAGGGAATTTGACAAGATTACCGGTGACAGCGGGGAGGAGGACCCGGATGATGCCGACCCGGGGATGTTCCTGTTGAACGCGTCATGGAGAATAGAGAATTTTTTAAGTAACGTCCGTTATATCGAGCCTCTTCGTAAAACCCCAAAGCGTTACTATTCGACAACCGACGATGATGACCTGAATAATGCATTCGGTGAGGTAGACTTTGCAGATGTCTTCAAGAGTGAACTCGATGCAAATTTGATCAACAAGGCCCTCAATAACCTGGGCCTACCCTACAAGATCGAAATCGTAAGATTCCAAGACAACAAATCGACTCTCGATGACCTTTTTTCGATAAACGTGGTGAACACCAAGACGGGCGTGACCTCCTCAATCAAGGACGTCGGGTTCGGGATCAGCCAGGTCTTGCCAATCGTTTTCAGCTCTGTCATGTGTGCACAGAAGACAATCCTCATCGAGCAGCCTGAACTTCATTTACACCCGGCAATGCAAGCGGAACTTGGCGATCTCTTTCTGGACTCGGCGCTTTCTCTTGGCGATTCATACAACAATAACTTTCTCATAGAAACGCATTCCGAGCACTTGATCCTCAGGCTTCTCCGCCGTATTCGCGAGACGACAGAGGGAACCCTCCTCGAGGGGCTCCCGGCGGTTGTCCCTGAAGATGTTGCCATTTTGTATGTAAAACAAGGTGAACATGGTGCTGAAGTGACGCACATCCCTATCACTGAGGATGGTGACTTTGCCTGTCCATGGCCTGAAGGGTTCTTTGCCGAGCGAGCCAGGGAGCTGATGTAGCCATGGTCTACGAATTTGCTGTTGATCCTGAACTGGTTGCGGGATGGGGAGAGCGTTATCAGTTTCGCTACTTTATCGACAAGTTCGGCCTGGGACAGCCGCGGATTGTCTCTGGCTACCCGAAGCTCGTAAAGTGGAGAAGCCAGGTTCTTAAAAAAGCTGAAGGCTCCGGGGCTTCCGCCATGGAAATGCAAAGGTTGACTGCTCTGTTGTTAGCCATGACGGAAGCAATGATTGCGCGTCCTAAAGGGGACTATGACGGCAATAAAAAGTGGTCCGAAAACACAAAAGATGTGCATGAAAAACACCCTTTTCACGCCATATTAGCCAAGGATATAGCAACGGATGACGCGTGGCTCAACACAGAGGATCTCGGAGAGAAAGAATTTCCCCGTTGGGATATTGGCCGATCCGCCGTTGTCCCTCGGGAAGAGAAACAGATGGCCGTGGCCCTTAGTGGATTGCTCGCTAACAGTGCCCGAATCGTAATCGTCGACCCGCACTTTGATCCGTTAACCTCGCGACACCAGAAAACGTTCCGGGAGCTTTTCCGGTCAATCCTGAAGCATCGTCATGCAGAACATCCAGAAGCAGTGGACGTCATGACTGGCACTGGCTCAGATCGTGTCGGCTTTCGTAACGATTGCTTGAAACTCATGCCGCGCAACATTCCTACAGGCCTAGTAGTGAACTTCAAGCGTCTGATACCACGAGCAGGAGGAGAGGCCTTGCATAACCGCTATATCCTCACTAACCTCGGTGGTGTATTGGTTGGTTACGGCCTGGATAAAGGTAAATCAGGGCAAACTGACGATCTTGTTTTGCTCGATCGCAATGAATACCTTGATCGTTGGAATAAATACGCCGGCATGTCTGGTTCTTTTGACGTGGATGGTGACCCTGTGATGGTAGAGGGATGCATGCCACTGTAGCGAACACTGACTCATCGTTTTGTAGTGTAGAGTTTGAACCGTAGAGTTTGTAGAGGGGCTTTTACTCTACGCCATGCTTGAAAATTTTTGGCTGAGATAGAACTAGGTTGTCAGCAATCAACAACAAGAAATAATGTTAACAGGTTCTCTTCGCATGTATTGGCAAACAAGTCCTCCTGACTTTCTTATAGACTATGAACCTAATTATCTCTGAACAATTAGAAGAACCTTCTTCCTGTCCCTACCTATCAGAGAAGGTCCGTCAAAGTCGTTATTTTTATGCTTCAGAAGTTACAGCAATCGAGCTAGATAAACTACTATCAGAAGGTTGGCGCAAATTTGGCCCCCTTTTCTTTCAGCAGTCATGTGCATCCTGCCTCTCTTGCACTCCTTTAAGGATTCCAGTAAAGGGGTTCCATCTAAGTCGCAGTCAAAAACGTGTCTCTCGCAAGGGCAATTCTTTAAACGTTACCTTCGGGCCGTTAGATTTCACTCCTAGGGTCTTCGAAATATACAATGAGCATAGCCGCACCCGTTTTAGCCATGAAGACTACGATCTTGAACAGTTCCTCTTTGCTTTTTATACGCCATCGTGCCCAGGATTGCAGGTCTCTGTTTATCTTGATGAGAAACTTATCGGGGTTGGTTGGTTAGATCAAGGAGAGAAATCTCTCTCGAGTGTCTATTTTTGCTTTGATCCAATGTATTCAGACTTTAATCTCGGAACTTTCAGTATTTTGGCAGAGATTGACTATGCTCGGCAAAAAGGCTTTCATTGGTATTATCTTGGCTATTACGTAACCGGGAATACTGTAACTGCCTACAAAGATAACTTTCGTCCCCGAGAGCATTTTGATTGGGGAACAGGCTTGTGGCGGCAGCAGTGAAAAATGTTCTAGGGGTAGGTCAGGGCACAATTTAACTCCTTTCAGGAGGTCTTGTTTGGAGCTTTTGTGGATAGGAACAAAACCATGGGGGAAAACGTAGAGATCGATGATGGGAAAAAGGTTAACAAAGAGTATGAGTATCTTGAACCTGGAACCTATCCTGCTCGTTGTTTTGCTGTTATTGAGCTTGGGATGCATCCGAGTATTCACCCTCATGCAAGAGAGCCTTTCAGGGCTGAACAGATGATCTCATTCGAGGTGTCTGAGTTGATGCAAGATGGACGTCCCTTTTGCGTATCTTTGAGAGAAATCAGGGCACTTCACAAGAAAGCGAAGCTGCATGGGTATCTGACATCCTGGCTACCGTGGCTTGGTGACTTCCTAAGTGGAGAGACCCCGTGCGAAGAGGGCCCTAAGACCTTTGAGCTTGCCGACCTACTTGATAAAACCTGTATGGTTAGCGTGAACTGCAAGAATGGTTGGAACAACGTCACGGTGCTACTGCCATTGCCAAAAGGAATGTATGTCATCGAACGGCAGAATGAATTAATCGATTACTCGATGGACATGATCAACCTTCCAGTTTTTGATACACTCTGGCCTTGGGTACAGAACATCATCAAGAAGTCATTAGAAGGTAAGCGATTCTTTGGTGAGAATGCAGAACCAACCCCACCTAGAAATATTGCACCGAATCGAAACGACTTACCATTCACTTAAAACATGAGCCCCCCGCAAGTGGACTGTTCTTATTAACCACGGTACGCTGCATGTTGTCCTCAGAAGTCCTGGGGATATTTGTTAAACCAAAGGTACACACAGAACACTAACAGAGCCGAACTGATTATTGATATGTTCGCCCTTTGTATTTCAACCATCCTTCCACATGACGGCCATTTGGGTCACGATGTGTCCAATGAATAACACCACCTTTTGAGTTCCACTCATACTCTCCATTGAAGGCCACATCTTCACCTTTCCTGAGCGAAGATAACCTGGGAGCAATGTCAATGTTATGTGCTACGAGTAGGGTTTGACCAGAATCGAGTCTCAAGATAAAACGCTGATGCCGACTGCCTTCATTATCGTCTGGTAGAACCTTTATAACGATGCCTGTTCCTTGTACTTGAGCACCGCTTTTGTGTTCTTCGAAGGCGCTGGTTAAGGCCTTGTCGTTTTGACCTGTAGAGCGAGTGTCATCGCTTGACCACTCAAGTTGTGACCATCCGATATAGAGGGCTACGAAAATGGCAATTACAGGGACTATCTTTTTCATGGGGGGGACTCTCTGGCTACCTCTGGCTTTGTGTTTTCAGAAGCTGGGCGTCAATTAGGTTGTTATCAATCTGCTGTTTTCCAGATATTATAAAAGTGGAGAGTATGATTCCTAAAAGTTTAGTGGGGGGTAGCCATCGTAGATCCAGGTGACTGTGCCTTGCAGGGCAGGTTCAGGTTCTTCCGCACAGGCGGACAGGGGCAGAATGAAGCTCAGGCAAAGGAGCAGAGATAGGAAGCGCAAGGCTAACCGCGCCCCCAGAAGAGTCGACAGAAGATTCCGGTACAGAGGCCCCAGACCAGGTTGTAGGCAAAAATGAAGAGAGGGGTCAGTTGACCAAGGTCGAGACCGAACCAGCCGTAGCTGGTCATATAGGGATAGACATAAAGGAGCTGAAATGCCGTTGGCAGAAGGCTGATCCACAAGCCCTTACGGGCCCAGTGGCGACGGGATTTGAGTTGGCCGATTACCAGAAAATAAGCCAGGCCCCAGAGGCCACCCCAGATCATGCGTGAGTAGATCCAGTCCGGATTAAGGGAGGGGTTTATGCGAACTCCAGCCATGGCAGGAAGCCCCATCTGCCCGGATTGCCAGGCGACCAGGCTACTGCAAAGTCCCGCAAGCAGGCCGGCACAGAAACAGATTGATAAAAGGGCTCTGGTGTGTGGCATGGCTTCTCCTGAGTTGTACGGTTCAGACTTTTTTCAGGGCGTCACCTTCGTTCATGCTGCCGGTGCGGTAGCCTTGAAGGTCAAGGGCCACGTAGGTAAATCCGGCGCCTTTGAAGACGGTCAGAATTTTCTCACGCATTTGATCATCAATGATTCGCGATAGCTCGTCAAGGGCAACTTCTATGCGGGCTGTTTCATCGTGATAGCGAACGCGAAAGGTATGAAAATCATTTTCCCGCATAAATGTCTCGCAGAGGTCAATCTGCTGCAGGCGCTCTGCGGTAATGCGGGTGCCATAAGGGAAGCGTGAGGCAAGGCATGCGAAGGCTTGTTTCTCTGCTGTCGGTAGTCCACTGCGCCGGCTCAAGGCACGGATGTCTTCTTTACTCAGTTTCGCTTCGAGCAAAGGAGAACGAACTTTCAGTTCCTTGGCAGCGTCCCGGCCTGGTCGGTAGTCGTCGAGGTCATCCAGGTTCGAGCCGTCGAGGACTTCGGCATAGCCGAGCTCTTTCGCTTTGAGCATGCAGATTTCAAAGAGTTCTTTCTTGCAGTGGTAGCAGCGGCGGGGCGGGTTGTCGGCAAAGCCTGGAATCAGCAGCTCGTTGCTGTCGACAACCACCTGCTGGACTCCGAGATCCTTAGCCAGTTTTACGCTTTCGTTAAACTCGTGGCTTGGGTAGGTCGGCGAGGTCGCTGTTAGTGCAATGACACGTTCGGTGCCGAGAACGTCGCGAGCTGTCTGTAGCAGGAACGTTGAGTCGACGCCACCTGAAAAAGCGACCACGGCCGAACCCAGTTCGGTGAGAATGTCTTTCAGATTTTCAAATTTGCTATCAATAGTCATAAGAAAATTAAGGCCTCCGTCTGGTGAGCCGGAGTCGTTATCCGTGAATAAAATATTATGTCTGGTTCTGCCAGAGGTCATAGTGGCAACAAGCTCGCTCACGTCAAAGAGCCTTTCGCGCATTGGTGATCGTCGTTGCCAGTCTCTTAAATGAAATACATGTAGCGATGGTCGAGCTCTTTTTCTACGCCTTTCTTCTGTGCATCGTCACATAGATCTTTCAGCGTGACGGACCCCAGATAGTCATTGAGACGCTTACTTGCTTCTCTCCAGACATTCTGGGTCACGCATTCGGCTTCCATCTCACAGTCTTTCTTGCAGCCTTTTCCCGATTTGATGCAGTCAACCAGAGCCATCTCACCTTCAGCAGCCATTACGATCTGGTGAACAGTGATTTCATGGGGCTTGCGTGATAAAAAATATCCACCCTGAGGCCCTCGACGGCTGTTCAGTAACCCGCCCCGCTTGAGATCCTGAAAAATCTGTTCAAGATAGCGTGGAGAGATATTCTGGCGACGGCTAATGTCCTTGATTTGCGCAGGCAGGGTGCCGGCGTGGTAGGCCATGTCAAAAAGAGCTCGCAGGCCGTAGCGGCTTTTGGTTGATAAGCGCATATTGGTAATCTCCTTAAAACTTAGTTGTTAGAATTCTTATTAAAGTTTATTTTGCTTGTCAAGAACTTAGTTGTCGTTAGCCTTTTGCCATGAGGGGAAATGTCGTATAATAATGACACTTTTCATACGTAGTAAGGGTGTTGATTATGAATGAACCGTCTTTTGGAACAAAAGCTCCGGTTGCCTGGCGTCCTGCCGGGTTGATCAGCTGGTATGGGCCTGACGGTAACCCTCTGGTGTTGGTAACTTCCTGGATTGCGTTGGTTGGTGGTTCCTTGCCTCGTCTTCGTACGGCCTGGTGCGGTCGTTTCGACTCTGCTTCGCGTTATTGGCCGGGTGGTGACTTTATCCTGAATGTACCCCATGAAAGCGACCTTGAGACGATCAGGAGAATTATGGACAAAGGCAAGTTATGTCTGCATGCTGAGGAGGAACTGACCTATTCATGTCTTTCGGGGATAGCCGCGGCGGCACCCCGTTTGCTCGAGTGTGCTGTGCAGATTGAATGTGTAGGAGGGCGCTTGATAGAAACAGACTTTGATGTAGAGCTTTGTGGCGATGTGGCGCGTGTGCATCGGGATGGCGTCAATCTGGATCCTCTAGAGATCCCGGATCTTTGTGCGCTTTCCCCCTTAAGCCCATAGCTGGGAAAAGCGAGAGGACTAAAAACCATAAGAAAAAAAGAAAGGGACGGCAATTTTGCCGGCCCTTTCTTTTTTAAATTTAAAGAGTTTACTCTTCTTCGCTGCCCGGCCAATGCAAGTTGTCAACAAAAGAGGAGATGCCGTAAGTCACAAGAAACGCGACTAACGATATTGCTAAACTGCTTGCGGCAGGGATCAGAGCCATCTTGTGGCCGAGGTAGTCCCAGCAGAACATCACTCCTGCAATCCAGCCGAGTGTAAAGCTGATGCCGACGACGTGCTTGATCAACTCGAGATAGATAACAAAGGTGTAAATCATGTCACCCGCATTTTCTGAGCAGACACCTTCAAGTTCCAGTCTGCGGTTCAAGCTTGCCGCAAAGAGACGGCAGGCGATCCACATGCAGAGAAAGAAAAGACCGGTGTAGGTGGCGTGTCTTACGAAAAGGTCTGTGTGTGCATCAATCTTTTGTGCCCCAACGGCGAAAAAAAGCGAAGATGAGAGTGCCGCCAGATAGACCGGGCGCGTGCTCTTGATGACTGAAGTTCTGATTTTTTGGAACATGGCTGCCTCCCAAAGATATTGAAGGTCGATTGGATCTCTTTCTAAGTAAGGTCTATTTTCCTCATTCTTGGCGAGTGAGTCCAGTTAGAATTGTATAATTTAATTTCATTTAATTGGGTGATTAAAATTAAAATAAGCAAATAATAACAATCGGTTGTGACCGTAAGTGACTAATTTTAATCTGCTTTATTTGTACAATCAAAATTATTTTAATCTAATACTGTGCGTTGATTTAATCTGTTTTGTATTGGTTTCGGTAAAGGACGTGGATCAGTAGGTACTACACGTTCGAGGGTAATAATCGGCCGATCAAAGCAGGGACAGCGGTTTCAACGCGCAGTGGTCTGGCGCCGAGGTGGACCTGGTTCAATCCTGCGTTGACAAGCAGGTCTACTTCGTAAGGCGTAAAACCCCCTTCGGGGCCGATCGCGAGAGTGATCTTCCCTTGTACGTTTGTAGGACAGGGCATTGATGATCCCGGGTGGGCAACCAGAGCAAAGCTGTCAACGGCGAGGTCTGGCAGGTCGGCTTCGACAAATGGTTTGAAGCGCTGTTGCAGTTGAACATTCGGAAGGATCGTGTCGCGCGCCTGCTCCAGGCCGAGAATGAGTTGCTCTCGCAATGCTTCAGGCTTCAGAGAAGGACTTTGCCAGTAGCTTTTGTCGACGCGCCAACTGTTGAGCAGGATGATCTCTTTCACACCAAAGGCGGTGAGACCTTGTAGAACGCGTTTGAAAACTTTGGGTCGTGGCATGGCCAGGATAACGGTTACGGGTAGCGGTGCGGGAGGAGCTTTATCCAAAGAGATTTCCACCTCGAGAGCTGTCGCGTCGATAGACGTAACAGTTCCCGAGCCCGTTTTGCCACCGAGAAGGCCGACCTGTAGGACTTTGCCAATGGTGACGTTCAGGATTTTGCAGGCGTGTTCAAAACGTCGGCCATGTAGTCTGACGCGGTTGGTATCGATAAAATCTTCTTGATAAAGCAGAATCAGGTTCATATGTTGTTTTTGCTAACAGACGAAACGTCTGTGAAGGCCTCAGTTGAGAGGTTCCCAGTTGATGACTTCATTTTCAAAGTCGATCTGATAAGGGTGTCTTTTTAAAAAATCCATGCCAAGCATGCCGTCAAAGGGGAGCTCTTTACCTTTCAGGTTGATGACCATGGCGGTCGTCTTTTCCTTTGAAAAGGGCCGATAGTGATGTGCCTGAACTTGATTTTCTCTGACATGACAACGCCACCACCGGCGACCCTGGCCTTGTATCTTTTGCCACTGGGTAAGTCGAGTTCTTTAACCGCTTCGCGATGAAGGACCGTAGTGGTTGCGCCGGTATCGAGCAGCAGGGAAAGTTTAACTGTCCGATTCCCCAGAGAAACTTCGACGGGAACGAGGACCCGGTTACGACTTATTTTGACGGGTGTTTGATGTTTGCGGAGTTTCTTCTTGAGGGCAGCTTTGTTTGCCCTCTCAGCCTGTTCTTGAGTGGCGAGAGCTTCTGCCCGGGTAGCCTTTTTGTTTTCACTCTTGATCTCAGTGTTAACTGAAACGTCCGGCTCGGATATAGATGTCATGTCAGAGCGGTATTGAGCTGGAACCTTGCTTTCGTCATCGACAAAGTTAAGACGACCGTTTGCATCGCGGTATTTGTAAATGTCTGCCATGGAATCAAAAGGAATTGCCAACAGCAGCAGAAGCGCAAACAATGTGTGTAAAAGAAGGGGCATGGTGGGTCCATGTTTCATGGTCCATAAAGGCAAGCACGAGACATTCTACAGGCACTACAGGATAGAAGAGGCGCATTCTGCGCCTCTTCTATTTACATGATGTAAGGTTTAGCGGGCCGTCGGTAAAAACAAAGGGCTTATCTCGCAAATTTATTTGGCCGGTAAGACATCCTCTTCAAATGTCAGGGTCTGAAAATAATCTGCATTGGTTTCGGCGCGGCGAATCAGTTCAACGCTACCGTCGGTACGCAGGAGCAGTTCTTTGGGGCGCAAACGTCCATTGTACTGAAAACCCATGGCGTGGCCGTGAGCGCCGCTGTCGTGAATTGCAAGCAGATCGCCTTCATGAATAGGTGGCATCTTACGTTGAACAGCGAACTTGTCGTTATTTTCACAGAGAGAACCGGCGATGTCGTAAGTTTCGCATTTTTCCTGGTCGAGCTTGCCGATCACGTCAATGTGATGATATGCGTCGTACATGGCCGGACGCATCAGTGATGACATACAGGCATCAACGCCAACGTATTCGCGGTAGGTGCTTTTATGGTTGATGGCTTTGGTGATCAGTGTGCCGTGAGGGCCGGTGACCCAGCGACCACTTTCCATATACATGCGTGGGGCGTAGCCATGTTCTGATTTGAATTCATCAAAGAGAGCGGTGATCTCTTTGGCCATAGTGTCCAGGTCGAGCTCGTTGTCGTCTGGACTGTAGGGAATGCCCAGGCCACCTCCAATATTGAGAAATTCGAAACGTATTCCCAACTCTTCTTCTACCAGTGCTGAAATCTGCAGAAGCATGCGTGCAGTTTCCACCATGTAGGTGTAGTCCCTTTCATTTGACGCAACCATGGTGTGCAGACCGAAACGTTTGCCCCCACGTTCCATAGCCATTCTGTAGGCGGATATGAGCTGCTCATGGGTAACGCCGTACTTGGCTTCAACCGGATTGCCAATAATGATGTTGCCGGTTCGGCGTGGACCTGGGTTATAGCGGAAGCACACGACTTCAGGGAACTCAGGAACCTTTTCTATCAGGGAAATATCATCAAGGTTCAGAATGCTTCCGCCACCAGCCGCCGCAAACAGGAATTCCTCTTCAGTGGTGTTGTTCGAGGTGAACATGATGTCTTCACCCTTGCCGCCAGCTTCTCTGCTCATAATCAGTTCAGGGATAGAACTGCAATCGAAACCGAAATCCAGGTCTTTCATCAGCTGTAATATTCGCGGGTTTGGCAAAGCCTTAACGGCATAGTACTCTCGAAAACCATCAATGCCAGAGAAAGCTTTTTTTAACTTTTCGCCCGTATCAAGTATGCCTGCTTCATCGTAGATGTGGAAAGGGGTGCCGTAGTGCTCAGCGAGATCGGCAGCGATAGGGAAAAGTCGGTCCTGAAAAGATTGTGACATGGGCATGGTAAAAACTCCTTGAATCCTGTGTGTTCTGAATTTAATACGATATTGGCAGAGGAAGACCTCATGTTTGTAAATTAGGCTGCAAGATATAACTGATCAAGTCAGAAAAGACAAGAGGGGGAGGATTTTAGATGTGGTTGCCATGGTTTGTTTTACGTCCAGCCGAGAGGAAATACCAGGCGGCAGCAGCCAACTGCAGAGTTATGACCAGGCCAAAACCAGCCTTATATCCTATTGCGCTATAGCCACCCAAAGCTGTTTGCGGCCAAAGGTTGATGATCAAGTCAATCATCCATTGCGCCGCGAATACGGCAAAAAACAGATTCAAGCCAGTATTCGTCCGTCCGGAAAAGTATTTTAGAAAGCTCTGCGAGAGAACCATATAAGGCAGGATGCAAGCAGTGCAGAAAAAGCTGAAAAATATCCGAAAGCGAATGGGATGAAAACCCGCAGGAGCATGACAGGACGCAGCGCCATCAATCAGAACCTCATCTCAATACCGCTGTTGCAGCACCGATGATTCCGGCATCGTTGCGTAAGCCCGCCGGCAGGATCTTGGTTTTAATGGTTAAATGCGGGAAAAACAGGGCGTGATCTTTGCTGATTTCACCACCGATGATAAACAGATCGGGCCAGAAGAGCTCCTCAAGACGATGCAGGTAATCGTCGAAACGCTTTGCCCAGTCAACATAGGAAAGACCTTGCCTGGTGCGTACGGCAGCGGAAGCAATCTGTTCGGCCCTTTTGCCGTGTAGCAGCAAGTGGCCAAGCTCAGTGTTTGGCACTAAGGCGTTGCCTCGGAAAAGGGCCGTCCCAATGCCGGTGCCAGCTGTTACGACAAGCGTTGTCCCAGAGGCTTTGCTGCCAGCGCCATAATGCATCTCCGCCAGGCCTGCGGCGTCGGCGTCATTCAGAACTGTGACCTGCAGCCCGGTCTTCACTGATAGCAACTCAACAACGTTCGTACCGATCCATTTGGTGTCAATGTTCGCTGCCGTACATACGATGCCGTTACGTATGACTGCAGGCAGCCCGCAACCGACAGCACCAGTCCAGTTAAAGTGGGCAGTGATCTCAGCGATCGTGTTGGCAATGGCTGTGGGGGTCGCGGGGTGAGGCGTCGTAATCCGAAGCCTGTCCGCCGCAATAGAGCCGTTGTCCGTGTTAACCGGAGCGGCCTTGATGGCTGAACCACCGATATCGATGCCGAGGATATTCATAGGTTGGTTAATGTACCGCGAATCCGAACCACTGTGGATAGACGACCAAAATCCCAAGTACGATCGCTTGCAAGATGATAAAGGGGACAACACCGTAATAGATGTCCATCGTTCGGACTTCAGGAGGCGCGACGCCCTTCAGATAAAAGAGACTGAAGCCGAATGGCGGTGTCAAAAACGACGTCTGCAGGTTCATTGCCACGAGGATGGCGTACCAGATCGGGTCAATGCCCAGGTTGGCGGCGATCGGTGCCAAAATCGGTACGATAATGTAGGAGATCTCGACGAAGTCGATAAAAAAGCCGAGAATCATGATGAGCAACATGGAAAGAACGATGAACCCCCATTTTTCGCCCGGCAGGTTCATCATGAACTGTTCAACGATCCAATCTCCCCCTGTGTAGGTGAAAACCATCGAGAAGGCTGTGGCGCCGATCAGAATGGCGAAAACCATGGAGCTGATCTTGATTGTCTCCAGAGAGCTATCCCAGAGCATGCGGAATGAGAATTGCTGATAGAGCAGAGCGAGGACTATGGCGCCAATGCCGCCCACAGAAGATGATTCCGTCGGCGTTGCCACCCCGGTCAGGATTGAACCGAGGACAAGGATGATTAAGACCAGCGGCGGTACGATCGCTTTGAGAGCATGGCCGATCTGTTGCATCTTGCTGCCGGTTGATGTTTCGATTCGGACGGGTGGCGCCAGGTCCTTTTTGAAAAAGGTGATGATGAAAATGTAGGCGACGTAGAAGGCGACCAGTGTCAAACCCGGCCAGAGTGCTGCCTTGAACAGATCTCCGACCGGTTCCTGAAAGACATCGCCGAGGATGATCAGGACGATTGACGGCGGTATGATCTGTCCTAAAGTGCCTGCGGCACAAATTGAACCGGTGGCAAGGCGCTTGTCGTAGTTGTGCTTGAGCATGACCGGCAGGGAAATGACCCCCATGGCGACCACGCTGGCTCCAACGACCCCAGTGGATGCTGCGAGTAATGCACCCACCAATACCGTCGAAATGGCAATGCCTCCGCGAATCTCGCCGAATAAGAACCCCATTGATTCAAGCAGACGTTCTGCCAACCGCGATTTCTGTAAGACGATCCCCATAAAGATGAACAGCGGGATCGCCATCAGAATAGTGTTGTTCATGATCGACCAGATGCGGTGAGGCATCAGGGAGAAAATCTGTGTTCCCTCGGCCAGTAGACCGAAAAAAACCGCAACGCCACCGAATGTGAACGCCACCGGAAAGCCCAGAAGCAGCAATGCGAGGGCTGTAATGAACATTATGAGACCGATCATATCAGATGAATTTCCATGCCTTCTTTAATAAGGGCGCCAGGTAGGCACCGGGTATCGCGAAATCAACGAATAGCTCTTTTTTACTTTTTGCCAGTACTACAGGATTGCTTTGTCTTCGATATGATGCACCGGAGGTGCTTCGATCCCTCGGAAAATATTGATGTTGTGAAGCACAAAACCTATAGCGGAGACGACCAGAAAGACGAAGGAGGCCGGTATCACCGACTTGATCAGCCACCGATAGCTCAAGCCGCCTGGGTCACCGCTGATCTCGCCGGAGGCAAACGCCTCATTCACGTACCAGAATGAGCCTTCGATAATCAGTAGGCTAAGGGGAATGAGAAACAACAGGGCCCCGCCGATGTTGACAATGGCTTTCCAGCGGGGCGAGAAACGATCGTAAAGGATATCGACCCGGACGTGCCCATCTTCCTTCAGCGTATAAGCCATGCCGAAAAGGAAGACCACGGAGAACAGGTGCCATTCCATTTCCTGCAGGGCAATTGAGCCGGAGTTGAAGAAATAACGCATGATTGAATCGTAGAAGACATTGATCAGCATGACCAGGTTCAGGAACCCGGCGATCCAACCCATCAGGTTGGAAAAACGATCAAAGAAATTTTCCAGTTTCAGGAGCATAATGGTTCTTGCCTTTTTAAACGAAGCTCCCGGCCTAAGCCGGGAGCCTGATTCGGACTATTCTAGGTTGTCTTTAAGATAGGCATAATCGGAAATTGCTGTCCACTTGCGAGCCATTTTCATGTAAGCCCGCTGCGCGTCGAGAATCTCTTTGAATTGGGGGTCACCCGCTGCACTTGCGTCCAGGAGCTCGTCGTTAGCCTTCTTCATGGCCGAGATGATCTCCGGGGAGAAAGTACGGATCTTCACCTCCGGATACTCCTTTTCGATCGATGCCCAGTTGACTGCGCTTTCATGATAGGAGCGAGCATACATGTCGTAGGCCGCAAACTGCATGGCAATGGTCAGGATTTCCTGCAGATGTTTTGGTAGTGCATCAAACTTTTCCTGGTTGACCATGAACTGCAGTTCGGTTGCAGGCTCATGCCAACCTGTATAGTAGTAAGGGGCAATTTTCTGGAAGCCCATGTTGAGGTCAAGAGAAGGACCGACCCACTCGAGGGCATCGATCGTGCCACGATCGAGGGCTGTATAGAGCTCGCCCGGGGCAATATTGGTAACGACAACACCAAGCTTGGAGAGCACTTCACCGGCGAAGCCGGGGATACGCATCTTCAGGCCGTTAAAGTCGTCGAGGGTGTTGATCTCTTTGCGGAACCATCCACCCATCTGGTTGCCGGTGTTGCCACCGGGGAAGGCATAGACGCCATGCTTGTCGTAAACCTGCTTCATCAATTCCATGCCACCGCCGTAATAGAACCAGGCATACTGTTCGGGGGCGATCATGCCGAAAGGCATGGTGGTGAAGAACATGGTGTTGGGATCCTTGCCCTTCCAGTAGTAGGAGGCCGAATGGCCCATTTCGTACTGGCCGGCTTTGACCATATCGAGGATGCCAAAGGCTGCTTTGTGCTTGTTCGATGAGTCGATCCGGATTTCCAACTCACCATTTGACATGGTCTTGACCATGTCGGCCATCTTGATAACGGCATCACCGAAGATAGGGAAGCCGGTTCCCCATGTCTGGGCCAGCTTCCAGACAATGGCTTTCTTCTCAACTTTCGCAGCTTCTGCTTTGGGTGCCTGTTGTTGCTCACCGCAGGCCGTCAGCCCTAGAAATGCGAAGCAGACTAACAGGCCGGTAGACAACTTCAGAAAACGCTTCATCTGTTTCATCTTTTCTCCTCCTTCGAGTGTTTTACGACTTGATTTGTCCGTCTGAAAAATTCAGACTTCCCACGAGAAACCGTTAATGCACAGATTTAAACTATGCCCGAAACCAAGTCTTTGTCAATGTTCTGGATGTAATGTTTTCAGGAGGTTGCCTGTTCTTCACAGCTTGACGATTAGTTTGCGGATGTTACCTTTAATGCTTAGCTATAGTGATAATTTTAAATCAGGTCAGTCAATAATCCATACTGGGAGATTTTTCGATGAGTAAAGCGATTCGTATGCATGAAACGGGTGGCCCCGAGGTCTTGCGTTGGGAAGAAGTCACGGTTGGCGCTCCTGGGCCGGGTGAGGTTCATCTGCGCCAGAGTGCCGTGGGCTTGAATTTTATCGATGTTTACCACCGTAGCGGGTTTTACCCTTTGCCAGCGTTGCCGGCAACGCCGGGCATGGAAGGCGCGGGGACTGTTGTTGCCACGGGGGACGGTGTTGAAGGTTTTTCTCCTGGAGATCGTGTTGCCTATGCGGGCCTGCCGCCCGGGGCTTATGCGGAGGAACGCCTAATCCCGGCCCATCGTCTGGTGCTTCTGCCTGATGCCATCAGTGACCAGCAGGCGGCAGGCATGATGCTGCAGGGAATGACGGTGCAGTACCTGCTGCGCAGCACCTTTCATGTCAAACCGGGCGATACGATTCTGTTTCACGCCGCTGCCGGAGGCGTTGGCCTGATCGCCTGTCAGTGGGCCAAGGCTCTTGGCGCCACAGTCATTGGTACGGTAGGCAGCCCGGAAAAAGCAGAGCTTGCCAGAAAACACGGCTGTGATTTTCCGTTGCTTTACCAGGAAGAAGATTGGGTGAGCAAGGTTAAAGAGATCACCGATGGCGAGGGTGTTCCGGTTGTGTACGATTCTGTCGGCGGAGAGACTTTTCTAAAGTCTCTCGACTGTCTGCGGCCTCTGGGGCTTCTGGCCAGTTTCGGTCAGGCTTCGGGTCCGGTGGCACCTTTTGATCCAGCGCTGCTGGCGGCAAAAGGTTCTCTGTTTTTGACTCGACCAACCTTGATGACTTACACCGCGGATCGTACTGACCTGTTGGCCAGTGCAACGGACCTGTTCGATGTCGTTCAATCCGGTGATGTAAGCATAGAGGTCAATCAGACTTACCCGCTCAGCGAGGCGGGGCAGGCTCATCGTGATCTTGAGGCCAGGAGAACTACTGGTTCTACGGTGTTACTTGCATAGTTGTTGATGTGTGTCTGCTTGGCTGATTAAGTGTTTCAGGGTTTTTCGGTAGTCCTAGAGCAACAGATTAACGATCTGTTGATCTCTCTTCATTTCCGACCATAGAAACCTTTTCAAGAGTCGTTCTGATGCTCAGCAATCTCTTCGTCACTTAAGACCGGCTGCTTCTGTAACCTCTTGTAATAAAAGTTCTGTCCATAGAGAACCGCTATCGGGTTGTGCCCGGTCACCCGGTCCTTGACTACCAGAGTGGTAACCGGTGCTTCTGAATACTTGTTGAAGAGCATATCGTGACCGACGCACAG
The DNA here is from genome assembly GCA_030005635.1 of Deltaproteobacteria bacterium IMCC39146. Classification (GTDB taxonomy): domain Bacteria; phylum Desulfobacterota; class Desulfuromonadia; order Desulfuromonadales; family BM103; genus M0040. The sequence continues at coordinate 89,028 of JARUHP010000010.1, forward strand.
TCCCATGATGATGTTCATCTCCATCCCTTCAGCATTCAGAATGCGGGCCTGGGCGATCGGGTTGCAGGCCGGTTCAAAAGTTCCTGGCCTGACCTTGTCTTTTTCTTCGAGGTTAAGTTCAAGTTTGTCGATACTGCCGGCCTTGCAACAGGAAGAGTAAGGCTCAAGGTTCTGTGCTCTGAGGATCTCGCATAGGCGGTCACACTCATCCAGCAGGCCGATGCAGGTGGCAATGCCGATCTTTTTGTAGCCCATGAGCTTTGCCAGAGCGATAGTGTCTTCGATTCTTGTCCAACGAGCGTTAACTGCATCGGAGCCGGGTACGGGTTGATAGCAAAGACCTTCGACTTTAGCGGCGACCTGGGCCAGACGAGCGTCAGAATCATCGCCCTGGTATTTGAGGAAGGAATCGTAAATTATCTCTGCATGGGGCTCAGAAGGACAATAAGCCGGTTTGCTCGGTTTATTCTCCGGATCACTCCAGCAATTTGTGGTGCCTTGTTTCTTCCAGATTATGCTGCAGCTTGAGCAGGTGTGTTGAGGTTTCGGGGTTTTTTCTCGCGACATAAGCTCCTCCCTTGCGACGTTAGTAGTTCTGGAGGATAACCCGCTGTCAGTGTGATGTCCAGATTCTGCTGTTCTTGTCTTTACTTGGGGGTGTTGCAGGTAAAGAAAACCGTGCCGCCAGCGCCCTCGATCCCTTCCGCCCAGATTTGCCCATTGTGTCTGTTAATGATTCTTCTTGCGTTCGCGAGAGAGATGTTGTCCTTGGGTAGTTCTGCGTCGAGTGAGCTATCCTGAAATGCATCGAACAGGCGTTTGGCTTGAGCGTCACTGTAACCCGTGCCGTTGTCACGAACGAAAAAGACTTTCTGCTCATGGCGGTTGAACATCCCTAGCTCGATACGGCCCTTTCGTGATGCAGGAATAAACTCAATGGCGTTGCAGAAGAGGTTGTAGATGATGAGCCTCAGCATTTTCTGATCACACCAGTCGCTGAGCCAGGGTTGAATCTTGAATTCAAGTTCTCGATCCGGGCGCTTCTTTTGTAACTCCTCAACAACTTCATTGGCCAAAAAGTCCAGTCGGGTTTTTTCCCGGTGGGGCTCGCCAACGGCGAGTTCTGTGAGTGCCTGGTTGATGTCGAGTTGTTCCTTCAGCTTGGAGCTGCAGTTATAGATACTCTCCATAAAAAAACGGTTTTTTTCGTCAAAGTCGCTACTGCATTGGGTTTTCAATAGCTCAACGGTGCTCGTTAGAGACGCTGAGGTTTGACGTAATTGCCGGGAGAGATTTTCATGAAACTCTTCAAGATCCTGTCTGGCTAGAGACAGGTCTTGGCATTGGCCTAGCAGGACCGCTTCTTTTTGAGAGGCTTTCGCCAGATAATGCATGCCGAGATAAATGGCTGCCAGGATGAAAGTGCAGAAAAGAAAGCGAACCGCCACTTCGTGATAATCGGGGGAGAGGAGCTGCTCCTGTACGGTTTCGTTGCCAAAAATGACTGCGTCAAGAATGGCATCGGATACGATGGCAAAGGGTATCAGAACTATTCCCCAGAAGAATAGGCGAAAGGCAGATTTTTGGGAAAGCGTTTTTTGCAAAAGAGTTAAGCGCTCCTCGTTGAATTGCTTTATCTTAATCACGATAAATTAATATAGCAAGAGGGAATCTGCTGGAGAGAATCCGCTGGAAGGGGTCTTAGGAGTGTAATAAAAAAGATACGGAGCGTCTAAAACCTCCGTATCTTTTATGAGCGTGACTATGAAGTGGTAAGCAATCAGGCTGCTTTGCGACGCTCCATACCTGTATAACCGACGATGCGTCCAGTATACCGGATCGGGTCCTTGCCAACGACAGCCCAGCCGGAAGAACGCTTGAAGCGCTTCACCTGTTCGTGGTTCAAGAGCAGGTTTAATCCTTTCGGAACAACTCTGCAAAGGGTGCCGTCGATGAGTTCAACTTGAATGGTCATGGTTGCCGCTATATTTTTCCGAAGTTTTCAAGTGAGGTGATTCTCTTATAATCATGGAGTATACACGAGAGAACTCACAATCCACTCAAAACTGACGTGATAATGAACACCTTACAAAAAAGATCAGATAATCTTATTGAGAGGATATTCAACGATCCCTTCGGCCCCTAATTCCATAAGCTCGGGGATGATCTTGCGCACTTCCGATTCTTGCATAATTGTTTCAATGGAAACCCAGTCAGACTGGTATAGATGAGCAATCGTTGGGCGATTCAGGCTGGGCAGAAGATTGACTATTGGTTCAATCTTATCGCCGGGAGCATTCATTTTCAGCCCAACCATCCCTTCAGCACGGAGTGCAGATTTCAGCATGGTGTAAATGCGTTCAATCTTAGCTCTTTTCCATGGATCGGCCCAAGCGTCCTTGTTGGCAATCAGGACAGGTACGGATTCCATCAACTCACAGACAATGCGCAGATTGTTGGCCTTGATTGTTGAGCCGGTCTCCGTGACCTCAACAATCGCTTCGCACAAACCTTTGAGAATTTTGGCTTCTGTTGCTCCCCAAGAGAATTCGACGTCAACTGGGATGTTGCGTTCGGCAAAGTAACGTTTGGTGAAACCGACCAGCTCGGTCGAGATGGTGGCACCTGCCAGGTCCTCCGGTTTCTCTACTTCGGAGTCTGGACCGACGACCAGTACCCAGCGGGCCGGCCGGCGTGATACTTTGGAATACACCATCTCCCCGACCTCGACGACATCGGACTCGTTTTCGCGGACCCAGTCACGGCCGGCAATGCCGACATCGAGTTTGCCGCGTTCCAGGATCTTGGCCATCTCCTGGGGGCGGACCAGGCTGCATTTCAATTCATCATCATCGCTGGTGGGAAAGTAGCTGCGTGAAGAGGTCTTTATTTTCCACCCTGCCTTGGCAAGGAGTTCAACAGTCGCACTTTCCAGGCTTCCTTTCGGAAGGCCGAATCTGAGTTCGTTTGTCATTGTCAAACCTCAATAAAGGCTATGGCCACGGAGTCATAGAGCCACAGAGAAAAGACTTCAATCAGGGTCGTTTGAACTGTTAACCCAAAGCTTTGGTTTCTCTCCGTGCCTCTGTGCCTCTGTGGCAAAAGATTATTTTTTCTTGTAAACCTCGTCAGGATCGAAGAGCGGGTTAGAGTGTTCCACCCACTGGTCCTCTTCCCAACGGACATAGAAACAACTGCGATTGCCTGTATGACAGGCTGCCGGGCCGTTCTGCTTGACCTTGATGACCACGGTATCGGCATCACAATCCGTCAATATTTCGACGACATCTTGAGTGTTGCCGGACTCTTCACCTTTCATCCAGTACTTTTGGCGGGTGCGGCTGTAGAACCAGGTCTTGCCATCGCGCAACGTGTTGTTGAGAGTCTTTTCATCCATGAAGGCGACCATGAGAACTTCACCATTTTCATGGTCCTGGATAATAGCGGGAATCAGGCCCCCCATCTTTTCAAAATCAATCTTAATCACAATCGTGTACCTCCCGGGTAAATTAGTGGAAGCTTTTTATTACCTGCTCATCGTGGCGGTGTCAACTTTTAGGGGCGTGTTCTTTTGCAGCAGAGAACTTGTGGTGGGTATAAATTTGTTTATTACTGGATGATATATTGCCGAACCGGGCATGCAGACCCAAAGCTCTGTGGCCTTTAAACATGTTCCCCCGAATTCAGAGCTGTACCCTCTAAAGGAGTACAGCTCTGTAATAAGTGCGACAGGCTGCTAGCAGATGTGTCTAAAAAAATTGTCACAGGTTATTGTGAACAAATTCAACGGCCATATCTATGGAGTTATGTCCTCCAGTTTTTTCAAAAGGGCCCCGGGTTCAGACCGGGTTGTATGATCGACACTGATATCGGCATCAATGATCACACCGTCTTTACCGATGAGGTAACGGGCAGGCATCGGCAATGTCCAACTTGGATCCGCGTTATGACGTTCGAGATCGATTCCGAAAGAGAGATAAATTTCTCGCAAATCGTCCGGAACGGTGAAGACCAATCGAAACTTGTCGGCAATGGCGTTGTTCTGATCGCAGAGAACCGGGATGGAAAGATTGTTCTTTTTGACGATCTGGCGAGCAAACTCCGGCCGCGATGGAGAGATTGCCAACAGGGTGGCACCAAGTTTAACAACGGCATCGTAGATCGTTTGCAGAGCTTCCAGCTCCGCATTGCAATAAGGTCACCAGGAGCCTCTGTAAAAGTGGAGTATTAAAGGCCCCTGGGCCAGTAGACGAGATGATTTGTGGCTGTTGCCCTGCCAGTCCTGTAGCTCGAAAGATGGCGCTTTGTCGCCTTTGGCGAGGGCTTTGTCGGCAATTCCTGAGAGTTCGAGCTGCTTTGTCGTGTGCGCCATGATCGCCGCCGCTTCCGGGGGAATGCGTGACAGGGATTTACGTTTCATTTCCAGCAGGGTGTTGTTCAAAGTCATGAGAGATCCTTTCACTCGTATTATCTCGAGCATATCATGACGTCGCTGGATTGCTACTTGTGGAGAGGATTTTATGGAGAGGTGGAAAGAGTGGTTTGTTGCCAGTTAATCTTCTTTTATAAACTGGCCATTTACGATTTTGGCGAGATGAAGGCGGGGTTTCTTGAGGTCACCGAAACGATCGAAAGAGATATCGGACTGCAATCCGACAAAACTTTCGAAACTTAACAATTCTTCACGGATCTCTTCGGGGTCTGTAGTCCTTTCAAGAGCCTTTAGAACCATTCTGGTTGCATCGTAAGCATGGAAGGCCGGGAAGTTCGGGGCAATACGAAATCTTTGCCGGTAAGCCTCGACAAAGCTCTGCACCGCCGGCGCTGGATCTGTGACGTTGGCACTTTGTATAATGGACAGTCCTTCAACGCTTTTACCGCCGAATTGAATCAGGTCGTCAGAATAGGACCACCCTGTAGCGTAACGAGGTAGCTCGATAGATAACTTTGCCAGTTGCTGGCATATAATGGCCGTGTCAACCGCGTTGGCGAGAATCAATATCCCTTGCGGGTTGGCTTCTGCTGCTCGTGCCGCCAGTTCAATAAAGAGCGTTTCGGAACGCAGGTCGAAAGGAATTCTGACGACCTCTGAGCCGTTGTCCTGCTCAACAACTCCCTGAAAATGGTTGACCCAGTCTTCCGTATAGGCCTTGTTGCCGAGATCGTAGATTGCTGCGATCCGTTGATTTCCCTGAATTGACAGCCGTTCGGCCAACAGTGTCGCAGCCTGGGCGTTGGTGTAATAAACCCTGAAGAAGTAATCGTCGAGACCGTTCAGCTGATTGGTGCTGACCGTGGGGCTGATCATGGGGATTTTAGCCAGGTTGGTTTCCGGAACGACAGCAACAGCCGTCTGGCTGGTCATTGGGCCTATGATTGCGGCAACCTTGCGCTCCACCAGAGAATGGACCGCCTGAAGAGCTGTCGCCTTGTGTCCGCGAGTGTCTTGAATGATTCCTTCAACTTGACGGTTATTGATGCCCCCGCTGGCATTGATCTCCTCTATGGCCAACTGAAAGCCGTCACGCCCGCTGGTGCTCAACCCTGCGGCACGTGTCGTCAGGCCACCGAGAAAGCCAATCCGTATGGGTTCGGAATCTTGACAGCCTGCTTGCAGTAACAGACAGGTTGTCAGAAGTATGGCAAGGGGGAAAGTACGCATTCAGACCTCAAGGGTTGATGATATTGGAAGATTATCAGTTTCTCACGGCCTTTGCAATAATGCGCCCTAACTAATGCGCCCTAACTAGCCGCCAGTTCATTGTAAGTCCAACAGGCTGCTAGCTGTTGTTTAAATACCGAGATGATTTTTTCTCGTCAAAGAAATCGTAAAATGCGGAGATTGATCTGCTCCCTGCTCCCTGCTCCCTGCTCCCTGCTCCCTGCTCCCTGCTCCCTGCTCCCTGCTCCCTGCTCCCTGCTCCCTGCTCCCTGCTCCCTGCTCCCTGCTCCCTGCAGTAAGTTCATGGTTAGTCCGACAAGTTGCTAAGCCATCATAACGTATATGAAAACGAGTGGAAAAAGGGTCAGGTTGATGCCAATCAGGGCGTTAACGCCCATGGCTATAGTCATCTTCGCTTTGCCTCTGGTGATCTCTTCCCCGGTCTGCAGATCAACGAATCCGACCTGAAGAGGGAAGCCGCAGTGCAGACGCGTTTTTTCGCCCATATAAACATACGTTGTCAATTTGAAGCCGACATAGAACCCGAAAGCCACAGAGCCGACGGCGAGGAAGAGCAGGGGCCCTCTGAAGGTATGGTCACCTTGAAGGAGCCGGTAGAGTCCGGTTACGTTAAAGTAGGCAACGATGATTGCGTTCAGGAACGTCAGCCAGCGTACAGCCTCCCAGAAGATGTAAGGTTTTGGCCAGTTTGAGTTTTTTCTGCGATTGACTCTGTTCTCAATTTCGGTTTGAGACATACCGCGGTCACGCAGTACCCAGGCAATAGATTCGTTGTCGCCATCTTCATGGTCAGTCATTAAATCAAGCAGGTATCCCGTAGGTAGATCGCGAAGGTGCTCGAGGTATTTCGGGTCAGAAATGTTCATGATGTTTTGATTCTAACCTCTATTCAGCAGACTCTGGGTGCGAGAGCACCGTTGCTGTCGGGGGTGAAGTCTGTCAGGAGGGCAGCGACGTTGCCGCAAACCTCCTGTAGCGACCTTTCCGTATAGGCTTGTGAAGGGAAAAGCCCCCATACCGGCTTTGGCCAGGCCTGATCGTCCTGGTAGCGGACTATGTGATGGATATGAAGTTGCGGAACCATGTTGCCAAGGGCCGCAACATTCAACTTGTCTGCTTGAAAGATGCTTACCAGAACCCGGGAAAGGTGAGACGATTCTTTCAGGAGTTGGCGTTGATCGCACTCCTCAAGTTCATAAATTTCCTTTATCTGCGAACGTCGAGGCACCAGGATGAACCAGGGATAGTTGTTGTCATTAATCAGCAGCAGGCGACAGAGTGGAAAGTCGCCGATTGTGACGGTATCTTGGGCCAGTTGTGAATGAAGCTCAAACATGTTTTTCCTCTTGCCGTAAATCGGTCCCATTTATCTTTGATTGTGGGTGCTGAAGTCAAGGAGCAGGTTACTGCTCAGGTCGTTGCTTGCCAGGATCTCGTGACACTCCTCTTTGCTGGTCACTTCGCTTAAATGACACGTTTGTTCCAGCCAGACCATGATGGCAAAGTTTCCAGAGAGAGCCCAACCCTTTTCTCGTTGCATCGATTCAAGCATCGTGTTCTCCAGTTTTTGCCCGAAGTCCTGAGTCTCAGCAACATAGTGGGTTGGCCAGGCCACAACCTGGCGGTCCAGGCTACTCTCATAGGCCTGTTTGTCCCAGCTATGCAACTCTGAAAAGTCCACAGTGCACCAGGCTGCCGGTCGCGTTGATAGCAAGGCACGGCAGGCCAGCGGACGTAATGGATAAATCGTGCAGGAACCCTGTTGGCTCAGGAATGGGCAGGGCCCGAGCTTCTGGCGATGCTCTTTCAGGTAGCTTTTCAGGTTGCCCCAGTTTTTATGGGCTTTTTTGAGCCGCTCAACATAACCGGCCAGTTCAGCTGTTTGCTGTGCCGTTAATTGTTCTGTTACAGCGACAGCTTCCGGAAAGGTTGCATGGACCGCAAGGTGGCAGCAGCCAGAGCAGTTATCACGACAATAAAGTTGTTTGCCGGAGTCAAGATAAGAGCCAAGCCATGTATCGGCAAAGGTTGTAAATTGTTGATGCTCTTTCAACAGATTCCTCGCTTTGATAAAGCTCCGGGCTAGCAGCCAGGTCATGGTTAGTCAGACCGGCGGCTAGAGTCATTATTATCTTTTCAGTACGTTGTCTCAAAAGATAAATCAACCATTTTGTTAATAATTTCCCGTGCGATGTTTCGGAAGGCCTCTCCTGACGAGATTTTTTCTTTCTTGCAATTGACTATTTGTTTGGTTTAATAAAAACCTATCGGAAGTTTGTGCCTGTAAAGTGGTCGGTAAAGCATGAAAGCCTGATAAGTTACCATGTCGTACCGTGCGGGCAAGGTGGTCAGTGCGGGGACCTTGTTTTGGAACTGATTTTTTAGGCACAACCAAAGCAATGCTCAAATTGTTGAGCAGAAAGAAGGAGAAGTAGAAATGGCAGAAGGAACAGTGAAATGGTTTAATGATGCGAAGGGGTTCGGGTTTATTACTCAAGATGAGGGACCTGATGTGTTTGTACACTTTTCCACAATTCAGGGGGACGGATTTAAATCTCTGGCTGAAGGTGAGCGTGTCACTTTTGATGTTGAAGATGGCCCGAAAGGTCTTCAGTCGTCTAACGTTTCAAAAGCTTGAGATCATAGAAAAAATTATTGAAACGGGCTCCGCAGAATCCTGCGGAGCCCGTTTTTTATTGGTGTGCCAGGCATGGCGCACGGCGCGAAAGCGCCATCCGGTTGGATGTGGTGTCTAACTGGTGACTTGGAGGTGAAGGTCCTCTACGGACCCTGATGACGGGAACTGTTAGCCGGACGGCAAGGGTGTCTACCGCGAGGTAGAATCTGAAGGAAGCCGCAGGCAAAATCCCGGCCCGACGAACAGAAATCGCATATGAGGCAGTTCCATCCGGGCGAGAAGGCCAATATCTTCAAAGCCCAATAGTCATCCGGGAGGGTGGTGCTGTAAATGCGGCGGGTATATGGGAGGAAGGTCGTGTGAATTACCCTGGGAGATCTGTCGGTCTGCCTTGAGCTAGATGCATCGTAAGGTACATCGATGGGCCGACAGAAGTCAGCAGACGCCATAGTAGCTGTCCTAACCACCACAGCGAAGGGCTGAACCTGATATGCAGAGCTAAACCACTTTTCTGAACGTTTTGAGCAGATGCCTCGCAAGAGGGCCTAAAGGCTGGAAGTGGCGACCGGAAGTCGTGAGGTAAAGCTGGGTGCTTATAGGATGTCAGGCATTGTTGGTTGATAATGCAGACGCAAATCAGGAGCCGCCGTATACGGAACCGTTCGTACGGTGGTGTGGGAGGACGGCGGGGGAAACCCCGCCTCCTACCCGATGGACTGTTTGTTTCGCGTTTAGTCTCTAGCTTGTGGAAGAATCAGGTTGAGAACAACCCCTATAATTCCTGCCAGTCCGATGCCACCGAGTTTGACCACAGCCAGATCGAAACTCATGCCGCCAATACCGAAGACCAGGATGACGGCAACAATTGTCAGGTTGCGCGGTTGCATGAGGTCTGTGCCGGCTCTGACCAGGGTGTTGATACCAATCACGGCAATGGCACCAAAAAGCAGAACCATAATGCCGCCCATAACGGGTACCGGTATGGTATTCAGGAAGCCTCCCAGTTTGCCGACGAAGGCAAGTAGAATGGCTGTAATCGCTGCCCAGGTCATGACCGCCGGGTTGAAAGAGCGGGTCAGGGCGACAGCCCCGGAGACTTCTGAGTAGGTGGTGTTAGGAGGCCCGCCGAGTAGTGCTGCCATACTGGTAGCGAGGCCGTCGCCGAGCATTGTCTTGTCAATGCCTGGGTCGTCAACGTAATCTTTTCCCGTGATGCTGCCGATTGCCAGAACGTCACCAAAGTGTTCTATAGCTGGTGCAATGGCCACCGGTACGATGAAGAGGATGGCTTCCAGATTCCAGACGGGTAGAGTGAATTCGGGCACGGCCAGCCAGGGCGCATCGAAAACCTTCTGCATGGAGACCAGGGTAGGGCCGGTCCAGTTCTGCAGGGTGCCCGGGTCAAAACTCGCCTGGAATGCCGCCGAGGTTCCTGTCGCATCGAGGATCAACGCTGTCAGGTATCCGGCTACAATGCCACAAAGGATAGGGATCAGGCGAAACAGACCAGTGCCGAGCAGCGAGACAAGTACTGTGACCACCAGGGCCACCCCGGCAATGATGAAAGCTGTTGGTTCCGGAACCAGCCATGCCGAGCCATCTCCCGTACGCCCTGAAGCCATGTGTACGGCGACCGGCGCCAAGACCAGGCCAATCACCATGATGACAGGACCGGTAACAATCGGTGGCAGGACCTTATGCAGGATGTCAGAACCGAAGATACGAATGCTGAAACTGATAATGACGTAAAGGAAACCCGCAGCGAGCAGGCCACACATGGTGCCGGGAATGCCCCATTGTTGAACACCGTAGATAATTGGCGCGATAAAGGCAAAGCTTGAGGCCAGGAAAACAGGAACCTTGCCTCTGGTTACAACCTGAAATATTAAGGTTCCGGCGCCTGCTGTAAAGAGTGCAACGTTAGCGTTGAGACCCGTGAGTAAGGGCACCAGGACCAGGGCGCCAAATGCGACAAAAAGCATTTGGGCTCCAATGACTATTTCTTTCGGGTTGAGACTGATGCGGTAGTGCTGCTGGCTGTCTGACATGTCTGCTCCTCAGTATGATTATTTGGTGCCGAAAATTTTATCGCCAGCATCGCCGAGACCTGGAATAATGTAGCCGACCTCGTTCAACTTTTCGTCGACTGACGCTACGTAGATGTCTACATCCGGATGTTTCTCCTGCAGGTTTGCAATCCCCTCAGGCGCCGCCACCAGGAAGAGGCCTTTGATTCTCTTGCAGCCGGCTTCCTTGAGCATGTCGATGGTGGCGATCAGGCTGCCACCGGTCGCCAGCATCGGATCAAGGATCATGGCTGTGCGATCTTCTATGTGGCGAGCAAACTTCTGGAAATAAGCAACAGGTTCGAGAGTTTCTTCATTACGATAGAGGCCAACGACACTGACACGGGCGCTTGGAATCAGGTCGAGAACTCCATCCATCATGCCGAGACCGGCGCGCAGGATTGGCACGACTGTGATCTTCTTGCCCTTGATGGTGTCGACGGCCACCGGGCCTGCCCAGCCTTTGATGGTCTCTTTTTCCATTTCCAGGTCGCTGGTTGCTTCGTAGGTCAGCAGTCTAGCAATCTCTGAGGCTAGTTCGCGAAAATCCTTGGTGCTGATGCCGTCTGCTCGCATAAGGCCGAGTTTGTGGCGTACCAGAGGGTGTTTGATTTCGTAGACAGACACGATGATCTCCTTAATAATATGTGAGGGGATTTATAGAGTAAAAAAAACATGCTAAATTAACATGAGCGCTCTTCTTCGGCAAGGAAATGAGACTCGAATATGCTTGCCAGGGAAGATTAATGGGTAGCTCTTGCCGATAGCTTTTTTGAGCCCTTTTCTGCTATCGTGCTCTCATGCTTGATCATTCTTTTGAAATGCCCCTTCTGGTGACAGCTGCAGTCATCTCTGACGGTGAAAAAGTTCTTATTACGCGACGACCGGATGATAAGCGTCATCCTGGCTTGTGGGAATTCCCCGGTGGCAAGGTTGACCCCGGTGAAAGCCCTGAAGAAGCACTTTGTCGAGAGATTCGTGAAGAGCTAGACGCTGAAGTTCAGGTTCTTAAGATCTTTGAAGTGGTGTTTCACCGCTATGAATGGGGCCCTGTCCTGATTCTCGCTTATTCCTGTCGGCTGCTTACGTCGGCTATTCGGAATCTTGGCGTTGCGGAACATCGTTGGATACGTCCAAGCGAACTGCTGGATTTCTCGATCCTCCCTGCCGATCAACCGATCATCGATCGCCTGATTGACCCGTCCCGTTAGAAGAAAAGCTCCTTCTGCTGATATTGTTCTTGTTTTAAAACACCATTTTTAAAGTTTTTGTCTGGTTTAGGCTTAATCCCTTTAAGTTGGCTTATTTGCCAGCATTGTAGGGTACTATAAGGAGTTAAACACCCAATAAATGGGATTTTTTACAACCTCAAATAAGCCTGGTTTGAAAACTTTTTTCAGCAAACTGTTGACAATAATAAAACAGCGTATTATTTTGGTGGCCAGTTAGTTCGTTTTATGTTTTTTTGATTCCATTAAGGAGTTACACGTGCCCTCCAGAGATAAGGAATCCTATTCTATACAGGCTGTTGAAAACGCTCTCGATGTTCTGGAAGCACTCAGTGAAATTGATGATGATGTACGCATCAGTCAGCTGAGTGAAAAGCTTTCCATGAACAAGACGAGCGTTTTTCGTTTGTTGGCAACTTTTGAAAACCGTGGCTATGTTGAGCGTGAGGAACAGTCCGGTAAATACCGACTGGGTCTTTCTGCCTATGAAATCGGTCAGAAATTTCTTTCTCGCATGGGCCTCTTGAGACATGCAAAACCCGTTATCGAGCGCCTGGCCAGAGGCTGCAATGAAGCCGTTTATCTTGCTGTGCGTCGTCGTAAGGAAGTTCTTTTCCTGGATATGGTTGATACCAGCCAGAAGGTTAAAATTGTTTCTCTAGTTGGTAAACGTTTTCCCCTTGAGACCACCGCCGCCGGTCAGGTGCTTGTGGCCATGAAGAATGGCCAGAGTTTGCAGCCTGCTCAGGGAACTCCCGCAGATCTCAGTCAATTCACAAATATTTGTCGCCAGGGCTATGCACTGGATTCCGGTGCCCTCGGTGAAGGCATTGCCAGCGTGGCCGCGCCGCTCTTTGGCAGTGGCGGTAAGCTTCACGGTGTTCTCTGCGTTGTCGGACCCGAATACCGCCTTTCTCAAGAGGTTATAGAAAATCAAATTATCAGTCCGATGTTCGATACCTGCGGCATAATCTCCTCCAAGTTGGGCTGGCACTCTCCTTATGTGCCACGTAACCTGACCTGAATGTCCTCTTGATATCCTCTCCTGCTTGATGCTGATTCCTGCCCGGCTTTTATTTTCCACAGACAGTGTTCAAGCCTCCCCCAAAGGGATTGCTCTCTCTGTGCGATTGATGATAAATTAATCCTCAGATGTTAACCTCTCTCTTTCAACTGCGTGCTTAGATCCTATGCCTTTGACCAAACGATTACAGGAAACAGAACCTTTCAGACATCTCCCTGAATCTGTTTTGAGCGAATTGCGAGAGGCTGCTGTCCTAAAAAAATATCCGGCTAATCATGACATCTTCAAGCAGGACGATTCACCCACCGGCTACCTGTACGTTATTAAGGCAGGGATGATTACGATCAACCTGGTTTCACCTGGTGGGATCGACATGGTGGTTGACTATCGCAAGGAAGGACAGTTCTTCGGTGGGACACCGATCTTTACTGGCGAGCCTTATGCCGGCGGCGCACGGACAGTCAACCCCACGGTCTGTTATCTGATCCCTGCCGAAATTCTCCATCGCTTGCAAAAAGATAATCCTCAACTGGTGACTTTCTTTACCAGCACAGTCCTTTCACGGGTTCGCAAACTCTATTCAGAAATTGTCACGGAGCACTCCGGTTCTGCATTGAACCAGATGGAGGCCTTTCCTTTTAAAAAGCGACTCTCCGAAATCATGACTTCGCCTGCGTTGACTTGCTCTCCGGAAGTGACTGTGAAAACAGTTGCCCGGCAATTAACCGAGCACAATGTCAGTTTCCTGGTCGTCGTGGATGAGCGAAATACACCTGTTGGTGTCGTTACAGGCAGCGATCTTGTCGCCAAGGTGCTTGCTCCAGAAAATGTCGATGCAGAGTCGCTGGTGGTTAAGGATGTCATGCGCGTTAAGCCCAAGACCATGGCTCCTGAAACCTACATGTACGAAGCGATGGCATACATGACCCGGCACGGTTTGAATTACCTGCCTATTGTCGATCGTGAACAGTTGGTCGGCGTCATCACGCCGAGGGATTTGCTGCGTTATCGCTCCCAGAAAGCACTGCTTCTGCTCGGTAATATCAAGGAAGAGGTGTCAATCGAGGGGCTTGCTTCCATTCACAAGGAGATGGTGCGTGTCGCGCGCGCACTGCTTTCTGAAACACGCAGTACCCCCGAAGTCATGGAGATCCTGTCTCACATCCATCACGCCCTTATCCGTCGCACCTTTCAGATCTGTCTTGCAGAGATGTCCGCAGCAGGGATGACGCCTCCTGATATCCGTTACTGCTTCCTGATTATGGGCAGTGCTGGCCGCAAGGAGATGTTGTTGCATCCTGATCAGGACAACGGCTTTATCTTTGAGGATTTTGCCGACTCCAGACAGGCGGAAGTTGATGCTTTTTTTGTCCCCTTCAGCGAAAAGCTCAATAATGCTCTGGCTGACGTTGGTTATCCACTTTGTGATGGTGGTGTCATGGTGCGGAACCAGGAGTGGCGAGGACGTTTGTGTGATTGGCAGACGCGGATCAATAGCTGGTTGCTCGATCCGGAGCCTACGCATGTCAGGAATTCATCGATATTCTTTGATTTCCTGCCATTGTTCGGGGATGTGGAGTTGGCTCATCATCTGCGTGATATCGTCACCAAAGGGATTGAGGTTCACCAGGGATTCCTCTATCACATGATGACCCTTGACCTGCGCTATAAGGTTCCACTCGGTCTTCTCGGCCGCTTCCAACTGGAGAAGGACGGCGACAACGCCGGTCACCTCTCCGTCAAGTATGGTGGTTGTGTCTACATCGTTGATTGCGTCAGGATGTTTGCTCTTGAGCGGGGAATTCAGGCGATTTCAACGATGGACAGGCTTCAGATGCTGGTCGAAGAAAATGTCTTCGCCGTGGAAACGGCAGAACATATCAGAGCCGCATTTGAAGCTCTGATCTTTTTGCGCCTGCGTCATGAGATCGGCCTGATCGAGGCCGGTCAAACACCTTCACATTTTCTTGACCCCCATCTGTTGAGCAAGACAGAACAGGACCTGCTTAAAGAATCTTTTCAAGCTGTTGCAAAGCTTCAGGATGCCAGTAAAAGGCACTTTTCCCGCACACCTTTCTAGAGCTTTTTCGTTCCACTCATAAAGATCATTAAATCCCGGGTTGCACCTGGAGAGTCTTTTTTCTTCTGTTACTCACCCAGACACCAATGAATACCAGTCCGCATGCAAACCATTGTATTGTGCTTAAGGTGTCGCCAAGAATCAGCATACCGAGAAACACACTGAAAACAGGGATCAGGTTAACAAAGCCGGCGGCCTGGGTTGCCGGAATCCGACTGACACTATAGTTGTAACAACCGTAGGCTCCAAAAGTGATGAAAGTCCCGAGATAGGCGATTGCCAGCAATGGTTCAGTACTCAAGTGAACCGGGAAGCCAACACCGGGTAGCAGAAGGAAGGGAAAGAAAAAGAGGCTACCGACATAGGCTTGGAAAGCAGTCAGAAACAGGGGTGGATAGTTGTTGGTCAAGTGCTTCAGAGAGACGGTATAGCCCGCCGCGCAAACCATCGCCAGAAATTCGCAGAAATTGCCAAGCAGTGGGTTGGGTGCGTTACTGTTCGCTTCGCCGGCCAGACCCAGCCAGCAGGCACCGATAATCGCCAGCCCGAATCCGATCAAGGTTTGCCTGGAGACCTGTTCTTTAAGGGTTGCCCAGGCGAGGATTGCGACGAGCAAGGGTAGCATAGCTGTAATCATGCCGGCCTGGGATGCGCTGGTTAGTTCCAGTGCTTTGGCTTCAAAGATGAAGTAAAGACAGGGTTCGCAGACAGCCATGGTTAAGAGATATTTAATGTCTCGACGGCGCCAGTTGAGCTTGCTGAAAGATGGAATGAAAACCACGAAACAGAGGCTGGCAATCAGCATCCTGCCAAAGATGACCTGCATCGGATGATAGCCACGGAAGGCAATCTTGAGGGCGACAAAAGAGCTGGCCCAGAGAAGCATGGCCAGAATAAGGCTTGCGATGGGTAATAATTGGAGTTTTTTTTCTGTCACGAAGACTCCCGGAAGGTTTCGATTTTGATCGCGTTGCGATGGTCGCACATTATGGTCTGTTTATGACAGGGGTAAAGATACAACCTTGTTATTATTATCTGGGCACACTTTCCTTTTTTCTAATTATCTATTTCCTTCCAGTAAAGTAGCGGAAAACATGAAGCAGGAAAAACAAACGACCTGACTCACGCCCGTTTGCTTTGCTCTCTTGAGGCGCAGAGAGCGCAGAGTAAGAAATATACGACAAAACTTTCCCATGGGCAGTCTTTCTCTGCGCCCTCGGCGTCTCTGCGTGAGGCCGGTTTTGATTTTGTCTTGTTGCTGTCGGTGTTTGTCTGCCTCGAGAAAATGTAATAAACCAATCAGAGCCTAACTTGAGCGAAGTAGTTAACCTCATTGCTTTTTAAGATGTTACCGGCGACAGTATGGAAGATGTTTGCGAACTTTGTGATTGAGTCGTCGTCACTTGGAGGCCTATCTTGGTGATGGGAGCTTCTATTTGGACATTTTTGCTGACATGAAGACCGTCAGCGTGTTACATAACCGGCGTTTCCATAGACGAGGCAAAGAGGCTGATGACCAAACTCACTGATAAAGGTCGCGGTATCCGCGACATGTTCGACAAAATTGCTCCGCGTTACGATCTTCTGAACCGGCTTCTCTCGCTAGGGATAGATCGTCGCTGGAGGCGTTTTGCCGTACGGCAGCTCTCTGTTCCTGAAGGTGGGAGGGTTCTGGATATCGCAACCGGTACCGGCGATGTTGCTCTGGAGATTGGTCTTCAGACTGATTCTTCGGTCAAAATTGTTGGCTCTGATTTCACACAGGGGATGTTGGTCCTGGGGCTGGATAAGGTCGGTGAGTCACCCTACCGTGATCGCATCGTACTGGTAAACGCACCTTGCGAATCGATGCCGCATCCAGATGCGATCTTCGACGGCATTACCATCGCTTTCGGGATTCGTAATGTTGTTGATCGCCAGAAAGGTCTCTGCGAGATGGTGCGCGTCCTCAAGCCAGGCGGTCGGGCGGTTATTCTGGAATTTGCGACACCTCTCAACAGCTTCTTCCGTGCTGTGTATCACTTCTACTTTCTGCGTGTGTTGCCTTTTTTGGGTGGTTTGATCTCCCAGCGCAGCGCCTACCAGTATCTTCCTGATTCTGTTATGGAATTTCCTGATCGCGAGAGTTTCAAGGCGATGATGCAGGAAGCGGGTTTTGTTGATGTCAAGGTCCACGATCTGACCGGTGGCATTGCCGCGGTGCATGTCGGAACAAAGGCCTGAATCACTTCTCTTCCGGTACGTTTCTGGTGCCATCTCCTCCCCAGAGGATCTGAGGATCTTCGAGCAGTTTGAAGGGCAACCCTAACGCCCGTTTCAGCAAGCCTATGGTCGGCTCAGCCAATGTGTCGAGAGGCATTGCGTTGACAGAAAAATCGCCAATCTTACCTTCCACTGAAAAATGAGCGGTCAGTAGAGCTCTGTCCTCTCCGGTTAAAAGCCATCCGGCGATCGGGACACTTGAAATGATCTTGTCTACTGTGCCGAGAGGATGAATTGCGACCTGAAAATCCCCCACCTTGCTCACCAGATTAAGATCTCCCATGTACGACTGGTTCATCGCTTTGCTTTCAATCTTTAAATCTTCTGTTCCAAGCACACCTTTCTCCAACGTGAAGTGGCCTGTCAGCTTATCAAACGGCATGCCTTCCTGATCCATGTCGGGCAACTGCAAAGCGAATAACTGGGAGACATTCAATAGGGAGAAAATCTTGCTTAAAACCGGGAATTCGTGCAGTACGCCGTCATGCACCAGAATGCTGAAGTTGCCGTAAGCCGAAGGCAGGTAGTTGGCGCCGACTTCTCCATTGATGAAAAAGTCCCCGTCAAGTTTGCCTCGCACAATGTTCTGCTGACTAAGCAACTCCCGGTAGACTTCAAGAGCATCCACCTCTTCGGCATGTCCAGTGATTCTCAGCATGGCCGGTTGCTCGTGAGTAGAAAAGTCAGTGATGACCTGTGCTTCACAAGAGCCTTCACCGACCGAGAAGTGGAGAGGGTGGATGATCAGATGTTCGCTGGTGGGCGTGATAGTTGCGGTCGCGTCATGAAATCTCATTCCATATAAATTGCCACTCTTTGCATGTGCCTTGATCGTGACACGACTCGTTGCTTGAGTATTCTTGACCTTGTCCTCTACCTCGAGGCGCTCCTTTGGTTTGGTGGTGTGATCTGTCCACAAACCGACGATTTCGCCAACGTTGGCAAAGTCTGAGGTGATGTCGAGCAGCACATCATAAGGCGGGTGAAAAGAAATCGTTCCTTGTATCGAAGCATTTGTTCCTCCATCGAGGAGAACATCAACGGGTGCAAAAATAAGCCCGTCCCGATCGATTTCCAGGTGGCCGTCAACGTCACGCAGCAGCGCCTTTTCGGATTTGAAGAGCAGGTCGTTGGCGTGAATAGCTTTCGCTTTGGCATCCAGAAGCAGGCGTGGTTGGGCGAAGTCGATGACCTGTGCCTGCACCGTGAGAGGGGACTGGCCAATGTGTACCTGTAGATCTTTTGCGTGCATGCCTGTGTCGGTCAGTTTGATGCGGCCGTTGATATGACTCAGATCGGCGATGAATCTTGTCGCATGGAGCCCTGCGTCGCGCAGAGTCAGAGTCACTTCAGGGCGATTGTCTTGTGGTTGTCCCCGTTGACTGATGCTCAGATCTGCCTGACCATGCAATTGTAACTTTTTCAAGAGAGGTAGGGTGTCTGTCACGCGGGCCAGTTCATCAGCAGTCAGGAGAGCATCAATTGTAAGGCTGTCTGGGTCTTCTTGCAGGTAGCTGCCTGAAACGTGCCCCTTGAGGGAGGACCATGTAAGAGAACCATGGTCGAGGCTTATCTTTTGTGGTGTTAACGTGCTGTGCAGAGCCAACTGGTCTTTTGCTCCAGGTGGGAACTCAAGTCCTGAAACGTGTTTGATGCTCAGTTGCGACAGGTCTGCCTGCAAGTCCAGGTTGAGTCGGTCCAGATGACCTTCAAGGTGCCCTTTTACTTTTATCTCTCCTCTTGTTTGCAGAATGTCCTGCTCGAGTTGCCACTCTTTCAGGAAGGCTTCAGTCTGTATTTTTCCATTCATAACCAACGTTGATAGAACCAGCTTGTCTTTGCTGAACTTACCGGCCCCCGCTACGGAAAGTTGAGTCGAGCCGAACGTCCCTGTGCCATTGTCGATTTGCCAATTTTCACCGTTTAAGCTGAAAGACAAGGAGTCGAGCTCGGCATCAGGTCCGTTCTGCACAGTCCAGCCGATATTTAGTAAGGTTCCCTTGAATTTCTCAAGTTGCCATTCTTGATCTTGGCCGAGGTCTTTCTGGAAGAGAATCTGTGCCTGTCTGATCTCTGCGGAGCCCTGATCCTTAAGCTGCTGATGAACTTGTTGCAGGGCCTCCTGATGGTCTGGGAGCCAGCTTTTGATCGCTGGAATTGGCAGGCTGCCGTTAAGGATTGTCACCGTTACTGAGAAGGGTTCGGACTGCGGCGCCCAGTTGACCTCTCCTGCCAGTCGGGAGGCATCGACCTGTATGGAAAGGTCCTCGATGCCGGGCTTCTCTCTTTGAAGATGCAAACGGCCACTGGCCATCAGATTTCTCAGGGGAATCGGATGCGCGTAGTCGGTATTGGGACGCACGGTCATGTTGTTTGCAAACAGGCTGATTTGAAAATCAATCTCTTCGCTTGGGGTCCCCGCTAAATGAAGGTGTAGATCACCTTCTCCTTTGATGACATCTTCATTTGTTCGTTTGGCAAAGGTCTCTCGGAGACTTTCGAGTTGCAGATTTTTTGCGTCCAGATCGAAGTTGAAGTAGGGCTTCAGTTTCTGGTTATCATCAACTCGCAAGCGACCTTGCCCTTGTAACCGGCAGAGGCTTTTGCTCTTCTGGTTGGGGAGCGTCAGCTGTCCTTTGATGTCAAACTGGAAAGTTTCGTTAAGTTGAATGTCGGTGACTCCGGCATTCAACTCGCTGAACTCGAAGCGCTGCATGGTCTGATCGATATCTGCTGACTCGACCACCAGGGTTCCATCGATGATCTCCAGAGCCGCAATGCTGAATATCTGTAAAAGCTCTTGATCGATCTCCTGTGATGCTTGCGGTGAGCGGTTGCTGTCTTCGGTGACTGAGTTGTTTGTCGCTTTGATGAGGATTTGTGGCTGGCTCAGGCTGATTTCGGCAAACTCGAACTTACGCTCAAGGAGACCTCTCCAACGCAGAGTCACCAGGACCTTTTCTGTCTCAATCTGGAGCTTCGAACTGCTATCACCTAGCTGTAAGTAACTGATATGTAAGGCCAGGTTGGCATCGTGCAGCTTGTATTCGATTTCGCCCAGGGTCACGGGCAGTGACAGCAGGGACGAAAGCTCTTCCTCTGCATTTTTCCGGTAATTGTTGAGATCAAAGGTGAAAAGAAAATAGGCAACCGAGATCGCTACGAGGATGGCGACGGCCAAGAAGCTGTAAAGCAGCAGACGTTTTCTCTGTACAGGATGCGAGGGCTGTTCTGTCATGAGTCCTCATCGATCGTCTGAGGAGTCTGCAGTAAGGCCTCCTGCTTCGTTAGGCGCGGTAAGAGAACCGTGAAGGAGCTGCCTTCGCCGACTGTGCTTTCGGCGTTGATCGTGCCGCCATGTAAAATGACAATCTCTCTTGCCAGGCAAAGTCCGAGGCCCACCCCTCCTGTTTCGCGCGTATCACCTGTGTCGAGTCTGTGAAATGGCGAGAAAATTGATTTCAGCTCATGCTCTGGAATGCCGATACCCTGGTCAGTGACACAGATAGAAACCTCTCGTTCATTGCTCTGTGCTGTGATGTTGATGTTACCTCCCAGGGGAGAGTAGCGACAGGCATTCTCAAGAAGTTGTGTGATGATTTGATTCAGTTCTTTGCGGTTGCCATAGATCGCTGCCTCTGTCAGACAGCTGATCTGGATGACGTGATGCTTCTTGCAATCACGGGTGTTGACTTGAATTTTTTCCAGCAATTCTCGAATGGACAGGTATTCATAGTCAACCCGTGTCCGGTCTGTTTTGAGCCGCCTGATATCCAGGAATCTGTTGATTAATTCAGTCAGTTTTTCTGCTTCCTGGTAGATAATATCTATGTGGCGCTTATGTTGCTTAGAAAGATCCTGTTCCCCTTGCAGCAGTTCAGCAAAGCCACTGATTGCTGTTAGCGGGGTGCGCATTTCGTGACTCATCGCCGAGAGAAGTTCATCCTTGATCCTTGCCAACTCCTTGCGCTCGGTCACGTCCTGAGCGACCTCGAGACGAACCAATCGACCATCGGTCCAGCGAATGGCCTTGTCGAAGCATTCGTACCAACGATTGGTCTTAGTGTTGAGAAACTCCCATACCACGGGGTCGCCAGGCTCACCATTGTCGAGGAGTTGTGGGTTGGTACAAAAATCACAGGGTTGATCCATGTTGACCTGCAGATAGTGATAGCATTTGCGTTTTTGCCAGTCAGGTCCAAAAAAGTCGACAGCAAAGCGATTCACGTAAAGCAGTTCGTAGGTTTCCAGATCGGCAACGTAGACAACGGCGTTCATCGAATCGAAGAGGGTGTTGAGCTGATGAATATGGTCCTGCATTTCCCTCTGGATTTTGTCACGCTCCACTTCGAGCGCTTCTTCATTGCTGCGTAGTTTCTGCAGGCTGTGAGCCAGGTAAAGGTAAAGCAGGCTTGCCGTGACCACCACAAAAAGCCAGCCCTTGATTGTCTGTGCCTGTGTCAGTTGGATCGGGTCGCTAATGAACCACGCCAGTATGGTGTCGGAGAAGTAAATCCACAGGAAGGCGAAAATAGAGTAGAAAATCGCTGCCCGTGCTGCTGTACGTTGATGCAGAGCTCTTCTGCTCTGTAGATTGGTTGAAGGCATTTGGCTGTGGAACCTGTTGTCTGTATTGAAATTGAATCTAGCAGCCAGTTCATTGTCAGTCCGAAAGGTTGCTAGCGTCAAAAGTTCTTTAAGAGAATCGGGTTGAAGGGACAGGATGAACGTTATTATAACCGTAATTTTGAGCCTGTGGCGGAATTTATCGTTCTTTTTGTTGCAGGCGTTTCTGTGCGCGTCTGACGAATTACAAGTCCAGATCCGTCGGTGCAAACTGCAGGGTCACCAGCAACGCCGTTAAATCTTCCGGGAAGGGTGCTTTGATGGTAATGGCTCGCTCATCATTTGAGCGGGGAAAGGTCAACTGGTGACAATGTAAAAAGGGCCGGTCCAACTCATTAATGAGCTCCCCTCGATAACGGACGTCGCCAATGATAGGATGGCCCGATACTGCCAGTTGATGTCTGATTTGATGGTGGCGGCCGGTGACTAGTTGCAGCTCCAGTAAAGTGTAGTTTTCTGTTGAGACCAGCGGCTTGTACCTGGTCAATGCCTCTTTAATTTTACCTTTGGCGGGAACCTCACTAGCAAGCTCTCCGGACTCGGTGAGCTTGCCGCTGACCAGTGCCAGATAACTTTTGCTGAACTGGCCAGCAATCATCATTTGACCGAGTTGGCTGATTGACGCGCGACCTTTGCCAAACAGAACCGCGCCCGAGGTCCCTATGTCGAGGCGATGAACTGGCGAGACTTGAAAGTTTTCTTTGCGTAGGGATAGAAAATCCTGAACGCGGTGCAGGAGGTTGTCTTCATGACCTACCGCGCGATGGATGGCCAGGCCCGCAGGTTTGTTGAGAACTATACTGTCTAAGTCTTCATAGAGAATCTGCTCGGGTTTGACAGGAAGTTTTTTGATACATTCAAGCCAACGTTGTGAGCTTTTGACAGCAATTGTCTCGCCGACGCTGCTGAGTCTGCTGGCTTCTGCTGTGTCCCCGTTAACGGTTACTCGCTGCTTTTTACAGAGCTGGCGCAGAAAGGCGGTAGGCGCGGTCGGAACCCTCAGCGCCATTGTCCCGAGGAGGGGCAGGTTTTCTTCTCGAAGATTGATTTTCCATTTCGTCATAAGTCCTTCTTAACACAGTTTGTACGGGTTTGCGAGGCTGCTCTGTGCGGAGGTGAAAAAACCATGCTCAACAGGCATTAAATCTCCTTTACTCCGCTGCCATAGCTTGTTAACATCTCCGGCTAATTACTGCCCGTCTGTGGATTCTACCTGGGCACTATGAATTGAACCGTTTGTTAGAGGGTCAGGGCGCTGCAATCGCCCTTTCAGCATCGACTCCCCAATGAAAATAAAACGTATCGAAATTACTGGTTTTAAGTCGTTTGTCGAGCGCACCGTCCTCGATTTCGACGATGGCATTACCTCGATCGTTGGCCCGAACGGCTGCGGCAAGAGTAATGTTGTTGACGCAATCCGCTGGGTCATGGGCGAACAGAACGCCCGTTATCTGCGCGGCAAATTGATGGAAGATGTTATCTTCGGCGGCAGTGAAAACCGCAAACCTCTCGGTATGGCCGAAGTGTCCCTGATTATGGATAATTCAGCCGGCATAGCTCCCGCAGCTTTCCGCGAATATTCCGAGATCCAGATTACCCGACGCCTTTACCGCAACGGCGAGAGCGAGTATCTGCTGAACAAGTCCTCCTGTCGTCTCCTCGATATTACTGAGCTTTTCATGGACACAGGTGTAGGAAACCGCGCCTATTCGATTATAGAACAGGGCAAGATCGGCATGATTATCAATGCCAAACCAGAAGATCGCCGCAGTCTGATCGAAGAGGCTGCCGGCGTCACCAAGTTCAAGTCCCGTAAAAAGTCTGCTCTCCGAAAAATAGATGCAACCCGTCAGAACCTGTTACGTCTCGGCGACATCGTCAGCGAAGTACGGCGGCAAATGAACAGCCTGAAACGACAAGCTCAGCGGGCGCAGCGTTTCCGTGAATTTCGCGAAGAGTTGCGCGGGCTGGAGCTGCAATTTGGTTTGCGGCAGCATGCGGAATTGAGTGAAAAAGCCAGGCAGGTGTGCAGCTCTGCTGAAGAGCAAACCGGGCAGGTCGACAGCGCGATCCGGCGTTTAGAGCAGGCGGAGCTTGATCTTGAACAGGCGCGTTTAACTCATACCGAGCGTGATAAAGAAGCGGCCCAGGGTCAAGCAGGAGTGTTTCATCTGACCAGTGAGATCCAACGCATTGAAAGCCGTCTGGAGTTCGGAGCGAAAGAAGTAGAGACTCTTGATCGGCAGCAGGATAAGATCGCTGCCGAGCTGACTGATAGCGACCGCCGCTTCGCCACATCTGTACAGGAAGAGGAGGGCTTGCGTCAAAACCAGCAGGACCAGAGCCGTGTCTTTGCCGAGGAAGAGGCCAGACTGGCTGCGAGCGAAGATGTTCTTCTTGATCTGACAGAGCAGGAAGAGAGCCTTGGCCGTCAGTTGGAGCAGGCGAGGCAGAAGCTTTATCATCTGCTCGCTGAACTGACCCGCATGAGCAGCCAGCAGGAAGAGGCCGATCGGCGTATTGCCGTTCTGGCCGACCTGAGCGAGCGCAACCGTCAGGAGGCTGTTGCGGTGACAGGTCAGCTTGAGCGTCTGCAGAACGACAGTAGCAGTCTCTCGGGCACTCTTGAAGTTATTGAGAAAGAACGTGGCGATCTGGTCATAAAACGGCAACAGTTGCAGGAACGCCAGGTTCACCTCAAGGAGCAGGTCGAGCAGGTCGAGAATGAACTGCTTCAACGTCGTGAAGAGCTAAGCCGTCAACGCTCCCGGCTGGAATCCCTGCAACAACTCGAACGCAACCTGGAAGGCTACGGTCGCGGCGTCAAGGCACTGCTCTCAGAGGCGCAGCACAAGGCCCGAATGAAGGGTCTGGTTGCCGACATCCTCGATGTCCCGGCACGTTACGAGGCGGCTATAGAGGCTGTTCTTGGCGAACGTGTCCAGGCTTTGCTGCCCGACAACCTGGAGAGCACCCAGAAGGCGTTGGCCTACTTGAGCGGCAACGAAGGGCGTTGTACCTTCCTGCTGCCAGAAAGCCCGGCGGCCGATGCGCCGGAGATGCCGGGCGGAACAGCTCTTGTTGGCCTGGTGAAGGGTCTCAGTGGCTTCCAGGAGGTTGCGTGCCGACTGATTTCAGGGGCTTATCTAGTCGATGACCTGACTGACTATTTCACGCAGAAGCTGCCATTTGGTGTCACACTTGTTACCGAGGATGGCAACCTCTTGACCCATCGTGGCGAGGTAACAGGTGGTGGCCGTCAGGCGCTTGATCAAGGGTTGCTACATAAGAAGCGGGAGATGAAGGAGCTGGAAAAACAGGTGAAAATCCTCGATGTCGAGGTGACCTCACTGAACCAGCGCCGCGAAGCCCTGCGTGATGAAGCACAGACGACAGAAATTTCCCTGCGCCGCACCGAACAGGAACTGCACCATCAGGAAATTCGCGTGGTTGATAGTCGTAAAGACCTTGATGGCTTACAGCAGGAAGATGCCCGACTCCAGGAACGCATCGAAGTCCTTAGCCTCGAGGAAGAGCAACTCCACGAGGAGCATGAGACTTTGCAGAAGACTCTGCGGACCTCTACGGACACGCGCGTTTCGAGCGAAGGGGAGAAGCGCGAACTGGAAGCTCTTGTCACCCGTTTGCAGGAGGAACTTCAGACCTTGCGAGAGCAGGGCAACGAAGCGCGTCAGGGCGTGACGACATTGAAGGTCAGCCTGGCAAGCTTGCGAGAGCGTGAAGAAAGCAGCCGAAATGCTCTTGAGCGCCTTGGCCGCTTGCGTGAGGAACTCAGCCAGAGGCAGGTTGCTCTCAAGCAGGATGCTGTTGAAGCTGTTGAAAAGCAGGCCGCCCTTCGTAGTGAAGCTGAAGAGCTGAAAGTGGAGATGGAGGTTCTCTATCGCAAGCGCATTGAACAGGAAGGCTCCCTTGCCGGTTTACGGGAACGTTTTGAAGAGAGTCGTCAGGAAATTGAACGTCGCGAGGGTGAACTCAAGCAACTTCGCTCGAAGGCTCAGGAACTGCGAGAAGATCTGACTTCACGGCAGATGCAGAGTCGAGAACTGCAGCTTGAAATCGAGCATATGCAGCAGGCTTTTTGGGACCGACACAGGGTAGATTTGACCGATCCCGAGGTGGCCGACAGATTTGATGCGGAGTTTGATGAGATCGCTGCTGTGGAACGTCGTGATTATCTGCAGAAACGCATCGATGATATCGGTGAAGTCAACCTGATGGCCATCGATGAGTTTCAGGAACTTGAAGAGCGTTACACCTTCCTGAATGAGCAGCAGGAGGACTTGCAGACCTCTTTGGAGGGCCTGGAGTCTGCGATTTCCAAGATCAACCGAACCACCCGAAAGCGCTTCCGGGAAACCTTTGATCTGGTCAATGAGCGTTTCCGTGAGCTCTTCCCTCAACTCTTTAACGGAGGCCAGGCTGAACTGGTCCTGACTGATGAAAACGACCTCCTCGAGACGGGAATCGAGGTGGTTGCACAGCCGCCCGGAAAGAAGTTGCAGAATGTGACCTTGCTCTCCGGCGGAGAAAAAGCTTTGACAGCCGTTGCCATGATCTTCTCAATCTTCCAGATCAAGCCGTCCCCGTTCTGTCTACTTGACGAAGTTGATGCCCCACTGGATGACGCCAATATCGGGCGCTTCAATGAAATCGTTGCGACTATGGCCAAGACGTCACAATTCATTATCATTACCCACAACAAACGGACCATGGAAATTGCCGACAATCTCTATGGTATCACCATGGAGGAGCCCGGAATGTCCAAGCTCGTCTCTGTGTGCATGAAAGAGGTCGCTTAAATCATGCCTTTCAAGCCCTTGTTAAATGCTCTGGTAGAACGTGTCCCCGGAGCCCAGGGGGCGATTGTCGCTGACTGGGAAGGTGAGTCGGTCGATCAGGTCGGCATCATGGATGATTACGACCTCAAGGTGATTGGTGCACACAAGGGGGTCATCCTCCACAGTATGCGGGACGTGGTTGATCGGCTTGGTGATGACGCACTCAAAGAGATCGTGATTACGACCAAGCAGGCACAAACGGTTATCATGCCAGTGACTGAAGACTACTACCTGGTGTTGGCTCTGGACCGCTCCGACATGTTGGGTCGGGCACTGCTGGAAGCCAGACGCTGTATTCAGGCGCTATATCAGGAAATTGTCTAAAATCATGATAAGAGAAAGAGCTGTCGGACAACTCTTTAAATATTCACTCTTAAGCCGTCTGTTGATGATTCTATAACAGACTGTTTTTTTATCTGCTTCAGGATAGGTTATGAAATTCGAACTCTGGTTACAAAAAATTGCTGACTTTCTCGTAGCCGCAGGCGTCGCACCCGAAGACGGGTCGATGGCTGCGCTGGCACTGGTTTACCTGGTGCTGACATTCTGCTCTCTCGGCATCGTTGCCCTGCTTTTGAGAAGAAACCTGCAGACTCAGAAAGCGACTGCTGAGCCTCAGGATGATGCTCCAGTGGAAACTCCCGAGGCTGCTGGTGAGGCTGCAGAAAGCGCTGAAGGCTCTGACCTCTCTGAACCGCCCCCTGCTGAAGAAGCTCCGGTTGCTGCTGAGCCGGAAACGGCGGCTGTCGAAGAGGTTGTTGAAAAGGTCCCTGTCAGTCTCTACCAGCGTATGCGGCAAGGCTTGGCCAAAACCCGCAGTTCACTGGTCGGACGCATGGATGACCTGCTCGGTAGCCATGGCCATCTTGATGAGGAATTCCTCGAAGAGATGGAAGAATTGCTGATTACTGCAGACTTCGGAATGCAGACGACTCAGGATCTGGTGCAGGCTCTGGCCGGGCGACTCAAGGAGATCGATCCAAATGTGCCAGCGCAATTGCATGACGTGCTGAGTGAAGAAATTCGAGCTCGCTTGAAAACCGGTTCGTCAGAGTGGCCTGTCCCGGAGAGTGGTCCGCTGGTGATAATGGTTGTCGGCGTTAATGGCGTGGGTAAGACGACGACAATTGGCAAGTTGGCCAAGCAGTTCTCTGACCAAGGGAAGAAGGTGGTCCTCGGTGCCGGTGATACTTTTCGGGCTGCTGCTGCAGAACAGCTCGAAGTCTGGGGGGAACGCTCCGGTGCGGAGGTGATTCGCCATACCGAAGGCTCTGATCCTGGTGCTGTTGCTTTTGATGCGGCCAAAGCGGCTGTGGCCCGTAATGCGGATATCCTGATCCTCGATACCGCTGGTCGTTTACACACCAAGGTCAACCTGATGGAGGAACTGAAAAAAGTGCGGCGGGTTGTTGACCGTGAAATCCCCGGAGCTCCCCATGAGACCTTGCTGGTTCTTGATGCCACCACCGGCCAGAATGCCCTGCCCCAGGCGCGCTCCTTCCAGGAGGCCGTGGATGTGTCGGGTATTGCGCTGACCAAGTTGGACGGAACCGCCAAAGGGGGGATTGTTGTGGCTATCAGCTCACAACTTGATTTGCCCGTACGTTTAATCGGCATCGGTGAAGGGGTCTCGGACCTGCGTCATTTTGATGCTGATGAATTTGTTGCAGCACTCTTCTCTAACAATTGAGATCGCTTGACTTTTTGTATTCTTTAACCTAGGCTCAATTTTATTCTGAAGGGGGAGCTTTAAGTGGCCTTGGAAGCGATTACGCGGCTGGAAAAACTTGTTGATCGACTGTTGTCTGACCGTGCTGACTTGCAGGAGCGCAATCAGGAACTCACCGCAGAACGTGATCGATTGCTACAAGACCGCTCCCGGGTTACCGATGAGTTGGACAAGTTGCTGGACAAACTTGAGCGCCTTGAGGGGGAGAATAAATGAAACAGAGCGTCCAAGTCTCCATTCTCGGCCAGCAATTTAATCTCAAAAGTGACGCTCCCCCTGAACAGGTTCACCGGGTCGCCCGATTTGTTGAAGATCAGATTTCCCAGGTGACATCAAGCGGTCGTGCTGTTGATTCTTTGCAGGCGGCGATTCTGGCTTTGCTCAATGTCTCCGCGGCACATCTTGGCGGCGATCCTGCTCCCGATAGCTCGGAAGCAGAAAAGCAGCGCCTGGGGCAGTTGATAGAAAAGATAGAAGCAGCTTTGGGTTAGAAGTGCTACAATAGTGTTCAAAAGTTAGTTTGCTTTAAAAAAGCATCTCCATGCGGAGATTTTACGATAGATTGGCTGATGGTCTTGCCGCCCGAACAGGGCGTTTTGAAAAAAACAACGTGATACAGGTTGCATCAATATTTATGAACCCAGGAACTCCAGAATCTTTTGTTAAGGGCAGGCAACGACTTAAATCTGGTCGCCGTCTGTTTTTTGTGGACAACCCGACTCGTATGATTTGATACGACTTTTCGCGTCGTTATAGCCAGTCCTCTATCTGAATCCTTCCGTCCGGAGATCTCGAATCACGGGATCTTTGCCATGCCCAAGCGATCCATAAGATCACACTTTCTGGCCGAGCGTAAGTCTCGCTCAAGTCAATTCTGTGCCGATTCGAGTTCAGAAATTCAAAGGCGCTTTATGTGCTCTGCTCTCTTCCGTGATGCCCGCTGTCTGGCTCTCTACAGTGCCATTCATAACGAGGTCAGCACTGACGAGATCATCGAGCAGGCACTTGATAGTGATAAGTCTCTGGTCTTCCCGCGGGTTAGTGGAGAGACACTTGAGTTTGTCGTGATTGAGAGCCCCGCACAACTGGTCTCTGGTGCTTTTGGTGTGAAAGAGCCGAAGGGCTGTAATTTGGTCGCGGTCGAGAAAATTGATCTGGTTGTTGTCCCCGGTGTTGCCTTTGACCAAAGGGGACATCGGCTTGGTTACGGGCGAGGTTACTATGACCGTGCCCTGGCGAAATGTCAGAGTCGATGTGTGAAAGTCGGCTTTGCCTATGATTTTCAGCTGGTCGAAGAACTGCCAGCGACAGACTATGATGAGACGCTTTCCGTATTAATTACGGAGAGTCAAACCTTAAACTTTTCCGCCTGTTGACCGCTAAAGCGGCCGGAGGCGTTTCACGAAAAAATGCCAATTAGGGAGGTGACGGCTTTGAATACAGAAATGATAATTTACCTGATTGCTGGTTTGGTTGTTGGCGGTGTCATCGGCGCGGTCCTTCGAAGCAAATCTTCGGGGTCCAAGCTAGCCAACGCTGAGCGTGAAGCAGCACAGATCGTCGAGAGTTCGAAAAAAGAGGCTGAGACTATTCGCAAGGAGGCGGAGATTCAGTCCAAAGATGTTGTTTTTAAAGCAAAGGCCGCTTGGGAAGATGAGCTTCGAGAATCACGCAAAGAGCTTCAATCCCAGGAAAAAAGGCTGGTGCAGAAAGAAGAGAACCTTGATCGCAAGGTCTCTCAGGTTGAAACCCGTGATCAGGATCTGACACGTCGTGAGCAGTCCCTGCTGGATCGTGATCGCAATCTTCAACAGCGAACCGATGAGGTCGAGGCGCTGATTGCAGAGCAGCGCGTCAAGTTGGAAAAAGTTTCGGGCTTGAGCTCGGAAGAGGCCAAACAACAGTTGATCATAGCAATGGAGAGCGAGGCACGTCACGACGCTGCCAAGTTGATCAAACAGATCGAGGACGAAGCAAAAGAAAACGCCGACAAGAAAGCCAAGAAGATCCTTTCGCTGACGATCCAACGTTATGCCGGCGATTATGTCGCTGAGAAGACAATCAACTCCGTGGCCTTGCCCAGTGACGAGATGAAGGGTCGGATTATCGGTCGTGAAGGACGTAATATCCGTGCGATTGAAGCCGCAACCGGTATTGATCTGATTATCGACGATACTCCTGAGGCGGTTATTATCTCAAGCTTTAATCCGGTTCGCCGGGAAGTTGCCCGGATCTCTCTGGAGCGTCTGATAACCGATGGCCGTATTCACCCCTCACGTATTGAGGAGGTGGTCAAGAAGGCTGAGCAGGAGGTTGAGGGCACGATCCGCGAGGCCGGAGAGCAGGCCACCTTTGACGTTGGTGTGCATGGCATCCATCCAGAGATTGTTAAATTGGTCGGTCGTCTGCGCTATCGAACCTCTTACGGGCAGAATGTCCTGCAGCACTCCCTGGAAGTTTCGTTCCTCTGTGGCATCATGGCCGCTGAGCTTGGAATCGATATCAAACAGGCCAAGCGAGCTGGATTGCTGCACGATATCGGCAAGGCTGTCGACCATGAAATTGAAGGTTCGCATGCCGTTATCGGTGGTGACCTGGCCCGCAAGTATGGTGAGTCCCCGGAGATCGTCCACGCCATAGCCGCCCATCATGAAGATGAGAAGCCGGATACGATCCTTGCTGTGCTGGTTCAGGCTGCCGACGCCCTGTCAGGTGCGCGGCCTGGTGCTCGTCGCGAAATGCTCGAAACCTACGTTAAGCGACTTGATGATCTTGAGCGGATCGGTACCTCCTTTAATGGGGTTACTTCTTGCTACGCAATTCAGGCTGGACGCGAGATTCGCGTGATGGTCTCCAGCGAGATTGTTTCTGATGATCAGTCACATGTTATGGCTAAAGATATCGCCCGCAAGATTGAGGATGAAATGACCTACCCTGGCCAGATCCGGGTCAACGTCATTCGTGAGACGCGAGCGACTGATTACGCTAAATAAACAAGCAATACCGGTCGCACAAGAAATGGTTTATGTGGGGAGATGGCTTATGCCATTTCCCCATTTCCCTCTCTTTTTGACCCTTTTTAGGCCCTGGAGTTGTTTTGAAGATTCTTTTTGTTGGTGACATCATCGGTCGCCCCGGTCGACAACTTGTCCGTGATCTGCTGCCCCGTCTGGTTGATCAGCATATGATCGATCTGGTGATCGCCAACGGTGAAAATTCCGCTGCAGGTTTTGGCCTGACGCCGGACGTTGTTAGTGAGCTCTTTGATCTAGGGGTCGATGTCCTGACGACCGGGAATCATGTTTGGGACAAGCGTGACGGGTTGGTCTGCCTGGACCAGGAGCCAGCGCTTCTGCGACCGGCCAACTATCCTGAAGGGGCTCCAGGGCGTGGGGTTGGCATTTATGAGACGGCCGCGGGTATTTCTGTGGCGGTGGTGAACCTTGAAGGTCGCGTGTTCATGAACGGGCTCGATTGTCCTTTCCGGAAAGCTGATGCGATTCTCGATGAACTCGGAGTGGAGCAACGGATTGTCTTTGTTGACTTTCACGCAGAAGCGACCAGTGAAAAAGGAGCCCTCGGCGCTTACCTTGATGGTCGGGTCAGTGCTGTGGTCGGTACCCATACTCATGTACAGACTGCTGATGAGCGCGTCATGCCGGGAGGCACTGCCTTTATCAGTGATGCCGGTATGTCTGGTGCGCGTGATTCCGTGATTGGTATCCGCAAGGAATTATCTGTCCAACGCTTTTTGACTCAAATGCCAGTTCGCTATGAACTTGCCAAGAAGGATCCGGTCCTCTGTGGTGTGGTTGTCTCAATTGATGAGTCGACCGGGAGGGCTCTGCAGATAGAGCGGGTCATGGAGATGGGCAATTGAGGTGCCTGCCTGCTGAGGCGAGCAATGTGAAGGTTTAAACTAAACACACTGAATCATTGGTATTGAAAATGAATTTTGTCGAAGAATTGACCTGGCGCGGTATGATCCATGACATCACGCCCGGGACGGAAGAGCAGCTTAAGAAAGAAGTGACGGCAGCCTACGTTGGGATCGACCCGACTGCTGATTCACTGCATATCGGCCACCTGGTCAGCGTGATGATGCTCAAACATCTCCAGATCGCCGGCCATAAACCGATCGCACTTGTCGGCGGAGCGACCGGTATGATCGGCGATCCGTCGGGGAAGTCGGCCGAGCGCAATCTGCTCGATGAGCAGACTCTCCGTCATAACGAGGAATGTTTGAAAAAGCAATTGGCGAAATTCCTCGAGTTCGAGTCCGATGCCGCCAATGCCGCCGAACTGGTCAATAATTATGACTGGATGAAAGATTACAGCTTTCTTGAGTTTATCCGCGACATCGGCAAGCATATTACGGTCAACTACATGATGGCCAAGGAAAGTGTTAAAAAACGTCTCGGTGAAGAAGGCAAGGCAGGGTTGTCATTCACTGAGTTCACGTATCAGTTGGTTCAGGGGACCGATTTTTTACACCTGTATCGAGAGAAGAACTGTAAGTTGCAGATGGGCGGCTCCGACCAATGGGGGAACATCATAACAGGTACAGAGCTCATACGCCGCAAGGAAGGCGGTGAAGCTTTTGCCCTGACTTGCCCACTCATTACCAAGGCGGACGGCGGTAAGTTCGGAAAAACAGAAAGCGGCAACGTCTGGCTTGATCCGAAACTGACCACACCGTACAAATTTTATCAGTTCTGGCTCAATGTCTCTGATGCCGATGCCGAGAAGTATATCAAGATCTTCACGCTCTTAAGTCAGGAAGAAGTGACAGCTCTGGTCAAGGAGCAGGAGGCTGCACCGCACCTGCGACCGTTGCAGAAGCGTTTGGCAAAGGAGGTCACTTGCATGGTCCATGACAAAGACGAATACAACAAGGCTGTGGAAGCCTCAGAGATCCTTTTTGGCAAAGCCACGACCGAAAGCCTGGCAAAGCTGGATAAGGAGACCTTCCTTTCGGTGTTTGAAGGTGTGCCAACCTATGAGGTCGAACGTAACAAATTTGATGCCGGTGTGCCGGTCGTCGAACTACTCGCTACTGAAACAGCCGCTTTCCCTTCTAAGGGAGAATTGCGCCGTACAATAAAAGGAAACGGGCTTAGCCTGAACAAGGCCAAGCTGACCGATCAGGAATACCTGGTGACCGGCGCAGACCTGATTAACGGATCATACATACTGGTACAGAAGGGCAAGAAGAGTTACACGATCATTGAGGCGGTGTAGTTCCTCTAGAGTTGTCTCCCGGTGTGCTATTGTTTTTACGAAATGAAAGTTTTCTGTTAGGGGCGCCTTGTGACCATTAAGTTTCAGGGCGTTTTCTTTTAGAAGTTATTCTCTGAACAAAGGCGAAAGCCACTAAGGCTCCCACGAGTACCAAGAAAGCCTGTCAGGGAGCTGGCAGATCGTTTCTATCTGTTCTGTGTTGTCGAGAATGACTTCTTTGTGGCAGCTCAGCCAGAAAGAGTTGCCTGCTGGTGTTCATGAAGGTCCTATAAACTCAGGCGAATCGATCTGGGTTTGCTTGTTGATCTGTGAGACAGGGCTGACAATCTCTAATGGCCAAGCACGTCGATTGGAGAAGCAAGTGCTGTTAAGGTTAGCGGTGAGGGAATTAATAATGCACCTATGGAAATCGAGCCAGCTGTAAAGGTTATTGTTCAGGCTTGTAAGCATCGTTCCCGCATGTAAATTTCACTTAAAAACAGCTAGTTGCAGAGGTGTTGATTCTTTTCGAAAATAACCTGAAAAAAACCCTTGACTATATGGGCCATCTCCTTTAGATTCCCCCCTCGTTGCAAGGAAAACGGCGACGAAAAAAAATGCAAAAACTCTCCTGTCACAATGGTGATGGAAGAGATAACACCGGGTCTTTGAAAACTAAATAGCAGTAGATTGATAAAGGTTTGTGGGAAACAAACCAAAAAGAGAAACAAACAGAATCAATACTATACAGTTATACAACTGGAGAGTTTGATCCTGGCTCA
>JARUHP010000090.1 GCA_030005635.1 Deltaproteobacteria bacterium IMCC39146
CTGCGGTAGTCTCACGGCTTCTTTCACCGACCAAAGTTAGAGGAGCACGATGAGACACTACACGCAGCTTACCCGAGAAGAAAGATACCAGATTTCCGCCCTAAAAACAGCAGGGCATAATCAGGTTGAAATTGCTAAAGTTATCGGCCGTCACAAGTCCACCGTTAGTCAAGAACTGGCTCGAAACTGCGGGCTGAGAGGCTATCGGCCCAAGCAAGCAAATGTTTTTGCTGAGAGCCGCCGGCAAGATAAGACCGCTCATCGCATCGTTGCCAAGTCTTGGGCACGAGTTGAGCAACTCCTACACGAATACTGGAGTCCAGAGCAAGTCAGCAACTGGTTAAAACACGAAGAAAATATCAATGTCAGCCCTGAGTGGATATATCAATACATCCTCCAGGACAAAAAAGCAGGCGGCGATCTCTACAAATATCTACGCTGCCAGAAGCAACGAAAAAAGCGCTATGGAACCAAAGAGCGTCGTGGACAGACAAAAGGACGCATTTCTATCGACGAGCGTCCTGATGTGGTCAACCAACGTAGTCGCATAGGCGACTGGGAAGCCGACACCGTTATTGGCAAACAAGGTGGCTCTGTGTTGGTCACTTTGGTGGAGCGCAAGACACGTTTTAGCGTGATCGGTAAAGCTCCCAACCGAACTGCACAAGAGGTCACGTCCGTTATACTGGAACGGCTGAGACCTCTGGCTCCACATGTTCAAACTCTGACATACGACAACGGGAAAGAGTTTGCTCTACACCAGGAGATCTCAAAAGACCTTGATGCCAGCGGCTA
>JARUHP010000091.1 GCA_030005635.1 Deltaproteobacteria bacterium IMCC39146
TTCTTACTGACCCTGACAAATAGTAAATGGCCACCCGGTGCTGAACCAAGTGGCCATAATCTTGTGTATTGTAAAATGTCGAGTGAGGAAATTTCTCAAGCAGCCTTGAGGTCATCCGATACGGTCTGCCCATCAGCTATCAGTTGGCCCTTCCCATCATTAAAAGCCGTGGACCTTGATGCACTCACTCGCCTTCTTTTTGTTGTAAATGCTATTACGACAACCAAAAACATCCCTCCGGAATAGATGATGCCGACCGACAACCAAAACGAGTAATGAATTGTCAGAAACACAGCCAAACCCAAGAAGGCAGAAAGACAAACAAATGTACGCATAACATTTCTCCACTATTTTAATAAATGAACTAATAGCACACATATACTCAAATTCTTCTCACAGCGTTTGATATTTAAGAATGATTTTTGGGTGCAGCGGGTAGCTAAAGATCAAGGCAGCAGAGTTCTTATAAATCCTACTGCATTGCTTGGCGAGTGCTAAATAAACAAAATCGAGAAATTCTTACTGCCCCTGCAATGCAAGAACGGCCCACCCAGGAATTGGGATGTGACGCGTAGCAATAGATGCTTTTAGTCGAGTCAATTCTGAGTTACCATCGACAAGTCGATTATTGCCAATTAGAAAGGAAGTCAGATATGAGTGAAGAATACGACGTGAAATTCTCCCCCCTATGTCAGACAGTTGAGCGTGATGCTAAAAGTGTCGAGATTATGATTTATGAAGATGGGGACGGTGGCTGGATATTAGAAG
>JARUHP010000092.1 GCA_030005635.1 Deltaproteobacteria bacterium IMCC39146
GTTTGACAGCTTCCTCTTTAAACTCATCAGAAAAACGACGTCTGGTTTGATTGCTCATGTGATCTCCTTGTTAGCGGTGGTAGTTTAACACGCTTAACAAGGTGTCCAAGATCATTAGACCACTTCAGTTTCTGGCCCCTGCAAGTCACCTTCTCACAGATTGTAAGGCCTTAACGTCGAGTCGTAAGGGGGCTTCTTCTCTATAACTAAATCAACTTGCAATTAAACATAAGAAATATAATTGTTTTATGAGCTTCTTTTATATGTCTCATGCCTCACAATAAGGTGATGACTATGAATCCTGTGGAAAAAAGGGTTTCAGAGCGGGTTCATGTTGAACTTCCCGTTTACCTCGGTCAAGAGGAATTGGTCACTCGCGATATCAGTCGGGTGGGGATTTATTTCCTGTCTGAGGATCTTTTTGCTAAAGGAAAGACTTTGAGCTTTTCACTGGCCTTCGACTATGCCTTATCCGGAAAGCCGCTCAAGTTTAGTTGCCTGGGAGAAGTTGTGCGCGTAGAACCGCAAGACAAAAAGTTTGGTATTGCAGCAAAGATAAAGGACCTTAAATTTATCCATTAGAAGTTGCAGCAGAACTGATAGTAATTTTCTCTCAGAAGTTTAGATCTGTGATCAAGTCCAAATGTTGCTGTAAATTCCGTTTCGCCCGATTGGTGCAGCTAATCAGTTCATCGCGACTACCGTACTCTCAGAAGACAGTGGTTGTTCCGTTGCCCATTCGTGGAATTCGGTCATA
>JARUHP010000093.1 GCA_030005635.1 Deltaproteobacteria bacterium IMCC39146
CCCTGCAATTCAGTAAAATCTTCCGATCCCAGATAAACTTTCATTACCACTCCCACAGCAACGGATGGGTAAAGACAACTATCAAAGGGAGGCTATCATGGGCATGAGAGTTGGTTATGCAAGGGTTAGTACCGTTGGCCAGAAACTGGATGTGCAAATGGATCACTTGGCAGATTGTGAACGCATCTTTCGAGAGAAAGCCTCGGCCAGTTCTACCAAAAATCGACCTGAACTCAAAAATGCTCTCGACTTTGTTCGGGAGGAAGATGTTTTCGTCGTCACCAAACTAGATTGCCTTGCTCGTTCCGTAGTTGATTTATCAATAATTGTTCAGCGACTTGAAGAGAAGAATGTGGATCTCGTTGTCATGGACCAGGGGATCGACACCACAACCATCTACGGCAAACTTCAATTCAACATTCTTGCAGCTATTGGTGAATTTGAACGAGGATTGATCAGGGAACGCTCACTGGAGGGCCGTGAGAAAGCCAAAGCTCGCGGTGTTGTCTTCGGGGCGAAGCCAAAGCTTACACCTCAAGAGATAGTCGAGCTTCTAAAAGATTACGAAACGCCAGGGTGTAGTAAACGTGAGATTGCCGAACATTATGGCATCAGCACATCCTCTGTATATCGACTATATTATGAGAACAGACAGGCATTGTCTGCATGAACACAAAAGGCCACCCGACAATGATCCGGTGGCCTTGATTCTGTGGATTAAAGAGTTTACTGAAT
>JARUHP010000094.1 GCA_030005635.1 Deltaproteobacteria bacterium IMCC39146
ACTTTATTGTGACAACGTATCAGTTGCTCAGGGTTTTGAAAGTCTTGGTGAGACTCTCGTAGGAATTGCCCCAGTTGTCGACGGCAACAATCTTCCAGTAGTACTGTGTGTCGGGTTTCAGCTCCGTAAGCAGGTACTCAGTGTCGTTGATGTCGGTGACGACATCTATGAACAGGGTTTCAGCCGGGGCAGGTGCATCGCTACCGGGTACTGATGTGTCTGGTACTGATGTGTCTGGTACTGATGTGCCCGGTATGTCAGTGCCAACTAAAACCCCGGTATCATCGCCGCCACCGCCACCGCTGCCTCCACAACTTGCCTGCAGAACAAAGATCCCTATGCAAAATCCAACGCGGACAGGATGCCAAGCGCGTTTCGTGTGACCAGTTCGGGTTGCCATTAGCATTAGCAACAGGAGCGCCATTAGCAACGCAATGCTCAATTTGAATTGTGGCCAATTTGAATTTAACGTGCCGTGTCCAATAACACTCATAGCTTTGGTATCTAAGTTCTTGTCCGTACCGTAAAAAAAGTTAAAAGAGACATTGTAGTTTTCCGGAGGCAGGTCCCACACAAAAGTAACTGCCGTGTCGGTGGCAGTATTGTTATTCGGGGCAAGCAGATAGGGGATCCATTCACTAGCGACAATGGTCGAGACACCACTTTCAATGCCTGCATCAGTAACGGCCGTAACTGTGAAATAGTAGACGTT
>JARUHP010000095.1 GCA_030005635.1 Deltaproteobacteria bacterium IMCC39146
GAATGAGGATCGTTACGGAAGACAATTTCTTCCAGTCGTTTGAGTTGGATGTTGTTGACGACAATAAGCAGGACGGTTTTCTTGATCTTCTTATAAGCTCCGATTCCCGGTAGCATGGTTGCACCAACTTTCATTCTATTCATGACTTGATCGGCAATCTCTTCTGGCCTCTCAGAAATCACGAGGACCATTTTTCGCTGATTGAACAGAGACAGGCAGTAGTCCATGGTCATTGAGGTGATGAAGACTGCGATCATCGATGCAATAACGAGGTCATTATCCAGGCTTACAAAGCTGCAGCTAAAGAGGGCAACATTATAAAAGAGGAAGAATTTGCCGAGACCTATGTTGAATTTCTGATAGAGAATCACACCAGCGATATCAAGCCCACCGTTCGACCCGAGTGACCGCAAAACCATACCGGTGCCAGCACCAATGATCACGCCGAAGGTGACCGCTGCGTAAAGTTGATTGTGTATGTTGATTTGAAAATCTATGAGCATAAAAAAAGAAGACAGTGAGAGCATTGCCAGAGAACTGTAAGCAAGAAACCGTTTTGACAAATAAATATATCCGAGGATGAACATCGGTATATTTAGCAGCATAAAGATGAGCCCTGTATTAAGCGCCCCTGTTGTGTAGTAGATCAGAGTTGCTGTACCAAACAGGCCGCCAGGTACAAATCCTTGTGTTTCACCCAAGG
>JARUHP010000011.1 GCA_030005635.1 Deltaproteobacteria bacterium IMCC39146
AGGATGAACATCGGTATATTTAGCAGCATAAAGATGAGCCCTGTATTAAGCGCCCCTGTTGTGTAGTAGATCAGAGTTGCTGTACCAAACAGGCCGCCAGGTACAAATCCTTGTGTTTCACCCAAGGCTTTGAAGCCAATTGCTTGAATGAGTGCACCTACCACGATGAGGGCGCAATTCCAGAGCACAGAATAGGGGAGTTTACGAGCAATGGCGGACATGGTTGACGCTCCAGATTGTCTTTTTATAATAAGGGAGAGCGTTCGTACACCCGGCCAGTTGCGTTGTCAAATGAATTCGGGGAATTCAACCGGAATGTAGTGGTTTTGTCGTAAAAAGTCTGCCGGGATCGTGATGTGGAATGGTTTCAATTGTTCTCTTGGTGAACGGGAAACGTCGGGATTGATTGCTCATAGTGGTCCCCTTTGAGTGAACTTTTGGTACACAGATTTAGGTATTCTTTGCGCTACAGATTTAGATGCATGTGTTCAGTGGCGTTGTGAGAGGTCAGTTGAAAAGTCCGGTCCAGGTCTGGTCCTAAGGTGAAAATTTGGGGGTGGGGAGGGGGGCGCAGTTTTAGTGGAAATGGAAAAGCCCCAACCGGAGAAGGCTGGGGCATAGTTAGTGTGCGACTAAAAAGTCCTTAAGTAATGAAGGAAAGATTTCCGAGGGGATTCATAAACAACTTTTTTTAATAAGATGCGCTTCTTTGGATCGAATTGTCATATTTTATCTTTTCCATGTCGTAGGAATCTCTCACATTGAATTTTGTGTACTCATTGCCATCTATAGAAAAAGTTGATCCAAGAACATGCTCCTCTCCAAAGCCTCTTAGTAGTCTTACCTTGACGACAATATCTTCTTCAAAAACGTCGCCAGGCGATAAAACTATTTTTCCGTGAGAGACTTTCCTTTTGTTCTTGATCTTTATGAGTTTGGTATCGTAGTTCTTGCCATTGACAGCCAAGGATATGTTGTTGATATCATATGTTTTTACTTCCTTGCTATCGTTCTTAATTTTTACATGAATTGGGTGTGAATAACTCCTGTATGTCTGCCCCCTCTTCGGGTCGTATAAAGAGTTTCTGTCTATTGATACCCCACCATCCTCGCTGAAAAAAGTACTGTAATAATCGCGATATTCTTTAAACTTATGATTGGTCAAATAATGTTTTTCTACCCTGTAAAATGGGGATTTATGCTCTACAAAATACGCAATAGCCCCATCAACTTCACCATTGACTTCGCAAGTGTAAAATTTCTTGTAGCAGCCTTGTCCGCGCAAGCGCTCGTATTTTTTTTCAATTACCCAGTTCATAACCTCGCCACGCAAAGAATCGCAATAAGTTACAAAGAACTGGGTGTCTGGGTAGTCTATAGCGCTTGGGTGCTTGAGGGTGTCTATTAGTTCATGTACCTCACTAGCAAAAACATGATTGGCTGATATTTCTTCAGCATCTTCTGAATATAAATCTTGTGCAAAATCGATTATGTCTCTATCTATTTCAGCGATCTCTTCAACGTTTTGATGGTTAATCTTTGCGCCATCAAACACATCGGCACCATATTCTGCACGTTGAGCACAGCCAATGAGTAAAATAAGTGTTAGGAATAAAAGAACCCTTTTCATGATGTCCTCCTGTCTCCTTTAATTGTCGTTATGTTCTATGACCACAAACAAAAGCCAATAAAGATAAATAACGACCAACTAAAACGAATGACTGTTTTGAAGAAGAACCTTAAATGGAATAAAAAAAACCTGACAAATCTAATGTTTTCAAACACTAAGAGCCAGGGTATCTATACGGGATTTAGGAGGCTGTAGCCCCTTGGCTTTACGTACATGACCAAAAATATGTTATGTGTTTACTTGTTGATTTAGTAAACAATAGAATAGAGAACTTGACAAGACAAGTAAAGAAAGTGATTAAAAAAATTATTTTCCCCTAAATATCAACATTGTAAGGGATTTTTTCGCATAGTTTAATCTTTAGCGTTTGTTGTATATCGCACATATGAAATTCCTACTGACCCTCACTTCTAAGAACTTTGCATGGCCACCCCCAGACATTCCCGCTCCGTACCGGATCTGCCCCGGAGACGAAACCCCGCCCCGGAACATTCAAACACTACATTCCTGAACTATCAAATTGTCACTTAGAGGGATACTTCGGACCGGAATAGGACCGGAGGACAAAAGAGAAGAGCGACCCTGGGGAGGTCGCTCTCATGTAAATACTGGTCGGGATGACAAGATTTGAACTTGCGACCCCCTGCTCCCGAAGCAGGTGCGCTACCAGGCTGCGCTACATCCCGTTTCAGCTCTTAGTTATTAAGCGGGTTTTTTATCATATAAGAGGATTGATTGGCAAGCGTTTTGGCGTGTCTGGGAGAGAATAACGTTGGGTGCGAATGGGCTAAGTAACTGCCTTGATTAAAGACACACGACACCCTCACCTTGCGGTGGGTGGCGTATCCTTTGGCCCTTAGATTGAGTGAGTTTTTGCCTCTTGAGTTAACTGACGGACTTGATGTCCACAGGGAACTCGTGGCCACAGGCTGGGCACTTGACCTTCACTGCCTCGCCGCCGCCGTCCATCGTTGCGCATGCTGAAAGTGAAGCGGCCATAATAACTGCCGAAAGGAGTAATGCGATTTTTTCATGATGAGCTCCCCATTGTTTGACGATGTAGAGTTTAAATTTGCGTTTAAGTGTTTTAAATATTACACGGTATATAAATAGGAATAATAAGTTTACCGATGGGCAAGTTTACATAAAAATACCTGAGTTGTCTGATTGCAACATGAATGGATAGTCGCAGCGAATTGTAATGACGGGAGAAAGGTTCAGTAAAAATTCTACAAAAATATGCTTTCTATTTCAGTGCCTTCAGTCCATGGGTTTGCACTACTGATTTGTCTGATACAATCTTTCTGTCGGGCGCAATCAACTCTTCAGCTTTCCCTTTAGGCTTTTAGAGGAAAGGATCGATGTCAGGTTGTTATGAAACTATTAATGCTCTATACAGATCGTTTTGCGTATACACCTGCGGTTAAAACTCTCGATGAAGAAGCGGATTGCCATGAACCTGGTGAAATCAGGAATGCAGTAGTGGGTTTGATTCACGCTGAAGCCTTTGATGAAGAGAGTGCTGCGGGGGTGGAAAAGAAGCTGGTGAAAAATCTCAAGTGGGGGGCGCGCAAGAACGAGACGCAACGTATTGTCATCCACACTTTTTCACATCTGGCAGAAACAAAAGCCTCGGCAGAATTTACCAAGGCTTTGCTGGGTCGCGCTGCGGAGCGTCTTCGCGGTTCAGGGTACGATGTTTGGCAAACACCTTTTGGTTACTTCCTCGATCTGGACCTGCAGGCCCCGGGCCGTTCAACGGCACGTATCTTCGCTTCTTTTTGAATGCATCTGAAAAACGATTCAACACGTAGATGCTGAGGCGCGGAGAAAACAGTGTGCGGTTGTTTGGCGGTGTTTAAAGATTTTAAAACCTTAAGCTGATTGTTTGTCTCCCTCTGTGTCTCCGCGTCTCCGCGTTGAATACCCTTGAGCTTCTATTCCTTCAGCTTTACCCGCAATTGACCCTCACTGATTTCCATTTCGTCAACTCCGTCGGCAAAGGCCGCCCAGAAGCCTTTCTGGTCTCCGAACTCCTGGACCAGGTCGACGTGCTTAATGTTGCCAAGCCAGGCGTTGGGGATAGGCACGCCCCAGAGACTGATGCCCCGTAACGCGACGACCGGTTTTTCATTTTTATAGGCCAGCTCCAGTCCGGCGGTGACTTTAAGCGTTTTGCCGCCAAGCAACGGGAACTCCTCGTCCAGGGGGATCAATAGTTTGGCGCTGGCCAAATCTTGAGAGAGGTCGATGGAGAGTTTGCTGGCCAGGTCGGTATTCTTTGCCAGCAGGGAGTTCAATTCACGTTGCGTAAGGATGATTTCTCTGCTGGCATCGGTTTCCTTGTAACGCTCAGGTTGCAGATCTTCCTTGCCTCCCATTTGTTGCCTGTCTTGATGCAGGACTTGAGATCGCTGTATGCTGCCCAGTTGCTCAAGTTTGCTTTCTAATACTTGCTCCTCACTGGCGTTTAAGGTGACGGGTTTGAAGGCGCCGGGGAACAGGAAGAGGGACACCACTCCGATTGCCACGAGGATGGAGATGGCACTGGCAACGACAACAATCAAAAGGATCTTCAACCAGCTGTGCTCAGATCTTTCCTTCTGATGTGAGGGCAGGTGTTGTGTGATTGCGTCTGGTAGTTGATCGTTCATTGGCTTGTCCTGAAGGAGCTTGAAGAAAACATGGATGCCAGCTTTCAATGCTATGAAGTTGCTGAATCTATCAATCGACGGTAGTGAGCATAAGGTTGAAAGCCGACCAGCGCGTGTTGTTGATAGACGATTGTAGGGATCGACGAGATGCCAAATTCTTTCGCTCGTTTCCAATCATCATCAACCTGTACAGCATAACGCCTTTTGTCCAGGGTCAACAGGGCGGTGTCGGGATCAAGACCGACAGATTCTGCGATCTCGGCAAGTTTGTCAGGCAATGCGATGTTGCAGGCATCGACGTAATAGGCATGATAAACCGCCATGTGGAAGGCTTCGCCGGCACCCTGCTCCTCTGCCCATTTCCCCAACTCCTGGGCGCGGCGACTGTTGTAGGTGTGGGTGCGCTCGCCGAAGGGCAGGTTAAGTTCTGTGGCGACCTGTCTGCAGCGCTGCATCATGGCTTCGATGTCGTAACTCCCGGCGAAAAGGTCTTCTAGTGTCTGACCTTGCTCGGGCGTTTCGGGGTGGAGAGGGAAAACACTCCAACGAATGTCGAGGTCAAATTCCTTGCGTAGTTTATCGGTACGCACGGTACCGAAGTAACACCAGGGTCAGATGTAATCAAAAAAGATTTCCAAAGTCTTCATGGTTATTAAGGTTAGCAGACGGCATTGAAAGGGCAATATTCAGAATGTTATGATAGACCTAAATTCCCGTAGCGCGGAATGAGGTACGGGAAAGGCAAGGCCTGACCCCACCTATTTGGTAAGACTTTCTCTGCGGCTCTGCGCCTGCGTTAAAGAAAAGGCCCTGAACCTTTGTCCAGAGCCGGGAACGGGCGGGTTGTCATCTGTTGTAATTAGTGAATCTCTTTACTTTTTTTGCCGCCCTTGATCCCCTCGATAGGAATCTTGCGGCCACTCGGTTTGTGCTCATTAATCGGCACCGTTACTTCGAGCATGCCGTTCTGGTAGGTGGCGTGGGCCTTCTCCATGTCGGCCCCTGCTGGTAGGGTTACGCGGCGCTCGAAGGTGCTTAAGCTTGATTCTTTCAGCAGGTAGTTTACGTCTTCGGTCTTGTGCGTGCTGCGACGTTCGCCATGAATCACCAGGCTGCCATCATCCATCCTGACATCCAGTTTGTCCGTGTCGACTCCCGGCAGTTCCGCCTCAAGGTGAAACACGCCGTCCTTTATGAAGCTGTTGACGGCAGGTGAAGTCGTCAACATGCTACTTTCACCGATTTCCCGGTTTGAACCAAACATCCTCTTGAACAGATCATCCATTTCGCGTTGCAGGGTACTGAGCTCCCGCATCGGATCAAAACGTACCGGTAACATAGTCGATCACCCCTTTCTTCAAGGTGCCCGTTCCCAAAAAGGCAGGGTTTTGTACCTGTTCTCCCTGTAAATAAATTCTATCCCTTCTGTGCGGTTTGGCAAGTTTTTTTGTCCTGTAAGTGATTAATCTATAAGGGAAGTTGTGAGTTCTTGCTTGTCTCTGTCGACCAATTTTAAAGAACTCTGCAAGCGTCTGGAATGCTTGTATTTTCCGATGTTCACTGGCGATCTTTTTCGCTTCCCAGGGACAACAAGCTGACA
Source organism: Deltaproteobacteria bacterium IMCC39146 (assembly GCA_030005635.1). GTDB lineage: Bacteria > Desulfobacterota > Desulfuromonadia > Desulfuromonadales > BM103 > M0040. The sequence goes on from JARUHP010000011.1 coordinate 5,885, forward strand.
ACCTTTTTGAGGTCTATCTTCATTCTTCGGCTTTTCAGGTGGTCAATCTTTGTAAATGTCTTGTAAAACCGCATGAAGTGGCCATTGTGTGACTATAATTTCTTGTGGCTCGGACAAAAAAAAACTATACTCATAAGTCCTGTTTAAATGAAGCAATTGTGTTTAAAAACACTGCAGGATTGAGCCTTGCTTCACAGAGGTTTAGAAATGTTCGAATAATCTCTTCAGGGAGTGTCTTTTGCAAGAGTCGCAATACAAATCATCAGAGACCCTGGGGATGTTTGCCCCCGGTGAACAGGTGGCGGCAGGGCCGGCGTTGACTGCTGCTTTGCGTCATATCCATCAACCACTCTACCTGCTGACACAGGGTTGTGACACTCAGGTCATGACTGGCACAGCTGGCCCGTTTCAAGCTCTTGCCGAAGGGCAGGTCTTTAATGGTATGGCCTTGGCCTGTCCGATAGAAAAGTTTGGCGATGTTAGCTTTTGCCGGGATTACGCTATTCGCTATCCCTACGTTGGTGGTTCCATGGCCAAGGGCATCAGTTCTGTGGCTATGGTCGAGGCTTTGGCTCATGCCGGCATGCTTGGTTTCTTTGGCGCTGCGGGGCTGTTGATCGAAGAGGTCGAGGCGGCTATTGATCAGCTGGAAAGTTCTTCTTCCGGGCTGACTTACGGCTTTAACCTGATTCACAGTCCTAATGAACCGGAGTTGGAGAATGCCCTGGTCGATCTTTACCTGCGCCGAGGAATCAAGCTGGTGGAAGCCTCGGCTTTTCTTGCCCTGACTCCTGCCCTGGTGCGCTATCGAACCCACGGCATCTGCCGTGATGGCCAGGGGCGCGTGGTCGCTCCGAATCGTATAATCGCTAAAATTTCCCGTGAAGAAGTTGCAGCACGATTTTTTGCTCCACCGCCGGAGCGTTTTTTGCAAAAACTTGTTGATTCTGGAGAGTTGACAGCCGAACAGGCAGAGATGGCCGCCGAGATTCCTATGGCTCAGGATGTGACTGTCGAGTCTGATTCAGGTGGACATACTGACAACCGTCCTGCCATGGCCCTCTTCCCGACGATAAGGGCACAGAAAAATGCCTGCCAGAAGGAGTATAATTACACTCTGCCTCTGCGGGTTGGTCTTGGTGGCGGTATTGCCACGCCAGCGGCTGCTGCTGCGGCCTTTGCTCTGGGCGTCGATTACCTTGTGACCGGTACCATTAACCAGGCCTGCGTTGAGTCCGGGACCTGCGACGAAGTACGCAAGATGCTTGCCGAAACCCGGCAGGCTGACGTTACCATGGCTCCTTCCGGCGATATGTTCGAAATGGGGGTTAAGGTCCAGGTGATCAAACGCGGCACCATGTTCTCCATGCGTGCGGCCAAGCTCTATGAGCTCTACCGCGCTCACAGCAGCATTGAAGATCTTCCTGTCGAAGAACGGCAGAAGTTGGAAAAGACGGTGTTTCGCAAAAATCTCGACCAGGTCTGGGAAGAGACACGCAGCTTTTTCAGCCAGCGTGATCCACGCCAATTGGCCAAGGCCGAGTCTGATCCGAAATACAAAATGGCCTTGGTGTTTCGTTGGTATCTCGGCCAGTCTCCGGTCTGGGCCAATCGCGGTGTCGCAGATCGCAAGCTCGATTATCAGATCTGGTGTGGCCCGGCCATGGGCGCTTTTAACGAATGGGTCAAAGGGTCTGTGCTGGATGCGCCAGAACAAAGAAAAACAGCCACTGTGGCAATGAATATTCTTTTTGGTGCGGCCGTGTTGATGCGGGCCAACCAACTTAAACTTCAAGGTGTTAGCCTCGATGACGAGGCAGAGCTTTCGGCACCTTTGGAAATCGAACAGATCAAGGAGTTTCTCAGTTGAAGAAAAACAGCGGAGAACAGAATCAGCAGACAGCGGCAACCACGCCGTTGGCTATTGTCGGTATCGGCTGCCTCTTCCCCCAGGCAGCAGATAAGGGAACCTTCTGGACCAATATCAAGAATGGTACAGACTCGATCATCGAGGTGCCCGAAACTCATTGGCGCTCCGATGATTATTTCGACGCGGATCCTAAGACAGCCGACAAGGTTTACGCCAAGTATGGCGGCTTCCTCTCTCCGGTTGATTTCAACCCGATGGAGTACGGTGTGCTGCCCAACGCGCTCGAGGCAATTGATACCTCGCAATTGCTCGGCTTGGTTGCTGTTGATCAGGCGTTGCAGGACGCCGGCTACACGACAGAGAAAGAATTTAATCGTGATCGCGTCAGCGTCATCATCGGCGTCACCGGTACCCTGGAGCTGGTGGTGCCCCTCGGTGCCCGCCTCGGTCATCCGCGCTGGCGTGAAGCGCTGAAAGACGCAGGCATCGCCGATGCGATCGCCGAAGACGTCATGCAGCGCATTAGTGATTCATACGTTCCCTGGCAGGAAAACTCCTTTCCCGGCCTGCTCGGCAACGTGGTGGCCGGCCGGATCAGCAAGCATTTTGATTTCGGTGGCACCAACTGCGTGGTCGACGCTGCGTGCGGCAGCTCCTTAAGTGCCCTCAATCTAGCGGCGATGGAACTGGCCGCAGGTAAATCGGACATGGTGGTCACCGGTGGTATCGACACCTTCAACGATATCTTCATGTACACCTGCTTCAGCAAGACCCCGGCACTTTCCCCCTCCGGACACGCCAAACCATTTTCTGACAATGCTGATGGCACCACCCTCGGTGAAGGTCTGGGCATTGTTGTCGTCAAACGTCTGGCCGATGCCGAGCGTGATGGTGATAAGATCTATGCAGTTGTCAAGGGTATAGGAGCTTCGAGCGACGGTCGCAGCGGGGCGATTTACGAGCCGAGCGCTGCCGGTCAGCAGAAAGCGTTGCGCCGCGCCTACGAGCAGGGTGGTGTTGATCCGCAGACCATCGAATTGATCGAAGCCCACGGTACCGGCACCAAGGTTGGTGATGCTGTCGAAGTTACTGCGCTGAAGGATGTTTTCGGCGAAGCCGATTTCCCCTGGTGCGCGATCGGTTCGATCAAGTCACAGATCGGTCATACCAAGGCGGCTGCCGGCTCTGCCGGCCTGATCAAAGCCGCCATGGCGCTCTACAACAAGACCCTGCCGCCAACAATCAAGGTTGAGAAGCCGCAAGAAGCAATGACCGCGGCAACGTCACCATTTTATGTCAACACCGAAACCCGCCCCTGGATCCCGCGTGGAGACCATCCCCGTCGGGCCGGTATCAGCGCGCTCGGTTTTGGTGGCAGCAACTTCCACTGCCTGCTTGAGGAATACCAGCCGCTTAAGGCTGCTGCCGACTGGCAGGGTGATGTGCAGATCGCTGCCTTTAGCGCCGCTGATGAAAGCGGTCTGGAATCTGCTTTGCAAAACTTTCCGGCAGATGCGGCGTGGAACACTCTGCGTCTGGCTGCTGATGAGAGCCGTGACAACTTTGATGTAAAACAAGCCTGTCGCCTGGTGATGGTTTTGGAGAAAGACACATCCAAACCTGCCGCCCAGGTGAAAAGCGCTTTGGCTATGCTCAAGAGCAGCGACCAGAGCTCCTGGAGCACTCCTGATGGCAGTTTCTTTGCCAAGGGTGAGCTTGATGGCAAATTGGCGATGCTCTTCCCCGGTCAGGGGGCCCAGTATCCCGGGATGCTCAAAGACCTGGCGATCCAGTTCCCACAGTTCCTCGACTCCTTCACAACTGCCGATCGAGCATTTTTGTCTAACACAAACGGCAAAGAAGGCCGTTTGGTTGAACTTGTTTATCCTCGTCCTGCTTTTGACCAGACGACCAGAGATCAGAACATTGAAAACTTACAGGCAACTGAAGTTGCCCAGCCTGCCCTCGGTGCCGTCAGCCTCGGTGCCCGCGACGTACTGGCCAGTTTTGGTGTTGCTGCAGAAGCTTATGTCGGCCACAGCTACGGTGAATTAACAGCGCTCTGCTCCGGCGGCTATTTTGATGATGATGCCCTGCATGCGCTTTCTCGTCTACGTGGCGAGCTGATGGCCGCCGGTGAAGGCGACCGTGGTTCGATGCTGGCGGTATCTGCACCTCTCAATCAGGTTGAAGCATTTCTCAAGAATTCCGGCCTGCAACTGGTTCTGGCCAATCGTAATACTCCCGAACAGGGCGTCCTCTCCGGAGCGACTGCAGAGATTGAAAAGGCCGCCAAACGTCTCGATGAGCAGGGCTTGCGTTATAAGCAACTTTCGGTTGCTGCGGCCTTTCACAGCGAACTGGTCGCTGATGCCAGCGGTCCTTTTGGCGAACGCCTGCAGGAGATCAAGTTCAACAAGCCGACCGCCAGCGTATTTTCCAACACGACCGGCAACGCCTATCCGGAGACGGCTAAAAAAGCCCGTGAAATTCTTGCCGACCAACTGGCTTGCCCGGTTAACTTTGTCGCTGAAATTGAAGCCATGTACGAAGCCGGGATGCGCACCTTTCTCGAGGTTGGCCCTGGTGCGCGTTTGACCGGCATGGTCAAAGCGATCCTTGGTGAACGGGCCTACCAGGCGATTGCTGTCGATGCCTCCAATGGCCAGCGCTCAGGTATCAACGACCTGGCCCGCTCCCTGGCACAGCTGAGCGTGCTTGGTTATCCGATTGCGCTGTCAAGTTGGGATGAAGGCTATGCTGCGACGGTCAAGGCGAAGCAAGGCAAAAAGCCCGGTATGACGATTCCTTTGACCGGCGCTAACTATTTCAAGCGCCCTGAAAAGCGTCCGCCGGTTCCGCAACAGGCCGCGCCCGTTGCAGCGCCAGCAGTAGGGTCTGTCACTCAAGTCGTACCACAAGCGGCGGCGACACTGAGCTCGCCGACACCTGTCACCGATGCCGGCTCCCTGCAGGAAGCCTTGCAGATTACCCGTCAGAGCATGCAGGCCTTACAGAATCTGCAGGAGCAGACGTCTCGCCTGCATCAACAATTTCTCACCGGTCAGGAAGCGGCGACCCATTCTTTTCTCAATCTGGTTGATCAGCAAAACCGTCTGTTGCAGGGCCAGCCGTTGATTCCTGCTGTTGCCCCCGTTGCTCAGGTCCCTGTCGCTACAGCTACTCCTGTTCCGCCAATGGCCGCTCCAGTTGCCCCTGTTCCGAAACCTGTTTCTGCTGCTCCAGCGCCGATTGTTACCCCTGCCGTTGACAGGAATAAGGTCTCCTCGACGCTGCTCGCGGTCATCGCTGAAAAAACCGGTTATCCGGAAGAGATGCTGGAGCTGGAGATGACCCTCGATGCCGACCTCGGTATCGATTCGATCAAACGTGTGGAGATCCTTTCCGCACTGCAGGAGCAGTTGCCCGAAGCCCCGGCAGTCAAGCCGGAGGATCTTGGAACTTTGCAGACTCTGGGTCAGATCATTGACCATTTAAACGCCGGCATGGCCGCTGCCCCAGCTGCTGCCGCTCCGGCATCGCCAGCAGCGCCTGCTGTTGACAGCAATGTCGTTTCAGCCACCTTGCTTGCCGTGATTGCCGAGAAGACCGGTTACCCGGAAGAGATGCTGGAGCTGGAAATGACCCTCGATGCCGATCTCGGTATCGATTCGATCAAGCGCGTGGAGATCCTCTCTGCACTGCAGGAAAAACTGCCGGAGGCTCCTGCTGTCAAGCCGGAAGACCTCGGTACTCTGCAGACTCTTGGCCAGATCATCGATCATTTAAGTGCCGGTATGGCACCTGTCTCGGCCGCTCATGCTGCTGCGCCGGTAGCGACCCCTGCAGTTGATGATAGCCGTGTCTCAAGCGTGTTGTTGGAAGTGATCGCCGAGAAGACCGGCTACCCGATCGAGATGCTTGAGATGGAGATGGCCCTCGACACCGACCTCGGCATCGATTCGATCAAGCGTGTGGAGATTCTCTCCGCTTTACAGGAGAAACTCCCGGAAGCTCCGGCAGTGAAGCCGGAAGATCTGGGTGTGTTGCAGACCCTCGGTCAGATTGTCGATCATCTGAGCGCAGGCATGGTCACTGCCGCGCCAGTAGCGCAGGCCACTGCAACGCCAGCTGTTGATAGCAACCGCGTTGCAACTGTGCTGCTCGAAGTGATCGCCGAAAAGACTGGCTATCCGGTTGAGATGCTTGAGATGGAGATGGCCCTTGACACCGACCTCGGTATCGATTCGATCAAGCGTGTTGAAATTCTTTCTGCGTTGCAGGAGAAACTACCCGAGGCGCCGGCGGTTAAACCGGAAGATCTTGGCGTGCTGCAAACCCTCGGTCAGATTGTTGATCATCTCGCAGCTGCCGGCAAAAAGAGCACTGCACCGGCAACACTGGCTGCAATGAGTAGTCTGCTGGATCGCGATGCAGTGGCGGCAACGTTGCTGGAGGTGATTGCCGGCAAAACCGGTTACCCGGTTGAGATGCTTGAACTTGAGATGGCGCTTGATACGGATCTTGGTATCGATTCGATCAAACGCGTCGAGATTCTCTCCGCTCTGCAGGACAAACTGCCTGGAGCACCGGCGATCAAGCCGGAACACCTTGGCACTTTACAGACCGTGGGTCATATCGTTGATTTCCTCGCCAGTGTGTCCGGTGTCTCTGAACCAGAGGCAAAAGTTTTAGCGCCACTTGAGTTGCCGACAGTAGGCAGCGGTGTGGAACGCAAGGTCCTCAAGGCGATCCCGCTTCAGGCGCCCGGGAATCGGGAGTCCCTGAACCTGGCAAAGGGCTCTCTGGTCTGGGTTAGTGATGATGGCTCGGCGTTGACAGCTGCGCTTTGCCAGCAGTTGGACGCCCAAAGTCTGAAAGCAGAGAAAATTAATCTCGCTCAACTGGATGGCCTTGTGCCAAGTGATAACCTGGCTGGACTGATCCTGATCGCTCCACTATCCGGTAGTGATGATCTTTTCCTGAAGAACGCTTTCCGCCTGATGCAATTGGCGGAACCAGCGCTTAATGCTACGGCTGATAAGTCCGGAGCGGTCATGGCTACGGTGTCACGTCTGAACGGTTGTTTCGGTATGGCTGATGGTGGTGCGGTGACCGATGCCCTTTCGGGAGGCTTGGCCGGTCTGACCAAAACAGCCGGCCACGAGTGGCCTGAAGTCGCCTGCAAGGCCTTCGATCTATCGGCAGACCTGACTGATGTGAATAAAATCGCGGAAATGCTGGTTGCTGAGCTTTTGGCTGACGGTGTCCAGGAAGTCGGTTTCTCGACGGAAGGTTTGCAAACGCTCAACCTGGTCGAAGAAGCTCTCTCTGGTGAAAATCTTGATTCGCCGGTCGATTATGGTGATGTGGTCGTGGTCAGCGGCGGCGCACGCGGTGTGACTGCAGAGGTTGCGATTGCACTTGCGGCATCGAGTCGTGCGACCCTGCTGCTGCTCGGTCGCAGTGCAGCACCGCAACCGGAACCTGTTTGGTTGGACGGGCTACAGAGTGAAGCCGAGATCAAAAAAGCTGTGATCGCTCATGCCGACAGCCCCCTAAAGCCGAAAGATGTGGGCCGCAAGTGCCAGGAGATTCTTGGCAATCGTGAAATCCGCGAGAATTTGCGTCGCATCAAAGAGGCAGGCGGGCAGGGCCTCTATCGCTCTGTTGATCTTCGCGACAGAGGCGCCGTAGCAGCCGTGATCAAACAGATTCGTAAAGAGTACGGTCCGATCAAGGGCCTGATTCATGGCGCCGGAGTGCTGGCTGATCGTCTGATCAAGGACAAGACAGCAGAGCAGTTCGAACAGGTCTACAGCACCAAGATTGCTGGCCTGCGCAATCTGCTGGCTGCGGTAGCCGAAGATGCGTTGAAATTTATGGTGATGTTCTCGTCATCGACCGGCCGTTTCGGCCGTGCCGGCCAGGTTGATTATGCCGTGGCCAACGAGATCCTCAACAAAATCGCCCAACAAGAGGCGGCACAACGTTCAGACTGTCGCGTCCTCTCCCTGAACTGGGGACCCTGGGATGGTGGCATGGTGACCCCGGCGTTGAAGAAAGTCTTTGCCGAAGAAGGGGTGGCTGTCATCGACCTCAAGGCTGGTGCCGATTACCTGGTCGAGGAAATTGCGACTCCACCGGGTGGCCCGGTCGAGTTGGTGATCCTCGGTGGCCGTGAAGAAGCGGCCAGCGAAGTCTCGTCACAGGCACATGATAATATCTACCTCTCCAAGGCCTTCGACCTGGAGGTCTCGATCGAGCAGTACCCCTTCCTCAAGTCTCACGTCATTGATGGCAAGGCGGTTCTGCCGATGGCCGTGATGATCGAGTGGATGGCACATGGTGCGATTCATAACAATCCGGGCTTGCGTTTCCATGGTTTCAACGATCTGCGGGTGTTGAAAGGCGTCACTCTGGAGCAGGGGCAAAGTCACACCTTGCAGGTGATGACCGGCAAGTCTTTCAAGAGCGGTGGCGTGCATGTCGTGCCTGTGGAGCTCTCAGGTGTCTCTGCATACGGCAAGCAGTTTGTTCACTGCCGCGCCAGAATAGTTCTGGCTGCTAAGCTGCCTGAAGGCAAGGTGGCTATGGAGCGTGTTGAACTTCAAGCTTACAGTCGGCCGATCGAAGAGGTCTACCAGCCTGACCGGCTCTTTCACGGACCAGACTTCCACGGTATCCGTGAGGTGATTGGTTGCTCTGCTGACGGCATCGCTTCGATGGTTCGTCCGGCACCGCTGCCGACCGATTGGATCAAGCAGCCGTTGCGAAATTCGTGGCTCTCTGATCCTTTGGCCCTCGACAGCAGCTTCCAGTTGATGATCCTCTGGAGCTTCGAGCGCTACAAGTCAGCATCCCTGCCGGTCTTCGCCGGTCGATATCGTCAGTACCTGAATCGCTTCCCTGAAAGTGGTGTCGAGATCCGTATCCGTGTGACCAGCCAGAGTGCCAGCAAGGCAGCTGCGGAGATCGATTTTGTCGATCCGGCCAGCGGGGCTTTGATCGCCCGTATTGAAAATTATCAGTGCGTGATTGATACGTCGCTGAATGCGAGCTTCCAGCGCAACAAACTGCAGGGAGTTGCTTAAGGATGAAGCACGGTAAATCTGTTGCAATCGTCGGGGTCGGCGGCATTTTTCCAATGTCACCGACCCTGGACCGTTTCTGGGAAACGATTACCGGCAATGTCGATACGTCTCGGCAGCCGCCGCAAGGTCGTTGGCTGCTCGACCCCGATGAAGCCTTTGATCCCACAATCGGCGCTCCTGATAAAGTATATTCGAAGAAAGCCTGCTTCATTGATAACGAGAGCGACACCTCATCGATCGCCGGCCTCGATATCGATGCCGATTTCTTAAGCGGCCTTGATCCGATGTATCGCCTGTTGCTACGGACAGGTCATCAGGCCTTCAGTGATGGTCGCATCGACCAGGTTGATCGGCAAAAAGTCGGCGTCATCATCGGCAACCTGGCCTTGCCGAGTGAGCATTCCTCGATCATGGCCCGGGAGTATCTCGGCCGTACTTTCGCCGAAAAAATCCTTGGTGCAGACGCACAACCGGAGTTGACTAGCGTTGATCCACTGAATCGCTACGTCGCCGGCCTTCCCGCAGGTCTCCTTGCTAAAGCTCTCGGCCTGGGCGGAACCTGTTATACCCTTGATGCTGCTTGCGCCTCATCACTCTACGCCATCAAGCTGGCTGTCGATGAGTTGCTGGCCGGTCGTGCCGATGCCATGTTGACAGGTGGCCTGGCACGTCCCGATTCTCTCTACACCCAGATGGGCTTCTCCCAACTGCACGCTTTGTCTCCTTCCGGTACCTGTTCTCCTTTCGACGCCAATGGCGATGGTCTGGTGGTTGGCGAGGGCAGCGGCATGTTCCTGCTCAAACGCACCGAGGATGCCGTGCGTGCAGGAGATCATATCTATGCCGTGATTCGCGGTATCGGTCTGTCCAATGATATTGGCGGCAGCTTGCTTGCTCCGGCTTCCGAAGGCCAGCTACGGGCGATGCGTTCGGCTTATCAGCAAGCCGGTTGGTCTCCTTCTGATGTTGATATGATCGAATGCCACGCCACCGGCACCCCGGTTGGTGACGTGGTCGAGTTCTCCAGCCTGAAAAGTCTCTGGGGCAAGGATGACTGGACGTCTGGACAGTGTGTAATCGGTTCGGTGAAATCGAATATCGGGCATCTGCTGACCGCTGCCGGTTCCGCCGCTTTGATGAAAACCCTGTTGGCGATGAAAGAGCGCACTCTGCCGCCGACCGCTAACTTTAAGCAGCCGGCCAAAGGTGTTGAGCTGGAGAAAAGTCCGTTCCGCGTTCTGCAGCAAGCGAAGCCCTGGAAGCAGCGCAAGCAAGGCCAGCCGCGCCGGGCTGCCGTAAGCGCTTTCGGTTTCGGCGGGATTAATGCTCACCTCCTGGTCGAGGAATGGATTCCAAAGAAACCGGCAAAAAGTTCGGTGACCTATCCACCGTCATTCAAGAAGAAGAGCCCACCGATCGCGATCGTTGGCATGGGCGCACATCTTGGCCCCTGGGATTCTCTTGACTCTCTGCGCAGCCGCTTCTTAGGTGATGAAAAAATCGTCAAGCCAGAGCTGCCCTCACGTTGGTGGGGGGCGGAAGAAAGCCGCTGGTTTAAGAATAAAGGTTATAAAAAATCGGACTTTAAAGGTTTTTACGTCTCTGATGCGCAAGCCACTCCCGGAGTCTTTCGTATTCCGCCGAAAGAGGTTGAGGAGATGCTACCCCGTCAACTCCTGATGCTCAAGGTGGCCGACGAGGCTTTGCAGGATGCCGGCATCAAGAAAGAGGATCTGCTCTTTACCGGGGTTTTTATCGGTACGGGGATGGACCTTAACGCGACCAATTTCAGTTTTCGCTGGGGGCTTGAAAAGTTGGCTCGCCGCTGGGCGCAACAGCTTGGCCGCGACCTCTCGGAAGCGGAGCTCAATGATTGGATTGCCGCTCTGCGCGAATCGGCCGGTCCGGCCTTAAGTGCCAATCGGGTCATGGGGGCGCTCGGCAGCATCGTTGCCAGCCGGGTGGCCAAGGAGTTCAAAGTCGGTGGACCCAGCTTCACACTGTCGAGTGAGGAGAACTCAGGTCTGCGAGCCCTCGAAGTGGGTGTGCGTGCTTTGCAGGAAGGTTCTATCAACCGGGCGATTGTCGGCGCGGCCGATATGGCTGGCGATCTGCGCGCAGTTCTTGGCCGACACGAAAACAAGCCTTTTTCAAAATCTGGCGTTACCCGCCCCTTTGATAAAAATGCCGATGGTTCATTGGTCGGTGAGGGCGCTGCTGCGGTTATTCTCAAGCGCCTCGACGACGCCAAGCAGGATGGTGATCATATCTACGCCATCGTCAAGGGGGTCGGCACCGCCACCGGCGGGCAGGTCGAAGAAGAATTTACGGACAGTGATGCTTATACCCTCTCTCTAGAACGGGCAAGCCTCGAATCCGGGGCAACTCCGGAGTCTATCAGCTACCTGGAAACCCATGGCAGCGGCCTGGCTTCTGAAGACGCCCTTGAAGCAAAAGCTCTCGGTGAATTTTTCGGCGCCAAACAAACAAAAAATCCCTGCTACATCGGTAGCGCCAAGGCCGATGTCGGTCATGCCGGCGCTGTTGCCGGTCTGGCTTCCCTGATCAAGGCCTCTCTCTGTCTGGAAACGCAAATTTTACCTCCGCTGCGTAACCTGCAGTCGCTGCGCTACGATTGGGTGCGCGGCAAGCGCAATTTCATCGCTCCCGAGGCCGCGCAGTTCTGGTTGCGCAACCGGGTTGAAGGGCCGAGAAGAGTCCTGGTCAGCGGCCTTGGTAATGACGGCACCTGCTCTCACGTTGTTCTGGAAGGTTTTGAAAATAAGGCAGGTAGCGCTCAGGCCACGACAGTAAAGCGGCCTCTGGGTGCCCTCGACGAAGGTCTGTTCGTTCTTGAAGCGGATCATGTTGAAGGGCTTTTAAAGAAGATTTCTCAACTTCAGGATTTTGTCGCCATGGCTCCTGATGGAGGGATCGAAGAGTTGGCCCTGCTGTGGTATCGCGAGACGGGCTTGAATCGGAACAGCCAACGTTGTCTGGCCATGGTTACGTCGAATCGTGCGGAATTGCTTGACCAGCTTGAGCATGCGTTGCTTTTTTTGCGTGACAATCCGGATAAGATGCTGGGTGGCAATGGCATGAATGGCACGGTGCTCTCCACGAGCATTCGCGATCGACTTTTCTATGCTCCTTCACCTCTTGCAAAGCAAGGTAATGTTGCGTTTGTTTTTCCCGGCTCCGGTAATCATTTTGCGGCAATGGGACGTGACCTCTCAGCGCGTTGGCCCGCTATCTACAGTCATCAGGATGGCCTGAGCAAGTTCCTGGCCCGGCAGTTTTTATCCGAAAGTTTCTGGAAGTCTGAACTGACCGAGACGCTGCATGACGACCATAATGCGCTGGTTATCGGTCAGGTTGCCCTGGGCACAGCCGTCAGCGATCTGGTGCGTAGCTTTGGTGTCGAGCCCAGCGCTGTGAGCGGTTACAGCCTTGGCGAATCGGCCGGGCTCTTCTCTTTCGGTGCTTGGCAAGATCGCGACGGTATGTCGCAAAGGCTGGGCGAATCGACCCTCTTTACAGAACAGCTTGCGGGAGAATGCAAGGCCGCTCGCAAGGTCTGGAACTTGCGTAAGAATGAACAGGTCGACTGGGTCTTAGGTCTTGTCGATGCCCCTGCAGAGAAGGTGAAAGAGGCGCTCGTCGGCAAAGACAAAGCTTATCTTCTGATCATCAACACACACAAGGAATGTGTGGTTGGTGGTGATCGTTACCAGGTCGAAGCCCTGGCGCGCGAAGTCAATGGCTACTTCTTCCCTCTGCGTGGTGTAACCACAGTGCATTGCGAGGTTGCTGAACCGGCGGCGAAGCCTTACCGGGAGCTGCACCTCTTCCCTGTGACCGCACCCAAGGACGTTACTTTTTACAGCTGCAATCTGGGTAAGAGCTATAAGGTCACCACTGACAGCGCTGCCGATGTGATTCTCGCCCAGGCACTGGAGACGGTTGACTACACCAAGGTCATCGAGCAGGCCTACGCTGACGGCGCACGTATTTTCCTCGAGATGGGACCGGGCAATTCCTGTAGTCGGATGATCGGCAACATCCTCGAAGGCAAGCCGCACATGACCCGCGCGGCTTGTTACCCGGGGCAGAAAGCCACTTCCTTGATCCTGCGTCTGCTCGCCAATTGTCTGGCGGAGCGGGTGACGGTCAATCTTGATGCGCTTTACCCGGCGAGCATGCCCGTCGCTGAAAAAACTGCCGGGCCGCGGATTGAAACGGTGATTGGTGGCGCGGCGTTCACTCCAGCGCCAATGCCGGACAAGGAGCTTGGGACCCCGGTACGCAGTACGCGGGAGGCGGGACGTGAAAACCTTGAAGAGATAAATCCTGTACCCGTTACGGCAGTTGATACGGGGGCGATTACTGATCCTTTGTTAGCGCAGATGGCTGAGACGGCGGCTTTGAATGCCAAGACTCATGAAGCCTACCTTAAGTTTGCCAGCACCATGGAGAAGACGCTGACCGAAAACATCAACCTGCAGATGTCTTTGCTGCAGAAGATGGCTGTCAATGGTGATGTGATTCCTAGGCCTGAACCTGTGGTTCAAGCGGGACGCGGGATGCGGGACGTGGGACGCAAAAATCTTTACCAGCCCCCGGCTTACAGCCCCCAGCCCCCGCTTTTTGACCGCGACATGTGCATGGAGTTTGCCATCGGTTCGATCGCCAAGATGCTCGGCCCTGAATTCGCTGAAGTCGACACTTACCCGACCCGCGTCCGCTTGCCCGATGAGCCGTTGATGCTGGTGGACCGTATCCTGACGGTTGAGGGCGAGCCGCGTTCCATGACCAGTGGCCGGGTGGTGACGGAACATGATGTTACTGCTGATCGCTGGTACCTTGACGGCGGCCGCATTCCCACCTGTGTTGCTGTTGAAGCTGGCCAGGCCGACCTCTTCCTCTCCGGTTACCTGGGGATCGATTTTGTCAGCAAGGGCAAGGCGGTCTATCGTCTGCTCGATGCCGTAGTGACCTTTCATCGTGGTCTGCCTGTTGTTGGTGATGTGATCCGTTACGATATCAAGATCGACCATTTCTTCCGCCAGGATCAGACCTATCTCTTCCGTTTCAACTTCGAGGGCACCGTAAACGGTGAGCCTTTGCTGTCGATGCAGAACGGTTGCGCAGGCTTCTTTACCGAACAGGAACTGGCTGCGGGCAAAGGTATTGTCCACACCAAACTCGACTTGATGCCGCAACCCGGTATCAAACCTGATGATTGGCGTGTTTTGGCGCCTTTGACCGTGGAATCTTACGATGGAGCTCAGGTCGATGCCATCTATGCTGGTGACCTCCCGGCTGCCTTCGGTGAACTCTTTACTGGTTTGAACCTGACAAAGCCATATACCTTGCCGGGCGGGCACTTAAAGCTGGTCGACCGAGTCATAGAACTCAACCCGCAGGGTGGTCGCTATGGCCTCGGCCAGATTCGCGCCGAGATGGACATCAGTCCGGAAGACTGGTTTTTAACCTGCCACTTTTGTGACGATAACGTTATGCCCGGCACTCTGATGTACGAGTGCTGCATGCACACCCTGCGTATCTACCTGTTGCGTATGGGCTGGATCGGTGAAGAGGGCACCACCTGGTGCGAACCGATACCAGGTGTGGATAGCGGCTTGAAGTGTCGCGGCCAGGTTATCGAGACGACCAAAACCGTCACCTACCAGGTGAGTATCAAGGAGTTGGGTTACGGCCCCGAGCCTTTTGCCATTGTCGATGCGCTGATGTTTGCCGATGGCAAACCGATCGTCGAAATTCCGAATATGTCGATTCGCCTGGCCGGTCTGACCCGCGAAAAAGTTGAAGGTTTGTGGCTAGGTAGTAAAGGGACAATCCCGATGCGGGGACAGACCCCAACCAGCCCCCAGCCCCCGACCCCCAGCCCCCGGGTCCTATACGACTATGAAAAGATCCTGGCCTTCTCGGAGGGCAATCCTTCCGAGGCCTTCGGTGAGCCTTACAAGGTTTTTGACAACGAGCGTAAAATTGCCCGCCTGCCGCGGCCACCGTTCCAGTTCCTCGATCGCATTGTTGATGTCACTGGTGAGCCGTTCAAACTGCTTGAAGGGGCAACCTGTGAAGCCGAGTATGATGTGCCGTCTGATGCCTGGTACTTCAAGGCGGGAAGACAGCCGGAGATGCCGTTCAGTGTCCTGCTTGAAACCGGCCTGCAACCGTGTGGTTGGTTGGCCGCCTATCTTGGCTCGGCACTGACCTGCGCAACGGACCTCAAGTTCCGCAACCTTGATGGCAATGCCATACAGCACCGCCCGGTTACCCCGGAGTCAGGAACTTTGACCACCAAGGTCAAGATCACTCGTGTCGCCAGCAGCGGCGGCATGATTATCCAGAATTACGATTTTGAAATCAGCGATCATTTCGGCCCGGTCTATACGGGCGACACGGTCTTTGGCTTTTTCTCTGCAGAGTCTCTCGCTCAGCAGGTCGGCGTGCGAGAAGCTAAACCATACCAACCGAGCGCGCAAGAGATTGCCCGTGCTGAGCAGTTTGACTATCCCACTGAATCCCCTTTCCCGGAGCAGAAGATGCGTATGATCGATCGCATTGAACTGTTCGTTGCTGATGGTGGCCCGGCGGGGCTTGGCTTTCTGCGAGGAAGTAAGCTTGTTGATCCAAACGAATGGTTCTTCGAGGCCCACTTTTACGAGGATCCCGTTTGTCCTGGATCCCTTGGTCTTGAATCCTTCCTGCAGTTGCTTAAGATCGCGGCGGTCAAGCGCTGGGGTGGTACTGCCGATACTGTTCTTGAGACCATTGCCCAGGGCGAGCAGCATCGCTGGAACTATCGAGGTCAGATTATTCCGAGCAACGATAAAGTCCTGGTCGAAGCTGTCATCACCTCAGTTGATGATGAACAACAGTTGATGAAGGCTGATGGTTACCTTTCTGTGGATGGCAAGGTCATCTACCAGATGAAAGACTTTTCGATCCGAATCAGGAACTGAAACAAGTCAATAAAGAGAATAACAAGGTCGTCAACACAGAGGCACAGAGGGCTCAGAGAAAGTTAAAAAAAGATCGTCCCTTGCTCCTGTTTTTCTCTGTGCCCTCTGTGTCTCTGTGGCTCAGTTTTTATTGGTTTTAGACCAGAATCAACGCAACCGGACGCTGATTGACGTTGACAAGGATGATCTGAAAGCTTTTAAATCTGCGTCCAATTAAAGAATTTGCCTGTCCGCTTCGCAGCAGGTAGTATGTGGCTAGCTTGGCACTAATAAGACTAATGGTGGTGTGAATGAAGTACTCACGAGTATACGTTGAATCGGTCGGCTACGAACTGGCGCCGATCGTGGTGACATCGACGGAGCTGGAAAGCCGGCTGAAGCCGATGTACGACGCTTTGCATATTCCCATGGGCCAACTGGAAGCCTTGACCGGTATCAGGGAACGCCGTTGGTGGAAACCGAATACGCGGATTTCGGAAGGGGCGATCGCTGCGGCTAAAAAAGCTTTGCGCGAGCGCAAAATCTCGCCAGCTGATATCGGCGCTGTGGTCTATGCCGGTGTTTGTCGTGAGCACTTTGAGCCGGCGACCGCCTGCCAGGTGGCCTCGGCTCTCGGTATCCAGGGTGATGTCGCCGTTTACGATACCTCAAACGCCTGTCTCGGTGTTCTTAATGGTGTCCTCGATATTGCCAACCGCATCGAGCTGGGCCAGATCCGTGCCGGGCTCGTAGTTGCCTGCGAGAGCTCCCGCGAGATCAACGAGATTATGATCCAGCAGATGCTGGATAACCCGACCATGGAGAATTTCACCAAATCTCTGGCTACTTTGACCGGCGGTTCAGGTGCTGCTGCTGTTCTCCTCACCGATGGTTCTTTTACGCCGGCCCGGCGTCCGCGATTGCTTGGCGGTATCAACCTGGCCGAACCTCAGCATCACACCCTCTGTCGTTGGGGGATCAAGTCCGATGATCCCGAAAATCACGTTCCTTACATGCAGACCGATGCCGTCGCCGTTATGAAATATGGCGTTGAGTTGGGGAAAAGAACCTGGGATGCCTTTGCCAAGGAGCTGGATCTGACGACCGACCGTATCGACAAGGTTATCTGTCACCAGGTTGGTGAGGCTCATCAGAAATTGATTCTGCAGACGATCGGGCTTTCAGCGGACAAGGATTTTTCCTCGTACGAATTCCTCGGCAACATGGGCACGGTCTCCCTGCCGGTAACCGCCGCGATTGCCAATGAACGTGATTTCCTGTTACCCGGCGATACCGTAGGTTTTCTTGGTATCGGTAGTGGCCTGAACTGCCTCATGCTCGCCATCCAATGGTAATGGCGTCGTAAAAAGTCCGTCCTACTGCGTTGCCACTATTTTTCAGGCCTTTCACATACTGATGTATGTCTGCACCCCTGAAATACAGCGACGCCTTGTGGACCGAAATTTTTGCTTAGCCATTGGCTTTCCGGGAGAGTAAGTTTTTTCAGCAATTTTTTTGTAAAGAGAAGATAAATGAGCGATCTCTACCCCTTTGAAAATAATTTTCTGGAACTGAACCAGATTAAATACCACTACCTTGACGAAGGCCAGGGTGACCCTGTGGTCATGGTACACGGCAACCCGAGCTGGTCTTTCTACTATCGCGACCTGGCAAAGACGCTGCGTGATCGTTATCGCGTTATCGTCCCCGATCATATCGGTTGCGGTCTATCTGACAAACCCGGTGACGAGGATTACTCCTATACCCTTAAGCAGCGGGTCGATGATCTCGACGCTCTGCTTGAACACCTTGGGGTGTGTGAGCGCATCACCCTGGTTGTTCATGACTGGGGCGGCATGATCGGCATGGCTTATGCCTCTCGTTATCCCGAGCGGATTGCGCGTCTTGTTATTCTTAACACCGGGGCCTTCCACCTCCCGGAAGGCAAGAAGTTCCCGCTGGCTTTGAAAATCTGCCGTGATACCGCGGTCGGTGCCTTCCTGGTGCAAAAGCTGAATATGTTTGCCCTGATGGCCGCGAGAGTTGGCTGTAAGCGCAACCCGATGTCGGAGGCCTTGCGCGGGGCTTACTGTGCTCCCTACGATACAGTTGCCGATCGCATTGCCACCTTGCGCTTTGTCCAGGATATACCGCTCAACCCGGAAGACCCCGGTTATGACCTGATTACAGAGGTCGAAGAGGGCCTGGATCGCTTTGCCGATCTGCCGATGACGATCTGCTGGGGTATGAAGGATTTTGTTTTCGACAAACATTTCCTCAAAGAATGGCAGCGCCGTTTCCCTAAGGCGGAAGTGCATGCTTTTGATGACTGCGGTCATTACATCCTTGAAGATGCCAGCGATGAAGTGATCCCGATTATCGAACAATTCCTGGCTGCCAATCCCCTCGACCAACCGGCCGCCGCATCTCCTGACGAGAAAGCGTAATGAGCCAGACGGTCTCAGCCAATGTTGCCGCGCACCTTCCCGAGATGGCGAGGTTGCAGCCGGAAGCGCCGGCTATCTTCATCCCGCAGGGTCTTGATGCCCAGCAGCAGACCACCTACGCAAAATACACCTTTGCCGAGCTTGATCAGGAAAGTGATCGTATGGCAGCGGGCCTGGAAGCGATTGGGGTCAAGCGTGGTGTCCGCACCGTCCTCATGGTTCCCCCCGGTTTCGAATTCTTTGCCCTGACCTTCGCGCTTTTTAAAATTGGCGCAGTGCCGGTTCTGGTCGACCCAGGTATGGGCGTTAAAAATCTGAAAACCTGTCTCACTGAAGCCCAACCCGAAGTCTTTATTGGTATTCCAAAAGCGCATCTGGCCCGTGTCCTCCTTGGCTGGGGCAAGCCGACCGTCAAGACGTTGCTGACCGTCGGCAAAAAGTTTTTCTGGGGTGGCTCGACCCTCGACAAAATCCTGAGTAGCATCCCAAAAGACCAGCACTACCAGACAGCGCAGACCGCTGATGATGAAACCGCGGCGATTCTTTTTACCAGCGGCAGCACCGGCATACCCAAAGGCGCTGTCTACAGTCACGGTAACTTCTCTGCGCAAGTGGAGATGCTGCAACAAGTCTACGATATTCGTCCCGGTGAAATTGACCTGCCGACTTTTCCGCTCTTTGCTCTCTTCGCACCCGCCTTGGGCATGACCTCTGTTGTCCCTGAAATGGATTTCACTCGCCCGGCTGATGTCGATCCGCTCAAGATTATTGCTGCCATCGAGAAATTTCAGATCACCACCATGTTTGGCTCTCCGGCTCTGATTAACCGGGTCGGTCGTTTCGGCGAAGCAAACAATATACAGTTGCCGAGCCTGAAACGGGCGATCTCCGCCGGGGCGCCGGTCCCCGCAGCGGTACTGCAACGCTTCACCAATATGCTCTCTGATGGTGCCCAGGTGTTCACCCCCTATGGAGCCACCGAGGCCTTGCCCGTGTGTTCGATCGGCAGCGCTGAGATCTTAGGCGAGACCCGTCACGCAACGGATCAGGGCAAAGGCGTTTGTGTCGGCAAACCGGTACCGAATATACAACTTGAAATCATCGCTATCTCCGACGCTCCGATTGGTGTCTGGGACGATGGGCTGAAACTCCGCGTTGGCGAGATCGGTGAGATTGTTGTGAAAGGCCCGCAGGTCACACAAAGCTATTTCAACCGCGAGGAGTCCACCGCACTTGGCAAGATTGCTGACCCGGAAACCTCTGGCTTCTACCATCGCATGGGTGATCTTGGTTATCTTGACGAAAAGGGTCGCGTCTGGTTCTGTGGTCGTAAGGCGCACCGGGTTGAGACCACTGAAACGACCTACTTCACGATCCCCTGCGAGGCAGTATTCAACACCCATCCGGAGGTGTTTCGCACCGCCCTGGTTGGTGTTGGTGAATTTGGCAGCCAGAGACCGGTTCTCTGCATCGAGTTGGAAAAAGGGGCTGACACCTCAAGCCTTGAAAAGATACACCAGCAATTAATTGCTATAGGCGCCGAGCAAGAGGTGACCAGTCAGATAAAAACCTTCCTCTTCCATACCGAATTCCCTGTCGATATTCGTCACAATGCCAAGATTTTCCGTGAAAAGCTGGCTGTTTGGGCCGGGGAGAAGCTGTCATGAAAGCTTTGGTAACGGGTGGCGGAGGCTTCCTCGGCAAAGCAATCGTCAAGCCGCTTCGAGCGCGTGGTGATGAGGTCCGCTCTTTCTCGCGAAATCCACATCCGACCCTAACCGAATTGGGTGTTGAGCATTGTCGGGGAGAACTGGGTGATGCCGAAGCGGTCAAACGAGCCGTCGAGGGTTGCGACATTGTTTTTCATGTTGCAGCCAAGGCCGGAGTCTGGGGCCCATACGAGGAATTCTACCAAGCGAATGTTCTGGGGACGAAACATGTGATTGATGCCTGTCGTCAACACGGGACCAAACGCCTGGTCTACACCAGTTCACCGAGCGTGGTCTTTGATGGCACCGACATGGAGGGTGTTGACGAGTCGGTCCCTTACCCGGAACATTTCGAAGCCTTTTATCCTCAGACCAAAGCCGAAGCGGAGCAGTTGGTTTTGCAGGCCAACGATCAAACGCTGGCCACTGTTGCCTTGCGCCCTCACCTGATCTGGGGGCCAGAAGATAACCACCTGGTCCCTCGCATTCTTGAGCGTGGCGCCAAGGGCGCGTTACGTAAGCTCGGAACCCGTGAGTGCTTGGTAGACACTCTCTACGTCGATAATGCCGCTCTTGCTCACCTGCAGGCCGCCGACCACCTTGACGTCGGTTCCGCCGTTGCCGGCAAAGCTTACTTCCTCTCACAAGGAGAAGCTTTGCCGATCTGGGATGTGGTCAACCGTATCCTCGATGCTGGTGGCTTGCCACCGGTGACCCGTACCATCTCTCCTTCCCTGGCCTACAAGATCGGCGCGATTCTTGAAAAAGTCTATGGGCTGCTTAACCTCAAAGGCGAACCGAGGATGACGCGCTTTGTTGCCAAGGAACTATCGACCTCGCACTGGTTTGATCTCAGCGCGGCAAAAAATGATTTTGGCTATCAGCCTGAAGTCTCTTTTGACGAGGGGATGGAACGTTTGCGTAAATGGTTAGCAGATCGATAAACTTAAGTTCACAAAGGGCCATGGATTTAGATCCTCGGGCCTATAACCCAAACAAAAGCCAACAAAGACGTAAAGGGTGACTATTCTCTATTTTTGAAGTGGTTTTCTTTGCGGGCTTTCTCTGCCCCTTTGCGCCTTCGCCTAACGCGCCTAATTTTGGTGCGTTAAATCCTTACATAGGTTATAAGTACCTAGATTCTCTACACTGCAAGCTGTTTAAGACGATGACTAATGATATTGAAAGGTCACTGCTGATGTCAGATGAAACTAAAAATGCAATCGGTCAAAGTCTTCTGGACAGAGTTATCTTTGAGGCAACAATCAAATATAAGTCCTTAGCTGAAATAAATCTGTCTGGTCTCAGTAGTAATTTAAGTACAGGTGGCCTTTACCTCAGAACCAAATTGCCCTTGGCCGTTGATGATACCTTGTTCCTCTCCTTTTCTCTGCCCGGCGAGGTGTCCATCTCATGTGATGCGCGGGTCGCATGGACAAATTTTGATAAGAATCGGCGTAAGCCTGATTACACCACGGGGGTCGGCTTGCAGTTTTTAAACCTTGCATCTAAAGACTTGTCGACACTGGAAAAGTTTATAGCTACCTATGAAGAAGAAAAAAGAATGAATGTGGTCTGTGCCTGGTGCGGCGGCTCTTTAGGCCAGCGCAAGGGACCCTTTGGCAAAACAAGCCATGGTGTTTGTGAGCAATGTCGAGAACGTTTGGCCGTATAAATAGACCCTGGTTACATTCTCATTGAGTATTTATTATGCCACTTGCTTTGACTCCATGGCATGACCCACCGACACTTCTTGACTTGAAGTCAGATGAAGTGCATCTCTGGCGTTTCCCGCTCGTCTGTTCGGATCCCCTCGAAAACCTCCTCGATGAACAAGAGCTGCAACGTGCTAAACGTCTTCGCAGCCCAGATAAAGCACGTGCTTTCGTGGTCGCCCGCGCTCGTTTACGTCAGATCCTCTCCGCATACCTGGATATGGAGCCTCAAGCTCTTCGCTTCTCTTATGGTTCCGCAGGCAAGCCTGCACTTGTCGGCTTTGTTGATTCGCCCGCATTCAACCTGGCTCACTCCGGCAACTGGGGTGTGTGTGCTGTCGTTGGCCGAGGTGAGGTGGGTGTTGATGTTGAAACAATTAACTCCGCTCTGGATTATGCCAACCTTGCCCAAAGGTTCTTCTCCGAAGCCGAAAAGCAGTGGCTGCAAGCTTGTCCAGAACCCCGCAGGCTCAGGTGCTTTTATCGCATCTGGACCCGCAAGGAAGCCTGGCTGAAAGGTAAGGGGGGTGGCTTCTCGGATCCTGAGCAGGATATCGGTCTTGCACATCTTGCTGGCTCCTGCTTCTGTGATGGGGCCTGGTGGCTGAGAAGCTTTCCGCTTGCCCGACAATCTCTTGCTACTCTCGCGTTGTCGCAGGAGTTCTCTCTTGTGCAGCGCTGGAAGGCATGGCCTCTCTCTGACTAATCGCCGAATAGTTTGTCATTTCAGTGCTTTTGCAGTGTTCCCTCCTTGCTCGTCTCCTTCCTGTTGATATACTTAATGGCAATCACCATATAGGCCGGACGTTGTGATGCATCCTTTTACTGTTGCCGTACCTTGGAGCTCTCCTCATATGTATGAATTGCCGCATCAGTCGATTCCGGAAATGCTCAGAACAAATGCGCAACAGTACGCCGATCGGACTGCCATCAGTTATAAGAAAGAGGGCAGTTTCCGGTCTTTAAGCTACAGCGATTTCTACGAAAGAGTGCTTATGGCTGCGCGTGGATTGCTCAAGGCCGGGGTCGTTCCGGGTGATAAGGTAGCGATCTTTTCCGAAAACCGAGCCGGCTGGGCGATTGCTGATTTTGCGATTCAGTGTGTGCAGGGCATCACCGTTCCGATCTATGCCACAAATACGGCAGCGCAGGCTGCTTATGTCATCAACCACTGCGAAGCAAAAATTGTATTTGTCTCGAACCGGATCCAGTACGAAAAGCTGCTTAGCGTCCGCGGCCAAACTCCGGAACTTGAGCAAGTCGTCTCCTTTGATCGCTTCCTCGGCAGTCACGAGCTCCCCGTTTATAGCCTCTACCAATTATCGGAAGACTCCTATCCGGTCTCCGAGCAGGAACGCAGCAAGATCGATAGCTGTATCGATGCCGTCCAGTCTACAGACCTGCTCACAATTATCTATACCTCCGGCACCACGGGTGTGCCCAAGGGGGTTATGCTCACCCATGGCAACGTGCTTTATGACGCTCATTATGGACTGGAGAAGCTGGAAGCCTTTGGTAAAAATGAGACGTTCCTCAGCTTCTTGCCATTGAGCCATGTCCTTGAACGCACGGCAGGCTACTACGCGCCGTTGATGACGGGTTGTCATGTAGCTTTCTGTGAAAGTATCGACAAGGTCGTCGAAAATATGCAGGAAGCCAGTCCGACCGTAATGGTAAGCGTGCCGCGCCTTTTTGAAAAAATCTACGCGCGAATTTACGAGGACGTTCACAAAATGTCTTCAATCCGCAGTTACATTTTTCATTTGGCGATCAAGGTTGGTCGGAAGTTTATCTCACGTCGTTACATAGATCCGAAGCCGCTAGGGCTGCTGGGCCTTCAGTACCGCTTCTTCGATTGGCTGGTTTTTCAGAAGATCCGCAAACGTTTTGGCGGTCGGCTGAAATATTTTATTTCCGGCGGGGCTCCCCTCGACAAACTTATCAATGAGTTTATGTGGGTCATCGGCATCCCGACTTTTGAGGGCTATGGACTTACGGAAACAAGCCCCGCTGTTACCCTGAATAGCCCCTGGAAAATTCGTTTCGGCTCGGTGGGAACCCCGCTGCCAGGGACGGAGGTCAAGCTTGCCGACGACGATGAACTCCTGGTGCGAGGCCCTCTGGTGATGCAGGGCTATTATAAGGCCCCCGAAGAGACTGAGCGGGTTATGCAAGACGGTTGGTTGAAGACTGGTGATATTGCCAGGATCGACGAGGATGGTTACGTTTATATCATCGACAGGAAAAAAGAGATCATCATCACCGCCGGTGGCAAGAACATTGCGCCACAACCCCTTGAAAATGTGCTCAGAATGGACAAGTACATCTCACAGGCTTTTGTCTACGGTGATCGCAAACCTTATCTCATCGCAATACTGACGCCGAACCTGGAACGCTTGATCCAGATGGCTCAGCTAGAAGGTCTTGATTATCTCGACATGGAAGACCTGGTCACAAATCAGCAGGTGCAGAAACGCTATGCTCACCGTTTACAACGAATCAACGACAAGTTGCCTTCCTATCAAACGATCAAAAAATTTATTCTTCTGCCGCGTGATTTTTCCGTGGATGGCGAAGAACTGACTCCAACTCTCAAGCTCAAGCGCAAGGTGATTGCTGCCAAGTACCAGGACCGTATCGAAAGGCTTTACCTGAGAAATGGCAATGGTTCTGATGATCAATCGCAGGATAATGGAGGACTCACATGAGGCAAATCAACCGTGTGGCCGTGTTGGGTGCCGGAGTTATGGGTGCTACGATTGCCGCCCATCTGGCCAACGCAGGTCTTGATGTTCTGTTGCTCGATATGGTGCCGAAGGAATTGAGCGGAGAGGAAGAAGCCAGGGGGTTGAGCCCGGAGATGCCTCAGGTGCGCAACCGCATCGCTGCAACGGGTCTTGCGGGCTTGTTGAAAATGAAACCGGCGCCGCTCTATCTCAAAGAGTACACCAGCCAGATTGAGATCGGCAACTTTGATGATGACCTGCCCAGGCTTAAAGATTGTGACTGGGTTATCGAGGTGGTCATTGAGCATCTGCCGATCAAGCAGAGTCTGTTTGAGAAAGTGGTGCCGCACCTGAAGCCCGGGGCGATTCTGTCGACTAATACCAGCGGCCTGTCAGTGAACGCCATGGCTGAAGGCTTGTCACCGGAGGTGCGTAAGAATTTCCTGGTCACCCACTTCTTCAACCCGCCGCGTTACATGCGCCTGTTAGAGATCGTTCCCTGTCGCGAGACGGCTCCGGCCGTGGTCGATGATCTCGCTGCTTTTATCAGCCGTCGACTCGGCAAAGGCATTGTGCACGCCAAGGATACGGCCAACTTTATCGCCAACCGGATCGGTGTTTATGCCATCTACAAAGGCATTGAGCACATGGTCGCTATGGGCATGACCGTGGAAGAGGTTGACGCTATCGCCGGTCCGGCGACGGGGCGGCCGAAATCGGCTGCCTTTCGTACTGCCGATCTGGTCGGTATCGACACCCTGATCCATGTCGGTAACAACTCCTATCAGCTGTTGCCAGACGATGAGGAACGTGAGGTCTTCAAGGTTCCGGCGTTCATGGCGGAGATGGTCGACAAGGGGCTGCTTGGCAACAAGAGCAAGGCAGGATTCTATCGTAAACAACAAGTCGACGGCAAGCGTCAGATCTTTTATTACGACTACACCAGTGGAGAGTTCAAACCAGCCGAAAAACCAAAATTCGCCTCCATCGCGGCAGTCAAGATGATTGATGATCCGGCGCAGAAAATCAGGATGGTAACGGAAGGGCAAGACAAGGCGGCCGAATACGCCTGGAAGACCTTGCGTGACACCTTGCTCTATACCTTTAATCGGATCCCGGAAATCGCTGACGATGTGGTCAATGTTGATAATGCCATGAAATGGGGGTTCAATTGGGAAATCGGACCCTTCGAAATGTTCGACGCCCTGGGTGTCGACAACTTCGTCAAGCGCGCTGAAAGTGATGGTGTCATCGTTCCTGAAGCGTTGAAAAAGATAAAAAGCTTTTATCGGTTCAACGAGTCCGGGCAAAAAGAATTTTTTGATCTTGAAGCCAATGAATATCGTCCTTACCAACTTAATCCAGGGCAGATCAATCTGCAGATTCTCAAAAAGAGTCAGGGTGTGGTGGAAAAGAGTTCCGGAAGTTCTGTTGTTGACCTTGGTGATGGTGTCTTCTGCCTGGAGTTCCATTCGAAAATGAATGCAGTGACGGGCGACATTCTGGCCATGACCCATAAGGCGATCAAGCGGGCTGAAACAGAAGGTGTCGGTTTGGTTATTGGTAACCAAGGCGTCAACTTTTCTGTTGGCGCCAACCTGATGCTGTTGGCGGTGGCTTTGGCAGAAGGTGCTTATGAAGATATAAACATGATGGTACGTGCTTTTCAAAAAGCAACCATGGCGATCAAACTTGCCAAGGTGCCGGTGGTGGCAGCGCCTTTCAATATGACCCTTGGCGGCGCTTCTGAATATTGCCTTCATGCTACCGCAATCAACGCTTATGCGGAAACCTACATGGGCATGGTCGAGGTCGGTGTCGGTTTGCTGCCGGCCGGTGGTGGAACCAAGGAGATGTGCTTACGTGCTGCAGAATTGGCAACACGCCACGACACCGACGTTACCCCGTTCATCTTCAAGTATTTCAAACAGATTGGTATGGCCAAGTTCTCCATGGGTGCCGCCGAACTGTTTGATATGGGATATATGCGCACGGGGGACAGCGTTAGTATGGATATAGATCGTCTGATCTCTGACGCCAAACAGAAGGTGTTGGCCCTGTCGGTCAACTACCGGCCTAAGCGGCCTGTGCAGAATATCCCGGCACCTGGACGCAGCGTGGCAGCCAGCATCAAAAGCCAACTCTGGAACCTGCAGATGGGCGGTTTTGCTTCTGAGTATGATGCGGAAATCGGCAGTATTATTGCCTCGATTATCTGTGGTGGTGATGTGCCCGCCGGTCTGCCTGTTTCAGAGGATTATCTGCTTCAACTTGAGCGTGAAGGTTTTCTCAAACTGTGTGGCAACAAGAAAACCGCCCAGCGCATCCAACATATGCTGAAGACCGGCAAGCCGCTACGCAACTGATATCCGTTAAGGGAGAATAGCAATGAAAACGGCCTATATTCTGGCGTCCTATCGCACAGCTGGTTGCCGGGCAAACAAAGGCAAATTCAAGGACATGCGCCCCGATGATCTGGCGGCAGCGGCCCTTTCCGGGTTGGTGGAACGCACCGGCATCGACGCTGCGCGTATCGATGATGTCCTGCTTGGTTGTGCCTTCCCGGAAGGTGAACAGGGCATGAACGTGGCACGAATTGCTGCACTCAAGGCAGGTCTTCCCTACCAGGTGCCAGCCCAGACCATCAATCGTTTCTGCTCTTCAGGGCTGCAGGCCATCGCTTTGGCCGCCGAACGGATTATGGCTGGTTTCGCCGACTGTATTGTTGCCGGTGGCGTCGAGTCGATGACGGTGGTGCCGATGGGTGGCAACAAGTACAGTGCCAACCCCGGACTGGTTAATGAGTGGCCGGAAGCCTATGCTTCCATGGGGATCACTGCTGAGCTGGTGGCTGACCAGTATGGTATTGAACGTCAGGCTCAGGATGCTTTTGCCGCCAGCAGTCATGTTAAGGCGGCTGCGGCCATCGAGGCCGGTCGTTTCGCCGATGAGATCATCCCGGTGGAGATCGAGAAGACGAGCCTAGTCAAGGGCAATGTGCAAAAAGAGAACGAGCTGGTGGACAGAGATGATGGCGTACGCGCTGACACCACCGCTGAAGGCTTGGCCAGACTCAAGCCAGCGTTCAAAGTTGGTGGAACGGTGACGGCCGGCAATGCTTCACAGATGACCGATGGAGCCGCCGCGACACTGGTTGTTTCAGAAGCGTTCCTCAAAGAGCTGGGCAAGGACCCGCTGGCTCGCTTCGTGGCCTTTGCAGTCAAAGGTGTGCCGCCGCAAATTATGGGTATCGGACCTGTTGAAGCGGTTCCTGCTGCACTCAAAATGGCTGGCCTGGAGCAAAAAGATCTCGACTTGATTGAACTTAATGAAGCCTTTGCTGCCCAGTCTCTCGCAGTCATCAAAGAGTTGGACCTTAACCCTGAAGTTATTAACGTCAACGGTGGAGCGATTGCTCTTGGCCATCCCCTTGGTTGCACCGGTGCCAAACTGACGGCGACCCTGATGCACGAGATGCAGCGACGGCAATCCCGCTATGGCATGGTCTCCATGTGTATTGGAGGCGGGATGGGCGCAGCCGGGATTTTTGAGCGCATGTGATAGGACGGTATAACGATCAACACAGAACGGGTCTATAAACCAAACAAAGGGAATACGTCTTTACACCAAAACAGTAAGAGCTAAAATCAAAAGATCAACGCAAAGACGCTGAGAAAAGCCAAGAAAGGCGCAAAGGGGGATTATTCTCGCTTTTTGAAGAGGTTTTCTTTGCGGGCTTTCTTTACCCCTTTGCGCCTTTGCGTTAAATGCTTACAGACTTTGTTTGGGTTATGAGTCCGAAACAAAATTGATTCACAGGGATGATGGAGATAATTGAAAATAGATTGAACATAGAGAGTCCTTTTCTACCCACTTCATCCTGGTTAGATACAAGGTTCTGATCCAGTTGTTGTCTTGTTAGTAAGTGAATTTTAAATCGATGCATTTTAAGAGAGGTGAGCTATGGCGGAGAGAATCTTTAAAGGTGGTGAATTCTTGGTTACGGAAGTGACTTGTGACGAGATCTTTACGCCAGAGGAGTTTACCGACGAGCAGAAACAGATTGCTGAGACCACCGAACAGTTTGTCGAAAATGAAATTGTACCGCACCTCGATGAGATCGAAGCCCAGAATTTTGATTTGGTTATTGAAGCCTTCAAGAAATGCGGCGACCTTGGCTTGTTGATGATGGATACTCCTGAGGCGTATGGAGGTATGGAGCTAGACAAGGTGACCAGTATGCTGGTTGCCGAAAAGATAGCGCCTGCTGGAGGTTTTTCTGTCGCCTACGCCGCACACACCGGGATCGGTACTTTGCCGTTGGTTTATTATGGCACCGAGGCACAGAAGGAGCAGTACCTGCCCAAACTGGTCAGCGGCGAATGGGCAGCGGCCTATTGTTTGACTGAACCGGGTTCTGGTAGCGATGCCCTCGGCGCACGAGCGACCGCGATTTTAAGCGAGGATGGCAAACAGTATATCCTCAACGGCACCAAGCAGTTCATCACCAATGGCAGTTTTGCCAAACTCTTCATTGTGTTTGCCAAGATCGACAAGGAACTTTTTACGGCTTTTCTGATCGAGAAGGATTTTGCAGGCCTGGTCATTGGTCCCGAAGAGAAAAAGATGGGCATCAAGGGTTCTTCGACGACCCAAGTGATTCTCGATAACTGCAAGGTGCCGGTGGAAAATCTGCTGGGCGAGGCCGGTAAGGGCCATAAGATCGCATTTAATGTCCTCAATGTCGGGCGCTTCAAACTTGGCGCATGCGTTACCGGCGCTGCCAAGCAGGCGACTCTGGTCGGCGTCAAGTATGCCAATGAACGTAAACAGTTCAATCAGCCAATCAGTAGTTTTGGGGCCATTCAGGAAAAAATTGCTGATTTGACAGCGGATACCTTTGCTGCTGAATCACTCGTGTACCGTTTGGCCGGTTTACTTGATACCAAGCTGGCAACAATCGATAGAGAAATCGACAACTACTATGTTGAGTACCAGAAGGGCATTGAAGAGTACGCAACGGAATGTGCGATTTCCAAAGTTTTCTGCAGCGAGGTGCTGGCCCGGGTTGTCGACGAGGTGGTGCAGATTCACGGTGGTTACGGTTACGTCAGTGAATACCCGGCGGAACGTTTCTATCGTGACGAACGAATTAACCGGATTTATGAAGGGACGAATGAAATCAACCGCTTATTGATCCCCGGTATGATCCTGAAGAAGTCGTTGAAGGGCGAACTACCGTTGCAAGCAGAGGCTATGAAGGCTTTTGAATCGCTGATGACGCCGAGCTTTGAAGAACTGGATGATTCGATTCATTTTGCCGCCGAGAAAGCATTGCTGAAAAATCTCAAGACGCTTTTTTTAATTCTCGCCGGGACGGCAGTACAGAAATACATGACAAAACTGGCTGATGAGCAGGAAATCCTTATGGCTGCAGCCGATATCGCGATCCAGATCTTTGCCCTTGAAAGTGCTGTATTGCGCGCCGACAAGGCTTGCCGTTCAGCGAATGAAAAGAAAAAGGCTTTGCTTGAAGCGGTTGTGAAGGTGTTTGCTTTCAGTGCCACGGAAATAGCTGGGACTGCGGCAAAGAAAGGTGCCTTTTACGTTGAGGAAGGTGATCAGTTGTTGATGGTCCTCTCCGGAGTGCGACGCTTTGCCAAGTATGACGCGACCGGGCTTCTGCAGGCCAAGCGGCTGTTGGCCTCGACCGTTTGCGAAGAGGAGAAATACCTGTTCTGATCAGAGCCATCCACGTTGCCGGAAAAAATCAGCAAGCCGATCGACGGCTGTATTGAGGTTTTCCATCGAGTTGGCGTAAGAGAAACGCAGGAAGCCTTCGGCGCCTTCCCCAAAATCAATGCCGGGGGTAAGGGCCACACCGGTGGCTTCGAGGATTTCTTTAGCCAGGGCGAGCGAATCATTGGAAATGTGGCGAGCATCGGCGAGCACGTAGAAGGCACCAACCGGGTGTGTGTGGACTTTCAGGCCGATCCCCTCGAGGCGCGGAATCAACTGGCGTCGCCGCCGGTCATACTCCCTGCGCATCTCTTCGACGTATGAATCACATTCCTTCAGGGCTGCGACTCCGGCCAACTGGACGAAACTGTTGGCGCTGATCACGACATTCTGATGCAGGGTCTGCAGAGTTCTGACTTCATGCTTCGGGGCGATAAGGTAGCCGAGTCGCCAACCGGTCATAGCGTAAGCCTTTGAAAAGCCACCGAGGACGAAAGCCTCGTCCGTGAATTCAAGAATGCTGTGTTCTTCCCCTTCGTAAGTCAGCCCATGATAAATTTCATCCGAGACCAGCGGGATCGGCAGTTCGGAAAGTGCCGAAAGTTCTGCTCGCGAGAGGATTGACCCGGCCGGGTTTGCCGGTGAGTTGATCAGCAAAGCCCTGGTTCTGTCGTTAATAAGAGGAGCCACATCTTCTGGTTGTGGCTGGAACCCCTGCTCCGGGCGGGTTCTTATAAAACGCGGCTTTGCACCGACAAAGCGGATAAAATTGGGATAACAGGCATAGCCTGGGTCGGCGAGGATGACTTCGTCGTCCGGGTTACACAGCGCAGCAAAGAGCAACAACATCAGAGGACTGGTGCCGGAGGAGACGATAATCTGCTCCGGGTCAACGGTCACTTTGTAGCGTTTCTGGTAATGCTCTGCGATTGCTTGCCGTAGCTCAATGCGGCCGAGAGAGTGTGTGTAGCGCGTCTCTCCTGCCAGCATCGCTTCCTGGGCGGCCTTAACGATCGGTTCGGGGGTTGGGAAATCCGGTTCTCCAAGACAGAGGTAGATGATTTCACGACCCTCCAGTTCAAGGGTTTTGGCTCTCTCCATGATTTCCATGGCGAGAAACGGCGTGATTTCGGTGGCGCGCTTGGCAATATGTTCTTTAACGGGTGTATGCAAGAGTGTTAACTCCAGATCGGGTTAAGAAGGCTTTGTTGTCAGGCTTCAACATTGTTCTTTAAATCCCTGGAATTCCGATAGGGCCCGGCAAGTCCGGGATGCATCCTGTTGTAACGAGCAGACTGACCAGTAGGAGCAGGGTGAGCAAAATAAGTTTTTTCATGTTTCTTCCTTAAGTGAACAGGGCGTTCCTGTGGTTGATTGACGGTTCCGGGTAGCAAACGCACTCTAACAATTCTTCCGATAGTTGCAACAAAAAGTTGTCAGCACTTTTTCTGTTTAGTCATGTTGGTGAACAGGTTGTCGTAGCGTTTTATTTGCTCTTGCCAATCGTAACGGGCGACGTGGCAGCGCAAGAGGTCTTTTTGTCGAGCAGGTTCTTTTAGAATGTTCCGTAAGCGTTGCAGCAGGTCTTCAAAGTCATCATAGAGAAAGTTGTCTTGCAGTGCCGGGGGAATATGTTCCGGGTAAGCCAGGCGCCGTGGCAGGAGTGGTGTACAGTTACAGTAGATGGCCTGAATGACGCTGGCTCCAAAAAAGTCATGATTGGAGTTGACGGGCAGGATGTCAGCCCGCCAGAGCCAATGGGCATATTCGGCAAAACTTTCGGCATAGCCAAAATGGATAATCCGCTCGCCGAGACGTTGCTGTGCCTCGGTAAAAACAGGTGGGCAGTTGCGGTAGGACTCACCCAGTACAGCCACTTCGAAAGCGAATCCTTCCTCTTGCAGGCGATAGAGAGCCGTGAAGAATTCTTCCGGGTTCTTGTCATATTCCCAGCGGTGGTTCCAGAGGATCAGTGGTGGTTTGCTAGCCTCTTCGATTGCTCCTTGCCGATGTTCGTCAAAGCGCTCTAGGTCGAGACCCAGGTGGAGGACTTCACTCTTGGCTTTGATCAGATCAACACTCTCCAGTTCATTCTGGTCAGGGAAGCTTTTCAGGAACTCCGTCAGTTGACCGGTGAAAGTTTCAAGGTGGTACTGTGAGTTGAAGAGGACCGTGTCAGCTGCGAGAGCGCTGGTGTAATTAATGAACGCGTAGTGGGCGCGTTGCTGTGCCGGATTGGCTCCGTTCGGAGACCAGGGGTAGGTCAATTGGTTCTCGTGAAAATAGAGTGCGGTCGGTAAACTGGCCGTTTTCGCCCGGGTCAGGGCAAGAAAGGTCGTCAGGTCGAGCATGTCGCTGGCAAGCAACAGCTCGGGTTGAGCAATGCTCTCCATAAAGTGGCGGGCCAGGGTCACCGCTCCACCGTGCATGCGCCATTTCCAGCGTCGACCGCTCAGTGTCATCAAATTCACGTCATGCTGACTATAACGGGCAAACTCTTCCGCCCAGACGGCATGGGAGCCGGTATGGAAAGGCTCAAGTAGACATATTTTCATTGTTTACGCTCCATGGTGATGATGATTCTAGTCGCTGACTGAGTGTTTGACAAGGGCTGAGTTTGCATCTGGGTGAACAGAAACAGCGAGACAAAATGGAGACCATGTTGTAGAACAAGACCTGATTGCTTCTGGTCAGTTCAACAACGGTTTCCGGGGTTGTTTTTTTTAATAGCATTGTTCTTATTCCCATCTTTCGTGAAAAGAGGAGATAGTTGTCCCATGAGTGAACAGCAAATCAATAACCCCCTGCATGGTGTAACCTTGGAGCAGATCGTAGAGAGCCTGGTTGATTTATATGGCTGGATCGAGTTGGGGCAACGAGTCGATATTAACTGTTTCAGAAATGATCCCTCCGTGAAGTCCAGCCTCAAGTTTCTACGTAAGACGCCCTGGGCAAGGAAGAAGGTTGAAGACTTGTACCTCTCCACTAAAAGGGACGCACAAGGAAACTAATGGACCGCTTCTCTGCCGCTATTCTCTTTGCTGTTGTCTTGCTACTCATTGCCGGTATCCTCGTGCAGAGGCGCAGACAGCGTCGTCGAGCCCTGGCGAAGCCCTTTCCTCCTCAATGGCTGAAGATCCTTCGGCAAAACCTTCCACCCTATCTTAAACTCTCAGACGAGGAGCAACGGCAGGTACAGCAGTACACGCAGGAGTTTCTTTATGGTAAATCCTTTGAAGGCTGTGGCGGCCTGGTCCTGGATGATGAAATTAAGGTGACCATTGCCTCTCAGGCCAGTCTGTTGTTGCTCAATCGCAAGGTGCGTTGTTACCCAAAGCTCTGCTCGGTGCTGGTTTATCCGAGTACTTATGTGGCCAGAAACGAGAATGACGAAAAATCAGTCCGTCTTGGTGAATCGTGGAAGAGTGGCGCGGTTGTTCTGGCCTGGGACAGCGTAAAACGCGGCGCAGCTAATTTTACCGATGGTCATAACCTGGTGATCCACGAGTTCGCTCACCAGCTTGACCAGGAGGATGGCTCGGGTGACGGTGCTCCCATTCTTACTGGTCCTTCTCGCTACGCGCCTTGGGCGCGAGTCTTGTCGAGGGAATATACTCGGCACTGCAAGCGGGTCGGCAGTGGCAAGAAGAGCGTTATGGATTCCTATGGTGCAGTTAACCCTGCTGAATTCTTTGCCGTGGCGTCCGAGACTTTTTTTGAGAAGCCGCGACAGTTTAAAATGAAACATGCTGAGTTGTACGATGAGTTGCAGCAGTTCTACCAGGTTGATCCTTTGGAGTGGGTTTAGCCGTCATTTTTTTGCACGAATGCAAAGAAAAAAATATCCAGGTTTGCAAATCTGCAAACCTGTCAAATTTAAGCTGTCTTTTTTAGCTTTTATATCCCCTCAAGTATAAGTAACTATTATGTAAAAAAGAGTTCACATTTTATATAACAGTGGTATGAAACTTGCCTTAAGAGATGTGCGTTATTGCAATCCATACTACCTGGAGGTCTCTTATGAAAGCATGTATCAATGGCAATTGGTTGGCTTATGATGATGTTGGCTGCGGTCCAGCCGTGGTCCTGATCCACAGTTTTCCACTCTGTCGGCAAATGTGGCAAGCGCAGATCGAAGCTCTGTCGGGGCAGGGCATGCGGGTTGTCGCTCCTGATTTAAGGGGCTTTGGTGAAAGTGCTTGTGCCGAAGAAAACTTTAGTCTCGCTGCTTTGGCCGACGACATCAATGCACTGATGAGTTATCTCGGTATTGGCCGTGCTGTCATGGTGGGCATCTCAATGGCCGGTGGGGTTCTCCTCGACATCTTGGAACGTTATCCCCAGCGGGTTGCCGCAACCTGCTTTTTGTCGCCAGCGATGCAGCCCAGTGATGCAATTGAGCAAGTGCGTCGGTTCGATCTGGCCGAACTGGTTCGTGAAGGACATCGCCCAACAGTAATCGATAATCTTTGCGAACGGCTCCTCTCAGGGCAGCCTTCAGAGGCTAAACAGAACTTGACCCGTCAACTCCGCGACTGGATGGGAGTTCCTTCTGATGCTACGTTGGCAGGGGTGCTTGCTTCACGGCCGAAACGACTCAGTTATCGTGATGAGAGTCAGCTATATCCCGTCCCGACGTTGATCATGACCGGAGCCCGGGACAGGGTCCTGCCGGTACTTAAACAGTCCGTTCCAGAAAATGGCCTTCGCCACGTCGTTAATGATGCAGGCCATCTGATTAACCTGGAGGCCCCACTTGAGGTCAATAGGAGCTTAATCGGTTTTCTGCAGAGCCTGAGTTCAGTCAAGCTGCATCATCCCCGTTTACAGAGAGTGGCATAGGAAGAGTCACTATCAGTGACTTGATTGTTTCCAGTTAAAGGAAAAGGCTGCCTTGACAGGCAGCCTCTTGTTAGTTTGCTTTTTCCTGAACCCATTCGCCGGCGTCTTCCACGTCTTTGCCGAGACCCTTCATGGTTTCACAGGCAGACAGGGTGAACACCATTAAGCCTATCACCAGAACCAGCCAAAGTTTTTTCATGGCACAGCCTCCTTCTTTTCTGTTTTAGATTTGTTCCTGTCTTCACGCCACATCTCAATAAACAGAAGTGTCACGCCTATAGTGATTGCCGAGTCGGCGACATTGAAGGCTGGCCAGTGATAGCGTTGCCAGAAGACGTCAAGGAAGTCGATGACTTCGCCGAGCCGTATACGGTCGATCAGGTTGCCGAAGGCTCCGGAAAAAACCAGAGACAAGGCAAAAAATGCCAGCTTCTGGTCTTCTCTGAGGCGCTTGATATACCAGAGGATGCCGAGCATGGCAATGATTGATACGGTGATGAAGAAGGGGATGCGGATGGCATTGTCGGAGAGGATACCGAAAGCTGCACCCTTGTTGCGGACATAGGTCAGGTGGAAAAAACCACGGATTACCGGCACCGTTTCGTGGAGGCGGAAGTTGGCGTCCACGTACAATTTGCTTGCCTGGTCAAGAATCAAAAGAACCAGACTGATGGTCGATAATGTGTAATACCTTTTCATAATCTCTCGGTACGCGGGACGGGTGACGTGGGACGCGAAAAGCCTGACAACAAACGCGTACTATTGCGCTGTCAGGTTATCGGTGGCTCGCGGGTTGTTTGATTCCAGTTCTTGTACCTCGTTCCGCGTGCCACGTCCCGCTTGTTCTTAGGCAATAGCCTGAAGACAACGGTGGCAGATCTCGGGGTGATCATCATGCTCACCAACTGTTGTGGCGTAGTTCCAGCAGCGCGAGCACTTTTCGCCATCGGCTTTGCTGACGCGGATCTTCAACTCAGGCAAGTTCTCCCCAGTCGTCGCGTTTGCCAGGCTATCTGTCACTTCAACCTGAGAGACAATTAACAGGGAGGCCAGCTGTGCCGACTCTTGTTTAAGCAGATCGGCCAGATCACCATCGGCAGCGAGTTCTACTCGCGCGTCAAGAGAGTGACCGATGATCTTCTCTGCTCGGGCCAATTCGAGAACTTTGGCAACATCACTGCGAACAGCCAGGATGCGCTCGTACTTTTCTTCCAGGGCATTATCAATAAGACTATCTTCGAAGCTTGGGAACTCGGCCAGGTGGATACTCTCTTCACGTTCTCCAGGCATGAAACCCCAGATTTCTTCGGCTGTGAAGGAGAGAACCGGAGCCATCATGCGGGTCAGCGCTTCGAGAATACGGTACATGGCCGTCTGGGCACTGCGGCGTTCCAGGCTCTCGGTTGGCGAGGTGTAGAGCCGGTCCTTGAGGACGTCGAGATAGAAAGCGCTCATATCGACAGAACAGAAGTTGTGCACGGCGTGATAGAGCACGTGGAAATCGTAAGAATCGTAGGATTTCAGGACGCGATTGACCAGTTCTTCCAGGCGGGAAAGCGCCCAGCGATCAATTTCAAGCAGATCCTTGTCGGCAACAGTTTGAGTTGCCGGATCAAAATCATGAATATTGCCCAGAATGTAGCGGGCCGTGTTGCGGATGCGTCGGTACGCTTCTGAAACCTGCTTGAGGATGGCATCGCCGACGCGGGTGTCGTTGCGGTAATCCTGGGTAGCCACCCAGAGGCGCAGGATCTCGGCGCCGTATTGTTTAATGACTTTTTCCGGAGCGATGACATTGCCGACCGACTTGGACATCGGGCGACCTTTTTCGTCGAGTACGAAGCCGTGGGTCAGAACCGCTCTGTATGGCGCTGCGTCTCGAGTCCCAACTGAGGCAAGCAGGCTGGAGTGGAACCAGCCGCGATGCTGGTCGCTGCCTTCAAGGTAGAGATCAGCTGGTGTCTTGAGTTGTTCTCTCTTCTCCACGACCGCGGCATGCGAAACGCCGGAGTCGAACCAGACATCGAGAATATCCATTTCCTTACGGAAATCATCATGGCCGCAACTCGGGCAGACGGTGCCGTCCGGCAAGAGCTCTTTGGCTTCTTTTTCGTACCAGATGTCGCTGCCGGTCTCTTCGAAAAGGTCGGCGACATGGTGCATGATCTTGCCATCGGCCAAAGCTTCATCGCATTTGCCGCAATAGAAGACCGTGATCGGTACGCCCCAGCTGCGCTGGCGGCTGATGCACCAGTCTGGACGATTTTCGATCATGTTATAAATGCGGTCGCGACCCCAATGCGGGATCCACTGCACATCGTTGATGTGCTCTAGTGCTTTCTGACGCAGTTGGTTGGCTTCCATGGAGATGAACCACTGCTCGGTCGCCCGGAAGATGATCGGTTTCTTGCAGCGCCAGCAGTGGGGGTAGCTGTGTGAAATCTTGTCCTCACCGAGTAGAGCGCCGACTTCGGCCAACTTGGCGCTGACCTGTGGGTTGACGGCAGGAACCTTCTCCTTGCCGAAGAACTCAAGATCCTCACGGTAGCGGCCATAGTCATCAACCGGGTTGTAGATCTCGAGACCGTAGCGCAGGCCGGTCAAATAGTCATCATGGCCATGGCCGGGGGCGGTATGTACGCAACCGGTTCCTGCTTCAAGGGTGACGTAATCGCCGAGGACCAGCAATGAAGCGCGGTCGTAGAGAGGGTGGCGGCACTCTTTCTTATCAAAGACGTCAGCCTGAAAGGTTTTGGCGATTTTAAAATCAGTGATGTTGAGTTCGGCTAGAACCTGAGCGTGCAGACCTTCTGCCATGACCAGCAGTTCAGCACCGGTGTCGATGGCGACGTAGAGAAGCTCTGGATGAAGGCAGACGGCCAGGTTGGCCGGAATTGTCCAGGGGGTGGTTGTCCAGATAACAAACGACAAGGGTTTTCCTGCGAGCTCGTCAAAGCCAGCAGGCAGCTCGTCCTGGTAAGGGAACTTGACGAAGATCGATGGCGAGGTGTGGTCTTCATACTCGACTTCGGCTTCCGCCAGCGCTGTTACGCAGGAAGAACACCAGTGGATTGGTTTGCGCCCCTTGTAAAGACCCTCTCGCTCGGCAAAGCGCGCAAGCTCACGAGCGGTTGCCGCTTCGTAATCGGCGGTCATGGTCAGGTAGGGATGTTGCCAGTCACCGAAAATGCCGAGACGACGGAATTCATCACTCTGGATGTCGACCCACTCTTTGGCGTAGGTGCGGCATTCTCTGCGAACCTCGGCCTTGGTCATCTCCCGTTTTTTCTTGCCCAGCTTCTGATCGACTTTCAGTTCAATCGGCAGGCCATGACAGTCCCAGCCGGGGACGTAAGGCGCATAATATCCCTGCATGCGTTTGCTCTTGATGACGATATCTTTGAGGATCTTGTTCAGCGCATGGCCGATATGGATGTTGCCGTTGGCATAGGGAGGGCCATCGTGCAGAGTGAAGTTGGGCTTCTCCTGGTTCGGCTCGCTAAGTTTGCGGTCGAGTTCCAGTTCGGTCCAGCGTTGCATGATTTCCGGCTCGCGTTGTGGCAGGTTGCCGCGCATCGGGAAATCTGTTGCCGGAAGATTAAGCGTCTCTTTATAATCCATATTCAGCCTCGCAGGCCCCCTTTTCGGTGCAGATTTGAACACCGCAACTTATCAAAATGGCTGAATAAGTCAAGGTAAATCAGGGTATTGAGCTGAGGCAGACGCTCTGAAAAAGGGCTTTTGATAGGTGTGCAACCTTTGTCTTGGCAGACGTTGCTTAGGTTGCGAAACGGCAGAGTTTGCAAATCGGGCATTTGTTGCAAAGCGGTTTTCTCTTTCTGCAGCAGGCTTTGGCCAGTTGTACGATGAGTGCGTGGTATTCGTTGTAGAGAGCAACATCTTCGGGGAGTGCTTGCATAAAAATCTGTCGAACCTCTGCATATGCCTCGCCACCGCAAAGAACTCCGATGCGCTCGAAAATGCGTCTGGTGTAGGCATCAACAACAAACGAAGGCCGACCTGCAGCATAAAGGAGGATAGAATCTGCAGTTTCAGGGCCGATTCCAGGCCTGGCTAGTAATCTATTTCTGGCTTCATCAAGAGGTCCGCTGCAAAAATCGTTTAAGTTGCTTTGCCATTCTGTTACCAGATATCTGGAAAGGCTTTGCAGTCGGTTTGCTTTCTGCCGGAAAAAACCGGAAGGCTTGATTAACTCTTCGAGCTGATCAATCGGGATCTTAGACAATCTTTCAGGAGAAAGGGTCTGCTCCTCTTTAAGATTGTCTATAGCCCGTTCTACATTGGTCCATGCCGTGTTTTGAGTGAGTATGGCACCGATAACAACTTCGAAGGGACTGTCTGCGGGCCACCAGTTGAGAGGTCCGAAGTGGTCGAGCAAGGTCCGATATAGGCACAGCAATTCTGTCTCTAATGGTTTAGGCATAGTGGTTGTAGGGGACATTGGCCATCCCTATGGTTTTGGTACAGGTTTGAGTGTGTGGGTTAAATGAGGTCCTCACCGAAGGCCGGTGCTTTCGGCAAAGAGATGCAGAAGGTTGCGCCCCTGCCGGGAGTTTGTTCAACCCAGACCTGGCCCTGGGAGCGCAAGGCGATTTTACGAACAATGGCAAGGCCGACACCGGTGCCCCGTTGTCCCTTGGATCTTTTGCCATGGGAAAAAATGTCGAAAATGGTTTCCCGTTCCTGAGTAGGCACGCCTGGCCCGTAATCGCGAACGAAATAGGTCGTACTCTTGTCATCATCCCAACTGCCGACTTCAATAGCGCCACTTTCTAGCGGCACATAGCGGCAGGCGTTGCCGATCAAGTTGATGTAAATCTGGTAAACGAGGGTTTCTGGAAGCCACGTCTGGGGGAGTTTCTCGGCAATGATCTCCGGCATTTCCTTTTTGTTGACGCCGAGTTCACGGATAACTTCATCGACGATCATATTAACGTCTGTTGGATTATCGCCTGCTTTGACATGGCTGACCTGAGCCAGGTCCAGAAGGTCGTCCAGGAGGGCGATTGCCCGCTCACTCTGACGTTCAACTTCACCAAGAATCTGTAAAATCTGTTCGTCTAAGACTTTGCTGTAGGTTATGCTCAGGAAGTCCATGTAGGTAACGACAGGGGCGAGAATGCCGCGCAGGTCGTGGGAAATTGAATGTGCAAAAGCATCCAATTCACGATTGGCTTCTTTCAGGTCGTCTTCAGCTTTTTTGCGTAGGGTAATATCTCTGCAGACGGCAAGCTTCTGCCTGATACCATCTTCTGCCGGCAGTGGTGAGTGTACAATTTCGTAGGTTCTCTCTTGCCTGCCGAGCTTGCGTTCGTCACGGACCGTGCGGTTCTTGAAGACCTTGGCCATAGGGCACCAGGAGCAGACCGACTTCTCGTTGTGAAGAACTTCGTAGCAATTTTCTCCAACGCGATCCCCAAAGGACTCCTGCATGGCAAGGTTCATAAAGGTGAGCTTGAGCTCTTTATTGGCGATGTAGGCCATGTCGTCCATGTTGTCAAGGACGATACGGAAGAGTTGTTCGCTTTTCTTAAGTTCCTCTGTGCGTGCCTTGACCCTGGCCTCCAGGCTCGTCGCCTGCTCGCGCAATGATTTTTCCAATGCGTACTGTTGAGAAATATCATTGAACGATTCGATGCCGCCGATAACTTCACCCTCAGTGTCGCGCAGAAACTCCATGTTCTTGATCAGGTGAATTGTCTCCCCCGACTTGGTAACGATGGTGCATCTGCCACCGATAATCGGCTTAGGGATGTCGGTGTGAAAAAGCCCGCATCTGTCATCGCAGGGAATCCCTTGCAAAAAAGAACAGTGCTGCCCGACGGCTTCCTCGCAGCTATAGCCGGTGATCTGTTCTGCTGCAGGATTCCAGTAGACGATATACAACTCTGTGTCGACGACAAATAAGCCGCTTGGTATGGTGCTCAGGGCTTGCTCAAGGGAGATGTTTTTTATGATGGCGCTGGCTTTTGACATAGGAAGATAATGTCCTTGTAAAAAATATTTTATCACTAATGGTCTGTACGTCACAATCCCCGATTTTCAAGCGCGTCCGATCACGGCAACCTGAACTTCAGTAATCTTGTTTTTCATAAGAACTCTGCAACACTCACGGACTGTTTCACCGGTCGTCATGACATCGTCGACCAGTAAGATGTTTCGCGCAGGGGTTGTTGTGGTGACTGTGAAAGCGTTGCGTAGGTTACTTCTTCTTTCTGCGGCGGTCAGTCCTTGCTGTGGCGGTGTTTTAAGGGTGCGTTGTAAAAGTGTGGTGTCGATAGGAACCTGCATCTTTCTGGCCAGCGGCCGAGAGATTTCAAGCGCCTGGTTGTAGCCACGTTTTTTCAAGCGACCGGGGTGTAAGGGGACCGGAATAATACAATCTGGCTTGAAGCTTACTTCTGCAGACTCAAGTGCTTTGCCGAGAAGTTTTCCAAGCGGCTGTGCAAGGTTGACCTGATTGCGATATTTGAGCTGATGGATGGCGTCTTTGACGCGTTCCTGATAGGAGCAGGCCGCGTGGACGATTGAAAAAGCAGGGGGGCGCTGCAGGCATGTTGCGCAGAGATGTTGTGATGAAGATGCGGGGAAAGGTTGGCTGCAACAACCGCAGTGTGATCTCCCCAGGGGCGGCATGCTTGCCTGGCATTCTGCGCAGAATTCCCGCGGGTCGAAGCCTGGCGGCAGAAGTTGTCCACAGAGCAGGCAGGCCGGTGGCAAAAAAAGCTCTACACCTGCCGATAGCGCACGACACAAGTTGGTCCACATGAGTCCCCCCCCCCAGAGGTATGATAATTCAATGCACTTTATGAAATAAGGTTCTTGCCTGTCATCTCAGCAGGAACTTCGAGTCCCAACAGGTTGAGAATGGTGGGTGCAATATCAGCAAGGATGCCGGGCTGAAGACTGGACTTATCTGTGTCAGGCGCAACAAAGATGAGCGGTACCCTGTTAGCTGTGTGCGCGGTATGAGGAGTGCCATTTTCGTCGAGCATCTTTTCGCAATTGCCGTGGTCAGCTGTTATCAGGGCACAGCCCCCTGCCGTCAGCAAAGCATCAATAACTCGGCCCGCGCAGTGGTCAACCGTCTCCATGGCCGTGATTGCCGCTTGTAAAACTCCTGTATGGCCCACCATGTCAGGGTTGGCAAAGTTCAGGATGATCAGATCATAGTGTTCTGATTGAATGCGACGAATAACCTCTTCAGTGACTTCAGGAGCGCTCATCTCTGGCTTCAGGTCATAGGTAGCGACGTCCTTGGGTGAAGGAATCAGTGCACGATCTTCGTTGCTAAAAGGTGTTTCGTTGCCACCGTTGAAGAAGAATGTAACGTGGGCATATTTCTCTGTCTCGGCAATCCGCAGTTGGTTCATCCCTGCAGATGCAACGACTTCACCGAGAATTTTTGGATAACTTGCGGTGCTATAGGCGACCGGCAGGTCAAAAGTTTCATCGTATTCGGTCAGGCAGACAAACGTTGAGAGTTGAGGTGTTTGCACACGTTCAAACTCATTGAAGTCTTTTTGTGTGAAGGGACGGGTGATCTCTCTGGCTCGGTCTGCGCGAAAATTGAAAAAGATGATGCCATCCTGGTCGCTGATGCGGCCGACTGGTGCGCCATTCTTTTGGATGACCTGTGGTTCGACAAACTCATCGGTTTGACCGGCCGCGTAGGCGGCTTCGATCGCCTCAGTGCTTGACTTGACCACGAGTCCCTGACCGAGGGACATCGCCTGCCATGCACGCGACACACG
This sequence comes from Deltaproteobacteria bacterium IMCC39146, assembly GCA_030005635.1. Taxonomy (GTDB): domain Bacteria; phylum Desulfobacterota; class Desulfuromonadia; order Desulfuromonadales; family BM103; genus M0040. The sequence goes on from JARUHP010000011.1 coordinate 48,773, forward strand.
ATCCCAGCGATTATCGCGATCCATGGCGTAATAGCGACCTATGACGGTTGCCACCTGACCGTGTTGCAAGCGCTTTATCTCTGTTTCGAGTTGCGCGAGATAACCTGCACCACTTTGCGGGGGCGTGTCTCGACCATCCATGAAAGCATGGACACAGACGTCAACGCCCTGGCTTTTGGCCAGTTCGATCAAAGCATAGAGGTGAGTGTTGTGCGAATGGACGCCACCGTCTGACAGCAACCCCATCAGATGGAGTTTGCCGCCAGCTTTGTGAATCTTCTGCAGGGCTTCGAGCAGAACCTGATTGGTAAAGAAATCTCCCTCGGCAATACTTTGAGTGATGCGGGTCAGATCCTGGTAGACGATACGGCCGGCACCGATATTGAGATGTCCAACCTCCGAGTTGCCCATTTGTCCTTCAGGTAGACCGACATCGAGGCCCGAGGCGCTCAGCCAGGAGGAGGGGTAGTTCTTAAAAAGATCATCCAAACGTGGAGTCTTTGCCAGACAGACGGCGTTGCTATCGCAACTCTCGTTGAGTCCCCAGCCATCAAGGATGATCAGTGCTACCGGTTTTTTCATGCACCTTCCCACTCTTTACGTTCGCCGTGATGAATGACCATCTTGTCGAGAGCCAGAGGACGTGCATCTTTTATCAGCTTGCGGTCGACCAGGCTGCTCGTATTCCATTCGCCACAGGATGGGCACCGGCTGTTCCATTCGGCAGAGACGTTCTGACATTTTTCGCAGACGAAGTTCAGATGCAGGCGTTTGGAGATACCGAGTGCTTTCTGATACTCGTTGATCGCTTGCTCCGGCTCACGGCAGCGACGGTAGGTTTCTGCCAGCAGGAGATGTACCTGAGGAGACTCGACGCCGGAGCTCTCAATGGCTTGTAGCTGTTCTTTGGCTTCGTCGACCATCTCCAGTCGCAGACAAAGTTTGCCATAAAAGAGACGGAACACGAGGTCGTCACCTTGCTCGATGACCTGACTACGGAAGAAAGTCAGTAATGAAGAAGGATCCTCACGCTTCATGAAGTAGTCTTCCAGGCGTTCGAGAAAGACTCCCTTGCCGAGTTTCTTGTAGCCGTCCTGCCAGATTTTCACCGCATCGTCGCCCTGATTCAAGGCCACCAAGGCATCACCAAGAGAGACTTGCGCCGGGGTAAACTCAGCTTCTTGACGGATGATATCTTTCAGTTCCGACTTAGCTTGATCCGGAGAACCATTACTTATTGACTGGCTGGCCACTTCGTAGCGCAGGTAGAGAAGAAGAGCTTTCTCATCGGCAACGCGGTTGGCCCCGGGACCGGCTTTGAGCACCTGACGCTGGATTTCAAGTGCGTCCTGCCAGCGGCTATGCTTGAGGTAGAGGTCACGCAGGGAGCGAAGCGCTTTGCGATTGTCTTTTTCGCGAGAGATCAACTCCTGGTAGGAGGCCATGGCATCATCGTCATGACCGGTCTCTTCCTGGATTGCCGCAGTCTTGAAAAGAACTTCGAGACTTTTAGGGTCCAGATCTCCGGCTTTCCGCAACAGGCCAAGGCTTTCTGTTGAGTTGCCCTCCTGGGCAGCCAGGTTCGCCATGGCGATCAGCGTGTCAACACGCTTGGGGTCACGATCCATCGCCTTGTTGAGTAGAACCCGCGCCTTCTTCAGGTCGCCAGAGAGGAGCCGTCCGACGCCTTCGCGATAAATGGCGTTGGTTTCCTGGGCTTTTTTCTGGCTCTGGTCGCGACGCCAGTGGGAAAAAGAATGAGCGATCAGGCTCAGGATATGAAGCCCGTTGCCGAGCAGCAAACCGATCAGAATGGCCCCGATGATAATAATGGGTGTCGGAAAGGTCAGGCCCTCGCCTGCTGCGAAGAAGACGGTCATGTCTCCCGGGTTAATGCCCCAGAAGTAGAGAAAGCAGAATGCAAAAATAACAAAAACGAAGGTTAATATTGCCAGATAAATCATTGTGACCCTCCCGGTACGCTTATCGTCATGAAGTACTTTTGATCAGGATTATTCACCAAATTTTTCAATGTCTGTTTTACATTCTATACAATAACGGGAAAACGGCCTGACTTCCATGCGACGGGGTGAAATATCTTCACCGCAGCTCATGCAGACGCCATATTCGCCTTTTTCAATCTGTGTCAGGGCTACATCGATGTCGTTGATACGCTGTCGTTGAGTTTCGCTGACATTGAAGAGGATGTCGCGACTGTAGGCTGCAGAGGACATGTCACCGATGTCAGGCACGCCATCCTGACCAATCTCACGGCAGGCTTCATAGGAATTACTGACATCCTGAAGAAGGTTCTGGCGCTCCTTCAATAACTGCTCCTTAACCTGGGTGAAACGTTTACTCATGTTACTCTCCTTAACCTGCTTAATATTATATGGTCCGATATTTAACCACAAAATAGGGCTTTCTGGCGAAGAAAAAATCACTTGAGAAGGGGTTGATGGAACAATCTTTCTGCTAGTGATGGTAGGGTTCGTTGCGAATAATCGTACAACACCTGTAGAGTTGTTCAAGCAGTAGCAGACGTGCCATCTGATGAGTCAGGGTCATGGGCGACAGGGAGAGGATCAGGTCTGCCCGTTTTCTCAAGGAGTCACTCAAGCCATAGGGGCCACCTATTATAAGTGTCCACTCCGGGATGCTGCGCAGCATATGATCTTTCATAAGGTCTGCCAGCCCCTCGGAACTCAGCTTCTTGCCGCCCTGGTCCAGTGCAATCACAAAGGCTCCGGGCGGGATCTTCTGCTCGAGAGCTTCACCCTCTGTCGCAATGATGCGTGGCAGGTCTTGCTTGCGTCCCGTCTTATGCTCTTTGATTTCATGGATAACGAGGGGCAGGTAACGTTTCAACCTCCCGGAAAATTCGGCGCAGCCTTCATTCGCGAACGGCAGGTTAAGGCGACCGACGCAGAGCAGGCTTAATTTCAAGGGTTTTCCTGGCCAGCCATAGTGTCTTCCTGAATCTGGATCTCTTCAGCGTCACACCAGAGACCGTCCAGATCGTAGAAGATTCGAACCGGTTCGTGGAAAACGTGCACCATAACATCACCGTAGTCGATCAGCACCCAGCGACCTTCGTTGAGGCCTTCAATCCCGATCGGCATGGTAGCGTATTCGCTTTTCAGACCAAGATGTACTGATTCGGCAGCTGCTTTGACCTGGCGATCAGAACTGCCGGAGGCAAGCACAAGAAAATCGGTTAGCGACGAAATCTTACGAACATCGAGAATGCGGACGTTAAAAGCTTTTTTGTCGAGGGCTAAAGCGGCGCACTTTTGCGCCCGGTCTTGCGATAACAAATTAGTGACTCCCTGTGGTAGGTTTTATACGGTTAGAGTGAACATCTTCTATCGATACGGGTTCTCTTTATAGAGTCCGTTCTCTTCAATATAGGCTGCGACAGCAGCAGGAACCAGGTGCTCAATCGGCTGGCCTTTTCTTTTCAGGCCGCGAATCTGTGTCGATGAGATGTCGAGCTTGGTCTCTTCCAGAAAAATCAGATAATTGCCTGATTTGTGGCGTATTTTTTTTACGTCTTCATCGTAACAGAAGTCTTTGTGCATCGCAACGGGGAGGGGCTGCAGAGAGTCCTTGATTACGACACCAGGACGGGTTGTTACGACCAGGTGGCAGAGACTGAAAATGCGACGAAAATCTTTCCATGAGGCGATGTCGCGATAAGAATCGAGGCCAATGATGAAGAAACGTTCCCCTTGCGGGTCCTCCTGACGCAAAATCTCCAAGGTGTCGACAGAGAAGCTCTTGCCACGACGCTGCAGTTCAAGATCGGAGGCCTGGAAGGCCGGGTAATCTTTAATTGCAGCCTCGACCATGGCGAGACGGTGGGCGAAGGAAATCTCGCCGGCGACATCCTTATGGGGAGGTTCTGCTGCCGGAATAAACAGTGTCCTGTCGAGTTCAAGCGTCTGATGCACCTCTTCCGCAATGCGCAGGTGAGCGAGGTGGATCGGGTTGAATGTGCCGCCGAGGATGCCGGTTTTCATAGTTTAAGTCCAAGGCAAATGGTCATAATTTTTAACGCGAGGACGTTGAGTCACAGAGAAAGCCCAAAAGTTTTTCGGACTTATAACCCAAAAAAAGGTTGTAAGGGTTTAACGCAAAGGCGCAAAGGGGTAGAGAAAGCCCGCAAAGAAAACCACTTCAAAGGCGATAATAGTCACCCTTTGCGTCTTTCTTGGTTTTTCTTAGCGTCTTTGCGTTGGGCTTTTGGTTTCAGCCCTTACTGTTTTGGTGTAAAGACGTATTCCCTTTGTTTGGGTTATAGACCCGAAGTTTTTTGGCGCCGTTAGAAAAGTTCTCTCCGCATCTCCGCGTTGAAGTAAGGTCTTGCTTTTCTCAGGGCCGAATCTGACCGTCACCAAGGACGATGAACTTACGTGTCGTCAAGTCTTCGAGTCCCATGGGGCCGAATGAATGCAGCTTTGTGGTTGAAATGCCGATTTCTGCACCGAGCCCAAACTGATTGCCATCGGAAAAACGCGATGAGGCGTTAACCATGACGACACTCGAGTTGATTTCGCGCAGGAATCGTTGCGAATTTTCGTAGTCGCGGGTGACAATGACCTCCGTATGCAGCGAGCCGTAGGTCTGGATGTGGTCAATTGCTTCATCGAGACTCTCGACAACACGGACTGCCAGGATCAGGTCGAGGTACTCGGCGTGCCAATCTTCTTCGGTTGCCGGTTGTGCCTCCGGAGCAAACGCTCTGGTTGTTTCGCAGCCGCGCAGTTCGACGCCTTGGGCGCGCATGGCCGAAGCGATATAGGGGACGAACGTTTCGGCGATGTCCTGGTGGATAAGGAGTGTCTCCATGGAGTTGCAGACGCCTGGGCGTTGAACCTTGGCGTTGATGCAGATGCTCTCCGCTTTCGCATAATCGGCGCTGGCATCGACAAAGGTGTGGCAGACGCCCTTGTAATGTTTGATGACAGGGATACGGGAATTCTCACTGACAAAACGAATCAGGCCTTCGCCACCGCGTGGAATGATCAGGTCGATCTCTTCTTCCAGCTTGAGGAGCTCGAGCACAGCGGTTCGGTCGGTTGTCTCAATCACTTGCAGGGCTGCAGCAGGGAGTCGCATGCGTTCCAGTTCATTTTTCAGGGTTCTGCCGATCGCCAGATTGGAATGAATCGCTTCCTTGCCGCCGCGCAAAATCACTGCGTTGCCGCTCTTCAGGCAAAGGCCTGCAGCATCGGCGGTAACGTTGGGGCGAGATTCGTAAATGATACCGATGACGCCGAGGGGGATGCGCATGCGACCGATCTGCAAATCGTTAGGTCGGCGCCACATGCCGGTGATCTCGCCAACCGGGTCAGGAAGGTCGGCGACCTCACGTAGTCCGTCTGCCATGCTGCGGATGCGTTGCGAGTCGAGAGTCAGGCGATCGACCATGGCCGCTGCCAGTCCTGCTTCGCGGGCCGCCATCAGGTCCTTTTCGTTGGCCTCAATCAACTGTTCGGTATGGTCTATAAGTGCCTGCGCCATCTTTTGCAGCAACTCGTTCTTGACTGCGGAGGAGAGGCGAGCCAATACCCGGGACGCAACTTTGGCATCCTGCGCGATCTTCAGCATCTGTTCAGCTACGTTCATCTTGTTTGCTCCTTCATGTGTTGATCACCATGTTGTCGCGGTGAACGACCTCGTCGCCATACTGGTAGCCGAGGATCCCTTCAATTTCTTTGGTCTTTTTGCCGAGAATCCGCACCAGCTCTGCTGAGTTGTAGTTGGTGACGCCCTTGGCAAATTCTTGGCCATCCAGATCGCAGATGCGTACGGCATCGCCACGCTCAAAGCTGCCTTCAAGCTTATGAATGCCTGCAGGTAAAAGGCTTTTGCCGCGCTCGGTAACGGCCGCCTGTGCGCCATGGTCGAGGATCAGCTTGCCCTTTGGCTTCTTGGTGAAGGCGATCCAGTGCTTGCGGGCGGCCATCGGGTCACGCGCTGGCAGGAAGTAGGTGCCGAGCTCATGGCCATCGAAAAGATAGAGCAGGTTGTGCGGTGTGCGGCCGTTGATGATGGCCGTACCCGCACCCAAAAGTGTGGCTCGTTTGGCGGCTTTGAGCTTGGTGGTCATGCCGCCGGTGCCGAGGTCCGTGTCTTCTCTGCCGGCCATGGCCTCGATCTCGGGGGTGAGTCGTTCGACTTCTGAAACCAATCGAGCCTCTGGATTTTTGCGCGGGTCACTGTCGTAGAGACCATCAACATCGGAAAGGATGACGAGAAGCTGAGCTTCCACCAGGTTGGTGGTCATGGCAGAGAGATTGTCGTTGTCGCCGAAACGGATTTCGTCAATCACGACTGAATCATTCTCGTTGATAATCGGTACAATGCCGTATTCAAGAAGAGTCATCAAAGTGTTGCGTGCGTTGAGGTAGCGGCGGCGGTTGGCGAGGTCATCGCGTGTCAGGAGGATCTGGCCGGCTTTGAGGTCGTATTGGCGTAATGAATCTTTGTAGGCGCGCATGAGGCGACTTTGACCAATGGCGGCAGCGGCCTGTTTCAGGGGTATTGTCTGCGGCTTGCCGACAATGCCCAGGTCCGCTTTGCCTGCCGCCACCGCAGCAGAAGAAACCAGGATGACTTCGTAACCACGCTGGCGAAGTTTGTAGACATCTTCGCAGATGGTTGCAATTCGATCGAGGTCAAGGCCACTAGCGTTGGAAATGACGCCACTGCCGATCTTGATAACGACTCGTTTAACATGTGCCAGAAGAATTGTGCGCATTGTGTTCTGCTTGTAGAAGTTGCTGAAAAGACTGGAAAACTTTACCCCTCGTCGCTAGAGCTGTCAAGCGGGTCGGCTTGACGCATACGATCGAGTTCACTGGCGATTATCGTAACGAGTTCAGGTAACCCTTCTCTGGTCACCGCGGAGATGGCAAAAGTCTTGAAGCCACGCTGCTCGAACTCGGCGCGGATTTTCTCGGTTTCTTCTCGGACTTCGGTAATGTCCTGCTTGGTAAAGACCACCAGCATGGGACGTTCACTCAATTCCTGCTTGAAACGTTCGAGTTCATGGTTGATCTTTTCGAAGTTTTCAATCGGGTCACCTTCCTGTAAGTAGGAGAGGTCGACGAGATGCAGAAAGAGGTCAGTGCGCTCAATATGTCGCAAGAAGCGCACGCCGAGGCCATGGCCGTCGCTAGCGCCTTCAATGAGGCCAGGGATGTCCGCCATAACAAAGGAACGAAAGTCGCCATGTTTGACTACGCCAAGATTTGGCACCAGAGTCGTGAAGGGATAGTCGGCAATCTTGGGTCGAGCTGCGGAGATACATGAAATCAAAGTCGATTTCCCCGCGTTGGGTAAGCCGACCAGACCAACGTCGGCGAGCAGTTTGAGCTGCAGTCTCAGAATGCGTTCTTCGCCGGGCATCCCGGGTTGAGTGTGACGGGGCGCACGATTGGTGGAGGACAGGAATCGGGCGTTGCCACGACCGCCCTGGCCGCCTTTGAGCAGCAGAAAGCCTTGATCGACTTTGGTCAGGTCGGCGAGTAGCTCTCCTGTCTCTTCATCGTAGACCAAGGTTCCTGGTGGAACCTTGATGACGAGGTGCTCGCCACTTTTACCGTGCTTATTCTTGCCCATGCCAGGAATGCCATTCTTGGCTTTAAGATGGTGTTTGTAGCGCAGGTCGAGGAGGGTCGTAAGGGCTGTATCCACTTCAAGCAGGACGTCACCGCCACGACCGCCGTCACCGCCGTCAGGACCGCCAAGGGGAACGTACTTTTCGCGGAGGAAGGAAAGGCAGCCGCGACCGCCATCGCCAGCCTTGACGTTTATGTTGACCTCATCAATGAATTTCATGTTCTGTCTTATTAGCGCAAAGAGCGAGTCGTGAAAAAGAGAATTTCTTTTTCATGCCTCGCCAAAAGTGTGTTCTCTATAAATGTTTAACATAAAAAACCCGAAGCTCACTAAAGAACCTCGGGTTTTTCAAGTTGTTCGGGAGTCTGACCTTAAGCGTAGACGCTAACTTTCTTGCGGTCTTTGCCGAGACGTTCGAATTTAACCTTGCCTTCAACCAGGGCAAAGAGAGTGTAGTCATTGCCGCAACCGACATTGTTGCCGGGGTGAATGGTCGTGCCGCGCTGGCGAACCAGAATTGATCCGGCTGTTACCAGTTGGCCATCGTAACGTTTGACTCCGAGGCGTTTGCCTGCGCTATCGCGGCCGTTTCTAGTACTGCCGCCCGCTTTTTTGTGAGCCATGATTTACTCCTTAAGCTTCAATATTCGTTATCTTGAGACGGGTGAGGGGCTGACGGTGGCCGTACTTCTTGCGATAGTTCTTACGACGCTTCGATTTGAAGACCAGGATTTTTTTATCTTTACCCTGTTCGACGATCGTTGCTGTTACTTTCGCATTAGGTAAGAGAGGTGTTCCGATTTTAACCTCTTCTCCGCCAACCATGAGGACTTCGTCCAGTTCGATGGTTTCACCCACCGCACCAGCAAGTTTTTCGACCTTAAGAAGGTCGCCTGCGGAAACTTTATACTGCTTTCCTCCGGTTTTAATGACCGCGTACATAGCCTATACACCTCGCTTTCGTTCCTTGGATTACGGACTTGATCCGTTTAGGAACTGGTACTTATACGTCTGTCGGTATAAGCATGTCAAGAAAAAATCTTAGCCGACAATGATTTCAAACTGCTCAAGATGAAAGCTTTGGCGTGCCGTAATCGTAATCTGTTTTTCGAACTTTTTCTCCAACTCTTCGATGCCGAGACGTTCATCATCATAGAGGAGCGAAGCTATGTCAGGATGAACCAGCAGGGTCATGCGATAGCCCGGTGCAGGCCCCATTTCTCGCTGTAATTCCCGGAAAATTTCGTAAACGGTAGTCGTACGGCTTTTGACATACCCTTTGCCGTCACAGTAAGGACACGCTTCGCACAATGTGCGGCCGATACTTTCGCGAACTCTTTTACGGGTCATTTCAACCAGGCCGAGCTCAGAGATCTTGAGAATGTTGGTTTTCGACTTGTCGTTTTTGAGAACTTCTTCCAATGAGCCGTGAACCTTCTCGCGGTGAGCTTCTTTCTCCATATCGATAAAGTCGATGATAATCAGGCCACCGATGTTGCGCAGGCGTAACTGGAAGGCAACTTCTTTGACGGCTTCGAGGTTGGTTTTGAGAATCGTGTCTTCGAGGTTGTGTTTGCCGACAAATCGGCCGGTGTTGACATCGACGGCAGTCAGCGCCTCGGTTTGCTCAATAATGATATAGCCGCCGCTCTTTAACCAGACTTTGCGTCCGAGTGCCCGAGCAATCTCTACTTCCAGGCCGAAGCTGTCGAAGATCGGTTCACTCCCCTTGTATAGATCAACCTGAAAATTGTGCCCGGGCATGAAGGTATCCAGAAAGCTGCCGATTTTGTCGAACTCGACGGGGTTGTCAACAATGACCCGTGAAACGTCCTCGGTGAGGATATCGCGCAGAACCTTGCTGGTCACGTCGAGGTCCGAGTGGATCAGACAGGGAGCTCCTTTGTCTTCGCTGTGTTCGCTGATCTTTTCCCAGAGGTTGACCAGATAGTCCATGTCGGCCTTGAGCTCTTCACCGTCACGGCTTTCTGCCACGGTGCGGACGATGAAGCCGGTCCCGGCTGGACGCATAACATCGACCAGGTGTTTCAGACGATCGCGTTCTTCCTCGTTCTCGATGCGGCGGGAGATGCCGACATGGTCAACCGTCGGCATGTACACAAGGTTGCGCCCCGGCAGTGAGATGTGCGAAGTAATGCGTGCCCCTTTGGTGCCGAGTGGCTCTTTGGCGACCTGGACCATAATCTCCTGGCCTTCCTGCAACAGCTCTTCGATCGGCGGTAGCGGCGGGCGCTCTTCACTTGTCTCTTCACTGTGCTGATCGTGACGATGGCCAACCTCGACATAATGCTCTACGGCTTCCATCTCATCGAGAACATCGGCAACATAGAGAAAGGCCGCTTTCTCCAGGCCGATATCAACGAAGGCCGCCTGCATTCCGGGGAGTACCCGGATGACTCTGCCGCGGTAGATGTTGCCGACAATACCCATTTCACGGTTTCGCTCGATGTAGAGCTCGGCTATGTGGCCGCTCTCCAGGAGGGAAATCCTCGTCTCATGGGACGTGGTGTTGATGACCAGTTCTTTGGTCATGGCTGTCTCCTTCAAAGTTAAAAGCTAAATATGTGAAAATAAAAAATGCGTAAATTTGTTTTATCTGACCCGCAGGAGCTCGATAAGACAGGGCCTTTTAACGGCTTCGTCCGCAGGTTGGAGTGTTTCGGGTCGGTGTTTGTCTCTCTCTATTAATCTACCTGTATATCTTGTTCTTTCAACTCGACGGCAGTTTTACATATACCGAGTGATCGTACTTCTTCGACATCTTTGTTGAACAGGAATGCCGCGAGAAAAAGCGGGCTGCCACAATGCATGTCCATCCACAACAGGTTGTCCTGTCGTTTCAGATCATGAACCCAGGGGCGCAGATCGATCTCCACGGGGCGATCTTTTTTCATTCTCGTGGCCAGAACGGTCTCCTGCTTGAGGAATGTGGTCAGCTGTTCCTCGAGGTGTGTGTCTGTGCCTTCGGGAATCGGGACTTTAAAAGTCGCGGTAAAGATACTGTTTGCCGGGGATTCCCCTTTGCGGGGCCAACTCGTAGCAGCCACCACTTCAACACCCTCCGGAAGCTCCAGGTTAAGCCGTGTGAGAGCCTCTTGAGCGAGACATGGCTCCCTCAACTCCAGATCGATAAGTTCCGCTTCGCTTGAAACTCCCAAAGGCAAAGCGTCTCCAAAGCTGATGCGCGGTGCCGGATGGAAGCCCGCCGAGTATTTAACCGGTAGGTCCGCTCGACGAATCGCACGGTGGATCAGGGTCATGTACTCAAGGTGGCTCAGGCTGGCTATGCGTCCGGTTTTGGTCACTGTCAGGCGCAGTTTGGGCAGGAGCGTTGGCTCTGTTGGTTCCTCTGCTTCTATTGCCTCTGGAGCTTGTAGACGGGTTGTGTCGGCGAGCCTTGGTTTGACGGTTTCAAAGTCACAGAGGCCACAGTAGCTGCATTGGCCGTTGCGACAGTCCGGGGTTGCTTTGCCGAGCAGGGCGGCTTGACGTTCTCGCACAAGGAAATCCCTGCTGACTCCGGCATCGATATGTTCCCAGGGGAAGATCTCTCCCGTTAGGCGTTGGCGAAGATACCAGGCGGGATCAATCTCAGCTTTGACAAAGGCTTCCATCCAGAGGTCGTAGCGAAAATGCTCTCTCCAACCATCGAAACGACAGCCTTGTTTGACCGCCTCCTCAAGGACCGCTCCCAGGCGACGGTCTCCTCGGGCGAAGACTCCTTCGAGAAAAGAAAGCTCGGCGTCATGCCATTTAAGGCGCAGACGTTTCTTTTTCAGAGCACCACGCAGCCTTTCCTGGCGAGCAATCGTTTCTTCGTAGCCGATCTGTGCTTCCCACTGAAAGGGCGTATGTGCCTTGGGAACAAAAGTGGAAACCGAGACGTTGACATCTGCTCCACCCTGCGTGCCTTTGCCGGCTCTCTTGACTCTGGCCGCGAGCTCAACGAGGGCGTCCAGGTCTTCGTCCGTTTCCGTTGGCAGGCCGATCATGAAGTACAGCTTGATGATCCTCCAACCGAGTCCAAAGGCCGTGGTGGCACTATCAACCAAATCTTCAGCATTAATCCCCTTGTTAATCACCTGCCGCAGTCGTTCACTGCCAGCTTCGGGGGCTAGTGTGAAGCCGGTTTTTCGCACCTTCTTGATTTCGTTCATCAGCTCCGGTGTCAGGGAGCCGACGCGCAGGCTGGGCAAGGAAACCGCAATGCTTTGGTCGGCGTAACAGCCCATAAGGTTCTGCATCAAGGTCTCAATGGCGCTGTAGTCACCGGTGGATAGGGAAAGCAGAGAGACTTCATCGTATCCGGAGTGGTTCAGCAGCTGATCGATCAGGTTGCGGATGGTGTCCGGTTGACGTTCGCGGACCGGTCTGTAGATGTAACCGGCCTGACAAAAGCGGCAGCCACGGGTGCAGCCACGGGCAACCTCTATGGCAACCCGGTCATGGATCGTCTCTAAAAAAGGCACGATCGGTTGTTCCGGGTAGGGCGCGGAGTCGAGGTCGGCGAGAACCCGGCGGCGAACTTTCGGTTGTTGTGGATCTTTTGCGGTGATCGCTTCGATGCGGCCATCTGCTTGATAGCTGACCATGAAGTGAGAAGGAACATAAATTCCCTCAATGGCAGCCAGTCGTTTCAAAAGTGCAGCACGGTTCTCACCAGAGGCTTTGCTGACCCTGACCGCATCGCATAATTCAATGACGACTTCTTCGCCATCGCCGATAACGGCACAGTCGAAAAAATCAGCGAGAGGTTCGGGGTTAAATGCGCAGGGTCCACCAACGATGATCAGTGGTGCCTGCTCGTCTCGTTCTGTGGCTCTCATCGGCAAGCCTGCCAGGTCGAGCATTGACAGGACATTTGAGTAGCAGAGCTCGTATTGCAGGGAAAAACCAACAATGTCGAAGTCGGCGAGGCTGCGGCCATTTTCCAGGGAAGAGAGGGGAAGCTTCGCCTCTCGCAACTGTTGCTCGCGATCGGGCCAGGGGGTGTAGGCTCGTTCTGCTGCAATCCATGAGTGGTCGTTGAGTGTCCGGTAAAGAATGGCTGAGCCGATATGGCTCATGCCGACTTCGTAGACATCGGGGAATGCCAGAGCAAAGGTCACCTCGACCTGCTCCCACTCTTTACGGATGCTGCCCCGTTCCCCGCCCAGGTAGCGAGCCGGACGTTTTAGCTGATAGAGGGATGATTCTTGCGTCATGGTGCTCCGCGCTATGTTGTTCTGTCTCTGTCGACAGTTATATGTGTTAAATCACTCAAAAAGGCGAAAGATCAGGGTAACACGTTATTTTTTGTTGGAACAATCAATTCTGTGGGGGTAAGCGATAACTTGTTTGATGTTTTGAAGGCTTAACTCAATTCGAGAGGCTTTAAGACTTAAACTCAAGGACAGAGTACAAGGCCCGGCTTGCATAGAAAGCCGAGCCTTGCCATTGGTCAGATGTCTCACACGTCCCAATTTAGGGGGTAAGAAGCTTCTGTCTATTTGCTTCGTTCGACCATGTAGGTTGTTGCAGAGGTTACCTCTTTATCTGTTAATGCACTGTTGCCGCCTTTGGCCGGCATGAAGCCGCTTGAGCCTTGAAAGCCTTTGATCGCCAGAGCGGCCATCGCGGCTTCCCCTTTGTTAACACGTCCCTGCCAGGCTGCTTTGTCGCCGACTTTGGGTGCACCGGCTACGCCACTGGCATGACAGGGCGCGCAAAAGTTCATGTAGATGCCTTGCCCCTGTGTGTTGTCGGCAACAACGGTGGAGGAAAATACAAAGGGAAGTCCCAGTACTAAAGCCAAGGTAAAGAATTTCTTCATCATGAATGCTTTCTTCTGTTGTGCCTCTGATCTGTAATGAGAGACGTAGGTGCTAGTGCACGTCAACGACAAGCTTGCATTTTGGGTTGTTGAAAGTGACCTCATATCATCCCTGAACGAAAGTATTTATGACTCAATGAGTTGCATATTAAGTGACTGCCTTTGACAGGCGCAAGCTAAATTTTTGTCCGTGGACGATGGATGCTACTCAGAAGCCAAGCATGGATTAGTGGCTTCGGGGTGAAAATAGTTGGTAACTATTAATAAAAAGTTAAAGTTAATATTGATAATTTGAAAAAAGCGCTACTTTTTAACCGGAGAAAAGGGTTATGTCTTTTAAAAACAGTTACTTGTAAACGTTAAAAATAATGAACTTATTTTAATTTAATTATTGACATGAGTGTTATTTAATGTTAAAAGTTTAATCAACAGTAAGGAACAACTTTAAAACCCAATCAGCAGGAGGTCGTTATGAAAACTCAAAGCAACTTTATGGATACCGTAAAAAGTAGTTACATGGTCCTGATCATTGCCATGCTTGGCATCTTCGCTTTTATCTCTGCTGTATTGATCGCCTGGCCTGCTCTCGCTTACATCGGCGCGAAGCTTTTTAACTAGCAGCCAGTTCATTGTAAGTCCGACAGGTTGCTAGGATCAGACTTTAACCACTAATACTCTCAGAAAAGAGAGTTTCCTCAGGAGAAACATCATGAAAAGCGCAGCGAATATCGTCAATAATGTAAAGGCCAGTTACACCGTCGCAGTTATGGGCGTCCTCGGGGTCTTTGCTTTTGTCTCGGCCGTACTGATTGCCTGGCCCGCACTCGCCTACCTCGGCGCCAAGATGTTTAACTAGGAACAAATCAAATAATCGAAATGAGCCCCGCAACTCGCGGGGCTTTTTGTTTCTGATCTATACTTACACAACTTTCAGGCCTTCCCTTGCACCTTAGCGTTAAGAAATGGTTTGAGTTTTCCGTGTTGGGTGTGATGTCCCCGCAATTTAAAAGGCCGCTCTCCTTTGAGAACGGCCTTTTCTGCTTTTTTTTATCTGTATGTTTGAGAAGAATCAGCCGCTCATGCCAAGCATGGCCTTGTAGTCTTCTTCAACCAGTTCAAGGTGGTTATGAGTCGATGTAGCGTTCGCCAGGTAAACCCTTGAAATGTCAGGGTCATCAATCTGGGCCGCCATCTCGCGGAGTGTTTTCTCCAGGGCCTCTTCCTGATCAATCGCCAATTCCAACGCTTTGCGCTCATCAAAATCCTGGACTAACAGGCTCTGCAGCCCCTTCCACCATGAGGATTCCGTGTTTGGTGGTGCGTTCATGAACTCCTGAAAGGAAGGAATTTCATCGCCGGAGTAGATTCTGTAAAAAGATTCGGCATGCTGATATTCTTCACGAGCAAGAATCTCAAATGTCTGCCGAGCTTTATCTTCAGCCATACGCTCCGCGCCATACTTGTAGTAATCCATGGCGTCCTTTTCCGTCTGGATGGAGCCCTTGATCGCCTTTTGCACGTCATTGATTCCCATGATTGAAACCTCCTCTGATTGTTCGTTTTACATAAAATTAAATCGACCACATCAATAACACATTTTAAGGAATAGGTCTTGCTATTTATTCTCTGTGGGGCGGGTCTCCATGAGCGAATATCGAGGCGTTTTGCCCCTGATTCTATGGGTGTTCAAGCTTTTCTAGTCTCGGTGCTTCTTAAGGTGAGCGAGATTTTGCAAGAGGCTTAAACGGATTTTTTTAACAGCCGTATCGATCTTTACTGCAGAAGCTCTGGTTATGCTCTTCCTTGAGCCTTTTGGTTCAGAGATGTTCGCGGCACCCCCCTTGTTGGAAACTGTTATGACCTGATCGTTGATGACGACGAAAAAAAATCCGGATCGTGGGTTGAACTCTGTAAGGAGTTCAAGTTAAACTAAACCTTAACCGAAATTTATGTTTGAACTCTCCCTTTAACCTTCTCTGCCTCGAGGTTTTGTCGTGCATTTTATTCTGCGTATTATTTTCCTGTGTTCACTGATTGTCTCACCTTACACTTCTTATTGCTTTGCTGCACCGGTGGTGCTCTTTGATGAAGGCCATGCGCAGCAGTTTCTCACAGGCAAGAGCGGAGACCTTGACCTTTCCGATCTGGCGGCATTCTACCAGGCGCATGGCGCGGTCGTAACCAGCTCAGTCGAAGAACTGAGCAAAGATTCTTTGGCTGCGGTTGACGTGCTGGTGATCTCCGGCCCCTTCCGCCCGTTAAGCGGCACTGAGGTAGAAGCTGTTGTCGAGTTTATTCATGCTGGTGGAGGTCTCGCTGTGCTGTTGCATATTGCGCCACCTGTGAGTGATCTGCTGCAGCGTCTGGAGGTTGATTACACCAACGGTACTTTACGTGAGGCTCGTGATGTGATTGGCGACAACCCGCAGAATTTCAAGGTCACTTCTCTCACAGAGCACCCTCTGACGGCCGGGCTGGAAAGTTTTTCTCTCTATGGTGCATGGGCTTTACGTGGAACCGCGGCATATTCGGTTGTTCTGGCGGAGACGGGAGAGAAGAGCTGGGTAGACCTGGACCGCGACAGAAAATTGTCCAGCAACGATGCCGTTCAGGCCTTCGGTGTGATGGTGGCGGGAGAGATAGGCGAGGGTCGCTATGTTGTTGTCGGCGATGATGCTCTTTTCCAGAACCGTTTCCTTGATGATTCGAACCGGCAATTGGCAATGAATATTGTCGATTGGCTTAGTCGACAATAACTCCCCTCGCATAGTTTCAATATAAAAGGCAGCCTTCAGAGTGAGGGCTGCCTTTTTGCGTATTGGTGGAGTTTCTTTATGAGTTGCTAAGCCAGGCGCCTAATTCGCTACGGGTCGCTTCTGCATCACCTGTGTTGAGTTCAATCAACTTGCGCAGGTGGGTCAGAGTTTCGAGGTTTTCACTGATGAACTTGAAGCCATAACAAAGCTCTTCCCGGTGGACAAGTTCTGCTTGAAAATTGAGAGAGATCGGGGTGCCCGGCAGGACGATGCAGAGACTGCATTTTGCTCCGAGTTCGAATAACAGGGGAGTTTCCGTGCCAACCATGGCTCCTTTGAGGGCAACATCGAATAGCTGCCCTGTGCAGGTGTCCTCGCCGGCTTTCAGAATAACCTCTGCTTCAAACGGGATTCTGCGAAAATGACGATTGTTCATCAGACCTCTCTCTCGGCAGGGGCAAGGTTGAGACTTGTAAAACACGTGGTGATAGTAACGGAATTTTAGCGCAGAATTGCGTGGAGGCAAGTTTTGGGTGGTGAGATTCAAGGTTATTCAACGTCTGATAACCCGAAATCAATTGCGCAAACAGAGAAAAAACTGCCGATCAAACGGTAGGTTATTCCCCATAGTAGCGGTTGCTGAGGTTCAAGCAGTTCGACTACCGGGAGGCTATGTTCCTTGTCGCGGTAATAAAAGCTTCTCAGTTGGTGACGCTCACTCTCCAATAACTTTGCAAGCGGTGTCCAGAAGGTGGCAGCCACTTCATGGTTCGGATTCAGGGTGAGTGGTTCTGTCACGTGATAGACAAAACAGGACACCAGCACTGGCATGGTGGCGCCAAAAAGATCGTCGAGGCGACCGAGATATCGCGCCGGCCGCAAGTCCACTGAGAGCTCTTCAAATGTCTCACGAATGGCTGCCTGCTGCGGCAATTCGTTGGTATCGTTGAGTCTGCCACCAGGAAAGCCGATATTCCCGGACCAGGGGTCACCTTCATGTTCGGCACGAATGATAAAGAGGACTTCAGGAGAGGTGGCTCCCTCCTTGATAAGCATGGCGACGGCGGCATGACCGCGTTGGCCGGGCTCTTGAAGGAGTGGCGCGTGACCGGAGAGTTGGGCTGCGATTGTTGTGAGGTTCAAATTCTGAATGGTATCCATCTTAACCGCTGCGATTAAAGTCACATCAATCTGAAGAATAATGCTCTTTTTTCTTCTCCAGTTCTGTTGCGTAACGGGCCAGCACGGCGCGGCGGGTCAGCATGTAGAGTACCTGTTGCGGGTCATCTACAGCAACCACGGGGATCTCTTCAAGCCCGCGACTGGAAAGTTTTCGCATGACTTCGGTTAATGATTCATCGGGAGTCGTGGTGATGACGCGTGTTATCGCGATGTCACCGGCCAGAACCAGACTGGGAGGGAGATCTTCGGTGAGGATGCGGCGGATATCGTTGACCGAAAAGATAGAGATCATGCGCAACTCATCATCGACCACGGGATAGTAAGCACCCTCGGCATTGGCGATCAGCTTGAGAATCTCTGGTAGCGGCAAGCCTTCGGCAATCAAAGTGGGTTTTCGTCCATGCTCCTGCAGATCCTCAACCTTGATCCCTTCCAGAACGTCAACGATGAATTCGCCAAGATGAACCGGCGAGTCAATCCGGCTTTTGACCTGCTTCTGGTAAATTGAATTGCGTGGGTAAACGATCATGGCCACGGTGCAGACCAACATCAGGGGAGCAAGCAATCCGTAGTTACCGGTCAATTCGCTGACCATGATCAGGGTGGCGATCGGTGTGTTCGAGACTGCGGAGAAGAAGCCGGCCATGCCGATCAGGACGTAGGCACGCGGGTCGTGGACCATCGCTGGAAAGAGAAGCTCTGCTGATGCGCCGAATGCGCCGCCGAGCATGGCACCGATCACCAGGCTGGGGGCGAAGACACCACCGGAACCACCGGAGGAAATCGTCAAACTGGTCGCAATGATTTTGGCCAGGGCAACAACCAGCATGACCCAGAGAGCTACTTTTCCATAGATGGCGGCTTGTACCATGCCATACCCTGAGCCGAGCACCTGGGGGACGACCATGGCGAGCAGGCCGAGCAGGAAGCCACCCACTGCAGGCTTCAGCATGACCGGGAAGTCCCACTTGCGGAACAGGTCTTGAGCGCCGTAGAAGCATTTTACGTAAAGCTTGCCGAGGCCAGCGCAGAAGATGCCCAAGATGAGGAACATCACTAGTTCACGCGGATGCTCGAAACTGAAATGAGGTGTTTCCAGAAGCGGTTTCCAGCCGGTCGTGGCTCCGAAGAGTGAAAACGCGGTGATCGAGGAGATGATCGCCGGGATCAGCCCCTCATGTTCAAATTCCGGGTTTTTATAAAGGACCTCTACCGCAAACAGGGCTCCACCCAGGGGTGCACGGAAGGTTGCTCCGATACCTCCGGCCATACCGGCCAGCAGGAGGATGCGGCGATCAGCGGAGGTCAACCTGAGCTTGGTGGCAATGAAGGAGCCAAAACCGGCACCGATCTGGGCGATTGGTCCCTCGCGGCCTGCCGAGCCGCCAGTGCCGATGGTTGCCATCGAAGCGAGACCCTTAATAATCGGGACTCGTCCCCTGATAACGCCGCCCTTGTTGTGGAAGGCGTCGATGGCGGCGTCTGTGCCGTGTCCTTCCGCTTCGGGGGCAAATTTGAAAACCAGGAAGCCTGAGATCAGACCACCGATAATCGGAATCAGAAAGAGAAACCAGCGGTGGTCCATAGCCAGGTTGTCGATCATCTTGTCGCCCATAGCCAAAACCGCTTCTGCACCCTCTTTGGGAGGGCTATAGCCGGCAAGGTTGTCGAGAAACAGGTGCTCGATACTGTTGGTGGCGTAATAGAACAAGACTGCAGCGCTGCCTGTTACCAGACCAACCAGTACGCTGAGAATGACGGGCCGGGTCAGAACCCGCCAGTCGAGTCTTTTTAAGTTGTTGAAAATCGGACCAAGAGTCGCCACAGATTTTGAATGTTTCTCGCTTAGTTGTTGCTTGCCGACAGGCGGCTGTGTGCCAAGCGTTGTTGTTCTACTCGCTCGATTTTAAGGACACCAGTGCCGGAAATCGAAAAAGTAGAGAGGCCTTTGCCAGTTTTTTAGTAGGTCTCGGCCTGACGGTGAAGTCTGGTTTTAACTTTGTCGACCCATTCTGTGTCTACCAGTTTGACCTTTTTCAGGAAGCCGGAGGTGATCATCGTGCTGCCTACTGATGTCTTCATAAATGAGCAGACGAAGAAATTCGAATAGTCGACTTCTTTCCATATCTGCGCCTGCATTTCGTCAGAGACGGGGTAAGTCTGCTGCAGTTCGGCGAGCAGGAAGGCTTTGTGGTCTTCTATCTTTGGTGTTGTGTAAATGAGGTAGCCCAGTCCGACGATCAGAACAACTATGATAAAACGTGAAAGCATGATGATTTAGACCCCTTGAAAATTAATAATGCCCTGTAAGATAACGCAAAAGGGCTTACCTGAACAAGGCTTCTAAGAGGTTATTGTCAGGAATTTTAGTGGTTTGGTTAATAATTGAAACTGTAACAGGGCAGATTGTGCAATAGACGTTGAATTGCCTGACAAAAGCCCAGGTCGTTTAATGTTGGGATCAATGTACCGTGGCGTCAAGTTCAACCCTGGCACGGTAGGTCGTTTCCTCTTCCGGAGCCGCCGTGATGTCAGGTTTCTTTAGGAAGATACGTTTCGGCTCCAGTTGTCCTTCGTCGATCAGGTATCTCTGTACGGCAAGGGCTCGCGCCTGGGCGAGCTCGGCGAGATCGTCCGGGGAGACCTGGGTGTGGGTGTAGATCAACTTTTCCATCTCTGCCGGGGGAATCTCTTTGGTCATGCCGATAAAATTGCGTGGTTTGGGGAAGTCCGCTTTGCGATAGACCTGCCAGAGGTATTCGTCATATTCTTCTACAGGCACAACCACAGTCTCTTCGGTACTTCCTTCCTCGCGCTGATCATTCTTGACCAGATCCAGATACTTGAGCCGCTTAACCTGTCGTTTGAGATGCTCGCTGCGGTAGCCTTCTTCATCGTTCTCAAGATCCACGAAGCCACTGACCTCGATGTCAATGTTTGGTCGATCGGTCAGGGCCTGCGCCATGCGCTGCAACTTCTCTGCCTCTGTCGAACTGAGCGATGATGAGCCGTAGGCAAAGCTAATGTGGCTGAAGTCTTCTTCGCTGTCACCGAGCATGGCTCCGAGTAGGGCGAAGGGCGAGGTTGCCACTTTAACCAGAAGATTCTCAACGACTGTCCAGATTACACCACCAACGCTGAACTGAGGGTCGTCGAGACTCCCGGAAACCGGGATGTCGAGGTGAATCTCGCCCTTGCGGTCTTTGAGCAGAGCCACCGCGAGCTTTACCGGCAGTCCGGTTGAATTCTCACTTTCGATTTCATCACCGAAGCTGAATTGATCGAGAAAGACCTTGTTTTTGGCCTTGAGTTGATTGTCCTCAAGATAATACTCGAGCGCCAGGTTGAGCTTGCCCTTTTCAATCAGGTAGCCGACATAGTTGCCGGAATAGGGTGACAAGGGGCTGAGTTCTATGTCATGGAAGCTCAGCTTGAGGTCGAGAAAAAGTTTTTCCGCAAGAGGGTTGATGACGCCGCTGATCTCTAGCGGAGACTGGCTGCGTAACTGGCCTCTCAGGTCGACCTGGGCGCGTGACTCAGCTTCAGAACGTAGACCTTCGATCCGTCCGCCGAGATCGCGCATATCTGCTGTGAACAGTCTGGAGAGGTGACGGTCGGTGAAATCGACATGACCTCCCTGCAGGGTGATGGTGTTGACCATTATGACCGGAGGTGTTGTCGTCTCTAGGTCTTCTTCAGCAGAGCTCTCCTGTTTTTGTAGCTCGTTGCCCTCGAGCTGATCCTTTTTTCTAAAGGCTTCAGTCAGGTTGAAACGGGCCTCTTCATCGATCAGAACTTTGGCAAAATAGTCACTGAGAGTGATTGATTTGACTTCTAAGTTTAAAGGCTCCAGTTCTCCCTTTATGCCGGCAACCTGGAGGTTGTCCCATTTCAAAAGGTCTTCTTGGTGCAGACTGTCGATCAGGTGGAATCGGCTGACACCGATATCGCCACTGAAGGAGATTTGAGAAGCATCAGAGCCGGCGGTGACGGTCGTTTGCAGCTTGGTATTGAGGTAGCCATCAGTGAGAACCAGGTTGAAATGTTCTTCTATGTAGGGAGACAAACTGGCCAGCGGGATGCGTTTTAGGAGCGAACTCATGCTGACCGACTTTTCGGCGAGTGAAGCCGTGCCTTTGATGTCGATCTGTCCTTTACGCTGAAAAATTGCGCTGAAAGTGAACGGACTCTCTACTTTCTCCGGTGCAACAAGGTTGTTGATGCTCAGATTTATGGCGCTGGCGTTCAAAGTTGTTGCTGTCGTCGGCAGGTTGTCATTGATGTTGATTTCCAGTTTCTTGATGGCAAGAGTACCGATACGGTAGCTGAAGGTAGGCCCTTCAGGTGTAACCTCTGGAACCGCTTGCTCTTCTGGAGTCTCGGTGAGTGTCGCAAGAATTGGAAAGTTGCTTGAGAGAATGGTCCAGTGACCCTCTGCGGTTCGCGAGAAATTAATCCGACTGTCTGTGTATTCTACAGAGTCGATTTCCAGTCGGTTCCTGGCAAGGTCGAAAGAAATGTCCGATATGTTGCTTTCATCGATTCTCATACCTTCATTTTCATTGAAGGCCATATAAGCGTCGCGGAGTCTGAGTTGCCCCTCGCTCAAAAAGAATGGCTGCTCCGGGTTGCTCGTAATATTGGCGCGAAAATCTATTTTACCTTCCATGGGTACGGAGTAAACGCCCTTGTAATAAGGTTCATAGGCTGCCGTATCGATGTTTCTCAACTCGGTCTCCAGGACCATGGTAAAGGGGCTGAGTGAGAAAAGCCCCTTGATCGAGGCGCTCTCGCTACGATCTGTCTCCAGAACCAGCTTGAGGGGGCTGGATTGCTTGCCGTCAAGAGTGAAATTCCTAACGTCAATATTGATCTCCCGGGCGATCGTACCAAAGCCACCGCTGGCCATCTCATCCGTAAAAAAAACAACACCATCACGGATTTCTACGGTATCGATCTTTAAATCGAAAGGTTTCGATAACTCTTCTGTGTCCTCCTCGACAGATTGCTTTGTTTGCGTCGATGCCATACGGGCATGGTTCCATTGTCCCTGGAGGTCACGCTTGAGCTGAACTTCAAGGTTGTAAATACGTAAGGTGGAGAGGTGGAGGTCATTTTCCAATGGTTTTGACGGGGCTATTTCAACCTGCAGCAATGGCAGGAAAAAGAGCTGCTCCTGCAATCTGTCATGGATGTTAAGAGACGCCAGGTCGACCTTTCCGCTTAACTCGAATTCGCCTCCGGTTTCCGGTGAGAGGCGATAGAGCAGATCAAGATCGAGGCTGAGCTTGCCGCTGCGGATCTTGAAGGGAAGTTCGACCGGCACATAGCCTAGATAAAAGGGCAGGTCGATGTTGTCAAGTTCAAGTTTGAACTGCATCTCCTGAACATCGCTAAAAAGTTTCACTCGCCCTGCGAGATTGATTTCTGAATCGTTGATTTCGGCTTTGAAGAGCGGTTGGGCAGGGTTCTCAACCATGAATGGCAGGTTGCCAATCGATGGCAGCACCAGCTGCAGATTACGAACGGTGTGCTGTACTGCTTCGTCCAGACTGTTGTCGAGCAGGTCTATCCGGCCATGAATGATGGACAGGTTGTTCAGGGAAAAACGTGTCGGTTCGTCGAGGGTTGTGTTCTCAGGTTCATCTGCTTTCTCAGGGAGCAGATCACTGAAGTTAAAGCGTTCGGCCGATTGCTTTTCCAGGTGAACATAGGGTTTTTCTATGTGTAATTCGTCGATCACCGCTGCGCGATGATAAATCGATGCGGCGCTTAAAGACGCTCGCAGTAAATCCCAGGAGACGAAAGTTTTTTCCTGATCGGTTTCACTGAGCTGAAGTTTCTTGATCGTCACACTGAGGTTGAACGGGTTGATGCTGATCGATTCGATTTTGAGATCTCTGCCTGTGTTTTCTGCGACCCAAAGACTGGCTCGGTTATTGATAATCCCCGGCAAGATCAAGGTGATGAAGATTAAGGTAAGCAGAAACAGGCTTACACCAATCAGAAGAGTTTTTTTCCAGAGCGACATGAGGATGCATCCTTGCTGGCGAAGTAGCTTTTGCAGGCGCCCTTTAATGACAGATATGTCGAAAGGCTGAGGGCTATATTTTAAACTTAAGGCTAGCACGTAAGTGGCAAGGTGCAAAGAAGGTCTTTGAAATTATTAGTGGTTGTGTTGAAGGAGGCCGTTCGGGTTGGCAAAGAAAATTTGTCATGCTTACTCATGACGCCGCAGGAAAAAGGAGAAAAGGCTTGACCTGGTTCAAACGTTCGTTTAAAACATGTGTACGACTGAATAGCCTTTCCCTTTTTTATGGAGACCTTGTTATCAGATGAGTCAGGCCGATACCAAACAGAGGATTCTTGATGCTGCAGAGCGCCTTTTTGCCCGTGATGGCTACCATGCCACCTCCTTGCGTAGTATTACGACCGAGGCTGAAGCTAATCTGGCCGCAGTTAATTACCATTTTGGCAGTAAAGAGTCTCTGCTCGAAGCTACTATCGATCGTCGACTGCGCCCCCTAAATGAGGTCCGCTATGGTCAGCTCGACGCTCTGTTGCAGAAAACAGAAGAAACCGAAACGATCCCTTCCTGTCGTGACGTCTTACGGACCTTTGTTGAGCCAACGCTCCGCTTACGTAAACAGGGTTCGGGTGCAGAAAATTTTGTCGCACTTATTGGCAGAACCCTCGCCGAACCTCAGGGGGTTGCCATGTCAATCTTTATGCGGAATATGGAACCTCTACTGGCTCGTTTATTTCAGGCGCTGAATCTTTCTCTTCCCGGTATTTCGCGACAGGTGCTCTTCTGGCGGGTTCACTTTGTGTTTGGCTCCCTGAGCCACATGATGCGTTGTCATGAGCGCCATTCCATTGTTCCGGAAGCTGTCAGTATCGATATGAGTGTTGAAGAGGAAATAGAGCTTTTTCTTGATTTTGCGGTAGCAGGCATGGAGGTGCATAGATCATGAACCGTGTCAGTGCTCTCATTATGATACTGCTCCTGGCTGGCTGCTCACTGCATAAACCGACAGAAGTCAGGTTGTCAGTGGACCCTCCACCGGAATTTCTTGAGAATCAAGCTGCTCATGAATCCGGGCTATCGGTCGAACAGTGGTGGCAGGTTTTCAATGATGAACAACTGAATCTGTTGATGACCGAACTTTTCGACCAAAACCTGGAGTTGACCCAGGCTATTGCACGCCTGGAACAGGTCGAAGCCGTATTCAAAATCACCCGGAGCGCTCAATCTCCAACACTCTTTGCCGGTGCAAATCTTGGCCGTTCACAACAGCCTGGTTTGGTTGATGCTTTTGTCGGTAACAACCAACAGCTGTCTCTGGCCGCCGGTTATGAACTTGATTTGTGGGGCAAGCTGGCATCGCAGAGCCAAGCGGCAGAGTTAGAGTTAACCGCCAGTCGTCAGGATGTACAAACTCTTTATCTGAGCCTGTCGGCAAGGCTGACGGATCTCTATTTTCTTGCCGTGGAACAACGTGCCCAACTGGCTCTGACCAAGCAGTCCATTGCTTCATTTACCGATACGCTGGCTCGCGTCGAAAATCGTTATCAACTGGGTCTGGTGCCAGCCGTCGATATGTATCAGGCTCGTCAGAACTTGTCCGCCGCAAAAGCTGCGCTCTACCTTTTTCAGGCCCTTCTTGCTGAAGCTGAACATGCCATCGCAGTTCTGGTTGGCCAATATCCAGAGCGAAGCCCGGATGACAGCCTGCAAAAATTACCTGATCCTCCTGTTCTCTTTGAGGTCGGTATCCCTGCTGATTTGATCAGGCAACGTCCTGATCTTGTGGCGGCCCTGCGGCGGGTTGGGGCTGCTGATGCCAGAGTTGCAGCTGCGATTGCCGATCGCTTCCCCTCAATCAGTCTGTCCGGCGGCTATGGATCGCTCCGTCAGGATGTTACCGCAGGCCTGATCAAAGGTGAATTCTGGAGTCTGCTTGGAAACTTGGCCCTGCCAATTGTTGATGGCGGCCGACGACGAGCGGAAGTCGAGAGAAAGGAGGCGGTCTTGCGAGAAGCTGTCGCTGGTTATCAACAAAAAGTTCTCTCTGCTTTTCAGGAAGTTGAAGATGCTTTGGTCAATAACGTTGCGACGCAGCAACGTGTCGCTTATCTCGCTGAAACCGCCATGGCAACTCAGGCAACCCTGCGTTTGACCACGGAACGATATCTTGCTGGAATCACCGACTACCTACCTGTTCTGACCGCTCAACGCACTGACTTTGATGTTCAAAGTCGACTGCTTGCCGCGCAACGGCAGTTGCTTGCTGATCGCATCAGCCTGGCACGCTCGCTGGGTGGAAGTTGGATGCAGGACAAAATGAATGCACGTCTGCAGATTGCAAAGGATAAGAAGTAATGAAAATGAAAAGAGCCATACTGCCATTACTGGTGATCGTGATCGCCCTTGGATTGACCTTTGTTTTGCTTAAATCGCGCAAGGCGCCCACGTCTCACGAGACTCCTTACCTTGGGCCCTTGGTCGAAGTGGCCGAGCTGGTTAAAACCAGCCGTCAGGTCATCGTCAGTGGTACCGGCAGCGCCCAGTCGCGTTACGAAGTCGGCATTACGCCGCAGGTTAAAGGCCGTGTCAACGAACTTTCTCCGCAGATGGTTGCTGGCGGAACTTTTCTTAAAGGTGACTTGCTTTTTGCCATCGATGATATTGACTACCAGCTGGCGATAGCTCTTGCGCAGTCGAGTCTGGCTCAGGCGGAACTTGATTTGTTGCGCAATGAGAACCTGGCTGAACTGGCCCGTAAAGAATGGTATGCACTGAACGCCGATAGCTCTGTAGAACCTAATCCGCTGGTCGTCTATGAACCCCAGTTGAAAAGTGCCCGGGCGCAGCGCGATGCCGCGCAGGCTAATGTCGAACTGGCCGAAATCAACCTGCAGCGGACCAGGGTGCTCGCTCCTTTTGACTGTTATGTGCGCAGCGAGCAGCTCGAGATTGGCCAATTTTTAAATGCCGGATCACCGGTTGCGACAGTGGTCGGGACAGACCAGATAGAAATTGTTGTGCCGCTTCCCCTCGATGAGCTTGTCTGGTTGCAAGTGCCGCGCAAAGGCACAAAGCAGAAAGGCTCTCTGGCAAAAGTTGAGCTGCAATCGGGCGGACAGACGTTTCGCTGGCAGGGAGCGATAACCCGGGCCCTGGGAGAAATCGACCCGCACAACCGGATGGCGCGCGTAGTGGTCACTGTCGATGAGCCTTTTTCTCCGGACAAAGGCGACTCGAAACTTCTGATGGATCTCTTGCCCGGTATGTTTGTCGAGGTCCATCTACAGGGCGAAGAACTCCCTGATGTTATTGCTGTGCCTCGCGGAGCACTGCACGATAAAGACACCTTGTGGATTGTGGACGATGAAAACAGGTTGCATATCCGCGCGGTTGAAATTCTTCGTCGCGAACGTGATCAAGTTTTGATTCGTTCTGGATTGGATGGCGGTGAAAAGATCGTTTTGACCAACCTTTCTGGCGCAGCTGAAGGCATGCTGTTACGGCCGCAATTGCGGGAGATTAAATAATGAACGGTGCCATTCGCTGGATGGCGGAGAATCACGTCGCCGCCAACCTTTTGATGTTGGTGTTGATCGTCGGAGGATTGATCCTTGGCTTCAGCATCAAACAGGAAGTCTTCCCGGATATTACGCTTGACCGTATTATGGTGAGCGTCGCATACCCTGGTGCCGGTCCTGAAGAAGTTGAAGAGGGGGTTATTCTCAAAATTGAGGAAAACCTGACCGGGGTTGACGGCATCAAGCAGATTAAATCTGTGGCTGCTGAAGGTTACGGGAGCGTCATCGCAGAAGTCACAACTGACGCTGACATCGACCTGGTGCTGCAAGACATCAAGAGTGAGGTCGACCGGATCACGACCTTTCCGAAGGAATCTGAACAGCCGGTGGTTAGCAAACTGCTGAATCGGCGCGAAGTCATTTCCGTGGTTGTCTTTGGTACTCTGCCGGAGCGCAGCTTGCGAGAGTTGGCAGAACAGGTCCGGGATGAACTACTGCTGGAACCGGGCATCACCCAGGTTGATTTGAGTGGTGTGCGACCCTATGAAATTTCTGTTGAGATTGACGAGATCAACCTGCGCCGCTACGGCCTAACCTTTGATCAGGTGGCCCAAAGAATTCGCCAGGCGTCTGTCGATCTTCCCGGCGGAACGATCAAAGCTGCTTCGGGTGAGATTCTCATCAGGACCAAGGAACGCCGCTATGTGGGACATGAGTATGCCAGTATCGTCGTCCTGACAACGACCGATGGTACGGAGATCACCCTCGGAGACATTGCAACCATCCAGGATGGCTTCGAGGAGACGGATCAGTTCGGGCTCTTCGATGGTCAGCCCGCTGCCATGGCCAAGGTTTACCGGGTCGGTGAGCAAAAGCCGACGGAAATCTCCGATACGGTTAAAAAGTTTGTCGAGACTAAACGCCTACAGCTTCCAGATTCCGTCGATCTGGCCACCTGGAACGACAACTCAGAGCTTTTTAAGAGCCGCAAGGACCTGCTGGTCAGGAATGCTTTAATCGGCCTTGTGCTAGTCTTTGTTACCCTCGGTCTTTTCCTCGAAATCCGCTTGGCTCTCTGGGTCATGCTTGGCATTCCCATCTCATTCTGCGGTGCCTTGCTCTTCATGCCCGCGATCGATGTTTCGATCAACATGATCTCGCTCTTTGCTTTTATCATGGCACTCGGCATCGTGGTTGATGACGCGATTGTCGTTGGTGAAAATATTTATGAGCATCGACAGTCAGGCAAGTCCTACCTACAAGCCTCCATTGATGGCACGATCGAGGTTGCTCAGCCAGTCATCTTTGCAATCCTGACTTCGGTAACAGCCTTTTTGCCCCTGCTCTTCACCACGGGCATTATGGGGAAGTTCATTATGGTCATTCCGGCGATCGTTATTACGATTTTGCTGGTGTCTCTTGTCGAAGGTCTATTCATTTTGCCCGCGCATCTGGCGTTTGGTAAACCTCGCCAGGATTCGGTTGGTTTTCTGGGCTGGCTCGATAAAAACCGCAAGCGGTTTGGTAAAGCACTGCAGAAATTCATCGATGGTCCCTATCGCAAGTCTCTGACGCTTTGCCTGGAATATCGCTACACGACGATTGCCGCCGCCTGCGCGGTGCTGCTGTTGGCCGGAGTTGGTCTGGTCGGTGGCGGCGTCGTCAAGTTCCGCTTTATGCCGGAGGTTGATGGTGATGTTATTCAGGTCGCTCTTGAGTTGGCACCGGGTAGCTCTGTGGAAATGACAAGCCAGATTCAGGAGCAGATCGTTAACGCCGGCCTGGAGGTGATTGCCGAGTACGATAAGGAACGCCCAGAGGCTGATTCATTGATGCGTCACGTCTATGCGTCGGTTGGTTCAGCGACAACGGATAGAGGTCCGGGAGGAGCAAGTTCCAGTGTCGGTGGGAACCTGGCCACGATTGCCATGTTTCTGACTCCGAGTGAAAGGCGGGGAGTGGCGGCTACGGAAATCTCCAATCGCTGGCGCGAGCGGGTGGGAGAAATAGTCGCGGTTGAAAAGCTGACCTTCGTTTCGAACTTGATTCATCTCGGTGCCAATATCGATATTCAACTGGCTCATGAGGACTTTACCGTTTTGGATGAGGCTGCGGAACGCCTCAAAGGGCTCATTGCCACCTATCCCGGAACGGGTGATATTACCGACAATTACACTTTGGGCAAACGGGAAGTGAAAGTTCGCCTCAAGGCAGAAGCCCGCACCCTGGGGATTACGGAAGAGGCCCTTGGTCGACAGCTTCGCGGCGCTTTTTACGGCTCTGAAGCCTTACGTCTGCAAAGGGGGCGCAATGAAGTCAAGGTACTGGTTCGCTACCCGGAAGAGAGCCGAAGGCGGTTCTGGGATCTGGAAACCATGCGTATCCGGGTGCCGAATGGTGGCGAGATCCCTTTGGACCGGGCGGCGACCCTGGTTGAGAGTCGCGGTTTCAGTAAAATTAACCGCAGTGATCGGAAGCGCGTGATTAATGTTACGGCGACAGTTGATAGCCATACTGCCAATGCCGAAGAGGTTGTCGCTGCAATCAAAGCGAACGACCTGCCGAAACTGATGGCCGATTACCCTGGCTTGAGCTACGACATGGAAGGGGAAGACAAGAACCGGAGAGAGTCGATGGAGAGTATGTTCAAAGGCTTCAAACTGGTGTTGATCGTCATCTTCGCGTTGCTTGCGATCCCTTTTCGCAGCTACTCTCAACCGCTGCTGATTATGGTTGCGATTCCGTTTGGGATTGTCGGTGCGATTCTTGGCCATTTTATTATGGGATACGACCTGAGTATCCTGAGCATGTTTGGCATCGTTGCCTTGACCGGCGTGGTGGTCAATGATTCCTTGCTGTTGATTGACTATGTCAATCGTGTTCGGCGTAAGGGGAAGTCTTTGCTGGATGCGGTTATGGATGCAGGACAAAGACGTTTCCGACCGATTTTACTGACGTCTCTGACAACATTTTTCGGCCTCATGCCGATGATTCTGGAGACGAGTGTCCAGGCCCAGTTCCTGGTCCCTATGGCGATCAGCCTGGCATTCGGAATCCTCTTTGCGACAGGGATCACCCTGTTGTTGATTCCCTGTCTTTACCTGGCTCTGGAAGATGTTCGCCAACTTTTCGGTTTGAAGCACTTTCATGCCGATCACAGTTCTGGCCCAGATGGCTAGCAGCCTTTCGGGCTTACAATGAACTGGCTGTAAATTCGACTCTTTGGCCCATATTTCAGCTCCTTTTCGACCAATAGCTACAGCTATTACTCTCAAAAGAGCCAAAATCTGTTCTCAAACGGCCAATCTTTCGCTTCAGCCCTGATAGCTCTACAGGCTGCTAGTGCCGTGTCAACGACAAACTGACGCATCCAGCTTGTTCTTGTCCGCAAGAATGTCCCCTTTTAGCGGCGGCCACCAGGCCGCCGTTGCTTTCTCCCCTTGAAAAGTTTAGACGTATAGCGTTAAATGCTTCGCTCATATATTAACTTGAGTGCGCAACTGTGTTGCAAAGCTCAAAAGAAGCAGGATCCCGACAGTGCTACTCGATAATGCCCACTTTCGCAAAGTCAAAAGACTCACCGGCAAGGCTGTTGGTGATTTCAACCTGATCGAAGATGGCGACCGTATTGCTGTTGCTGTGTCCGGTGGTAAAGATTCCTACGCCCTGCTACATATCCTCACGCAACTACAACGCCGTGCCCCGATTAATTACGAGTTGATTGCAGTGAATGTGGATGCTGGCTTTCCTGGTTATCGCAAAGAAGTTCTGGAAGATTATCTGAGACAATGTGGTTTCCAGATGCATATGGAAACCACGAATTGCACACAGATTATCGAAGAAAAAAGACGCCCTGGTTCTTCCTACTGTGCTTTTTGTGCGCGTCTTCGTCGTGGTGTTCTCTATTTCGTGGCTGACCGACTCGGCTGCAACAAGATTGCTCTCGGCCACCACCTCGATGATTTCATCGAGACCCTGCTGCTGAATCAGTTTTATGCTGGTAAACTTGCTGCCATGAGTCCGAAGCTCTTGGCAGATAATAAACGGCATACGGTGATTCGTCCTCTGGTTTATGTGGAAGAATCCGATATAATCAAGTTAGCTCGCCAGAACGAATTTCCTGTCATTGACTGTGGTTGTCCCGTGATGGGACAAGAAGACCAGAAAAGACAGCGTATGAAGCAGCTCATTGCTGAGCTTGCAAAGGAAAATTCTTATCTTAAGAGCAGCATGATTCGTGCTTTAAGCAATGTACAACCGAGACACTTGCTGGATCTTGATCTGGTCAGGCTGATGGCGTTGGATGAGCGGGAGAGCTGATGGTGTCGATGACTGTACGGCCATTGTCATTGATTTTCATCATGCTTTGCTACAAGGGGAGGACCGATATTGTTACTCGGGGGTAAGCAGTCTGAAATAAAGCAGGTTGCGGTGATCACGCGCAGTCAAAAGTTCAATAAACTGTTGACCAGCATTCTTGCCGATTGGAAGTTTTTCGCGGTTGAAGATATCTCTGCAGCAACGGTGGCTTTTGTTGAACGCGGAGTCGAACTGCCCGATCACGATGTTCAGGTCGTTTGGTTAACGCCCATGCCCCTTGAAAAGGGTGATTTTCTGACGACCCCCATCTCTCTGAGCGAACTGTATCTCCTTCTTGAAGCTCATTTCTTTCCAACACCCCGTAGAAACATCCGGGTGGTCATGGAATTGTCGGTTGAATTGAAGATTGAGAGCGAGTGGCTGGAAGGTCAGCTGGTTTCTCTTTCTGACCGTGGCGGACGCCTCACCTGTGCCAAGGAAATTCCTCGTGGTACAGAGTTGACCCTTGAAGTGAAACTGGGTGGTGAAGTTCTGAGGATTCCCTCTGAAGTGCTCTATTGTATTCCGGCGGGCGATTCGCCGAGCCGGCTACAGCCCCAGATTGGAGTTCTTTTCAAGCCGATCAATTTAGAGACGTTTGCCCTGTTAAAACGCTTTATAGAAAAAACCTGTATTGACTTTGCCTGCGCACGAGAAGGGATTTCTCCTAATGATCCTTGCCTCAGTTGGCTCGCCATACCGGTTGTTAATGGCAAGCCTTGATTCTCAACTGAACATTTTCCCGAACAAGCCTTTCTTGCCCTTTTCCTTACGCATGCTCATCAGTCGTATCTCCCGCAGCGCCTCGGTGCAATGCGGATTGCATTGAATGGCCCGTTCAAAGCGGCGTAGTGCTTCCTTTTCGTTGCCCTCGTCCTTGCATATATAGCCCAGGAACAGGTGAGCAAGGCTCAACTTGGGGTTCAGCTCTGTCGCCCGTAGCAGGTTTTTGCGGGTGTTGATGATGACAGCTGTTGCCTTGGCGTTGGATTTGTAAGCTGACCATGTCTGGTACATCAGGTATTCAGCTTCGTTTGGACTGATTTCCAGAGCTTCGGCAAAAACCTTTTGTGCCTTGTCATATTTTTTAACTCTAAAGAGGACGAGCCCCTTCTGGAAGGCTGTTTCAGCCTGCAGAATATTTTCCAGGTTGGTGGTCGAGGACTTTTTCACTCCCTGCCGGTCATTGAGATAACGAGCTTTTGCATTTGCGTCGCTCAGTGTTTCATGAGCGTCGCTGATACGTTGAAAGAGGGCATTAACCTTATCTTTTAAATCGGGGAGCGTATCTTGCTCAAAAAAACGATCCGGATGATATTTTTTGACCAGGTTGTAATACGATTTGCGCACTTGCTCGCGTGAGTCCGACTCACTCACACCGAGGAGCGTAAAGTAGTCCTGTTCCATCATCCAGGTGTAATCTTTCAAAAAGGATTCTCTTCGTGCTCGCGTGATCTCAGTCTCATCACAACCTGCTTCTTCCTTTGACACTTCTGGTTCCATACGGGCAACAAGTATCCCCGTTGTCAGCAGAGCCGCGAGAAGCGGTTCCGCTTCTTTGCGAGACAGCAGGTGCCGTTTGAGAACTTCGCTCAAAGTTTTATTGCCCTGACAACTTGCAAGTATGCCTTGCTCGTTGACCGAGAGCTGAATTTCCTGAAAACGGTAAAGAGGGTTCTCTGCCTGTTGCAGGTAATGTTCAAGGTGTGGCTCAAGAATTTTCAGGACCTGGTCTCTGTTAGCGTGGTCGCGCAAGCCCTGAAGAATCAAATTCGCGGGAGAAAGGTCAATGCTGGTGATGCCCTTCTTGAATTCACGGGCCTGGGCAAAGCGATATTTGCCTTCCGGCCAGGAAAATGTGTCGAGGAGTTTGTCCAGAACCTGGGTACGCAGAGCGTCGTTCAGTTGGTGAGGAGTAAGCAAGCCCATTTCAATCAGAGCCATGCCGTGTCTTTGGTTTCTCTGTTTGGAGACTTCCAGCGACTCTGCAAGAGCCTCGTCGCTGAGGCGGCCGGTGCGAACGAGCATTTGACCAAGAAATTCACGAACCAGGTTTGATCGGACAAAGATAGGATAGCCGTTGCGAATATAGACAACTTTTTTCAGGTTGTTGTGTTGCAGGTGCAGGAGGCCGGTTGCGCGCAGGCTGTAAAGATTGTGTAGAATCCGTGGAAAGGCAGTTTCCGAGAGATTTCCCTCAATGTTTAAACGGCCTGATTCAGAAGCGGTTGCCGGAGCTCCGAGCAACGCGTCAATCTTTTCGTGGAGAGTTTTTAGAGGGAAAGGTTTGAGCAGATAGTCGGTTGCTCCGTATTGCTCACGAGCATCTTGAATGTGGTCTGCCTGCTTGTAGAAAGCCGTCATCATGATGATCGGCAGTTCGCTGGTTTTGGGGATCCCCCTCAGCTTGCGGCAGAGTTGCAAGCCATTGGTGCCGGGAAGCAGGATGTCCAGGAGAGCGAGGGAGAAGTCGTGCTTGTCCAGGTCCTCCAATGCGGTTTCCGCATCCTCAAAACTGTGCACTTCATATCCGTACAGACGCAGAGATTCGGACAGAAAACGGCGAATATTAGGATCGTCATCCACGACCAGAATATGCTTGTTGCCCCTCTCTGGAATCATACTCAAGCTTTCTCCTTGCTGTTCAAGATACGTTCAAAAATATCCCGGATGGTCTGAGTCGTTCTGGAGTACTCATCCTTGAACAACTGCTCAGGTCGACCGGTGGCATTTGAATAGCCAAGATGCCGCGCCAGCTTGGCAAGATAGAGTGGCTCAGACGTCAATTGATTAATGGATTGGTCATGGACCAGTCGCAACTTGTTCTCGAGGCGTCTTAAAAACTTATAGCCGTTAACGAGATTCTCACAGTCTTTTTCCGAAAGCAAATCTTCGTTGCGGAGCCTTTCCAGAGCCTCCACCGTATTGCGACAGCGTAGCGACGTATTTCCCCTGCCGTGGAGCAGTTGTAAGTATTGAGCAATAAATTCAACATCAACCATGCCGCCACGCCCAGTTTTGATGTTTCGATTCTCTGCACTTTCCTGGCCGAGTTCTTTCTCCATGCGTTGACGCAGTCGGCAGATCTCTTCTCCCAGGTTTTCCGGCAAGGGTTGCTCGTAAACAATTTCTGCCGTTAGTGCGTCGTAACTTGCTGCCAGTCCGGAGTGGCCTGCGACGACTCTGGCCTTGATTAATGCCTGGCGCTCCCATGGCGCCGCTGACCCTTTGTGGTATTCCCGATAGGCTGGCAGGGAAGAGACTAAGGGCCCCTGATTCCCTGAAGGCCTCAATCGAGTGTCTATTTCGTAGACATGCCCTTCCTGGGTCATCAGGGTCAGGACTGAAATAATGCGTTGCGCCAGACGCACAAAATACTGCTGATTGGTCTGGGGCCTGAAGCGATCAGGATCAGTTCCTTCGACCGGCCTGGTTTTCCCCTCACCTTCATAGATGAAAATAATGTCGAGATCAGAATGATAGTTCAACTCCATGCCGCCTAGTTTTCCCATGCCGATGATCGCAAAGGTTGCCTCATGGAGGGCTTCTCCTTCCCCTTCACAGAAAGGCAGACCGTAGCGTTCTATCAGCTCTCTGCGAGCGATTTCCATCGCTTTCTGCAGACAGACCTCGGCAACCAGTGACAACTGTGTCGTGGTGTGGCCCTGCGGTGTATGGCCATAGATATCGTTGATGGCGATGCGTAGGAACTCTTCATTGCGGAACCTTCGCAGGGTGTTAAGCACTTCCTCATAGTGTGGAGCATTGTCCAGCAATTCGGTCAGCTCACCGGCAAGGTCTTCCAGCGTCTTGATATTCTGGGCGTAGCTCCTTGAGACAAGGGTGTCGAGGACTTCCGGGTGCTGGATAAAGTTGCGTGACAGGAACTGACTGGTTGCAAAAAGCGAGACCAGAACCTTGATGATCTCGGGATTCTCTGCGAGCAGGGAATAGTAAGTGCCACGTGCCCGCCGACAGGCTTCGAGAAATTTTACCATGTTAGCCAGGGCCATTGGCGGATCCGGAGAGTGCATGACTTCCTGGAAGAGCAGCGGTGCGATGCGGTCGAGACGTCGATGCGCCCGCTCTGTCAGGTAACCCTTGGTGCCACCTTGACGCAGAACCTTGAGGCTTTCGAAGGCCGGTTCCGGTGGGCTGAAGCCTTTCTCCTCCAGGATGTCCAGGCAGAGGTCCGGGTCAGCGTTGTCATCAAAAAGAAAGGAGACCTCGGGGCTGACCTGGGATGGCAGGTCTTCTTCACTGGTATAGAAGAGATCACGAAACACCGTCGTGACATTGTCACGGTGCTTTTGCAACACTGCCATGAACGCCCCGGTATGCGGGAAGCCACAACGTCTTGCCAAGGCTGTGAGCTCTTCCGGCCTGGTTGGCAGATTGTGTGTCTGTTGTTCATGGACCACCTGAATGCGGTGCTCTGCAGTGCGCAGAAAACGATAGGCGTCAGTCAGATTGTCCCGCTCTTCGCTGGTAATGAGCTCCGCGGCAAAGAGAAGTTGTAACGCTTTGAGGGAATTGCGTTCACGCAGCCCAGGATTTTTTCCGGCGTTGATCAGTTGCAGCGCCTGGATGAAAAATTCTATTTCGCGAATCCCGCCCTGGCCCAACTTGAGATTCAGCTCCCCCTCTTTCTCACGTGTCAGGCTGCGATCAATCTTCTGCTTCATGATCTTGATATCTTCGATCATGGCGTAGTCGAGGTGACGACGGTAGATGAAGGGTTGCAAGCGTTCCAGCAACTCTTCGCCCAGGGGCTTTGAACCGGCAACGGGGCGAGCCTTGAGCAATGCAGAGCGTTCCCAGCTCTGCCCCCAGCTCTCGTAATAAGTCTCACCAGCGGCAATGGAATTGGCCATTTCTCCACTGTTGCCTTCCGGGCGCAGGCGCAGGTCGACGCGGAAGACAAAGCCCTCTTCGGTTGCCTGGCCGATCGCTTTACTGATCAACTCCGATAATTTTGCAAAATATTGATGGATCGAAATGCGATTGCGTTGACCACGTACTGGGTCGCTGATGCCGGCCGTCTGACCACGGTCCGAGCTGTAGAAATAGATCAGGTCGATATCAGAAGAAAAGTTGAGCTCAAAACCACCAAACTTGCCCATGCCAAGGATAGTGAACTCGGCTTCCTGCTCAGGCTCTTGATTTTCGGCGTCGAGCAGGGGGGCACCATATTCGGCTTTGAGTTGGATGCTACAGATTTCAAAGGCTCTTTGCAGGGTCGCTGCTGCCAGAGACGAAAGCTCATCTGTAACTTCTTCGAGCTCGGCCATGCCGCAGAGGTCGCGTCCCCCGATCCGTAGTATCTCCTGGGCTTTAAAGACGCGCAGGCCCTTTTTTAAAGCGTCTGTGTCTGCTGCGTCAGGAATTGACTGGCGAAGTTCAGCGCACATCTCTTCTTCAGTCTTTGTGCTTTTGATTTGACCTTTGCGGAACAGCCCGGAAAAAAAGCTTGCCCGGCGGCAGAGAAGTCCGGTGAGGAAAGGTGATGCTCCGAGGATGATGAGCAATTGCCTTGCTGACTCTGCATCGATCAGAGCGATCGACAGATCGGACTTGTCGACAACGTCACTCAGTCGTTCCAGGTTGTTAAGCGACTGGTCCGGGTCGGCGGTCTGCAAGGCCAGCTGAGCCAGGTCCGTGACTAATTCAGGATTTACAAAGACCTCCTGCAAGAGGGCCAGATTGGTTGCCGTCTTGGCGGGTTCGGCAAAGCCAGCGTCACTGGCCGTCTCGGCTAATGCAGCTTTGTCGCCAGCAACGAGTTGCTCACGCCATATTCGGGTCTCTGCAAAGGCCATAAGTCTGCTTACCTGCTTTTCTGGACAAAGTCGGCCAGCTGAGTTGTGTAATCGCCCGAGGCAACCCCATGCTCGGTGATGATAGCGCTGACCAGTCGGGCCGGGGTGACATCGAAGGCAGGGTTAAATACGGCCACGCCCGTGGGTGCCAACTGCTGCTCACCGATGTGTGTTACTTCGCGGGTATCTCTTTCCTCGATCGGAATCTGTGACCCGTCAGTGAGCTTCAGATCAATGGTCGAGGTCGGGGCGGCAACATAGAAGGGGATCTTGTGCTCCTTGGCGAGAACCGCAACCGTGTAGGTGCCGATCTTGTTGGCGACATCGCCGTTAGCAGCAATCCGGTCGGCTCCGACAATCACGGCGTCAATGGCACCTTTGGACATCAGGTAGCCAGCCATGTTGTCGCAGATCAGAACGGTCTGGATGTTGTCTCTCATCAATTCCCATGCGGTCAGCCGCGAGCCCTGCAGGAAGGGGCGGGTCTCATCAGCAAAAACAGCGACCTCTTTGCCGGCAGCGACTGCGGCGCGAATCACACCCAGCGCTGTGCCGTAACCGCCCGTTGCCAGTGCTCCAGCATTGCAGTGCGTCAAGATGCGCACCTTGTCAGGCAGGAGCGCTGCACCATGGCGGCCCATGTTCATGTTGATGCGGACATCTTCTTCGTTGATCGCCATGGCTTCGTACTCGAGAGCGATCTTCAGGTTGCCTACAGGCTGCTCAGGGTTGGCTCGTACCAAACTCTTCATTCGATCCAGAGCCCAGAAGAGATTGACCGCTGTCGGTCTGGTTGCACCTAGAAACTCGCAGGCCTGGTCAAACTCTTTCACAAACTCGGCATAGATGTCGGTCTCTATAGCACGTGCCCCGAAGAGCGCTCCGTAGGCTGCGGTCACGCCGATTGCCGGGGCTCCGCGGACGACCATGCTGCGAATCGCCTCGGCCACGGCCTGATAGTCTGTGTATTCCAGCCAGACTTCTTCGGTCGGTAGGAGCCGTTGATCGATCAGACTGAGAACGCCATCGTTGTATTTGATGGGGCGAATTCCACCCGCGTCGGGGAAGGCTGCACAATTGCTCATTTTAATCAGTTCCCTGTGAGTTTTTTCTTCAAGAGTTGATTGACCATGCCGGGGTTGGCTTTGCCCTGACTGGCCTGCATGACCTTGCCGACGAAAAAGCCGATCAGCTTGTCTTTGCCACCCAGATATTCAGCGACCTGGTCTGGGTTTGCGGCGACAACCTCATCGACCAAGGCTTCAATAGCGCCGCTGTCTGTGACCTGTTTGAGGCCTTCCGCGTCAATGATCTGATCTGCGCTCTGGCCATTTTGCCACATCTTTTCAAAGACGGTCTTGGCGATCTTGCCGGAGATTGTGTTGTCTGCGATGCGGGCGAGCAAGCCGGTGAGAAGCTCAGGCGTGATCGGCACGTCAGTAATCTCGGTGTCGGTTTCCTTGAGCTTGCGCAAAATCTCACCCATAATCCAGTTAGCGCAACTTTTGGCGTCGCTGCCGAGGGCTACGCATGCATCAAAGTAATCAGCCAGAGCACGGTCAGATGCGAGTACGCCGGCATCGTAGTCCGACATCCCCAACTCTTCTACAAAGCGGCCGCGTTTTACCTCCGGAAGCTCGGGGAGTGTAGCCCGCACTTTTTCGATCCATTCCGGGCTGATGACCAGCGGCACAAGATCCGGGTCGGGGAAATAGCGGTAGTCGTGAGCATCTTCCTTGCCGCGCATGGAGCGGGTCATGCCGGTGTCGCTGTCAAAGAGTCTGGTTTCCTGAACGACCTTGCCGCCCCCTTCAATCAGGTCGATCTGACGTTCGACTTCGTACTCGATGGCCTGCTTGATGAAGCGGAACGAGTTGATGTTCTTGACCTCGGCGCGTGTGCCGAACTCTTCCTGATCGTAGGGACGCACCGAGACGTTGGCGTCACAACGGAAGCTGCCTTCTTCCAGGTTGCCATCGCAAACCCCGAGATAGACGACAATCTGATGCAGCTTCTTCAGGTAGTCGATGGCCTCGTCTGCAGACCGCATGTCCGGTTCAGAAACAATTTCCAGCAAAGGTGTACAGGCACGGTTGAGATCGACCAGAGAGTTCCCCGCTGTTTGCGGGGTGTCGCCGTGGATCAGTTTGCCCGCATCTTCTTCCATGTGAGCGCGGGTGATGCCGATCCGTTTGCGTTCGCCATTTTCGAGGTCGATGTCCAACCAACCATGCTCGCAGATCGGCAGCTCAAATTGAGAGATCTGGTAGCCCTTGGGCAGGTCCGGGTAGAAATAGTTTTTGCGTGCGAAGATCGAACGTGGTGCGATCTGGCAGTTGGTCGCCAGTCCGGTTTTAATGGCAAGCTCCACCACCTGCTGATTGAGGACGGGCAGAGCCCCGGGCAGGCCGAGGCAAACCGGGCAGGTCTGCGAATTGGGTGTTTGGCCGAAATCTTTAGAGCAGCCGCAAAAAATTTTGGTGTTGGTGGTCAGCTGGACATGCACTTCCAGGCCGATGACAGTTTCGTAACTTTGGCTCATATTCTTAGCCCTTTTGTCCTTTGTTTTTTTGAAGTTTGGCTCTACAACCCAAATCAAGGCTTTAGATATTTAACGCAAAGGCGCAAAGATTAAAGGTGAAGACGTCAGGAAACCCTTGGTGAAACGATAGGAATAAGGCTTTTCCTGATTCCAAAAAAGACAGCATTTAAGGCTTCCCTTTGCGTCCCTGTTCGCTTTCCCTTAGCGTCTTTGCGTTTAAGCTTTTGTGCTTATAGAGACATTAAAATTCTGTTTTCCGTTTGTGCCATTCCGTGGCCTGCTCGTAAGCATGGGCAGTGCGCAAAAGGGTTGCCTCGTCGAAAGGTTTGCCGATCAGTTGCAGGCCGATTGGCCGCTCGTCTGTCGAGAAACCGCAGGGCAGGCTCATGGCGCAGGTGCCTGCCAGATTAACCGGAATCGTGTAAATGTCCGACAGGTACATCTGCAGCGGATCATTGACCTTCTCTCCCAGGGCGAAGGCCGGGGTCGGTGCCACCGGTGTTAAGAGAGCGTCTACGGTTTCAAAGGCGTTCAAGAAGTCCTGACGGATCAGAGTCCTTACTTTCTGGGCCTTGAGGTAATAGGCATCGTAATAACCAGAAGAGAGTGCGTAGGTCCCGAGCATGATGCGACGTTTGACTTCGGAACCGAAGCCGGCTGCACGCGTTTGCATGTACATATCGACCAGGTTCTCGGCATTCTCGGCGCGCAGACCATAGCGAACGCCATCGTAACGCGCGAGGTTGCTGGAGGCCTCTGCTGTCGCGATCAGGTAGTAGCAGGCGACCGCGTAAGAGGTGTGCGGAAGGCTGACCTCAATAATCTCAGCGCCCAGTTCGCGGTATTTCTCTGCGGCTTGTTCGACCGCTTTGCGGACGTCGTCATCCAAACCTTCGATGAAGTATTCTTTCGGCAGACCGATCTTCAATCCTTTAAGGTTGCCGGTCAGGTTGCTTTGATAATCAGCGACCGGGGTGTTGACGGAGGTGGAATCTGCCGGGTCGTAACCGGCGATTGCTTGCAACATCAGGGCGCAGTCGCGAACGTCGCGGGTGACCGGGCCGACCTGGTCCAGAGATGAAGCATAGGCGATGACGCCGTAACGGGAGACACGGCCGTAGGTAGGCTTGAGGCCAACGACACTACAGTGAGAAGCCGGTTGCCGGATAGATCCACCGGTGTCTGTGCCGAGCGCGGCAACCGCCTGGCGCGCGGCAACGCTGGCGGCGCTTCCTCCTGAAGACCCTCCCGGAACAAGGTCTTGATTCCACGGGTTGCGAACCGGGCCAAAGGCGCTGTTTTCGTTTGAGCTGCCCATGGCGAACTCATCCATGTTCAACTTGCCGATAATGACGGCTTTTTGCTCCTTGATGCGGGCAATGGCCGTAGCGTCGTAAGGGGAGACATAATTATCCAGAATGCGCGACGCACAGGTGGTGCGCAATCCGGCGGTATTGAAGATGTCTTTAGCTGCGATCGGCAACCCTGTCAGGGCTTGTGCCTTGCCTTCGGCAATGGCCTGGTCAGCCGCCTGCGCTTCGGCGAGCGCCGTTTCGTTGCAGATGGTAATAAAGGTGTTGAGGGCCGGATTGGTGGCTGCAATGCGATCAAGGTAAGTTTTTGTCACCTCGACAGCCGAGAGCTCCCGCTTGTCAAGTTTGGCGCGTAACTCAGCTAGAGTTAGATCATAAACCGTCATAATATTTGTCCG
Organism: Deltaproteobacteria bacterium IMCC39146; assembly: GCA_030005635.1. Classification (GTDB taxonomy): domain Bacteria; phylum Desulfobacterota; class Desulfuromonadia; order Desulfuromonadales; family BM103; genus M0040. The sequence goes on from JARUHP010000011.1 coordinate 90,150, forward strand.
TAGAGAAGATGTTTATTCGATGATCCGGCCAACCCTGAAGGCGCTCTCTGCTGCGTCGGGAGCATTACTCAAGGCTTGCTCAGCGGTGAACCCGACTTTTACCTCGTCAGGGCGAAAAGCGTTTTCCATAGGCACGGCGTGGGCGGTGGGGACGATGCCTTCGGTATCAAGAGTGGCAAGCTGCTCAACGTAGCCGAGGATTGCATCCATCTCTCCGGTCAGAGAATCGAGTTCCTCTGCGCTCAAGGCCAGGCGAGCAAGGCGACTGACATGCTCGACTTCGGTACGAGTAATTTTCATTTCCAGGTAAACCTCCAGGGCTTGATCTCGTCTAAGATATAAAGAAGAAAATTAGCACGGTGGTCTATAACAAGGCAAGTGCGAGAAGGCGTGTTTCTGCCTGTTTACTTATGTTTTTCGTGCTATCTGTCGTAAATTTGTAGATATGATTCGTAGAAGTGGCAATCTTGTCGTCAGTGAGTTATTATTCCTTCAGGTAATAGTGCGTTGTTTGGCGTCAAGACTTTTGTCACTTATATGTCTTGAGTCCTTAAATTTCGAAGTGGAGGTCTTTCATGCTTATGATTAAACGATTTTCTGTTCTGGCCCTGGTTGCGGTAACTCTGTGGGGCTGTGCTGCGCCTCAGAATAATACTCAAAAAGGGGCTCTTTATGGCACCGGTATTGGCGCAGCCGTTGGCGCCGGTCTGGGTCAGGTTATTGGTGGCGACACCGAGTCAACGCTGATCGGTGCAGGTATAGGAGCTGCCCTCGGCGGCGTTGCAGGGGGTTCCATCGGTCGTTATATGGATAATCAGGAAGCGGCGCTTCGTCAGCAATTTGCTGCGAGTGATGCGGTTAATGTCCAGCGCAATGCCAATCTCCTGGCGGTCACCTTCAAGAGTGATGTCCTTTTTGATGTTAACTCGTCAACGCTAAAGGCTGGAGCCTATACGGAGATCGATCGTGTCGCCAAGGTTCTGGTGCAGTACCCGCAGACGACGATTCAGATCGCCGGTCATACGGATAGCTCTGGTGCTGAAAGTTACAACCAGACTCTCTCTGAGCGTCGCGGCATGAGCGTGCAGAATGCTTTGTCCGGCCAGGGTGTCGATGCTACGCGCATGCAGGTGATCGGTTTTGGTGAAGGTCAGCCGATTGCTGATAACGCAACAGCGGCCGGACGCCAGCTGAATCGACGGGTGGTTGTTACGATTTCTCCCCAGCAGGGCGCGACTTACTAAGCGCAACGGGCTTGAAACTCAACAAAAAAGCGACTCCTGATCGGGAGTCGCTTTTTTGTTGTTAACTGTTTAGCTCTGGACTATTTGTCCTGGTCTTTATCGTCAAGTTTGTCAGGTTCCCCTTCAGACTTCTCTTCGTTACCTTCCTTAACTCCGTCCTTGAAGTTGCGCAGGCCCTTACCCAACGCACCACCAACCTGCGGTAATTTACCGGCACCGAAAATAATCATGACAAGTACCAGGATGATAATCAGTTCTGTTGTCCCAAGTCCGAACATAGGAATGACTCCTTGAATGTGTTGTTTATACGCTCATCATAGCTATATCCATGGAAAAATCAACTGATTTACAGACTCTTGCCGTATACGGCATCGGCGTAAATAAAAACAGATCTATAGCCCCCAAAAAAGCAAGTCATTCCTAAACTACTCATTAACGCAAAGACGCGAAGTCGCAGAGAGAAATTATTAGAATGAAACTCTTTTTATAAGGTTACCTGGTTATCTTTTTCGCTCCAGTAAAGTATCGGGAAACGTGGACCGAGAAAAGCAAACGACCTGATTCACGCCCGTTCGCTTTGCTCTCTTGAGACGCAGAGAGCGCAGAGTAAGAAATATACGACAAAGGTATCCCCTAAACAGTCTTTCTCTGCGCTCTCCGCGCCTCTGCGTGAGGCCGGTTTTGATTTTATCTTGTTGTCGTCCGTGTTTGTCTACCTCGAGAAAACGTAATGAACCAATCAGTGCCTAACTTGAGTAAAGTAGATAACTAAACAAGGTTAAAAGATTGTCCTCTGCTGCTTTGCGCCTTTGCGTTAAATGCTTTTTGCCTATAGGCCCGAATAAAAAAGGGACCGACAATAGCCGGTCCCCGTAAACCAAACAAATTCAAGTAGCTTATTTGGATCTTGCGAATTTAGGGCTGTCCATCGGGTCGCCTTTGTAGCCGAGGTCTTTCCAACTCATCCGGCCATTGTCACCGTGGCAGTCCAGGCAACCCAGAGCTTCTTCCTTGGGCGAAACCATGTGGTTGATACTCCAGTACATCTCGGTGGCCGCGAAGCCATACTCGCCACTGTAGGCAAGGCCACTGGCCTCCATGCCGAGGCGTGCTGCCTTGTCCCAGTCGTAGTCGACCCAGTAGCCGCCATCACCGAAAACTTTTGCGGTGATAAAGTACTTGTTCTTTGAATCGTAGATCTGCTTGCCTGAATGAAGCTTGAAGGGATGGATCCTGGCTTTCTCATCCTTGATGTCGCCATTCGGGTAAGTCAGGTAGGTCATTTTCGACGGGTCCATTTTTTCACCGCGATTGTAAGCACTGGCGCTGCCGTTGTACCAGAGGTACTTGGGTGTCACCATCTTGCCCCAGGTGAAGTGACCTTTCTTCTTGTTGTAAGCGTGCTTGCCGTTTTCATCGACAGGAGCTTCAATATCCTGTCCGGCCGTTGACCAATCCCATGAAAGCTTGGTGGGCACTTCTTTGGCGTAGAATGGAATGTGGCAAGTCTGGCAGGAGATGTCCTCTGCGTGCTTGTTCAGCCTGCTCTGGGCATGAGGCGCGTCCTCATGGCATTTGGCGCAGGAGAAATGACTGGTGCCGCCCGGTGAAACACCGAGTGAGTTACCGGGGATCGCATGACCTTCTGTTACGTGGCACTCCTGGCAGGTAAAGTCATTGCCGTCGGCATCCATGTGAACATCAACAGAGCGGCTTGGGTATTCCATGGAAGAGTCGAGGTCGCCGTGCTTGACCGCATCGCCGCCACCACCATAGAAGTGACAGGTGCCGCAGTTGAAACGACTCGGTGCACCAACGCTCTGGGCAACATAGACCAGATCGACGCGTTTGGCAGGATTGCCTGCTCCAGTCGCCTCTTTCACGTAGGTGCCGGTGGTGTCATGACAGACCAGACAATCGATGTTGCCAGGGTTGGTGAAGTCGAAGGTGGAATCGACCCAGCCGTAGCCAGCGTGGCAACTGGTGCAACGTGGCTCGTTGCCGGAGATCGAGGTGCAGAAATTGTTGATCGCGTTTTTCTTGCCGCGGACAACTTTCTTACCGTCAACTATTTGCTCCTGGGCCCAGTTCCAGTGTGTGGTCTTCATGAAGTCGTTGGCGTGCTTTTCGTGGCACTTAAGACACTTGGCGGTTACTTCCGGACCAGTGTCAAGGGGACCCTGCAGGTAGTAGGAGTGGTCGTTTTCGACAGCGAACGCGGTGGTTGTAGCCAGAGCGAGCAGCAGAACGCTGAAAATGGCGCCCGACATAAATACTCGTTTCATGGTTTATCTCTCCTTGAAGGGTGTTTTCGGTTAGTTTCTTTTAAACTTTTTTATTTTTACCAGAAGGTTGGTTAATAGCAACCCAACATAATATGTCTATATATAGATTGATTAGGCCAATTAAAAGGGGAGAGACAAGGAGCCTCTCCCCTAAGCAGTGCTGATTTAGAACGTCATTGTTAACGAAGCGTTGTAATCGATAACTTTGTCGATGGCAGGTAGTATTGAGAAAGCTTTACCAGCCTGTACATCTTCCACCTTCTGTGGTTTTCCGACTGGAGAACCGCTACCAGTATACTCGTAGTCGTAGTAGAGGGCGCCGAATTTGAGGAACATCCGTGGGTTAATGTCAACGATGTAATAAACCTCGCCAACGTGACCGCGAGTAGCCAATTTGCTACCGGTTACGTCGTCTTGAGCCTGAGTGAAGGGTGTCCAGTACCTGGAACCGTAGTTATACTCGATGCCGAATTTACCGTGTGGAGCAGGAGTTTGAAGGCCGACATATATCGAGTGTCCTTCACGTGTTTCGTTCTCTGCGGCCATGCCCGTGTTCGGGTCCATGTCTGAAAGCAAACCGCCAAACATTCCAGCCTCGCCATTGGGATCAGATTGTGTCCAACCGAGTGATCCGAACCAGACCAAGCCGCTGTCCTCTGTTCGAGTGTAACCGATGCCTGCCAGATTGAGATGACCTATGTTGGTCGTGCCAAAGTAGCGGGATTCAAGGTTGAAGCCTGGCATTGGAGAGCCACCAAAACCTTCAGGTACGGCGAGAACACCCTTAAAGCCATCGCTAATATCTTTAGCGTGGAAAGCGGTCAGCTGGATAAAGTTGTTGTCATCGTTGAGGACATCAATATTGAAACCACCAAGATGGGTGTCGTCAACAGCAACACTTCCCCATAGTTCACCGTTACCATATTCAGACTCGAAGCCTTGACCGTAGCAGAAACGAATTGTCTGGCCTTCCCATCCCGTAACTTCACCGAGATGATAACCAGCGGTGACGCCATCGAAGTTAAAGTTGACCAGATGTCCGGACGGTGTACCACCGCGCAGTTCGTTTTCCCGAAAGTTAGTCGGAGGCCCATAGGTCGAGGGGCGGCGACCAATCGAGAGATAGAAGTTGCTGTCGTTGATATTGGACCAGTCGAAATATGCCCGTTCGACATGCAGGGTGTCGCCAGTCGTGTTGCCACTGTTTGTGCCGTCCATGGTGAAGCTGTTCCAGGAATCGAAGACCTTGGAACCAGAAGAATCACCCCAGTTCTTGTACATGAGCAGGCGACCGCTGAACTTGACGTTGTCCCAGACCTTAGCTTTCATGTTGAGACGCAGGCGTGTGGTGTAGAGGATGTCGTTGTTAAGGTCAAATTTCTTGCGCACGAATGTGCCATCTGGATTCATCCCCATCATGGGGTTTTGCACAACAGTGACATTCTTGTAGTGCAGACTGTCAGCTTTAGTACGCAGGTCACCACTGAATTCAATGCGGTCGAGCGCCGCGTGACGCTCAGCACCATCGACACGATCGTTCAGGTCCTCAAGCTCTTCGCTCAACTCCTGGATCTGCTTCTGCAGCTCCGAAATCATGGCGTCTTCCTGGCTTGCCGCGAAAGCGGTCGAAGGCAGGGCGAGCAGCGCTGCCATTACCAGATAAAGAAATTTCTGCATCTTGTACCTCCTAATAAAATAGTAAAAATCTACTGGCCGCAGGTTTCCGGTTGTGCAGAGTCTGCGGCGTGGTCATACATAAACTGCATAATATCAATAAGTTCGTTTGAGGAGATCTTGTCCCAGGCTTCCGGTGCAAGCTTGTTGTGCTTGCCCTTCTTGTAGAAACGCGCCCATTGCTTCTGGGTCTTGGAGAGTGGCGTCATGGTGCCGCCATCGGAGCCGGCCAGATGACAATATTTGCACTTCTCTTTTGCCAGGGCTTTGCCTGTCTTGGAATCGCCTCCTTCGATTGCAGCTTGCGCGATTGTGACTGTCAGCAGGCTGGCAAACAACAGGATCAGAAAAGAAAAACTAAGCGATTTCAGTACATTTTTCATGATCGTGCCTCCAACAGCATGAATGGATCCGAGCCCGATCTCCTTCGGAAAACATTTAGCCGCAAGTCTGAGGCTGAGGAGAGTCTGCCGCGTGATCAAACAGGAACTGCTGAATGTCTTTCAAGTCTTGTTCCGAAAGATTCTTCCAGGACTCTTCGTCATGCTTTTTTTTGTCGAAAAGGCGATCCCACTGAGACTGGGTTTTGGTCATCGGGGTGACTTCACCACCGTCGCCACCACTTGAATGACAGGTTTTGCAGGTCTTCTTGAAGAGATGCTTGCCTTTACGCGGGTTGCCGCCATCGGCAGCCAGAACTGATGTTGCAATAAAGGTCGCCAGGGTAAGGAAAATTACTGATTTGATTAAACTTTTCATGATTAATAAGCCTCCACTGTGTGTTGTTACCGGGTCACGCATAGTATCGATGATGCCATCATCGATACGAAAGCTTGACAAGCCGGTTTATGTTGGTTTTCATATATTGCGAATTCACAATCTATGCCAATTTGATTAGTCATATATCTAAGATATTGAATTAAGTGAAAAAATACATCATAGAGGTGTCCTGTACTATGTTTCTTTGGCAAATCGAAGCCATAAGAACAATCTAATGATAGTGATATAACCGAAGATGTCAACGGTAAGCTAGCCTTTTGACCAAACACAATTTCCAAGCAGGTCGAAGGTGCATTTCTGCACGAGGGATATTAATATTCAGATGTGTCTTCACGTCCTTTAGAGCAACAGTTTCTTCTGGCTGTTTATTGATAATTTCTTTATGCTTAGCTGACTTTAATCCACTGAGCTTGAAACGGGGGTCTTGTTAGAATGAGCGGTATAGAGCAAGAAAGCGCTGAGTCATCGGCAAACTGGGTCGAGAGCCTCGGCAAATATTTACAGAACAGCAACATGAAGACAGCTCTGCTTGAAGGTCACGAGCGGTTTCTTCTGGTTGCCAAAGCCCGTTGGCTTTTTCTGGGCTTCGTCGCTGTTTATGGGGCTTGCGCCGGGGTCGGTTACATGTTTAGCGATTTTGGCTGGTTTGTGACTACTTCGCAGTTGGTTGGTCTGGTGGTTGGGGTGTTATTTCTCCTGACTTACAATGCAATTTACTACGTCAATCACAAACAACTGGCCGGACTACCCTTTAGCGGCCACTTTCAGGTCTTGCTCGATTATCTCTGCGTCACCTTGCTTGTCCATTTGAGTGGCGGCGTGGCCAGTTGGTTCTGGCCGGTTTATCTTCTGGTCACTTTCGAAGCCGCCATCCTGATCGAAAGCCGTGCCCAGGTATATCTGCTTGGTATCTTTGCAGGGAGTTGCTACTTTCTCGTGCTGGCCGGTGCCTATCTCGATACCTTTCCATACTTCAATATGCCCTTTATTGACCCTGGTTTACATCATCACGCTTTTTTTCTGGCGCTGATGTGGTTCTGGGTGAGTTTGTTGAACACTATTGCTGCCGTGGTTAGTAACTATCTCATGAATGTCCTGCGTCGCGGTCATGCCCAGGTACAAGCGACCGAAGCGCGGCTCAAGGAATTTCTCGAAGGAGCCAACGACCTGATCTTCAGTGTTAAACCCGATGGTCAGTTTCTCTATGCGAATCGAGCATGGGAGCGTGTGCTCGGTTATGATCGCTCAAATATTTCCGAGTTGTCACTCGAAGATGTTATTGATGCCGATATGCGGATCAAGTGCATGGCGGAGATTGAGAAAGCAACCAGGGGTGAAAAGGTTGAGCCTCTGGAGGGTCGTTTAAAGACTGAGGCTGGAGAAGAGGTCGACGTTGAAGGGACGATTACCTGCAGCTTCCAGAACGATGAGGCCGGTGCCGTCTGGGTGATCTGCCGGGATATCTCCGCTCGTAACAAAGCCCAGAAGCAACTCTATTTCATGGCTCATCATGATCAGTTGACGGGTTTGCCGAATCGCCTTTTTTTCGCGGATCGGTTGCGTCAGGCGCAGGCTCTTGCGAAACGTGAAAAACATCAGTGCGGCATTCTTTATCTGGACCTGGATCGTTTTAAAATTATTAATGACACTTTGGGCCATGCTGTCGGTGATATCCTGTTGCAAGAGGTTGGCAAGCGTTTACTCCGTTGTATCCGCGAGGTTGACACCGTTGCCCGCATCGGTGGTGATGAGTTCTCTATCGTACTCGTTAATCTTAACCATGTTGTAGACGCTGAGCAGGTTGCGACAAAAATTCTCAAGGCTCTTGCCAAGCCGGTTAAGGCCGAAGAACATGAAATCTTTATTACCACCAGTATCGGCATCAGCATCTATCCAAATCATGATGATGATCCCGAAGGGCTTTTGAAAAAAGCTGATGCGGCCATGTATCAGGCAAAAGCCCAGGGCCGGAACAATTACCAGGTTTATGATCACTCGATGGACCAGGATGCCGAGAAGCGGCTGATGCTTGAGAATGGCATGCGCCGGGCGATTGAACGGGAAGAGTTCCGTATTTTCTATCAGCCGAAAATAGATTCGGTCACTGGTGAAATCACGGCTCTGGAAGCTCTGATCCGTTGGGAGCATCCCGAACTCGGTTTGCTTTCACCGGCAGAGTTTATTGCCCTTGCTGAGGAGACCGGCCTGATTGTTCCGATCGGCGAATGGGTCATGAGGCGAGCCTGCCTAGACAACCGGCGATGGCTGGAAGAGGGACTGCCAAAAGTTCGCGTCGCAGTTAATGTGAGCGGTTACCAGCTGCAGGCAAAGAACTTTGTCGCCGCAGTGGCGACGGTTCTCGAAGAGACAGGCCTGGCAGGGGATTGTCTCGAGTTCGAAGTTACCGAGACGGTGATTATGCAGAACCCGGATTTTGTTGTGGGTGTTTTGACACAAATCCGTGATATGGGGATCCATATCTCAATCGATGATTTCGGTACTGGTTATTCCTCCCTGGCACATCTCAAGCGATTTTCGGTCAATACCCTGAAGATCGATCGGACCTTTGTGCAGGATATCGAAAAGAATTCAACCGATGCGGCCATAACCAGCGCGATCATCTCTATGGGTAGCAGTCTTAATCTCAAGGTGATTGCGGAAGGGGTTGAAACCGAAGGGCAGTTTGACATGCTCAAGGAAAGGCAATGTGATGAGATGCAGGGCTATCTATTCAGTAAACCTGTGCCAGTGGAAGATGTGGCAAAGCTTTTGCGTGACGGCTTGACGAAAAGAAAGCATAACGGGAAATAGTCTGATGGCTCGGCTGTTGTGCTGTTGCGGGAAGCCATAAGAAGAACAAGAGGGATAAAAAGTTGGATCTATAACCAAAACAAAGGGAATACGTCTTAATACCAAAACAGTAAAAGCTGAAATCAAAAGATCAACGCAAAGACGCTAAGAAAAGCCAGGAAAGACGCAAAGGGTGACTATTCTCGCTTTTTGAAGTGGTTTTCTTTGCGGGCTTTCTTTACCTCTTTGCGCCTTTGCGTTAAACACTTTTTTTGGGTTATAGAACCGAGAATAAAAGGCCGGAGGCTACATAAGCCTCCGGCCTTTATTGTGTTGTGAAGATGTTGTTGCTATTCGCGCACGAAAGTGTCCATATCTGTTTCATGGACCATGCCCATCAGACGTGCATACTCAGACTCAATGATCTGGTAATGGTGGTCGGTCGAGGTGGCGTTCTGCTCGAAAACCGCGCGGATCTCAGGATTTTCAATTTTCTCAGCCAGGGCACGCAGATGCTCTGCCAGGGTTTTCTCTTTTGCCATAGCCAGTTCCATTGCTTTGCGCTCGTTGAAGTCAGCGGCTTTGACTTCGTTCAACTCGTTCATCCAATCAGAGTCTTGATCGGCGCCTGCGTCGAGAAATGCTTTTAAGTCGGAGATATCATCGCCGGGGTAGACATTATAAAACCACTCGGCATGCTCGCTTTCTTCGCGTGCCAAGAGTTCAAATACTTTCTTGGCTTCGACATTCTTCATCATCTCGGCGCCACGCTTGTAAAAATCCATGGCATTCTTTTCTGTCTGCATGGCACGGCGAACAGCGTCCTTCAAATCGATGTTATCAAACATGTAAATCCTCCTGAGTTAATGGTGTATATGTTTCAAAGACGGGGAATATTAGCAGAAATTACAAACTTGCCAAATGAAAAATTACTTTTTCAGGGCAGTTTAAAAAGAAAAGGCGGATTAAAGTATCCGCCTTTTCTTTTTTGTTTCCTCTTTTAAGCCTTGTGGCGATTAAGCTTCCGCTGCCGGTGGAACGAATACTCGTTGACCAAGTTCTTCGTCGAGGCGTAGCAGGCCGTTGCCGTCGTCGCCGATGCGCTGCAGTTTTTTAACGATCAAGCTAAAGCTGGCCTCTTCTTCGACTTGTTCTGTAACAAACCACTGTAGAAAGATTTGAGCTGCGTGATTGTTGTCAACGCGGGCAAGATCCATCAGCTTGTTGATGCTGTCGGTTACAAAATTTTCATGTTTGAGAGAATGTACGAAGCAATCAAGGGGTGATTTATAATCGTTTTGTGGAGCATCGAACCCGCGCAGGTCTGTGCGGCCACCGGCTTCACATATGAAATAAAAAAACTTTTCGCCGTGGGTGAGTTCTTCGAGGCCTTGGACTCTCATCCATGATGCGATACCAGGCAGGTCTTCTGCTTCAAAGTATCCGGCCATGGCCATATAGAGATAACCAGAAAAGAACTCGTTTTTCATCTGCTCGTTCATTGCGTCGAGCAAGTCTTTACTGAACATTGGTTGAAGCCTCCTTCAAGATTAAGTGCTGATAGGGTTTGTGATGTCTTATCTTAGAATTTATACCTTAGAGAACGAGTTTGCGCAATGCGGCACAACAAAAAAAGCGGGGCTTTTCAGCCCCGCTTTTTTTGTTTGTTTCTTTTTTGAAATCAGCGTACGCCGTCTTCAAAAATAATTTTCTGCAGCCCGTCGATCGCTGCATTGGCTTGCAAACTTTCACCCGTGAAAGGGTTGCGGTAGGTGTAAGTGATGTAACTGCAATTACAGTCCGCAGGCATGAAGGCATCGTGCAGAACGAATTTTTTGCCATCGTTGCGGCGCGTCAGACCCATGATGCCAGTCTTGATGTCGTTGCCGATGATGCTGTAATCAACCTTAGGTGCTTCAAAAAAGGTGATTTCGGTGACGGTGTCCACGGGCACGCTAATCGCAGAACCGTTCCACCAACCTTTGACAATATCTCGATCCATGATGCTGTCAAAGACGATTTCCTTGTTATCGAGGGTAACAAGACGGCCGGGGCGGCCCTGGTCGGCACTGGCGAATGTTGCCAGGCACAAGATAGTCAACAGGGGGATGGCTATCAAGCGCATACAGATGCGAACTCCCATTTCACGGCACTCCTTTTAGACAAAAGATGATAATTATAGCTGAACCAAGCGGTGTTTGTATATCTCTATGATTCGAGGCGTGTATCCTCGAAAGATCTTTGCTGTAGTACGGGCGCCTCGAGGGCATTGTCGCTGTGGAAATCCTCGCCAATATATGGCTTGCTGAGGTTGACGACAAGCACCCTACTTAGAAAGCAGTGAAGCATCAAATCCCATTGACAGCGTATTGGATATCAGCTTTCATAAAAAAAATCAACGCTTTTCCCTAGTTAACTTGCCATGCTAGCAGCCAGTTCATTGAAAGTCCGACAGTCTGCTAGGCTGAAATCTCAAGGGCTTACGGTGGTTATAGAAAGCTGGGTGAATTTATGGCCATGTGGTAGGATGTGCGGCGTTAAAGTAGTTAATTTAAAAGTCAGAATATTGAAAATGAGACCTATAATATGATTGTACATAGTGCAGAATTTATAATCAGTGCTCCAACCCTGGCTGGCTGTCCCACTTCGGAGTGGCCGGAGATTGCATTTGCCGGACGCAGTAACGTTGGCAAAAGCAGCCTGGTTAACTGTTTATTGAATCGCAAAGGGTTGGTTCGTACCTCGTCGACTCCCGGACGGACGCAACTGCTTAACTATTTTGCGATCAATGAAAACTTGTATTTTGTCGATTTGCCCGGCTATGGTTTTGCCCGGGCTCCCCGCTCGGTACGCGAAAAATGGCAACCGATGGTGCATGGCTACCTGAAAGGGCGTGTAAGCCTGAAGGCTGTTGTCTGGCTCCTTGACGTGCGCCGGGATCCGAGTAAGGAAGATTTGCAATTTCTCGATTGGCTTGAGGAGAGTGAGATCCCCACGATCCCAGTGGTGACTAAGATAGACAAGGTTAGTCGTAATGAGTTGGGCCGTCGTCTGGCAAAGATCTCAAGTAGCACAGGACTTCCGGTTGAGCTCTTAACTCCTTTTTCAGTTCTGAGCCGAAAGGGACATGCGGAGCTGTGGGAGTTGATCTCCATGGCTTTGGAATCCGATGAAACCTCTGATGCCACAAATGACGATTCAGTGATCGACTAAATCTTTATAGAGGAATTATAATGCAACGAACACGTCTCTTTCTGGTGCGTCATGGCCAGGTTGAAGGGCATGAAGAGAAACGTTATAACGGCCAGGTTAATGTGCCGCTTACACCGTTGGGTCGGGAACAGTCCGCTCGCGTTTGTGATTACATGGCCGAAATTTCTGTTGACGCAGTTTACAGCAGTGATCTGGATCGTAGTTGCTACTGTGCGGAGCTTATCGCTGAGGCTCATAATCTGGAGATTGTCACCGACGCTGCGTTACGGGAATTGCATGTCGGCGACTGGGAAGGCCGGACCTGGGCTGAACTTTGCGAGGCCTACCCTGATGATTGGCAGGCAAGACTTAAAGATCTGGTGAACTTCCAGGTGCCGGGAGGCGAAAGTCTGCAGGATGCCGCGAATCGTATTCGTCCCACTCTTACGAAGGTCATTAAAGAGCACGTGGGTGATAACGTCGTGTTGGTGGCTCATGGAGGGGTCAATCGGATTATCTTGCTCGATGCCATTGGTGCGCCTCTGCAGCAGGCTTTTTCCATTGAGCAGGATTTTGGCTGCTTGAATATAGTTGATTACTTTGAAGGCGGCAATTCGGTTGTGAAACTCCTCAACGGGGTCTCTCACCAGGACGGCTGCAGCTTTAAGGAGGATGTCGGTAGATGAAAACAATTTATGTCATCGGTGCTGGAATTGAAGGCCAGGAAGGTTTCAGCCGCAGGGCTTTGGAGCTGGTCGCTCAGGCGGAGTTGCTGATCGGTGGCCCTCGACAGCTGGCGCTGTTCCCTGACTTTTCCGGCACAACCATGGCGACCGGAGATAATCTGGCGCCGGTGGTTGAATGCCTGGGAAAGTGCACCGGTTCAGCTGTTGTGCTGGCCTCCGGAGACCCTCTTTTTTTCGGCATTGGTCGTTACCTGCTGCGCAACCTTCCTGATGCCGATTTAGAGTTCGTGCCGAATGTCAGCTCTGCCCAGTACGCTTTTGCCAAGATTCGCGAGCCATGGGACGATGCCGTGTTTGTGTCGACTCAAGGTCGGGGGCTAAAGGGGGCTGTCGATCAGATTGTGGCTCATGACAAAGTTGCCCTCCTTACCGACAATGTGAATACTCCCAAGGTGATTGCAACAGAGCTGATTGAAAGAGGCCGGGACGGTTACACGGCCTATCTCTGTGAAAATTTGGGGACGGCTGAAGAGTCGATCACACACACCGAACTCAAGGGTTTACTCAAACTTCCGTCTGCGGCGTTGAATGTTCTCATTCTGATCAAAGAATATGAGGCCGGCGGTGACGGCATCGGTCCTTGCCTGGGCATTCCGGACGAAGATTTTGCTACCGTCAAGAAACTGATCACCAATGAAGAGGTGAGGGCTGTGAGCCTGGCCAAGTTACGTTTGCGTCAGGATATGACTCTTTGGGATATCGGTGCCGGTTCCGGTTCCGTGAGTATTGAGGCCGATCACCTTATGCCGAACGGTCGGGTCTTTGCGATAGAACGCAATCCTCAGTGTCTGACCTTCTTCAAGAAAAACCTGAAAAAATTCAACTCGCGTAATATCACTCTGGTTGCGGGCGATGCGCCTGCTTGCCTTGAGGATCTGCCTGACCCGGACCGGGTCTTCATCGGCGGCTCCGGAGGTCATCTCTGGAAGATTCTTGACGCAGCAGATGGGCGCTTGCCGATCGGTGGACGCGTTGTACTCAATGCCGTCACTCTTGATACTTTGAACGCTGCAACCGATTTTTTTGAAAACGCCGGCTACGAGTTGGAAGTGACAACGGTTAATATTTCACGGACCCGGCCGTTAACGGATTACAAAATGTTTGAGGCTTACAACCCGGTTTTCGTGTTGACGGCGGTAAAAGAATGATTTGTTGATTTGTTGATAGAAGTGGACTTTTTTGAGCATATGAGTAAGGCAATCTGGTTCAAAGATTATCAGCTTTCTGAAGTAGAGCCTCTGTGTAAAACCAACATGGTTGAGCACTTGGGGATCGAACTGACCGAACTGGAGATCAACCATCTGGTTGGAACCATGCCGGTTGATCACCGGACCACCCAACCGGCCGGATTGTTACACGGGGGAGCCTCTGTCGCTTTTGCGGAAACTCTGGGCAGTATTGCTGCCAATCTTTGTGTCGACCCTGAGCGCTGGGTCTGCGTTGGCCAGGAAATTAATGCCAGTCATTTGCGACCGGTGCGCAAAGGGTGTGTGACCGGAACGGCCAAACCTCTCTACTTGGGCCGGTCTTCGCAGGTTTGGGACATCGGTATCGTTGATGATCGGCAGAGAACTGTGTGTGTGGTTCGGCTGACGGTTGCGGTTGTTTCCGTGGGGCATGGTGGTGGGGAGCTTAAGCTTTTTGATGAATAAGTGAAGTAGGGTGTAAATAAATTTCACGTTATAGCCGGGCAACAGATTGCAAATCTGTTGCCCGGTTTTGTTTGTATGCTTTTGACTTTGATTTTGATTGCCCTTTTCCCGTTGAAACGGAGGGCGTGTTTCTTTGCTCACTTTCTTTTGCACGTGCAAAGAAAGTGAGGCGTCTGCCGGACGTGACCGGCACCACTTCAATTGGGTGGCAACAGTTCAGGGACTGCCCCGCAAATGGCGCTAGTTTTAGTAGCCTGGGCAAAAGAACCTCTACGCCTGGGCCAGCGGTTAAATCCAACATAAAAGCAATATTGGCCTCATGATTACTTCAAGATTACACAGATTTTGACCCATAAATCAGGGAAATCGTGAGGTAATCTTGAGGCAAAAGGGATTGTTAAGTTTTTGCGGTCAGTAAGCTCCTTAGTTGGAAAGTAAAAAGCTTCGTATCAGAGTGGAAGTTATGCTGAAACCTAGCAGCCTGTCGGACTTTCGGGGCTGAAGCGAAAATTCGGCCGTTTGAGAACAGATTTTGGATACGGGGACACACAATTTGTGTGTCCCCGTATCCCCAAAAAAATGTTTAACGCAGAGTCGCAAAGAGCGCAGAGGAAAAACTCTTAAAACTTTTAAAAAGGGCTCAATGCTGACTATTCCTCTCTGCGTCTCAGCGTCTTTGCGTTAAAAAATAGCTTGAGTTTGCCTTGTCTTTGTATTGGTTATTAGGTCCGTAAAGCTAAAAAGAGATAAAGTTAAAACGGCAAAACTGGCAACTCCAACCCCGCCAAATTCTGCGTCAAACGCACCACCTGACTACTATACCCAAATTCATTGTCATACCAGACATAGAGAACAATTCGGTCTTCCGAAACGATCGTCGAGATCGAATCAACCACTCCGGCATAGATAGAGCCGACAAAATCACTGGAAACAGCTTCCGGAGAATTGGTGTAGTCAATCTGGTTCTGCAGTGGCGAGTCGAGAGAGACGTCACGCAAATATCTGTTGAGATCTTCGCGGCTGACTTTCTTTTCCACGGTGAGGTTAAGAATTGCCAGAGAAACGTTCGGCGTCGGCACCCTGATTGCGTTACCTGTCAGCCTCCCGGCCAGTTCGGGCAGGGCCTTGGCAATCGCACTCGCTGCTCCGGTCTCAGTGATAACCATATTGAGTGGCGCGCTGCGTCCGCGGCGGTGATTGTTGTGGTAATTGTCAATCAGGTTCTGATCGTTGGTGTAGGAGTGGCAGGTTTCAACATGGCCGCTAACAACACCGTAGCGATCGTTGACTGCCTTCAAGACCGGGACGATCGCGTTGGTTGTGCAGCTGGCCGCCGAAAAGATGTTTTCCTCATCGGTCAGCAGTTCGTTGTTAACACCGAACACCACGTTAGGGACATCACCCTTGCCTGGGGCGGTTAAAACGACCTTACTGATGCCTTTGGCTTGCAGGTGGCGGCCAAGACCTTCGCGGTCACGCCATTTACCGGTGTTGTCAATCAGGATCGCATCCTGAATACCATACTTGGTGTAATCGATCTGGTCCGGAGCGTCTGCATAAATGAGTCGGATCATGTTGCCATTGGCGATGATCGCATTTTCTTTCTCATCAATAGTGATGGCGCCTTTGAATTGGCCATGCACCGAATCGCGGCGCAGCAGGCTGGCCCGTTTCATCAGATCATCATCGTCGCCTTTACGCACCACGGCAGCACGCAGGCGCAGTTTGTCGCCACCGCCGGCTTTTTCGACAAGGATTCTGGTCAGAAGCCGGCCGATCCGACCGAAACCGTAAAGAACCACATCACGGGGCTCGCTGAGTAAGGACGTTTGCCCGGTGTTAACTTTGGACAGTTCCTGGCGAACAAAAGCTGTGACCTCCTGGCCCGGGTCTTGTGCCTGAAGGCGAACGGTCAGCTTACCGATATCGATCCTTGATGGAGCGAGGTCAAGACTTTCCATGGCTTGCAAAACAGGAAAGGTGTCGCGTACAGAGAGCTCGTTTTCGAGGATCTGTCGGGCGAAGCGATGCGCTTTAAGGATATCCACCATGGAACCGTGGACCAGGCTGCGGCCGTAGACTGTGATAACAATGCCATGATCCCGGTAGAGCCGACCGATAATCGGCAACATCGCTTCAGCAAGCTCCTCACGTTCTTTCCAGTCTGAAAAATATTCCTCGTGTTTTCGTAAATCCATTTGTTCTTCCTTCCCCGTTCTGTTTTATGTTTTGATTGATGAAGAGCTAGGAGGCTGTCGAGCTTAACAAAAAACTGCTGCGAAATCGGCTGATCGGCCCAGATTCACGGTAATTCTCGACAAATAGACCTGCTATTTGCTCTCAAATTTCGACAAATCTGAGCTCGAGCATCCAATCTCTCGCTACGGTCTGTCAAGTCCGACCGATTCCTTTTTAATCCTAGAACAAGGGCGTGGGATATGCAACTTCTACGGAGGAATTTCCGGAATTTGCTCTGGACTTGTTTTAGATAAATTGGTATTAAGGATTGTTTATGAAAACAATTTCTGAAACATCCACAGGGAGGGTTTTACTGATGAGTGACAAGGTGCATTATTCGGATTTGGGACTGGTCAATACTCGCGACATGTTCGCCAAGGCGATGGCGGGTGGTTATGCCATACCTGCCTACAACTTTAATAATCTTGAGCAGCTGCAGGCGATCGTGACCGCTTGTGTCGAAAGTCGCTCTCCGGTGATCATTCAGGTCAGCAAGGGCGCGCGTGAGTATGCCAACGCCACCATGTTGCGTTACATGGCGATGGGGGCTGTGAAGATGGCCAATGAGATGGGTGTTGACCTCCCTGTCTGCCTGCATCTCGACCACGGTGATTCTTTCGAAGTCTGCAAATCCTGTGTCGATAATGGTTTCTCTTCCGTCATGATCGACGGTTCGCATCTGCCCTTCGAAGAGAACGTTGCCCTGACCAAAAAGGTTGTTGAGTACGCTCATCAGTTTGATGTCACCGTAGAGGGTGAACTTGGCGTACTGGCCGGCATCGAAGATGACGTGGTTGCCGAAAAGTCGACCTATACCAAGCCTGAAGAGGTCGAGGACTTCGTCAAGAAAACAGGTGTCGACTCCCTGGCCATTTCCATCGGCACCAGTCACGGTGCCTTTAAATTTAAGCTTAAGGAAGGTGAGGAAGCCCCACCCTTGCGTTTTGACATTCTTGAGGAGATCGAAAAGCGTATTCCGGGCTTTCCAATTGTTCTGCATGGTGCCTCGAGCGTGGTCCAGGATTACGTTGCCCTGATCAATCAGTATGGTGGCAAGATGGAAGGCGCTGTTGGTGTGTCGGAAGAGCAGTTGCGCAGAGCGGCCAAGAGTGCTGTCTGTAAAATCAATATCGACTCTGATGGCCGACTTGTTGTTACCGCCAAGGTCCGTGAGTATCTGGCCAACAATCCCGGTGAATTCGATCCCCGCAAATATTTGGGTGCGGCGCGTAAGGAATTGATCAAGCTGCTTAATCACAAGAATGAGGCTGTTCTTGGAAGCGCTGGGAAAGTTTAAAAGAAGGGTCGCGGGACGCGTAGCGCGGAAAAGCGATACATAAAGCAAGAGCCGTTCAGTCAACTGAACGGCTCTTGCTTGTTTGGTGTGTGAGTTAGTGAGGATTATTATTTTTCGGGATATATACCAAAATAATGGGAATACGTCTTTACACCAAAACAGTAAAAGCTGAAATCAAAAGACCAACGCAAAGTCGCTAAGAAAAGCCAGAAAAGACGCAAAGGGTGACTATTCTCGCTTTTTGAAGTGGTTTTCTTTGCGGGCTTTCTTTACCCCTTTGCGCCTTTGCGTTAAATACTTGCAACCTTTGTTTGAGTTATAATTCCGTTATTTTTTGTGCTTGCCCTTGCCATGTTCATCAGTTTTTGGTAGCGAGACGAAGGTGACGTCGAGTTTGATCTGTTCACCCTCCCGTTCAACAATCAGGGCCGTTTGGTCTCCGCTGACGCGTTGACTGACTTCATAGACCAGGTCGAAGCTATCTGCAATCACAACGTCTCCCATGGAGACCATGATGTCCCCGGCCAGAAGACCGCTCTGGTCTGCTGCTGAGCCCGGCACAACGTCCTCCACGACTACCTTGCCATCCTCTTCTTTCATACGAACGCCGAGTTTGACGCGTTCACCGGGCAGACTCTCGTATTCCGTGTAAGCCAGGTAATCGTAAGCGGGCATCGGAAAACGGGGCATCTCGACATCCATCAGTTTACCCTGCTTCGCATTGGGAATGACCAGTTCACGACTGCCGACCAGCATGTAAGATGTCGGCAGGCGACGATAGACGCGCCTGGGGATGCCGAAGCCATAGCGGACATGGTTGCCGCCAGCCAAGACCACCATGCGGTGCTCAGAGCCGTTCTCCTGCATGACGCGTGCGATATTCTCGGCCATGGTCTCATCCCAGAGGGTCTGGATGCGTAAAAAGCCGTCGAGCATTGCTTTGCCGCCGCTGTGGCCGGCATAGATCGCCTCCGCCATGGCGAACTGGTAGGGGTCTTTTTGGTCGATCTCCGGCAGTTGAGAGCGGGTCTCCTCGTCCAGGCTTGCAAACGAATTTCTACCGACCTTTTTAACCAGTTCGCGGGTCGCGTTCAGACCGATAACTGGAATCCTCTGCTCCCGTGCATAATTTAGAATGTCGCGGTAATAGGCGTAGTCCATACGCCAGTTACTGAACCAGGAAGAATTTTTCAGGAATTCTTTTTCGCTGAGTGCTCCTGACGTCCATTGATCCAAAGTCTCTTGTTGGCCGGTGTTGAACATCTCCATGCCGAGGCTGAGTTGGCCTGGATAACGTTCTGCCATGGCTTTCAGAACGTCGAGCTCCAGGCGATGTGCCGCTGGGTTGTCATGAGTCTCCCCGACATAGACAATTCGTACATCGGTTATTGCGGCCTGCATCTGTTCAGTGCTGACTTTGACACCGGTGGGCAGATGATAAATATCCCCGACCTCGGGTTTTGCTGTTGGGTAAGGGACTTCAGGATTGCCAATCGGTTGTTGAGTCATGGTGCAGGCCGTCAGGGTAAGAAGGGTTAATGTGCAAAGCAGAGGTGAAAAGTTGATACGCATAGTCATGTTCTCTTCCGTTTAGTGCTGACATGATTGTCCTGTTTTTCTGGGAGTGGTTTAAATATACATCATTCTCCTCTCTGATGGGAACTCGATTTAAAGACAGAACTCAGTGCGCTGATTGCCCTGTCGGCTGACCGGTGATTGTTTTTCTGTTGACAAAAGATACAGATTAGAGAGAAAAGGGAAGATTGATATTTGACTTCTGAATTCTGGGCTCTCAAGCAAGAACCCAAAGGAGTTTCTAAATGAGTAAAGTACTGATTATTGGTGCCGGTGGCGTTGGCGGTGTAGTCGTTCATAAATGCGCACAGCGGCCGGACATTTTCTCTTCTATCACCCTGGCCTCACGCACCAGGTCCAAGTGTGATGCGATCGCGGCAGAGATAAAAAGTTCCGTGATTAAAACGGCCCAGGTCGATGCGGATAATGTACCTGAACTGACAGCGTTAATCCGCCGGGAAGAACCGCAGCTGGTAATCAACGTAGCGCTTCCCTATCAGGATCTGACGATCATGGATGCCTGCCTGGCAGCCGGAGTCGATTATCTCGATACGGCCAACTACGAGCCTCTCGATACGGCCAAGTTCGAGTACCGCTGGCAGTGGGATTACCAGGAACGTTTTCTTGAAAAAGGCTTGATGGCTCTGCTCGGCAGCGGCTTTGATCCGGGCATGACCAATGTTTATACGGCCCTGGCCGCAAGAAACTACCTTGATGAAGTCCAGGAAATCGACATCCTCGACGCCAACGCCGGTGATCATGGCCAACCTTTTGCCACCAACTTCAACCCTGAGATCAATATACGCGAAGTAACCGCTGCATGCCGTCACTGGGAAAATGGTGCTTGGGTTGAGAGCGGGGCTCTGAAGACCAAACGGACCTTCGATTTTCCCGAAGGTGTCGGGCCGATGAACATCTATCGCATGTACCACGAAGAGATGGAGTCGCTGGTCAAGCATATCCCAACCATCAAAAAGGCCCAGTTCTGGATGACCTTCTCCGACAACTACCTCAAGCATCTCGAAGTACTGCAGAATGTCGGCATGACGCGTATCGATGAGGTCGAGTACAACGGCCAGAAAATCGTACCCTTACAGTTTCTCAAGGCCGTCCTTCCCGATCCCGGTTCGCTTGGTCCGTTAACCAAAGGGCGCACTTGTATTGGTGTGATTGCCCGAGGCCTCAAAGATGGCAAGCGCAAGCAGGTCTATATCTACAACATCTGCGATCATGAAAAGTGCTACGCAGAGGTCAACTCCCAGGCGATCAGTTATACAACGGGCGTACCGGCGGTCGTCGGTGGTATCATGATGCTGACCGGGAAGTGGCACAAGCCCGGTGTGTGGAACATGGAGCAGTTCGATCCGCAACCCTTCCTGGATGAGGTCGGGCCGATGGGCTTGCCGCATGTGGTTGTTGATGGTGGTGATTGGCCTTTGCTTTAGTGGTATCTTTTAACGCAAAGACGCAAAGATTAGACTGAAAGACGCAAAGAGAGTCTCTTTGTTTTTGGTTGAAATTTTATCTGACTAGCCACTTCACTCAAGTGCTTGCCAGTGCCAATAAATTGATTATAAAGTGCTGATTTGCTGATTTGCTGTTTTGTCTTACAGATTACATTTTAAAGCATAGGAGGGTTTACATGTCAAAAGTTGCACTTATTACCGGTGTCACCGGTCAGGACGGGGCGTATCTCGCCGAGTTCTTGTTGAAAAAAGGTTACATTGTCCATGGTGTTAAACGCCGTGCTTCACTCTTCAATACCGATCGAATCGATCATCTTTACCAGGATCCCCACGTTGAGAACCGAAATTTAATTCTGCATTATGGTGACCTGACCGATTCGACCAACCTGATTCGTATTATTCAGGAAGTCCAACCGGACGAGATCTACAACTTGGCGGCGATGTCACACGTGGCAGTCTCTTTTGATACGCCTGAATATACAGCCAATGCCGATGGTCTTGGCACGCTGCGTATTCTCGAGGCGCTGCGCATCCTCGGTCTGGAGAAAAAGACCCGCTTCTACCAGGCCTCAACCTCGGAGCTCTATGGTAAGGTGCAGGAGACTCCGCAGACCGAGACCACGCCTTTCTATCCGCGTTCTCCCTACGGTGTGGCAAAGCTTTACGGTTACTGGATCGTGGTCAATTACCGCGAGTCTTACGGCATGTTTGCGTGTAACGGTATCTTATTCAATCATGAGTCGCCGATCCGCGGTGAGACTTTCGTGACCCGCAAGATTACGCGTGCTGTGGCTCGTATGGCGTTAGGTCTGCAAAATTGCCTGTATCTCGGCAACCTCTCGGCTTTACGCGACTGGGGACATGCGCGCGACTATGTTGAAGCCCAGTGGCTGATGCTGCAACAGAACGAGCCTGAGGATTTCGTTATCGCTACTGGTAAGCAGTATTCGGTGCGGCAGATGGTCGAGACTGCTGCCGGTGAACTTGGTGTTTCCCTGCGTTGGGAAGGGGCTGGCCATGATGAGGTGGGCGTTGTCGATAGCATTGCTGCTGATCGCGGCGTGCAGGTTGATGCTCTGCAGCCTGGACAGGTGATTGTTCGTGTTGATCCTCGCTACTTCCGTCCTGCTGAGGTGGAAACGCTACTCGGCAATCCGGCAAAAGCCAAGGCAAAGCTCGGCTGGGAACCAAAAGCCACTTTCGAGCAGATGGTGGTCGAGATGGTCCGTTGCGATTTGGCGAGCGCTCGTCGTGACGAACTGGTCAAGGGGCACGGCTATCAGGTGTTCGACTATCACGAATAACATTTGACTCTAACCACGATGGACTAGATGGACGTGATGTTTAAAGCTTCAACCATCGTGTTTATCACGTTAATCAAGTCCATCAAGGTTGATAAAAATTATGAATACTCGTTCAAAAATATTTGTAGCCGGATCAAACGGACTGGTTGGTTCCGCGATTGTGCGTCGCTTGCAGTCTGGTGGTTACACGAATCTGCTGACACCGGAGATTGATGAGCTTGATCTGACTGATCCTAAGGCGGTGGCGGATTTCTTTGCCGCTGAAAAGCCGGAGTACGTGATTCTCGCCGCGGCCAAGGTTGGCGGTATCCACGCCAATAACACTTATCCGGCGGATTTCATCTATCTGAACCTGGCGATCCAGAACGCGGTGATCCACCAGGCTTATCTGCATGGTGTGAAGCGTCTGCTGTTCCTGGGCTCTTCCTGCATCTACCCAAAGGCTGCAGCTCAGCCGATGGGAGAGGATGCCCTGCTGACCGGTTTGCTGGAACCGACAAATGAGCCTTACGCGTTGGCCAAAATTGCTGGTTTGAAAATGTGCGAGTCTTACAACCGTCAGTATGGCACGCAATTTGTGGCGGTGATGCCGACCAACCTTTATGGGCCGGGGGATAACTTCCACCCGGAAAACTCCCATGTTTTGCCTGCTTTGATCCGGCGGTTTCATGAAGCTAAAGGACTGTCCCCGAACGGGGACTGCCTCTCTCAGAATAAAGTGGTAGTTTGGGGCACCGGCACACCAATGCGGGAGTTCCTTTATGTGGACGACATGGCAGATGGTTGTGTTTTCGTTATGGAGTCTGACTATGAGACTTTATCTGAAACGCTGCTGAATTACCCGGACCCCTGTTTCCTGAATCTTGGAACCGGCGTTGATGTGACGATCCGGGAACTGGCTGAGACAGTGAAGGATGTTGTTGGCTATGAGGGCGGTTTGGAATTCGATTCGACCAAGCCGGACGGCACTATGCGCAAGCTGCTCAATGTTTCACGGGCCAAAGAGATGGGCTGGGAGGCGAAGGTTGCTCTGCGCGAAGGGATTGAAAAGACATATCAATGGTTCCTGGCGAATCAGGATAGTTTCAGAAAATAATAGGTCTGAGGGACGCGGTACGAGGAAGTCAAAATCTTGGAAGGTTCTCGCGTCCTCCGTACCGCGTCTCTCTTTCCATTTTTGAGGGAAAAATGTCATCTATCAACAAATTAGTACCAGTTATTCTAAGTGGTGGCGCAGGCACCCGCCTGTGGCCCTTATCCCGCGAACTTTATCCAAAACAACTCTTGCCGCTGGTCGGTGAAAGGACCATGCTGCAGGAAACCGTGCTACGCCTGGAAGGTCTCGCTGATCTGGGTGCTCCACTGGTGGTCTGTAACGATGCCCATCGCTTTATGGTTGCCGAGCAGTTGCGCGAGGTGGAGCAGACCGCGGAGACTGTGATCCTCGAACCGGTCGGCCGTAACACGGCTCCTGCAGTTGCTGTGGCGGCTATGCAGGCTATGGCCGACGGTTCGGATCCACTCCTGTTGGTGTTGGCTGCCGATCATGTGATCCGGGATGCCGCGGCTCTCTGTGCTGCCGTCACGGACGGTGTTGATTCGGTGCAGCGCGGTGCACTGCTGACCTTTGGGATTGTACCGACAGCACCAGAAACCGGCTACGGATATATCCGACGCGGCGCGTTGCGAGAAACCAGCCCCCATTCCCCAGCCTCCGCCCTTAACCCAGCCCCCGACATCTACGATGTTCGGGAGTTTGTTGAAAAACCTGATTTGGCTACGGCTGAAAAGTATCTGGCGAGCGGAGACTATTACTGGAACAGCGGCATGTTCTTCTTTAAGGCTTCGGTCTATCTAGCGGAGCTTGAGAAAGCTGCGCCGGAGATGCTGGCGGCCTGCCGCAAGGCCTGGAAGGGAAGGGCGGCTGATCTTGATTTTACTCGTCTGGATGCCGAGGCATTTGCTTCATGCCCCTCTGACTCCATCGATTATGCGGTGATGGAAAAAACCGATCGCGCCGTGGTGATTCCACTCGATGCCGGCTGGAGCGATGTTGGCTCCTGGGCGGCGCTCTGGGACGTTGGTGAAGCCGATGCCCAGGGAAATGTCAGCAGTGGTGATATAAGCGAAGTTGCCTGTCAAGACAGTTACTTCTACTCTGGTTCACGTCTGGTTGCGGTTATCGGTCTTGAGAACACAATCGTGGTTGAGACGGCTGATGCTGTGCTGGTCGCCGCCAAGGATCGTGTTCAGGAGGTCAAAGAGATCGTCTCCCGGCTCAAAATACAGAACCGGGAAGAATCCCTGCTGCACAAACGCGTCAATCGTCCATGGGGGGCCTATGAGGGGCTCGATGCCGGTGACGGCTTCCTCGTCAAAAGCATTACAGTCATGCCCGGGGCACGGCTTTCACTGCAAAGCCACCAACATCGCGCTGAGCATTGGGTGGTTGTGCGTGGGGTTGCTGAAGTGACCCTGGAGAACGTTGTGCAGACAATTGAGGCCAACCAGTCGATCTATATCCCGATTGGGCATAAGCACCGCTTGGCAAACCCCGGTGATCAGATTCTTGAGATCATTGAGGTGCAGACAGGGGCGCTCTTGTCGGAAGACGATATTGAAAGATTCGACGACCAGTATGGGCGTTGAATCTTTCGGGGCGCGTGACGCGGAAATCTTGAATTTAAAGACTGTGTAACAGCGATGAAGTGGATGAATGAGGTAGATCAAACCCTATAAGCTTAAGGTTGACTTCAAGCGTCAAATCTTTTGACTTATCCATTTCATCCCCTTCATCCGTATAAACTTTAAAGATTTTTTTACTTTGCGTCTTGGCTTACCCCTCTGCGTCTGCGTTAACTAAGGTGTTAGATTGACCGGTATCGATATCCCGAAAATTTTGAAATTGGCTCCATCGCCGGCGTACGTCGTTGATCTCGGACGCTTACGTCATAATCTGGCCATTCTTGATGATGTGCAAAAACGCAGCGGGGCGAAGATTCTCATGGCACTGAAAGCTTTTGCCATGTGGAGCACCTTCCCAATGATTCGTGAGACGTTGCAGGGTGTCTGTGCGTCGTCGCCATGGGAAGCTCAGCTTGGCCGGGATAAGTTTGGTGGCGAGGTTCACTCCTTTGCGGCGGCCTTTAAGGAGAGTGATGTCGTCGAGCTGCTGTCGATCTCCGATCACCTGGTCTTCAACTCCTTTAATCAGCTGGAACGTTTTCGGCCGCTGTGGGAAAAAGAGCAGGGCAGGGTGTCGATCGGTCTGCGGGTCAACCCTGAGCACTCCGAGGGGCACACCGAGCTTTACGACCCTTGTGCGCCGAACTCGCGCCTCGGTATCAAGCGCAGTGAGTTTGATGGCAAGTCACTGGACGGTATCGAAGGTCTTCATTTTCACACTCTTTGTGAGCATCTGTTTGAACCCTTGGCGCGAACTGTGGAGGTTTTTGAAGAGAAGTTCGGCGAGTACTTGCCGCAGATGAAATGGATCAATCTTGGCGGTGGACATCACATCACCCGTGAGGGATACGATATTGAGGGGCTGATCAATCTGGTCCGATATTTAAAGGACAAATATGATGTTGAGGTCTATCTTGAACCGGGCGAGGCTATAGCAATCGGCACCGGCCTGCTGGTTGGAGAGGTCCTGGATGTTGTCCCCGGAGAGATTGAGACGGCAATTCTCGATGTCTCGGCAACCTGCCACATGCCGGATATCCTGGAAATGCCGTACCGGCCGGAGATCGCAGGTGGTTATGACCCAGGTGTCAAAGCACAGACCTATCGACTCGGTGGCCCCTCCTGTCTCGCTGGTGATATCCTCGGTGACTGGTCCTTCGAGTCTTCGTTAAAACCCGGAGACCGATTGGCTTTTCTCGATATGGCACATTACACCATGGTTAAGACAACCACGTTTAATGGTGTTCAGCATCCTCATCTTTGTACCTATGAGCCGGAGACCGGCGAGCTTCAGGTGGTGCGTAGTTTTACTTATGAGGATTTTCGGGGACGGCTTTCCTAAAGGGTAAATTGTTAACCACGAAGAGCGCGAAGGGCACGAAGACAAAAGCGTAACGCAAAGACGCAAGGAAGCTGGGCAAGACGCAAAGTAAAGCTTTTTATTTTTTTGGCTATCCACTTTACTCAACTTAGACTCTGATTGGTTGATTGCCTTTTTTTGACGCAGACAAGCACCAACAGTTGATAGACAAAAGCTAAATCTGCCTCACGCCCGTTCGCTATGCTCACTTGAGACGCAGAGATCGCAGAGTAAGACAAAACCTAGAAAGCTAGGGTATGATCGGCCTTTCTCTGCGATCTCTGCGCCTCTGCGTGAGGCCGGTCGTGTGCTTTTCCGGTTTAAAGCTTCGTTTAGTCAGTCACCAGAAACGTTTAAGTAACAGTTTACTGGAGCGAAGTAGATAACCAGATTGAATAGTTTAAGCCCAAACCTATAATCAAGCGTTAAGACCTCTTTCTTTTCCCTTTGCGTCTTTGCGTTAATCTTTTGAGTGAAGAAGTCATTTTTTCTCACAGGTGATGAAAATGGAACGTTGGACAATCAAAAGCGCGGAAAAAGCGTACAACATTGATAACTGGGGTGACGGTTATTTCTCGATTAACCGCAAAGGACATGTTTGTGTCCACCCATCGCCGCATTCAAAATACGCCATAGATTTGCGCACCCTGGTTGACGATCTGATTAAGCGCAAAATCAAGCCGCCGATCCTGCTACGTTTTATGGACGTACTGCAGGGGCGGATTGCCGGGATCAACCGGGCTTTTAAAAGTTCCATCGAGGAATACGATTACCCGGCTGGATACCAGACCTTCTTCCCGATCAAGGTGAATCAGCAACGCCAGGTTGTCGAGGCGATCACCGAGTTCGGCAAGAAGCATAATATCGGCCTTGAAGTTGGCTCCAAGCCGGAACTGGTGGCAGCGATTTCTTTTGCGACCGGTAAAGATCTGCCGATTATCTGCAACGGTTACAAGGACAACGATTATATAGAGACTGTTCTGTATGCCAACAAGATTGGCTACGATATCACCATCGTTGTTGAGAAACTGTTCGAGCTAGAGAAGATCATTGCACTGTCAGAGAAGACCGGTATCGTACCAAAGCTCGGCATCCGGGTTAAACTCTCCGCAAAGGGAACGGGCAAATGGGCGACCTCCGGCGGGAGTGATGCGAAATTTGGACTGAAAATTTCTGAATTGCTCGCGGCTATCGACCTGCTCAAAGAGCATGAACTGCTCGACCAGGTCAAACTCCTGCACTTTCATATCGGTAGCCAGATTACCAAGATCGACAAGATTAAAAATGCCCTGGTCGAAGGTGCCCGGATTTACGCAGAAATGAAGAAGATGGGCGTGGGCCTTGAATACCTCGATGTTGGAGGCGGCCTGGGTGTCGATTACGACGGCTCCAAATCGAGCTATTTCTCAAGTGTCAATTACTCCATCGAAGAGTACGCCAACGATGTTATCTACCAGGTGAAAAACGTCTGTGATGAGGCAGATGTGCCCTGCCCGAATATTATTTCGGAATCCGGCCGGGCAATCGTCGCGCACTACTCAGTTCTGATCACCAACATTCTCAATACCAACTCCCAGAACGCTCTGCCTGATTATGAAGACGTCCTCGAAGAAGCCGTAAAGCTCTCGCCGACCGTTAAGAAGCTTTACGATATCCACAAAAGCCTGGATCGGCACTCTCTGCGTGAGGATTACCACGATACCCTGCAACTCATTCAGGAAGCCGTAAGTCTCTTCCGCTTGGGTTACCTGACCCTACATGATCGGGCGTTGGCCGAATGGCTCTGTAACAAGATCTTTATTCAAATTAACGAAATCGTTGAACGCATGCGCGAAGTCCCCGATGATTTACAGGCTTTCCACTTGAGTCTGCGTCAAACGTATTTCGCAAATTTCTCACTCTTTCAATCGGTTCCGGACTCCTGGGCGATTGATCAGCTTTTTCCGATTATGCCGCTGCAAAGGCTCAGTCAGAAGCCGGATGTTATGGCAACCATTGCCGATATTACCTGTGATTCCGATGGCGAGGTGAGCAGCTTCGTTGGCGAGCACGGCCGCACCAAGTATCTGCCGCTGCACAAGGTGTCGGCGGAGGAAGATTACTACATCGGCTTCTTTATGATCGGTGCCTACCAGGAAATTCTCGGCGATATGCACAACCTCTTTGGAGACACCAACGCGGTGCATATCTCTTTCAACAAAAAAACCAAGTACAAGATTGATTCGATAATTAAGGGCGATGCGACTTGGGAGAGTCTCAAGTACGTGGGGTATAAAGGCCCCGAAATCCTTAAACACGTGCAAGATTCTCTCGAGAGAAAAGTCGCTATGCGCAAGGTTACCTTTGAGGAGACCAGCCACTTTATTGAGTTGTTGGATAAGATGTTGGTGTCATATACGTATTTGGGAGAGTAGCAGAAACTCGTGGCGCGTGGCGCGAAAAAGCCAAAACAAAAAGGGGACACTAGCCATAGGGGAAGTGTCCCGAATGGCACTAGCTTAAGAGATCTCAGCATAACTTCCAATCTGACACGAAGATTTTTACTTTCCCACTAAGGCTTACTAACTGTAAAAACTTAGCAATCCCTTTTGCCTCATGATTACCTCACGATTTTTTCGACGCTGGGGAAAAACGTCTCAAGGAAACTGCCGATGAAATGGGGGGTAATGCTAGAAGGATGTGAAAGGTCTTGAAGTGGCTAAGAGTTCGATCAGGAGCAATAGGAATAACTATACAAATATTCCTTTTTGGAGTAGATTTCCTCGGGCTTATTTGGTGAGTTGCGTAGGCAAACGTGGTAAACAGTCAGGCAAGTGTAGGTAACTTTATTGACAGATGTAGTCGACAGAATGCTTTTTTTACTTTTTGGCTGCTTGCTCAAGTCGACAATAGTAGAGGTTTTTCATGTACAAGTGTAATTGGGCCATTATTGTTCCGATGGCCAATGAGAAAGAGGGCTTCGATCTGTTCATTGCTGAAATGACCAAGGTTTTGGACCGTCTGGCGTCTGGTGTGGTCTATATTGTTGTCGATAAGGCATCGACGGACAATACCCTCGAGTTGTGTCAGAGCCTTTCCCAAAGGGATTCCAGGTACAAAACGGTGTGGGCTCCCGAGAACAGGAATGTTGTCGATGCCTATATGCGAGGGTACAGAGAAGCTTTTGAGCATGGGCACGAAATCATCATTGAGATGGACGCAGGTATGTCGCATGACCCGAAAGCGATTCCTATGTTCATCCGGGTACTCAACGAAGGCAACGAATGTGCCTTTGGCAGCCGCTTCATCAATGGCGGATCAATGGCAGATTCGCCGTTCAGACGGAGGCTTCTGTCTCGCGGCGGGACCCTTCTGGCCAACGGCCTCCTCGGCACCCATCTGTTCGATATGACGTCCGGTTATCAAGGCTTTCATGCTGATGTCGTTGCCAAGCTGTTGAAACATAAGTTTTTGTCGTCGGCACATTTCTATCAAACGGAAATCCGTTACCTGCTGCGCAAACATCGATGTGCTGAGATCCCGATTCATTACCAGTCACCATCCCCGCGCGTGTCAAAGAATGCGATACGCAATGCTCTGCGTTCACTCGGATTCTATTTCGTCAAGCGGATTTCCGGCCACCCTGCCACCATCGATTAGGATTTAATATGCAGTCTCCTTCGGCTTTAATCATTACATCCATCTCTGCGCCAAATACTGTACTCACTGCCTGTGCAGCGGGCTGCCAATCGCAGGATATCGACTTTATTGTTGTTGGAGATGATAAATCACCAGAAGATTTTCAACTTGAAGGGTGTGACTTCTGGAGCATTGAGAAACAAAGGAAGTTGCCATTCAGCCTCGCACGGAGTCTGCCAGAGAGACATTATGCCCGAAAGAACCTGGGTTATCTCATCGCAATGGAACGCGGCGTTGAAACAATCATTGAAACTGATGACGACAACCTTCCTTTTGACAGTTTCTGGAAGGAACGCCACGCCGAACAATTGGTCAACGTAATCGCGGAGCAGGGGTGGGTCAATGTCTACCGGCACTTTACTGATGAACCGATATGGCCCAGAGGATACCCCCTTGAGCTCGTTCAGGTTCCACATGTCGTTCTGGAGGGGGAGCTTTCTAGAGCCTACTGCCCCATCCAACAGGGGCTTGCCGACGGCAATCCAGACGTTGATGCGGTATACCGTCTCATAATGCCTTTACCCGTCTCGTTCAGAAGTGATCCTCCAATTGCCCTGGGCAAGGGGTGCTGGTCACCGTTCAATAGCCAGAATACGACTTGGTTCAAACCTGCCTTTCCATTGCTTTATATCCCATCGTATTGCAGTTTCCGGATGTGTGATATCTGGCGAAGCTTTGTTGCTATGAGGATCTGCTGGGAAAACGATTGGAATGTTATGTTCCATGAGTCGACGGTTTTCCAAGAAAGGAACGAGCATGACCTGTTGCATGACTTTCGAGATGAGATTCCCGGTTACTTGAACAACATGCGACTCTGTCAGGAACTTGCAGATCTTGAGTTGAAAGGCGGAAGAGATTATCTTGGTGATGATCTGAAGGGCTGTTATGAGTTGCTTGTCAGCCTTGGGTTTGTTGGCCCGGAAGAAATTCCATTGGTTGACGCTTGGCTTGAAGATGTATCGTCTCTCATATGAGAGCGTTGCCCTCCTCTGTCCTGATCTGTGCAAATCAGGCTTTGTTGATATCAATGCGAGGCGGGTTGAAAACGAAATATTTTCTACCCAGATAATTCCAGGTAAAAACCGTGGCGGTAGCTATTGCTTTTGATGTAATAAGCGCGAGACTTAACAAATCGACAGAGCAAAAAAGGATGGCTTGGTGAATCAATAAGCCGATAATGTTTATGAGAAAAAAGGAAAGTAATTCAACTTTTTTCGTAAATCTCACACCTGATTTAAATAGAAGATTAATACAAAGGTAGTAATTCAAAAAGACTGCAAGGGAAAAACTCACAGTACTGACTAGCAGATAGTGGATGTTGAAAAATTTTGTAAAAACTATGAATATCGTGACGTCGATGACGGTGCAGACACCGCCGATGCAGGCATATTTAAAAATATTCATCTCTTGGTCGTCGGTAGTAGCGTGTTTCTGTATGTGAAGCGGAGATTAAGGGGCAAGACTGTTCTCCAATAGACCCTAGCACATAAACCAATTGGCCTCACAGTGATTTTGTCCTTATGAGTATAAAAGTCTTCCAATAGTAGGGCCAGTATCCTCATTGACACATAACGATCGCAATAACTGCCTATTACCTAATGTCCAGGTGAAACAATGCATTCTTCTTCTGATGTAGCTAAAGAGACAAGATTAAGTAACTTTCTCGGTTCCTCCCTTTTACATGTCGCACTGATCATCATCTTAGGATTCAGTGTCTATTCCAATACCTTTCAGGCGCCTTTCGAGTTAGATACGAAGAGGTATGTCGCTGACAATGAATTCCTCCTCAACAACCCCAGCGTGTTGTTTGATGCTGCCAGTGCAATCGAGGCCTCTTCCATCTCAGACACCTTTAAAACAGGTATCCTGACCAGACGTGTCAGCCTTTTAACATTTGCCCTCAATTACCAATTACATGGTTTAGAGG
>JARUHP010000096.1 GCA_030005635.1 Deltaproteobacteria bacterium IMCC39146
ACCGAAACAGTTTTACACGGATGAATTTAGGGAGGAAGCTGTCGCTCTTGTTGTTGATGGTGGACTGACTGTCGCAGAAACAAGTCGTCGTTTGAGCATCTCACAACAGACACTGCGCAACTGGATTAAGAAGTTTCGTAAGGCAGGATGTACATCCTCTGGCGGACGTTCGACAACGGATTTAGAAGCAGAGGTTTCCAAGCTTCGCAAAGAGCTGGCAGAGGCTCGGCTGGAGAAGGAAATCCTAAAAAAGTCTATGGCGTACCTTGCAAGGGAGTCGCGGGGAGGTACGCGATGATTGAGGAGCTACGGCAGGAGCAAGGGTTCCCTGTTGTGCCGATGTGCCGGGTCCTTGGCGTATCGAAAAGCGGCTATTACGTTTGGCGGAATCGCAAGCCGTCAGCGCGGAAACTGGAAGATGAGCGGTTAAAGGTCGCGATTAAGGCTGCTCATGAACGAAGCCGAGGCACGTATGGGCCAGAGAAGATACAAGATGAGTTGGCCGATGTCGAAAAGATGGAAGCCGGAATCAACCGGATCAAACGGCTGCGGCGGGAGCTGAAGATCCGCTGCAAGCAGGTCAAGAAGTACAAGGCGACAACCGACTCAAACCACAAGCTACCAGTCGCTCCTAACCTTCTGAATCAAGACTTTGCAGTACCAGGACCGAACCAGGCAGGGGTGGCCGATAT
>JARUHP010000097.1 GCA_030005635.1 Deltaproteobacteria bacterium IMCC39146
TGAGTTCATTGACCAAGCGATCCTGATGTGTATGGAAGGCGCGTTCACTGCGGCCACGGGCCTCTGGAGAATAAGCGGCAATCATTTCGATGCCAAGCTGATGCATGGCACGACCGAATTGAGTCGGGTTGTTTTTGTCGACCTTGCCACCGGCCTTGGGTGTGTACCAGTAATGGCTGCCCCGGTCGGTGTAAAAGGTGCAGCACAGGCCCTTTTCGAGAATGATCTCGCGCATTGCACGGAAGCTACTTAACGTGCCTTCCTGTTCAACAAAGAACATGCTGAGGTGCTCGTTAGTTGCGTCATCCATGGTGACGATCAAATCCCAAGTCTTACCGGGGACCCACTCGTGGGTACTGCCATCCTGATGAAGCATCATGCCCGGGAGTGGAGAGCGCGGCCTGCGTTTACGATGTTTGCCACGCTTTGGTGCTTTCTTGACTAGCCGTTTCTCTTGCAGGGTGTTTTTGACCCAGGTGTAGCTGCGGGTGCCACCGTCTTTTTGGTACCAGTCATGGAAGTGGCTGACGTTCCAACCATTGTGGCGATCCCGATATCGATCCGCTAGGGCCATCACTTCATCAACCGGAGCTTTTCTGGCTGAGGCTTGGTTGAGTCGTTTGTCGATGAGGCCGTCAAGACCGTCCTCTATGTAACGGTTCACGTGA
>JARUHP010000098.1 GCA_030005635.1 Deltaproteobacteria bacterium IMCC39146
TATAGGAAGACAAAATGATGGCCACCATGAGTTAGATCCTTGGTGGCCTTTTTGTGTCTGGAGACCATGTTTCCTCGATAGCATGTACCAAACTCATTATGTGTACTGGTTTATTAACGAACTTATTGTTTGCGGTAATTAATACTACTTGTCTTGACGACACAAAGAGAAACCCCTACTGTCCACAAAACACTGTTTTACTAAGGAGCGTTTTGTGACTAAACATATTTTGGTTATTGATGATGATCGGGTTGTCCTTTCTATGGCAGAAGACTTTTTAAGAGAAGCTGGCTTTAAGGTTTCAACTGCCGAATGTGGCGTGTATTCAAACCATATAATTTATAGCAATACCCCACCAGACCTTATTCTTATGGATGTTATGATGCCGTTTATGTCAGGAGTCAAGAAAACACAACTCCTTAAACAACGTGAGAAAAGTCAACAAATCCCTATCGTGTTGATCTCGTCTAAAACTGAGCGAGAACTTAAAGGTCTAGTTGATGAAGCCAATGCTGATGGCTACCTGCCGAAGCCATTTACAGAGAACTCTTTGGTCGACAAGGCCAAGCAGTTTATTGCTGCGTAACCTTCTGATCTCAAGCACATTACAACTAAACAAAGTCCTAAAAGTCACGAC
>JARUHP010000099.1 GCA_030005635.1 Deltaproteobacteria bacterium IMCC39146
TAAACACTTTTTTCTGAAACCTGCGGAGACTAAGATTCGAGACCCAGCCGGTCTAGAGATTGTAGGCTGTAGAGATGTGATACCCCTTCCCCCAGAAGAACCTACCGACGGCTTATATTTTGCGGATATAAAAATTTGGCTACCCCTAGCGGTCTTGAGTCACCACCGCTTAGAGATGCGCCCCCCCCTACCTGCTATCGGCTTGTTGTTTGATTTAATTTGATTATTAATCAAAACGCTAAAACCTGTTTTTCTCAATTGCACGCACAAAAAAATGACTCCTGGCGCGGTCTAGAGGGAAGGGTTGTTTTACTTTCAACACACCCCACCCCAAGTTATTTCAATGTTATTTTAACTTGGATTTAACCTAGACAGTCCCCTTCGTTGCCTTAGCTTAGAAGAGTGCTATGGTTAGTGCATGGGTGATAAAAAGAGTCGGCATACAAAGATAAAAAAACGCACACTATACGTCGAGTGCAACGGGTTAGATATGTGCGGAACGGAAGTGATCGAAGTGGATTTCACACCTCAACAAAAAGAGAAAAAGGATCTCCCAGATTGACCCCTCAATGGGTCTTTCATGGGGTTGAATCGTCAAACGTCTAAAATAGATAAAAA
>JARUHP010000100.1 GCA_030005635.1 Deltaproteobacteria bacterium IMCC39146
ACGGAGCTGAAACCCGACACACAGTACTACTGGAAGATTGTTGCCGTCGACAACTGGGGCAATTCCTACGAGAGTCTCACCAAGACTTTCAAAACCCTGAGCAACTGATACGTTGTCACAATAAAGTGATAGAAATTTGCTTTGGGTGAGTTGATTTGACCTCGTCATAAAAAGCTTCTCCCAACGAGCAAACGACCCCAAATTAACTGTTTACTTCTTCTCCTTCAGGGCTAAGATCATGTCTAACTCAAAGCCCGGAGGGTGTTGCTAGCCTAATTATGTTTTCTTACAAGTTTTCCTACATTGTTTGGGCGTACTCAGATTGGCTGGAATGCGAAATTCTTACTGACACTGATATTTAAGAAGGGTTCCGTTGTCGGAGACGAATCTGGATAGAAAGGTGTCAGGGTTTACTGTTTATTCTCCTGCATTGTTTTGAAGTACTCAGGTTAACCGAAATGCAGAATTTCTGCTGACCCTGATAAATAAAAAAGCCCCGCTCGCCGGAGGGGGATGGGAGCAGGGCAAATCTCTTTGCCCTACGAGGGGATCGTAAGACAAAGCGTACTTAAATTTCTAACATGTTTTGAAACAATATCTACTGCC
>JARUHP010000012.1 GCA_030005635.1 Deltaproteobacteria bacterium IMCC39146
TGCTGATGGCTACCTGCCGAAGCCATTTACAGAGAACTCTTTGGTCGACAAGGCCAAGCAGTTTATTGCTGCGTAACCTTCTGATCTCAAGCACATTACAACTAAACAAAGTCCTAAAAGTCACGACTTCTGAGACGAAAACCGGCTTCTTATTGATAGAGACATTTAAGACGACAAAATGATGGCCGCCTGGATCAATTCAGTGCGGCCATTTTTATTTGTCAGGGGTAGTAAGATTTTTGTGTTTTTGCGAATCTAGAGACTTCAAAGCAATGCGAGAAGATAAATAAGAAACGCATCACTAAGAAACGCATCACTTTGACATCCCTCGATGGCTGAGCTAGATTGACAACGTCTTATTTATGTAGGTATCTGAGAATGCCGGGGGGTATAACGACTTACGATACAAGCCATCTGCATGACTGCGGGTGGCTTTTTGTTGAAGGTTTTAAAGGCGTCTCCAGATTCATTTGCCCGTTTTTCAAATGGGTTTATCCCTTAACCATACCGATTGGTCAATAATATGATTCAATACATCAGAAGCAAAATTGGACTTAAGCTGTTCCTTGCCTTTACCACCGCTCTGGTCACCTGCATTTTCTTAGTTGTTCTCTTCAACACTTTTTTTTCACATGATTTCAGATCGTTGGTCATGTCTGAAAACGAGTCCTATATCAGAGGCCAGGCCCTTACGTTTCTTTCTGAGACGACTAAATTGCAGGCGGAAAAGAGTGAAGCTATTTTTCAAAAGCTTTCTGCAATCTCCAGATCGAATGCAAGTAAGGTTGAGTTGCTCTTTAACTTCGCCAAACCTCCTGCTCGTTTAACCCCTGCTATATTACCGCGTCTGACCCCGGATCCAATAAATAGAATTTTTTTCAATGACCTGTCTGCCCCCATGATGCTCAACTACTGGGGGGGTAGCACGATCCCGACCAGTGTAGCAAACGGGATCAACTTGATCGCTCGACTTGCCAGAAGCTTTGAAGAGTCTACCGAAAAAAACCATGAAGTCGTTGCCAGTCATCTAATCATGACAGATGGATATGGAGCTTACTTTCCGAATAATGAGTCTGTTCGCCTCCTTCCTCCAATCACCGATTTGGATCTGCGGGAGACAAACAACTATGTCCTCGCAAGTCCCAGCAATAATCCGGAGCATAAAACACTATGGACGCCGGTGTATTTCGACGACGCCGGGAATGGCCTGATGGCAACTGTCACAACACCCATTTACGGGCTGCAAGACTCTTTTCTCGGAGTCGCCGGCCTCGACGTCCCCCTTGATAGAATTATGAAGCTGGTTTTGTCTGATGAGGCGAACATAAGATCGCTGCCTTCACAACGCAGCATATCTTTCTTGCTCGACAACAGCGGCAAATTCATTTTTTTCCCGGTAGAGAAATTAGATGCTTTTGGCATTGAGGTTGCTGTAGACAAATTCAAGAACTCTTTTGACCTCCTAAGCAAAGGGCTGCTGGATTCGAGCCTCCCTGAGGTGCGTTCGCTTGGAGATGAAATTCTTGGTTCGACGAAGCAATCCTCACGTTTTTTGTTGCGCGGAGTTCCTTACATCTCATCTTCAGAACTTTTGCCGAGCAACGATTGGCGTCTGGTAACCGTCATCCCGGAAGAAGCATTCCTTGCCCCGATTAAATCTATTACAACTGTTCTGTCTGCCAAAATCGACACTCTATCCAAACAATTCTATCTCACGGCCATCCTGTTTCTCCTTGGATCGTTGCTCATGACTGTGCTTCTTCTGCGACGCTTTTTGCTACGCCCTCTATACCAGGTCACCCTCGCCTCGGAACAGATCAGAAAAGGGGACCTTGATACCAAGCTGGAGATAGACCGCATTGATGAAATTGGTAACCTGGCCAACACGTTCAATGTCATGGCCAAGTCCCTACGCGAGAGCAGGGAGGCTGAAAAAAAGTATTCAAATGATCTGAAGTTACAGGTCGCGGAGAAGACTCTTGATCTTGAGAATGATATTAAAAGGCGCAAGGAGGTTGAGGCTCAACTCATCCAGGAAAGAAAAAAAGCTGAGTTGGCAAATCAGGCCAAGTCCAATTTTCTTGCTACTATGACCCATGAGTTAAGAACTCCGTTGATCGGGGTGCTCGGAATGAATGAGCTGCTTCTGAACACACCATTGAATGATAAGCAAAGGAGTCTGGCTGTTACGGTACAAGATTCTGGTGAAATTTTATTGACTCTGATCAGTGATATTCTCGATTTTTCAAAAATAGAATCGAATCATCTTGTCCTGCGCAGCGTTCCTGCAGACATCTCTAAAATCATGGAAGAAACCACTAAGCTTCTTAACGAACAAGCCGCGCAAAAAAGGTTGTCTTTGACATGTCAAATATCCCCTGAGGCACACCGCATTGTCGATATCGATCCTCTGAGGTTGCGTCAAATTCTGTTGAATCTGATTAGCAATGCCGTCAAATTCACCTCTCAAGGTGAAGTTGTCGCTCGCCTTTCCATGGCACAAAATGGGGAGCGGTCGGGGCTCTTCACAATAGAAATACAAGATACTGGTATTGGAATAAGCTCCGAGGACCAGGAAGGTTTGTTTAAGCCCTTTACTCAAATTGATGATGCGATAGACCGAAAGGCCGGTGGAACCGGTTTGGGCCTTGCCATCGTTCGACAGCTTGTAGAGTTGATGGGCGGCAGGATTGAGGTTGAGAGTCGTGTTGGGGAGGGGAGTCTTTTCCGAGTAGAGCTTCCTCTGCTCCTGACGAAGAGTCAAAAAGACAGGAAGTCCTCAGTTGAACAGTTTGACCACTCCCAGTCGGAAGCCCTAAACGTTTTACTAGAGGATCCGCCGGTTAAGGGTGGACGAATCCTGATCGCAGATGACTACCCTGTAACTCGCGAGCTGGTTCGTCATCATTTGGAACCTAGAGGTTTTGTAATTGATGAAGCGACGTCTGGGCGAGAGGCTCTTGAGATGGCTATGAGCGAAAACTATGTCCTTGTTCTGATGGACTGCAACATGCCAGATATGGATGGCATTGAGTCATCTCGCCAATTACGGGAGAAGGGGAATGTAGTCCCCATTGTTGCTTTGACAGCACATACCGATAGCCGGATACTCCAAAATTGTTTAGCTGCGGGCATGAATGATTCTCTTCTAAAGCCTTTTAGGAGGGCTGAGCTTATAGAGACCATCAATAAATGGGGTAAAACAAGTGCGAGAATATCTTAAACAATCTTTCCCATAAATCACGATAAAAAGTAAAGCCTCAGACCTATCGCGATGATTTACTATTAGTCCTCTCGCAACTCATTCCTACATCACCTAGGGATATATAAGACACGATTTAGCGCCCTGGCAGACCTTCTGTCGGGGCATTATTTATTGAGAGGGGTGTTTCCAAAGTAAAAGGCACACACTCTGTAGACCGCTACCTAAGCCATTTTTTTATGCCGTGAAAATTTGCATTTAAAAATGAAGCTGAGCCGTTTGATAAAAAAGCAAACATCGAAGAGATAGGTTCTTCTGGGGCGTTCCATCATGGGTAACGCTCAACCCCACACTTGTTCTAGAGATAGCGATCAGCAGGGGCTTAACATAACATCATCGCCGCAGAACCCCCATTTTCACTAGGGCTTCAAGTTTCCTGAATGTTAATTGTCTGGTCTCACTTCCTGCAGGTGGCCGACTATGTCCTTACTTTTTCACAACAGTTCAAACGCATCAAAGCCCACCCTATGTGAGTCTAGCTGTAAAATTAGCTACAAAAAGAGGCTTCATAGGAAGGAA
Organism: Deltaproteobacteria bacterium IMCC39146; assembly: GCA_030005635.1. Lineage (GTDB taxonomy): Bacteria > Desulfobacterota > Desulfuromonadia > Desulfuromonadales > BM103 > M0040. The sequence goes on from JARUHP010000012.1 coordinate 3,782, forward strand.
GGACAACGTAAATATTTGCTTGGGGTCAAGATGTCGGAGGTTCAAATCCTCTCAGCCTGACCAAGTTTTAACGGAGTGGATCAAATGATCTGCTCCGTTTTCTTTTTTTTTACGCCCTTAATCTAGGAATTAAAGCGAATCGTTGCAGCGGATAGTTACCTTGTCGACCTCCCAGAAACCATAATCTTCGGCACTCCCGGAAACCTTCGCATTTCCCTCGAAAACTGTAGAGCCGTATGAGTTCGTTTTTCTGGCGTTGTCGGTAATTGTACCGCTTAAGCCATTATCGTTTATAGCTATTGCTGTAACTGTCATGTCGTTGCAGCGAGGTCCTGAGCTGATTCGACCTGAGATGCTGATGATTTCTGCACCGAGCTTGCCGACGCCTGATGAGATACGATAATCTGCTTCGGTAATTACCGTTTTACTGTCAGGCTTATCCTTTGTAGTGTCAGATCTGGTTTGAGTCGCTTCTTTCTGCCTCAGCATCCCTTTTTGTCGTTCTTCCTCACGAGCTTTCTCGGCCTTAAGTACGGATTCCGATTTCTAAACCGATATGCCGGTTCTTTGTACCTTCACTTCTTTCGCACCCTGAGAGTAGGGCTTGTCACTAAAGTGAATGGATCCGTTTTCATCGACCCATTTGTAAGTTTTAGAGTGAACTGTTGTGGCCAACAAAACTAAGGCGGCAAGGGATAGTAATCTTTTCATAGAATCCTCAAGGTAAGATGACCAAACGTATACATAATCAGATTAATCAGTTAGCACCTGGCGATTACAAAAGGGTTTCAAGCTCGCGATTGCAATTTAAAACGAATTTTGCAATGGATTCAACTGATGTTAATTTCTCTTTTGATTCACTGGTTAGCCAGGTCACCGAGCCCCCGTTGACAGAAGCGACGATCTTGTCGGTATCAAACTCTGTGAGATGCTCGAGTACGTACCTTCCAGTGGCGTTGATGCCCTGGGTTAGTCGCGTTTCCAGGTAGGTGCGAAAGATTAATCGCCCTAGCGGTGTGCGATAGGCTGTGGCGAGAGGGTCGGTGACCGTCCCGCAGTTGCGGCAGATAATGTCGAAGTATTGTTCGAACTGGGCCTGATCGATCGACTCATTACTGTCTTTTTTCGTTTTGCTCGCGGGCTGCAGGGTGGCAGGGGCAGGCAAGCCATGTCCTTTGAGTAGCTGAATAACAGCCTCGGGGTAAATGAATGTTCCTGCGAGGAACAGTTCTGATTCACCCCGTTGGTCCATAATATGAATAACCAATGCACGATACATTTGTTCGATATTGTCGGTACGTTCGATGTCTGCTAAGCCAACTTTACGCAATGCGACGGATATGTTCTTATAGTTGCCGTAATACTCGTCGTGTTGGAACACAGTCAAAAGGTCTGCAGCAAAAAAGAGGTCTTTCATTCCGGATCCTTAAAAAAGGCAAACAATCATTTCCACTTGTTTATATCGTTAAAAGAAAAGAGCTTCAATCTTTTGATTGAAGCTCCGGTTATTATTTGCTGTGAAGACGAGAGTAGAAACAGGGCCGGGGGCACTAATGTGGTGTTTCCCCAATTCCAACTCTTGGAAAAGGAGAAAAAATGCCAAAGCAGGTTATGTTTATTATCTTTGTTGCCGTAATCATTCTCGCTGGTTTTTTGGCCTATACTCAGGTGCAGATGTTGCGGTAGTGCCTTTATTCTTTTCCACGTTCCACGAATAAAATGACTAGCAACCTGTCGGACTAACCATGAACTGGCTGCTAGGTAAGAGAGATAAAGAATGCATTCAAATATCCTGGTTAGGGCTGTTATCCTGGGGCTTATATGCTTGCTTGCCTCTTGTTCGGAGGATAACGCATCGCCAAAATGCGACAATAAGACTGTTCTGGCTGGTGTCAAAGGCGCTTTGTATCGTGATATTGCACAAGGTGGTGATCAGCGCAGGTTCTTTGACTCTTTAGAGTTTAAAGACATTGAAACTGTCAAAGTCACCGAAGACGGAAGGATGTGCACCGCCAGGTTGATGATGATAAAAAAGTATTATTTGCCGATCAATTATGAAGTTGCTGTCGATGACGAAGAATATTTTGTGACCTTCTCTGGTATCAATGAAGGCTCCAGGGAAAACATCTACAAGGTTGTCAACGGTATGCGCTCCGATCTTGGCAGTGAGCAATAGTGAAATAGGGCTGGCGTGGGAGTCGGGAAAGTATGTGAAAAAGCTCTAAAATATCCTCTCCACGTTCCGAATTGTCGTGTATGATGTCGCGATATTGGTAACAACTACTGGCTCTAGAACTCCAACTTAACAATTTATCCGAGAATACATGATCCCCTATAATTCAATCCTTATCGAGATCGCGATTCCTGTTCTGCTGATATTAGGCCTGGAACGCTTCGCCGTGGTTCGGTTCCTACGCACCCCCCAGCAAATCGCATGGGTCCGCAGTCACTCATGGCTCCATCCCAACGCCATCAGTCGGGCCCGTTACCCCATGGGGTTTCTCTCCGTGGCTTTCCTGCACATGGGCTACCCTCATCTTTGTTTTCTCTTCTTCACTTTCTGGATGATCACCGATATCACCGACGGCGAAATCGCCCGTAGGTGCGATCTGCATACCGAAGAGGGCGAGTCGATAGACCCCTTCTCCGATAAACTGATGTACTCTCCCATGCTGGTTTACCTGGCTTGGCAGGGCTTGTTGAACCCCGTGCTGGTGACCCTGTTTCTGGTTTTCGATATTACCGGCCAGGTTTCCAGGCGCTTCACGAAGGTCAAAGCGGCGAACCTGTTTGGTAAAGCCAAGACGTTTCTCGTGGTCGTCCTCCTGATCGTTGTCGGTCTTGTTTGGATTTATGGACAGCTACCGTTCCTCAGTCGCTCAATTCTGCCACTTTTAGGTATTTGTACGAGCCTTGCTTTTTGCTCTACGTTCTTCAAGCTTGTCCCCAATTACTGGTATGCCAATATCCTGAGCATTATGAATTTGTTCTGCGGTCTCGCGGGCTGTTGGGTGGTGCTCGCCGGCCATCCCCTGGTTTACGCTCTCGGTCTGGTGTTCCTGGGCCAGTTTCTTGATCTCTTCGACGGCCGTGCTGCAGAGCGGTGGGGGTCCACTCCCAAAGGCGAGATCTTCGACGATGTCGCCGATGGCACGAGCTTCGGTCTTACCACCGGGCTGATCGCCGCCGCATCGTTTAGCCACATGTGGGTCGGAATAGCGCTTGGGTGCGTGTACGTTGCCGCCACGGTGTATCGCCTGATTCGCTTTGTCGTCGAGAAAAGAAAAGAAGGCATCCTCGGTGGAGTGACCACCTTCTCGGGGTTGCCGTCACCCGGCGCCGCGCTGGTGGTGGGCACGACCTGTGTGTTAATAGCCAACGATGCAACCAGCGGCATTATCATTGTCGTAACCGCCTTGCTCATGGTCTCCCGGGTGCCTTATGCCCACTTCGGTCGCTCCATACTACCGAAAATCCCTAAAGTCGTGCGGGTGCTTTTCCTCGGAGCGTTTCTCTTCCTTTTAGCCTTGGGAGTCCATCGTGATCACTATACCGTGCCTCTGATCATCTCCTTTGTCCCAGCCATGGGTTATCTGGCCTCTCCGCTATTTGGGCTCATAGTTAAGAAGAAAGGGGCCTAGGAAGATTTATGGTTCTATAACCCAAAAAAATGTTTAACGCAGAGTCGCAGAGAACGCAGAGGGAAAATCCTTAGAGTTTTGAGAAATGATTCAAAGATGACATTTAATCTCTGTGTCTTCGCTTAAAGGCGCCTACTTCTGGTGCGTTAATAAACGGACTTATAACCTAAACAAAGCTTGTAAGTGTTTAACGCAAAGGCGCAAAGAGGTAGAGAAAGCCCGCAAAGAAAACCACTTCAAAAAACGAGAATAGTCACCCTTTGCGTCTTTCTTGGCTTTTCTTAGCGTTTTTGCGTTGATCTTTTGATTTCAGCTCTTGCTGTTTTGGTGTAAAGACGTATTCCTTCTTGTTTGGGTTATAGGTTTAAAGATTTAAGGCCAGGAAAACGGGCGCACACAAATTGTGTAACTCGTTTCAAGAGTTATAATAAGCAGAGGAGATTAACAAATGAGAGGTCTTTTACTTAGATGGCTTATTCTCACCTTGGCTATTATGACAGCCGCCTACCTTTTCTCCGGAATTCATGTCAACGGCTTCGGTACCGCGCTCTTTGCCGCTCTGGTGCTGGGGATTCTGAATGCGTTTTTCCGACCGATTCTTTTCATCCTGACTCTGCCGATTAATGTTTTATCCTTGGGTCTCTTCACTTTTGTAATTAATGCTGTGTTGCTGCTGATGACTTCGGGCGTTATTGGCGGTCTCGTGGTGGACGGATTCGGTTCGGCCCTGTTCGGTTCGCTGATCATCAGCCTGGTCAGTTTACTGCTTAGTTCGTTCGTCAGCGATCGGGGCCGAGTCGAATCACTCGATATCGAGCTGCAACGACGCCGCGGCGATCATTGGGAGTAGTGATGGCTTGTTTATCGGATAAAACCTGCGAAGCTTGCAGAGCAGGCTCCCCTTTGGCAACCCGTGAAGAGGTCGCCGAATACATGTCCCAACTCGCTGGTTGGCAAATTCTTGATGTGGCCGGTGTCAATCATTTACAAAAAGGCTATAGCTTTAAAAACTTTGCACAGGCCCTAAAGTTTACCAACCAGGTTGGAGCTATCGCCGAAGAAGAAAATCATCATCCGGCCATACTGACCGAGTGGGGCAAGGTGACCGTGACCTGGTGGACCCACAAGATTGCGGGGTTACATACCAATGACTTTATCATGGCGGCAAAAACCGATGATCTCCTTTGAACAACGCTTCATAAGGATCTCCCTCCTCCTTGTTTCCATCTTCACTCTATGCTCGACACCTTTGTCTGCTGCAGAACAACCCTTTGCATGCGCACCGACTGTAGAAGATGAAATGGGCCCCTTCTATAAACCTGGAGCGCCGTATCGTCACAGCGTCGGTACGGGCTACCTGTTGTTTGGCACGGTCAAGTCGGCAGTGGATTGTAGTCCGGTACCAGCGGCCACAGTAGAGCTCTGGATGACTGGACCGGAAGGTCGGTACGGAGATGAATGGTGGGCCACTCTCTTTAGCGCCAATAACGGCACTTACTATTTTACGAGCCATGCTGCAACCGAGTTCGGCAGTCGCCGCCCGCATATTCATATGAGGGTAACGGCCGAAGGTTTTACGCCAATGGTGACACAGCATTATCCTGTTAAAGGGGCAGGGGAGGGTCAATTTGATTTGGTGCTGATTCCTCTGAGTGTGCTTGAGTAGTGTCGATGGCAAAAGGGATAGAGATGTATTGAGAGACTTTAGGAGATGAGACCCCAAGACTTTATTGTTTAAAAGGGATGAAGGGGATAGATCAAAAGCTTTTCACCACAGAGCCACAGAGAATACAGAGTAGAATCCTAGACAAAACCTGTTTTTTGCCAAATAACATCTGATGACGTCTGATAAAACAAAGAAGTAGGATCATGCTTTGGGTTAAAAGCCCTTAGCCATAAAGATTAAGACTTTGCCCTATCAGATTTAATCAGATTCTATCTGCGGCCAATTTGTCTTTCGTCTTTTAGCTTTGTTCCAATCTGCGTGCATCAGCCCTTATTTGTGTTCGACAATGATTCAGTCCACAAGTTTAAGCTTTAGAGCTCTCAGTTAATGCATCGGGACACTCCCGCTCGTGTACTGCTGAAAACCCCCGAATAGCGATTGGCACATTGATAAATATGGCACTTATTCTTGCGCTCTGTTACTTTATGGTAACTAACGCATTGGATTAAATTCTGAGTTTGGCTGAAGCCTCAATTTGAGCGAGAGCAGCGGCTATGATGAATGCTGTGCTCAGTCTTGATAGAACACCCCCAGGAGAAACGTAGATGGTTGCAAATATCGGTGAGAGTGGTGAATTTACGCAGCTCGGCATCCCCATGTTTTCTGATGCCGTAGCGGCAGGCTTTCCCAGTCCGGCAACAGATTATTGTGAACGCAAGCTGGACCTGAACGAACTCTGTATTCAAAAACCCGCTGCGACCTATTTTGTGCGTGCGCAGGGCGATTCCATGATTGACGCAGGTATCTTCCCCGGCGATGTTCTGGTCATAGACCGGTCGATCGACGCATCACACGGTGATATCGTAATTGCTGCTGTGAACGGTGAGTTAACGGTGAAGCTGCTGGAGACGAAGCCTCAAACCAGGCTCGTCCCCATGAACAATCAGTATGCACCGATCGTTATCCCCGAGGGCGCAGAGCTGGAAATCTTTGGTGTCGCTACAAATGTGATCCATCGTTTGCGTAAACCATGAGCACAACCTTTGCTCTGGTTGATTGCAACAATTTCTATGCAAGCTGCGAACGGTTGTTTCGTCCGGACTTGAAAAACACCCCGCTCGTTGTGCTCTCCAATAACGATGGCTGCATCGTCGCGCGCAGCCAGGAGGTCAAGGACCTGGGCATCAAGATGGGCACCCCTCTCTTTAAAGCAAAAGAAGAGATAGACCGGCACGGAATTCAGGTTTTTTCCTCCAATTACACCCTCTACGGCGACATCTCTGCCCGGGTTATGCAAACGCTCGAGAAATTCAGCCCCAATGTCGAAGTGTATTCAATCGATGAAGCCTTTTTGGATGTGACCGGTATCCGTGCCTTGAGTGACCATGGCCAATTGATCCGCTCTATTGTCATGCAACATGTTGGCGTCCCTGTGTGTGTCGGTATCGCACCAACCAAAACCCTCTCCAAGCTGGCTAATAATGCGGCCAAGAAGTTCAAGGCAACCCAGGGCGTTGTTGATCTCACCGACCCGGACCGGCAAAAGCGTCTTCTGCAGATCACACCCGTCTCCGAGGTCTGGGGCGTTGGCCGTAAACTGACCGAACGTCTGCAAAAGATCGGCGTTGATACAGCCTTGCGTTTGGCCCAGATGGAGCCGCGTCGTGCCCGGCAAGGCTTCTCCGTGGTCTTGGAGAGGACTATTTGCGAATTGAACGGAGAAAGCTGTCTAGAACTTGATGAAACATGGCAGCCAAGACAACAAATCATGTGCTCCAGATCGTTCGGCGAGAAGCTGACGCAATACTCTGATCTGAAAGAGACCGTCTGTGAGTTTGCCGCAAGGGCTGCCGAAAAGCTGCGTCGAGATAAGCAACTGGCCCTGATGGTGAATGTGTTCATCCGCACCAGTCCCTTCGATAAGACGGGGTCTGGCTACTCCAACACGGCGACAGGCACGCTTACCCAGCCAAGTTCTGATACGCGCAAGATCCTGGATCTGACCATCCGGCTGTTCGACATGGTTTGGCGAGACGGCTATCGCTATGCCAAAGCAGGGGTGATGTTGGGGGGCTTCTGTTCGCCGAACGATGTTCAACTCAGCCTCTTCGACAGTCAAAAAGGCCGTTCAGAGAATGAAGCCTTAATGAATGTGATCGACACCATTAACCGTGGCGGCCAGGGCAATATATGGTTCGGTGGTCAGCGGCCGCAAAAGGATTGGTTTATGCGGCAGGCTAATGTTTCTCCTGCATACACAACACGTTGGAATAGTATACCTGAAGTAAAATGAGATGGTTTTTAGCCGGGGGCACTCAAGATAGCGTGTCTCTGGTTGTTTAGGTTTGTCAACTCTCTTGACCCTTGTCCCTTGTCCCTTGTCCCTTTGGTCTGTCGCGCTTCATTCACAGCAATAAACTAAAAATATTCGGCACCGCGATCTGAAGTGCTAAGCAGCATTCTTAATCGGCACCGTTTCAAAGCTTGAGTTCAGAGTGTTCTTGACAAAAAAGATGATTAAAAGACTGCTGCCGAGCTTGATAATGGTCTGTCCCCACATGGCGTCCCAGATCGGCCCGAAAGCCAGATACACAAACACAACCGAATCCAACGGTGTCCCTACGATATTGCTGACGATGGCGCGTCCCCGAAAGGAGAGAGGAGTCGTCGTGAATACGGCCCAGTCCATTCCTTCGGCGACTACGAAAGCGCCTAAACTTGCCAGGGCCAGGGTGGGGGAAAAGAGTGCCGAGATTCCAGCTGCAACAAACATCCAAAGCCAACAGCCCCATTTGCCAAATCTTCTCTGTACAAGGTCCCTTGCTGTAAAAGTGAAGCCAATCGCCATAGCACCCGCGGGGAAAGAAAGTCCCGCTACATGAACGATCCCAAACTGCATAACCAGCAGATTGGCAACGACTATTGATCCCAGGTAAAAAATTGCTTCAAACATTGAGGCCTCTCAAATATGTAATTGTGTTTCTGTGGCCCTGATTGTTCTTCAGGTCTGTAAGTGGTTTCGTGCTGTTTAACTTTATAACTAGCACCATTATTTCGCGGCGATGAGGGACTATAAGGGTCTATGGTTAGTGCAAAGACAGCAGGTCCTATTTAGGTCGAACAGCTTTGCAAAGATTCTGAACGCGGCTAAATATGGGTGCTAATTGTTTTAATTGTAATCATGACCGATATTATCACCTTTGGCGGGCGGGTGCAAAATATGAACTCATAAAAAAATCCGGTGTCTAGTTATGTCGGCAACTCAAGGGATGATGGGGATAAAGGGAAAGATGGGGAAAAAGGAATGACCCTTTAAGGCAAGGCATTAAAGGGTCATTCCGGTAAGCAGTTATAGACCGGGCTCAAAATGACCCAGAATTTAGAGCTGAGATGGTTAGCGAGGCGATCTCTGTTTTTCTGGATGGTGATATCGATACAGGAAAAAGCTTGCTGCGTGATTATCTGAACGCTACCAACTCGATGCCTGGCCCTGTTTTTGAACCGCTTGCAGCCTTAACTTCCCACGTACAACAAACCTGTTCTCAAATATTTCAGCATCCCTCGTCCTGGACTGAAAGCATTAGGTCTTAACCTTTTTTCTCTGTATCCAAAAACGGTTTAAGCAAATCGAGCGGTACCGGGAAGATGATCGTCGAATTCTTCTCGGTGGCGATCTCGGTCAGCGTCTGCAAAAAACGCAGTTGTAGGGCACCGCTCTCTTTCGAAATCACCCCGGCGGCGTCGGCGAGTTTCTGTGAGGCCTGGAATTCACCTTCGGCGTGGATGATTTTGGCGCGCCGTTCGCGCTCGGCCTCGGCCTGGCGCGCCATTGCTCGCTGCATCTCTTGCGGCAGGTCAACATGCTTGATCTCAACGTTCGATATCTTGACCCCCCAGGGGTCGGTCTGGCGATCTAGGAGTTCCTGCAACTGCAGGTTGATGCGGTCCCGGTGCGAGAGCAGTTCGTCGAGTTCGCACTGGCCTAGCACGCTGCGCAAAGAGGTCTGGGCCAGCTGGCTGGTGGCATAGAGGTAGTCTTCAACCTCGATCAAAGCTTTTTCCGGTTCCACCACACGAAAGTAGAGGACCGCGTTGACCTTGACCGAGACGTTGTCCTTGGTGATCACATCCTGCGGCGGAACATCCATGGCTACGGTGCGCAGGCTGACTTTGATAATTTTGTCGATCACAGGAATGACAAAGCGCAATCCCGGTCCCTTGACCATGGCGAAACGACCAAGACGGAACACGACACCGCGCTGGTATTCGAAGAGAACGCGCACGGCACTGCTGATAATGCTGATGATAAACACCAGGATAATCGCCCAGCCAATCAGATCAGTCGGAATCATTGTCTTTCTCCTTTGCCGTAGAGACTGCTGAACTGTCTTTGACCGCACGGACCAGCAGTTTAAGGTTGGTTTCGCTGCGTACAATTTCGATGTCGCTACCTGAGGCGATCGTTTCCTCGGCATGGGCATCCCAATATTCACCGTGCACATAGACACGACCGCGTGGATCAAGCGCTGTTACTGCCTGGCCGCGTTCACCGATCATCCCTTCGAGTCCGGAGACGAACCGGGTTTTCTGTACGCGCACCACGAAAAAGAGCACCAGGCTGATGACACTGGCACAGATCAACACGGTTGCTGCGATGACCGAACGTGAGATCTGCAGGTATGGCTCAGGGCTGTCGACCAGGATCAGCGAGCCGAAGGTCAGTGCGATCAGGCCGCCGACTGTGAGCATGCCGTAGGAGACCACCTTGATCTCGAGGATAAACAGGATGATGGCGAGCAGAATCAGCAGAACGCCAATATAGTTAACCGGCAGGGTTTGGAAGCCGAGAAAGGCGAGCAGCAGGGCGAGGGAGCCGATCGCTCCGGGTAAAATTACGCCCGGCTGGGAGATTTCGAAGAAGATGCCGAGGATGCCGAGCATCAGGAGCATATAAGCGACATTCGGATCGCTCAAGGTATTGAAAATCTCCTGTCGCCAGGTCATCTCAGCATAGCTGAGCAACGCTCCGCGGGTGACCAGTTTACAGGCCTTGCCGTTGCGCAGATAAGTTCTGTCGTCTAGTTTTTTAAGGAGTTCTTGTTCATCCGTTGCGATCAGGTCGATCGCCTTGAGTTCAAGCGCCTCTTGAGCTGAGGTGGAGATTGAATCGCGTACGATAAGCTCGGCCCAATCACGATTTCTCCCTCGTTGCTCTGCGAGACTTCGAGCGTAGGCGACCGCATCGTTTACCACCTTTTCCATCACGATCTTGCCCTGTTCGCTGTCACCGGCTCCACCAAGGTCTATCGATACCGGATGAGCCGCACCGATATTGGTGCCTGGGGCCATCGCAGCAAAATCAGCGGCAAGGGTGATCAGGGCACCGGCTGAGGCCGCCCGCGCTCCCGAGGGGTAAACGTAAACGATGACAGGAATTTTAGAAGCGAGGATCTTCTGGATAATTACGCGCATCGAACTGTCGAGTCCGCCTGGCGTGTCGAGTTCAATCAGAAAGGCCCGTGCGCTACCATTGTTGCCTGGATCCAGTTCGACACTGATAAAATCAGCCAGTACCGGGTTGATGATCCCGGTCACACGCACCACTCTGATGTTAGCAGGGGCAGTGATTTCTTCGGCCTTGAGCAGTAATCCTGAGCTTAACAGCACCAGGATGATCAGGCAGCTGAGGTAGACAGGTTTTATCATTCTTCAATCATATCAAGGCAGACTTAAGTGTCAAAAAGCTTGCTCTGGCAATAGGATCGAAGTGCTAGTTGATACTTCTTGTAAGACGGGGACAATAGTTGAAGTTGCAAGATCCAGGTTGTAACACAGGGTTAATCTGTTGTTCTTTTTGTGATTTCGAAGTGAACGTCAGAACCGGCCCGTTTCAGTGGGCCTCTCGACGCTGCTTTTGGGCAGTAATAATATAAACAACAGCAAACAATTAGAACAGTAAATCCAACAAAAATAGCAATAGTTTAATCAACGGGATCACTTAGGCCGCAAAAAGAATTTAAAGGGTCTTACACTGAATAGCCAACATCAAAAACAGCGTGACAGGATGGGCAGATAAAGAGCCACTTGGTGGTGGCCTGTTCTTTTCTGAAGGCGGAATGAAAACCGTCTTTGTAGCCACACAAAGGGCAAACCTTGAACTCGCCATCTATCGTGACCCTGTGAATCTCTTCGATCATAGGTATTTTCTCGAATAAAGGCCGCAATCCTTATTTCATTGTGGCCTCTTAAAATAACAGGTGACTTCTTTACTACCAGCCCGTGGCCGCTTCATTGGCAAGAACAATGGCCAACTTGTCCTGAACCTGGTTCAAGCGCTCAGCGGTGAGTGCAGCGATGTTGCGCATGAAGATGTAGCCCAGATGATAGTTTGTTTCGAAGAGTTTCTCGAGAGCTTCCCGGTCGATTTCGAGCAGTGTGGTTTCCCCGTTGCAGTAGCCAGAGAGCCGGTACTTATATGGCGGCACAATCATCGACCACCCGACGGTTGACCCCGGTTTGAGTGACACGATGGTCGTGTCGGCGTTCTCACGCTGTGGCATCTCAAAGTGGAGGCTGACCCCTCCGTTTATGATCAGGTGCAGCTTTTTCGCCTCTGACTGCTCCACGAACAACCGGGTGCCATCTTTGTAGGTATTCTCTCGACACTGGCGCAAAAATGCTGTTATTTCGTCTGGAGCCAAACCCTTAAAGAGACCCTCTGCAAACAATGCTGTGGTATTACTCATAAACACCTTCCTTTCTTGCTTCGAATAACAAGCAGCCCGTTCAACTTAGATATTCAAAGAATACCTGTTTTTTTGGCGATTGCATGTCTATGCAACAGTTTATGCACACATCTATATGCTCACATTGATTTGCCCAGGCCTGGAAGGCTTAACTGTTGGCTCCGCAGGAAGGTGGATTGCGATACACCACGGCGGTGACGGGCAAATCAGAGAAGATGTCTACCGCTATCAATTGTTTAACAGGAATGAAAAGGGATAGGTCAAAATTTTTTCAGCGCAGAGTCGCAGGGAGCGAAGAGGCGAGTCTTAGACATAACCTGTTTTTTGCCGCGGATAACATCTGATTATGTCTGATAAAACAAAGAAGCACGGTCCTGCTTTGGGTTAAAAGTCATTAGCCACAAAGATTAAGCCTTTGCCCTATCAGCTTTGATCAGATTCTATCTGCGGCCAATTTGTCTTTCGCTTTTTGATTCGCTTCCGATCTGTGTTCGACAACAATGTTGTCTTCAGGTTTACCCATTCTTTCACACATCCCCTAAGTCCCCTTCACCCCTGTAAATAGTGTTCCGTCAGGCTTGGTTTGTCGCGCCCCACGTCCTGATCTTTAACGCCTCAAAGCAATCAAGTTGAACGTACGCCGCCACAGGTAAGAACGCAAAATCGATATAACTGTAAAAATACATGTGATCTGAAAGCCTTGCCCTGCCGATATCGCAAAACCGTACAGTGGTAGAATCCAGGTTGTGAGCAGCCACGAGATGGCAAACCCGGAGGCTGTGTTCAAAAATGTTTCCATGAATAATTCCCATTGAGATTGCATAAACAACTTCCTCCCTTGTTCTGCTAGCTGTGAGTCATCTTTAGCTATAGAATGTCTGGTGTGTGTGACAATATATGTCGCATGTCCCATTGATTGTTTTGCCAAAGGAAAGAATCTTCTGAAGGTTATTTGTAGCTCCCCGAAGCAAAGGGTCTGGCACTCGCTGCCTGACACTGCTCTTTATGGTCAGGCACCAAGCTTTACGTGACCCTCGTCCCGGGTCCTGAGTACCAGTTTTTAAAGGTTTCCACGAACTAAGTACCAAACTCCTGTGCATTTTTTGTGAAATGTGTAGACCCGACCCCATCACTAGCTGCCCGTCCCCTGCATGCATCCACATCCGGTTGTGAATTCTCCACCCCTGATCCTGTCTATTGTCTGAATATTGGGTATAGTTAGAATCAAGACGCCATCACGTATTTTGTGATCTATTACAACAGAAAACTTGCCCCCAAATTAGGTGTGAACAATGCAACTGAAAGAATATTTTGAAAACAATAAAGGGATCGGTGTGATGTCCACGGCCGACTTGCAAGGCAAGGTCGATGCTGCGATTTATGCACGTCCCCATGTTATGGACGACGGAACGATCGCTTTTATCATGCGTGATCGCCTGACCCACCAGAATGTCGCGCAGAATCCATACGCGAGCTATCTGTTTATCGAAAATGCAGTTGGCTACAAAGGCGCGCGGCTGTTCCTGAAAAAGATCAGAGAGGATGACAATGCCGAGTTGCTTAAGGATATGACCCGACGCTGCCTGAGCCCAGAAGATGATGCGGCCAAGGGGCCCAAGTTTATTGTCTATTTCAAAATAGAAAAGGCTCTCAAGCTGATCGGTGGTGAGAGCCTGGGCATCGATCTTTGACCGTTATAACGCGCCATTCAGCCTCTGGTTTTTACGCCGCAACGAAGTTTTGATCGAAGTTGCAGCTTTATTGCTTAAGGAATGCGTTGAGCGCACAATGCTTCGCTCAATGCCAGGACCCTATGCCAATGATTAAACACAATTTCCTGTTTATCCTCCTGCTTTTCTGTGGCTTTTTATCTGTCTCCTGTGCTGCGGAGAAAACCGCGAGTCCTGACGAAGAACTGGCGCCTTGCCCGACGTCACCGAACTGCGTATCCAGTGAAGCTCAAGATGATGATCACCAGATTTCGCCGCTCAAATTTTCGGGGCCTGCAGCAGAGGCCTGGCGATTGCTAAAAGAGCAGGTGGCAATGCTCCCTCGCACGGTCATTGTTACTGAAAAACCGGGCTACCTTCACGCGCAATCTAAAAGTGCCGTATTTGGCTTTGTAGATGATCTGGAGTTTTATCTGCGGACTGGGCAAGGGTTGATTGCCGTTCGTTCAGCCGCGCGAACCGGGTATTTTGATTTTGGCGTTAATCGTCAGCGCATTGAAGAGCTGCGCGCGGCACTCCAGCATGCGGGAGTCTCCCCATAATACTGGACAGTTACTGCTACGGTTTTAGAACAAAACTCGAAAAGGAGGCTCCTGATGGATAAAAATCTCGAGCAACTTTTTTACACCAGATAATCGCCGCTCGCCCTGGGGGAGGGCAGCTTTCCTTTCGAGCGCCTGCAGCATGAGTTTATGCAACAGCCGATCACTCAAAGCAAGGCCCGCAAAGTTGTTGAGCTGGCGGAACAAGGAGATTTGGTGGTGCGTATGGCAAGCGCCGATTGAGACTCCCTGCTGGAGCGCCTCGGTAAATACCTGTATAGCCTTGGCCTTCTGTTTTCAACAGCTGCAGCAGAGCTGGGCTGTTTATTTTTCCATGGCCTGCCTGATCGCTGCAGCGGGGTCACTATTCAAGCACAAGTGAGCAGGGCCAGCACAGTGAGAAGGCTGGTTCAGCTCGTGGTTCGGACAAGAGATCAACCTCTTCCTGCTCCCGATTGACGCAACGTCAACCTCATGATCAACAACAGCACGAGCAACAACAGGATAAAGTAACCAACAAACCAGGGCAGGGAGTTGACAAAAACCTGGTTTTTCAGTGCTGCGTCCAGCAGTTCCGGTTGGGTCTGGATCGTCTGCTCGCGCAGGAAGGCGAGCAGCAGCGCATAGAGAAGACCTATGCCACCGTAGCCCAGGTTGAGGAACAGACCCTTGAAACTGAGGACCGTGGCGCGCTGTTCGGAGCTGGTGGCCTGGTTCAAATAATGACTGAGGAAAAACCCCATCATGTACATGCAGCTGAAGAGCAGTAGCGCCGGCAGCAGCCCGACCCAGGGCCAGACAAAACACATCCCGCTCAGACCGAGCAGAATCAAGGTCGCAGTGAAGAACAGGTTAAAAAGGGGGGTGCGTCGTTCCGCCAGGCGGCGTGCCAGCGCTGGCATGACAAAGCCGCCCATTGCCAGAAGCGATCCGAACACTCCGAACAGGGCTTCAGGGATTTCGATCTGTCGGTAATACTGGCTCGCCATGGTCAGCAGCATGCGGATCACGCTGTCTCCAAGCAGACCACACAGCAGCAAAATCAGCACAAACGGGGTGCGAAAAATCCAGCGGCCTGCCTGCCAGACCAACCTGAAGGCTTGCCTGATTGTATCGTGATCGTTCTTTGGAGTGAGCTCTGCCGTTGTCACTTCCCGCATCCTCAAGGTGGTCAGAAGGGTCAACAGGGCTGTGCCGAGGGTGAAGTAGATCGGTAGCCGCAACGTAGTGTCGGCGGTGATCTGCCAGGAAAGTCCAACAAAGCTGATGAGTCGCTGTAGCAAAATCGGGTCGTAAAGCAAGCCGCCGAGGGTCATGGCGATGACGAAACCGGCCGACTGAATCTGGATCTGCCGTTCCAGCACCCGACCCCAGTCTGCACTGTCGCCTTGTTGTTGCAGACTATCGTAGGCCAGAGCTTCGTCGGCGCCGCTGGCCGCTGCCTCAGCCATGCCGCTGAGAATCCGGTTGACGACAAAAGCCCAGAACAAGAGATCAAGATTGCCGCGCGGCACGAATGCCCAGAGGGCAATCTCGGCCACCATCAGGCTGCCGGCAAACACCAGCAGATTGCGGCGACCGAAGCTGTCGGCCAGGGCCCCGGATGGAACTTCGCAGAGCACGATGGTTGCAGCCCACACGGCATTCAAGATGGCGAACTGTGAGAGGGTCAGGCCAAAATCAAGGTAGAGGATCGAGAAGACCGGGTAGTAGAAACGCGCGTTGAACAAAACCCGGAAGATAATGAACAGCCGAACGTTGGGAATCTGGAAGGGTGAGACGACGGCCTGGCTCATGATCGTATGGGTCCATTGTTCGTATGCAGTTGTCGTGATAACCAGTTCTACTTACATGATATCCAACTTTGTCGTCTCAACGCAAAGTTCCCACCCTTTAATTTTCGGTCCTTAAAAGAACGTGTCTAAAACCCAAACAGAGGAATACGTTTTTACATCAAAACAATAAGACCTGAAATCAAAAGATTAACGCAAAGAAAGACCGCAAAGAAAACCACTTCAAAAGGCGTAGGCAGTCACCCTTTGCGTCTTTGCGTTAAGTCCTTACAGCCTTTGTTTGGGTTATAAACCCGTAAAAGAAAATATTAACAACCTACGACCAGTCTCACGCTCGTTCGCTCTGCTCACTTGAGACGCAGAGTACGCAGAGTAAGGGAAAAACTTCATATTCGGTCTTCTCTGCGCCTGCGTGAGGCCGCTTTTGCTTTTGTGCCATAGTTCTTTAACCAGATAAAAACATTCAGTCTTAAGTAAACCTTTATGACTTTGTTATAATGGGGCTTGTCAATGAAATGAACAAAAAAAGGGGCAATATGGATCTCCGTAATACACGTACTATCATCCTCAATAGTGGCACAGCGGCAGACAAGCGTGCCGAAATTCGTGATTATTTCCACAAATCCTTCACTGTCGACGAGCAGCTTTACGAAACCTTGGCTCACGACAAGGCTTTCTACCTGCGCGCCGAGCCGCTGCGCCATCCCCTGATTTTTTATTTAGGTCACACCGCGGTCTTTTACGTCAATAAGCTGATCGTTGCCAAGGTCATTGAGGAGCGTATCAATCCCCATTACGAGGCGCTGTTTTCCATTGGCGTTGACGAGATGTCGTGGGACGATCTGAATGACGACAACTATGACTGGCCAAGCGTCGCCGAGGTCAAGGCCTACCGTGACCAGGTCCGGGCAATGGTTGATCATGCGATCGAGACGCTGCCGCTCGAACTACCCATTGATTGGGACAACCCCTTCTGGGCGATCATGATGGGGATCGAACATTCACGCATCCATCTGGAAACCTCTTCTGTCATCATCCGCCGTCTGCCTCTTGACCAGGTGCGTCCGTTACCGCTCTGGGACATCTGCAACGAATCTGGCCCGGCCCCGCAAAACCAACTCCTGCCGGTTGCCGGCGGCACGGTCACTCTCGGTAAGGGCAAAGACCACGCACTGTACGGCTGGGACAACGAGTTCGGTCGCCACCAGTTTCATGTGGAAGATTTCCAGGCTAGCAAGTACCTGGTATCAAACCGGGAATTCATGCCTTTTGTCGAGGCTGGCGGCTACCGAAACGAGACCTATTGGACCAAGGAGGGCTGGGGTTGGCTTGGTTTCAGCGAAGCCGAGCAACCACTCTTCTGGGTCAAGGATGGAGGTAGCTATCGTTTGCGCACCATGGCCCGGGAGATCAGCATGCCCTGGGACTGGCCGGTTGAGGTGAACTACCTCGAAGCCAAAGCTTTCTGCAACTGGAAGGCCAAACAGAGCAGTCTGCCAATCCGTTTGCCGACTGAGGATGAATGGTGCCGGCTGCACGCTCTTCATGAGATTCCAGATCAACCCTACTGGCAGCAAGCTCCGGGAAATATCAACCTCGAGTACTGGGCGTCCTCCTGCCCGGTCAACCGTTTTTCCTTTGGCGACTTTTTTGACCTGGTTGGCAACGTCTGGCAGTGGACCGAAACAGCGATTTCCGGTTTCACCGGCTTCGAGGTTCACCCCTGGTACGATGATTTTTCCACGCCGACCTTTGATACCCAGCACAACCTGATCAAGGGCGGCTCATGGATTTCCACCGGCAACGTGGCGACCCGCGATTCGCGTTATGCTTTTCGCCGGCACTTCTTTCAACATGCCGGCTTCCGCTATGTTGCCGCCGAACAGGCACTGGAAGAAACCGAAGCGATGTACGAAACCGACGATTCCGTCGCCCAGTACTGTGACGCTCATTTCGGACCGGATAAATTTGGTGTGCCCAACTTCCCTGCGAAGTTGGTGAAGATTTGCCTGCAAGTCATGGCGGATCGGCCCAAAAACCGTGCGCTCGATCTCGGTTGCGCCGTCGGCCGCTCTAGCTTCGAACTGGCAAAGCATTTCAACTTTGTCTCAGGTGTCGACTTCTCCGCACGCTTCATCCGTATTGCTCACCAGCTGCAGGAAAAGGGCCTTACTCATTACCAGCTGCCTGAAGAAGGTGAGATTGTTTCTTTCCACGAGTTGCGTCTGAGTGACCTCGGCCTGTCCGAAAATATCGGAAAGCTCGAATTCGTCCAAGGCGATGCCCATAACCTTAAGCCGCAGCTCACCGGCTACGACCTGGTCCTGGCGGCCAACCTGCTTGATCGGCTCTACGATCCGTCGCATTTCCTGTTAAACATTCATGAGCGGATTAATCCCGGAGGTGTGTTGGTGCTTGCTTCGCCCTATACCTGGCTGGAAGAATTTACCAAGAAGGAAAACTGGGTTGGTGGAGTCCGCATTGCTGGCGAACCGTTCACGACTTTGGAGGGTTTGATAGAGCAACTGGGAGGCCATTTCCGCATGCTCGAAGAACCGCGTGATGTCGAATTTGTGACTCGTGAAACGGCCCGCAAGTTCCAACATACTATCTCGCAGTTGACTGTATGGGAGAGAATCTCCTGATGGTAGCGTTTGATGTCGAGCAGGCCCGCCGCGAAACCCGTGGTTGTGTGGAGCACATTCATTTCAACAACGCCGGTGCTTCTTTGCCGCCGATGCCGGTGGCCAATGCTCTCTACGCTTATTTGCGCGAGGAGGAAGAGCATGGCGGTTACGAAGTCATGGCCCGACGTGCTGCCGAATTGGATCATTTTTATACCGCTGCCGCTAAACTACTCAACTGCTCGGCTGATGAAATCGCCTTTGCCGACAGCGCCACCCGGGCCTGGAACGCGGCCTTCTACGCCTTCGACTTTCAACCGGGAGACCGTATTCTCGCCAGCAGCGCCGAGTATGGCAGTAGTCTGGTGGCGTTGCTGCACCAGGCAAAGCGCCTCGGGGTCGAGATATCCTGGGTGCCGGATGACCCAACGGGTCAGATCGATATCAACAGCCTTGAGAGCCAGATCGATCGCCGGGTCAAACTGATATGCCTCACCCAAGTCCCCTCAGGTGGCGGTTTGATCAACCCGGCTGCAGAGGTTGGCAAAGTAGCAAAAACAGCCGGTATCCCTTATCTGCTGGATGCTTGTCAGGCCCTCGGTCAGATGCCGGTTGATGTCGATCACCTCGGTTGTGATCTCCTTTGTGGTACCGGTCGCAAGTTCCTGCGCGGTCCGCGCGGCACCGGCCTGCTCTATGTGCGTAAAAAACTGCTCGAAAAACTCGAACCCAACCAACTCAACCATTACGCTGCACCATTGCTTTCAGCCAAAAGCTACCAACTGCGCAGCGATGCAAAACGCTTCGAATGCTGGGAGCGCAGTTATGCTGCTCAGCTTGCCCTCGGTGTCGCCATCGACTACGCCCTGGCCTGGGGACTTGAAGCTATCAGCGAACGGGTCAGGTTCCTTGCCACGTCACTGCGCCAAAAGCTCGCCGGTATCGATGGGGTGACCCTGACTGATCAGGGGCTTGAGCATTGTGCTATCGTCACTTTTTTTTCTGCGCAGCTGCCAGCTAAGCAGTTACAGCAACAGCTCGCACTTCGGCAGATCAACACCTCAACCGTCCCATTCTCCGCCAACCCTGTCAGCTCTGAGAAGCTTCACCACCCGGCTTTGTTGCGAGCCTCGCTGCATTACTACAACACCGTTGAGGAAGTCGAGTGCTTTGTCGCCGAGCTGAAACAGCTTCTTTAAAAGCGAGTTTTGTGGAATGTGAAAGTAGGAATCGGGGACACGACCAAGTTGTGTCCCTTTTAAGTGCACAACTCAACTCTTGACCAATGGTCGAATAGAGCTGAAGCCTCCGTCAACAGCCAAAACCTGGCCGGTTACCCAATCCGCCTCATTGCAGAGTAACCAGCAAATGGCATTAGCCGAATCATCGACATGACCATACCGGCCAAGTGAATATTGTGCAGCAAGCTGTTCTTCGGCCTTTGCTCCTTTGAAAAACCCTTCTGTTGCCGCGCTGCGAATCAGGCCGGGAGCGATCCCGTTAATGCGGATTCTTTGACCTGCATAGTCGGCAGCAGCACTTCGGATCAAACCTTCCACGCCTGCTTTTGCGGCGGCGATCGCAGCATGGTTGCCAATCCCAATGCGTCCGGCAATGGAACTGACCAAAACAGCAGATCCGCAAGTTTTATGATCTAATAGACCCTGGATGAATTTCTGTAGGGTAAAGAAGGCGCTGTCCAGGTTGTTTTGCAGGCAGTTTCGGTACTGTTCCTGTGTCGTGCGATGCATCGGTCGAATTATGATGCTGCCCGCACAGTGCGCAAGTAGCGAGGGTGGCTCGCCGTAATGGCTGTCGATCGCAAGAAAGAGCTGCTCGACCGCTTCGGGAAGGGCAAGGTCTGCGGAGACTTTCAACGCATCGGCTATGGGGTTAGCGTTGAGCTTTTCTTCATTCCTTCCGGTCAGGACCAATCGGTAACCGGATGTGGCAAGTCGTTGAGCAACGGCTGCGCCGAGCAAACCGCTACACCCGGTAATTAAGGCAATTTCTGACATGGTAGTCACCCCTGTTAACCGCCAAAAGCCATCGCTTAAGTCAAAGCAGCGCGGTTAACCTGCTGATTTTGAAAAAGGTTGTCTTAGTTCCTGTTTACCGACTGTGCCCGGTCAAGTTGATGTTGTCAGCACCATCGCCCAACCAATCGATCTCGGGTAGCTGAACCGGGTCGCAGACGTTAGTCGCAAAATTTGCCTTCACTCCACAGTTGCCACACTTGAATTCGGCGCGTCCAGAAAGACAGGAGACCATATCCTTGCGGCCTTCTTCAGAGAGAGTGCAGAGATGAACATGGTGATTTACGATATCTTTGCAGAAATTTTTCTTTTCATTTTCCATGACAAAAACCTTTCCTCTTTGAGCGTTAGATTTCAACCGTATCATAAGAGCAGAATTCAGCAATTTTTCAGGTCTAAAATTGACCCGTTTAGAGTACATTTCAGCCCCTATGATAGACTCTCATTGCGCAAAGGTTTTCTCGTTGTTTCCTCTGACAGCGCCGATCATCATTGTCGCAACCTTCGCGATCTGAATTTGCAGGTCGCCACAGAGGAGTCTGATGATGAGCAATCTCTCTACAAGATACATGGGGCTGGAGCTTAAAAACCCCCTTGTTGTTTCAAGCTGCGGACTCACTAAAACCGTGCAAGGGGTGCAGCAGGCTGCCGAAGCAGGGGCTGGTGCGATCGTACTTAAATCGTTATTTGAGGAGCAGATAAATGCCGAGTTAGATGAACTGACTCAGCAATCGCAGCATTCAGGGCACACCGAGACCTACGATTATCTGCAAGGCTTTGGCCGCTCCTTCGGGCCCAGGGAGTATCTGCAGTTGGTAAGCGACGCCAAAGCGGCTGTTTCAGTACCGATTGTCGCCAGTATTAATTGTGTCACAGCCGAGCGTTGGACCGAATACGCCGCGAAACTAGCCGCGGCTGGTGCCGATGGCCTGGAGTTAAATATCGGTTTCCTGCCAAATGACTCAGCAATTAGCGGCGTTGTCATTGAAGAACGCTACCTGAAGATTCTCTCCGCAGTGCGGAACGAGGTGACGCTGCCTGTTGCCTTAAAGATCGGGCCATACTTCTCTTCATTGGCCCACCTGGCGAAACAGCTCGGCAATGACCGGATGAACGGGCCAACCTTCACGGTCGGCTGGTGCGGTCCGGGAGAAAACGACAAGGATGTCACCTGGAAAGGGGCTGACGCACTGGTGTTATTCAATCGATTTTACCGTTTTGACATTGATGTCGACAAGCGACGGCCTTCCGGAGGCAACCCATACAGCACGTCTGAAGAACTCCACGTTTCGTTGCGCTGGATTTCCCTGCTGGCTGGTCGAGTAGCTTGTGACCTGGCTGCAACCACCGGAGTGCACGATGGGCGTGACATGATCAAGCAACTCTTGGCCGGGGCATCCGTGGTCCAGGTTTGCTCAACCCTTTATCGCAACGGACTTGGCCAGATCGGCCTGATCCTCGACCAGCTTGAGGAGTGGATGCAGGTCCATGGCTATGAGAGCACAGAAGATTTTCGTGGACAATTGAGCCAGGTTCGCAGTGACGATCCTGGAGATTACGAGAGGTTGCAATATATCAAGGCGTTGGTCGGAATTGAATGATTTAGGGGGCGGGGACACTCAGCTGAAAGACACTCCCTGTCTGTAAATTGTCGACTGTGGCTATTTCTTCCAGCTGGATTAGCGATATTACCAAGAATAAAGGCTACTGAGATTATGAAAAACCGACAAACGGCCAGCTGTTTTTCCGCTTCGAATGCCAGTGTTAAGCGGACAACTTACGGCAGATGCGCGGAATCTGCTTCAAAGTCGTGCAGATTATAAGGTTCTGCATCTGTATGCCGCCTTGGACCGCCTGGCCGCCAGCGATCAGTTTGAACTGTGGATCGAGTTGATTCCTCAGACGCGCCAAGTCGTTTTTAGCCTGTCGAGTTGAATAGTGAAAACTGAAGGAGAGAGCAACGCCATCGACCTGTAGCTCGCTGGCCAGCTGCGGAACCTCTGAGATCGGTAGTTCCTGGTTGAGGAGAATGCAGCCGATGCCTTCAGCATGGAAAAGAGCCGCTGCCAACAAAAGCCCCAGCTTATGTCTTTCGCCGCTCAGGGTAAGGAACAACAGCTGCTTTTGGCTTTTTGTTGGTTGTTCAGTGACCAGTTGCTCCCGCAGCAGCTGTTCCAGCCGGTCAGAAACAAGGTGTTCGCGGGCAATGCTGATGCTGCCTTCGGTCCAACCTTGATCAAGGGCTTGTAGCAAGGGCAGGGCATACTGATGAATAAAGCTGACCAGCCCTAACTTCTGCAGCTGTTCGCGAAGTTCTTCATCGATCTGACTGGGTGAGAACTCTTTGGTCAATTGTTGCAGGGCCTGGTTGGGCGGCAGTTCCTGCTCTGCAGCTACCGTCAGCAGTTCCCGCCGTTCGGCTGAGCTCAAGGCAAAGATCTTCCCCGGTCGGTGGCCAAGGCTTTGCAGCTTTTTGACGATCCGCAATTCGTCAACCTGGTCACCGGAATAGCTGCGGTGACCGCGCGCGTTGCGAGTGGGAATCGGAAAGCCATAGCGGCGCTCCCAGATTCTCAGCGTATCAATGCTGATACCTATTTCTTTGCTCAATTGCTGAATTGTCATCTTTTGTCCTAGACAAAATTAGAAGTGTGGGAATAATATACAAAAATAAACATAAAGCAATCCTAAATTAGACTTTGGTCTTGGAGAAAATAAATGGATAAGAAACTTGAACATCTCTTTTACGCTGCTCTTGGCGGTGCCCTGGCCGTTAAGGAAAAGATAGAAACTAATAATGATGAGTTCAAAGCCTGTCAGGAAAAGAGCGAAGAGAAGGCGCGGACTTTTTTAGACGAGATGGCCCAGCGGGGCGAAGAGGAAAAGGATCAGTTCAAGGGCATGCTCAAAGATCTCCTCAAAGAGGTGGTCTCTGAACTGAACCTGGCGACCAGGGACGATCTTGAAAAGCTGAAGCAGGAACTGGCGAAGTAACTTGTTCCGTCGTCTGTTCATCGCCATATATTACCTTCGTCCACAACGCAGTTATGCGGTCTTCAGGTTTCTGGTGACGGTTTTTCTGCTGTTCCGTAGACGGCGCCGCTGGTTGTGCTGGAAACCTTTGAGCCCCGACGACCTGGTCGAAAATATCCGTTCTCTTGGCGCCAGTTTTCTTAAGCTGGCCCAGGTGTTGGCGACCCGCGCCGATTTTTTCGACCAGGATTACCTGCAGGTATTACGTGAGTTGCACGACAAGATGCCGGCGATGAGTGATAAAAATCGCCAGCGTGTATTCCGCCGGTCCTTCCCCGATCCAGAGGTTTTCGCCTCCTTCGACGAACAGCCGATCGCCAGCGCCTCCATCGGCCAAGTCCACAAGGCGCAACTGAAAAAAACCGGACAATCCGTCGCCGTCAAACTGCTGCGCGAAAACATCCAGTTCAAGGTTCGCATTGACATCTTTTTGCTCAACCTGTTTTTGAAACTTTTACGACCGCTTTTCACTGATCAGACCCGGCATTCCATCGAGTCGGTTCTGCAGGCGTTCAGCAGAGTAATTCTGCAAGAAGTAAGCATGCTAAAGGAGTTGGCCAACCTAGAACACTTCAGCCAGGTTTATGCCGAATCGGGGATCCGTTTTCCGCAACCTTACCAGCAGTATTGTTCCGACACCGCCCTGGTGATGAGTTTTGAAGAAGGAGCGCGTTTCGATGATGTTGAGGCGGTCTCCAGGCTCGATGTCTCATTTGATGAGTTGATGCAGCGGCTGGTCCTTTTTTATACTGAGCAGATGCTGGTCAAGGGGTACTTTCACGCTGATCCACATCCGGGCAACCTGCTGGTCAGCCCAACAGGTGAATTGATCCTGCTCGATTTTGGCATGGTCAGCCGAATTCCTCAACAGATGCGTCAGGCCATGATCTACGCTGTTAAAGCCGCTTACGAACGTGATTTCGAGCAGCTTGTCAGCGCAATCCGGAAGATGGGTGTTTTAACCGAGGACTCTGATTTTGGAGCAATGGGCAGTGTCGCTGAGAACCTGTTCGATGTTTTTGACAGCGATCACCTCGAAGCGTCCAGCATGCAGGACCTGGCTTTTGGAATTCTGGATGTGTTGCACGATCAGCCGTTTAAGTTGCCGCAGGATGTGATCTACGTGATGCGGGTCAGCTCGCTGATCGAAGGCTTGGGAACTCAGTACATCGAAAATTTCAACGGCATCAAAGATATCCTGCCGATTCTAAAAGAGACCCTGCCGCGTGCCCTCGGCGAAGATCGGTTGCCACTGGATAAGCTGAAGCATGAACTGCTCCAGCTACCGTTGACGGTGATCAAAACGCGCAAAGTGATTGAACTGGCCGAACAGGGTGAGCTGGTGGTGCGCATGTCAACCGCCGATCGTGAGTACCTGCTGCAACGACTGGGTAAATATCTTCGCCAGCTGGGTCGTTTGGTGTTTTTTCTGGCGCTGGCCTTCTATTTTCAGCAACTGCAGCAGCCGTGGGCTCTTTATCTTTCAGCAGGCTGCCTGCTGTTATCGGCACTGACGCTGGTGAGAAAAAAAACTTAACGAACGTGTGAATGAAAAACTAGCCCCGTGAATCGCGTGGTGAGGTTTGAAAGTTGCAGTTATCGGCTCAGAACAGCAGTCGGGATCTGGGTGCCTTTCGAAATCACCCTCTGCGAAGCACCGGTTTTCTGAGATTGGAAAGTTGCCAGGGTTTCGGCAACCGGACATCGCTTGAAAAAGTTGAACGAAAACAGCTGCGAGCTGATTTTTGAACTGCCATTTGTGGCGTTTCCATACGCTCTGATTTGCCGTCAGGCGGCCAATCGGATTGCCCAGTTGGCGCTCTAGTAAAGACATGGAATTGTCAAAACAAGGATTAAGCAATGAAGCTGCAACAAATAAGAGCGAGCGCCGCACTTAAAAATTTATTTGTCGCTGACGCCCTGGCGATGCCGGTGCACTGGTATTACAACCCGCTCGATATCGAAAAAGCGTTTCCCGGTGGAATAACTCGCTTGGAAGAAGCTCCTGAGTATCATCCTGCCTCAATCATGTCACTCCACTCCACGGCCAAAGGTGGCAGGGGAGAGCAAGCGTCTCATGGGCGACAGCGAGAGATCGTCGGCGAAGTGATTCTTAAGGGCCGACGGAAATACTGGGGGCCCGCTAACCAGCATTATCACCGCCAGATGCAGGCGGGAGAGAACACCCTCAACGCACACTGTGTGAGGGTTGTGATGCGTACCCTGCTGGCCAATGCCGGCCGTTACGACAAGCAGAGCTTTCTCGATGACTACATCGATTTCATGACCGCCGATCCGCCCCGTCACCCCGACACTTATGCCGAATCGTATCATCGCGGTTTTTTTGCCAATCTGGAAAGCGGCAAAGCGAAAGATCGCTGTGGCGCGGTCACCCACGATACGCCCTCGATTGGAGGCTTGGTGACCATCGCACCGCTTGTGCTGAGCGAAAGATTACAGGCTCTTCCATTGATCGAAGTGCAGGAGCACTGTCTGCAGCATCTTTTCCTGACTCATCCGGATAAAGAACTGGCGCATATCTGTGCGGTTTATGTTGAATTGCTCGATGCCCTGCTGTTTCGCGACCAGGCTCTGTCGGCTCGCGAGTTGCTCGCTCGGGCCGCGAAAGCCAGCATCGGTCTCGATCTGCCGGCACTGGTCGAAAAAAATCATGATGACAGGCATGTGGTCGGGAGTCTTTTTTCTACAGCCTGCTACATCAGCGGTTCCTGGCCGAGTGTTCTTTACCTGGCATACAAATATGCGGCCGAGCCGAAACAAGCGCTACTGATCAACACCAACCTTGGCGGGGATAATGTTCATCGCGGTGCTGTCTTGGGTGTCATCCTGGGATTGATAAATGCTGCTACAATAGAAGAATTCTTTGACCCATTGGCCGATCAAGAGCTAATTTCCGCCGAGATCAACCGGTTGTTTGCAGCGTCCGGTTTAAATCTCTGAGCGGTAAAGGGAGAAGTGGCTATGGCGAGCTATTATTTGAAACTCTACCTCAAAGCCAAGAAGGTGGCGATCCTCAGGTTGCAGCAGGATCTGTTGTTTCCGGCTTGGAAGGCACAAGGAGACGCAAATGCCTAGAGTCGTTGTTTTGGGAGGAGGTTACGCAGGGTTGGCCTGTCTGATCGAACTGAGCAAAAATGACAAGAGCCTTGAGCTTCATCTGCTGGATGCAGATGCGGACCACTGTAAAATAACCAACCTGCACAAAACCTTCCAGCATCCGCTGGAAAAGTTCACCGTCAGCTACGCAGAGTTGGCGAAGAAATTTAAGTTCACGTTTCATCAACACAGGCTTGATTTTTCAGAGCAGGATCTTGCTCGTTGGCATCATCAGCAGAAACTTCCACTACCTCAGACAGAGCTGCCATTCGACTGGTTGGTGGTCGCGACCGGTGCCTTGCCAATACAACTTCACGCCGGGTCGGGCAGTTTAGGCCAAAATGAGCTGCGCCGTGGTGAAGGAAAAGCGCTGCTGGAAAAGTTACTGGATACTGGTGCGGTTGAACCGCTGCAGCTTTCCCTGGTCGGCGGTGGGGCCACCGGGGTCCAGGTGTTATTCGAACTGCACGAACAGTTACGAAGAAAACGGGTTCCCTACAAGCTACGGCTGATCGATCAGAACCAACGCCTGGTACCAAACCTTCCCGAAGGGGTACACACGTACATTGTAAAGAAACTGCGGCGGGCCGGGATAGACTATCTTCCCGGCACAAACTATCTCGGTCATACTGATGAACAGATCCAATTGGCTGAGCTGGCGACAGGGCGAGAATCCTCCCTGCCTTGCCAGCAGACTTTCCTGTTTCCCGGGGTGTCTGCTGCCCCCTCCACACTGGCAGCCAATGCCTACGGGCAGATCATGAGCAGAGAGAGAACGCTGGAGAATATTTTATCAGCCGGTGATTGTTCCAAGTTTGACTCTTCGGGGCTTAATTACCTGACCGCTCAGGCCGCGGTCAGAAAAGGCAAGTTAGTCGCTCGCAATATTCTTCGGCTTAGTGGCGAGAAAAAACCGCAAACCTACCGTTACCAGGAAAAGGGCTACCTGGTTAGCCTGGGTGCTATCGACGCCATTGGCTGGATCGGGCTGCGCTGCAATCTGGTCAAGGGCTTCCCGGCAAGCGTCATCAAGGATGGGATGGAAACCCAGTACGACCTATTTCTTAATGGCGTCGATACTTACTTTGATTTCCCCTAGCAGCTGCGGACTAACCATTAACTGGCTGCAAATCTGTCCTGCTTCGTCCGATTATTGGAGCGTGCCCCCTGATCATCTCAGCCCATGCGATTGTCTGAATATTGGGTATAGTTAGAATCAAGACGTCATCACGCAAACTGTGATGTATTTCAACAATAACCTTTTCCATAATAGGTGTGAGCAATGCAACTGAAAGAATGTTTTGAAAATAAAAAAGGTGTCGGTGTCATGTCCACAGCTGACTTGCAAGGTAAGGTCGATGCCGCGATTTATGCACGTCCCCATGTCATGGATGATGGAACGATCGCCTTTATTATGCGTGATCGCCTGACCCACCAAAATATCCTGCAGAATCCTTACGCGAGCTATCTGTTCATCGAAAACGCAGTTGGCTACAAAGGGGCGCGTTTGTTCCTGAAGAAGGTCAGAGAGGATGACAATGCCGAGTTGCTCAAGGAGATGACCCGCCGCTCCCTCTCCCCGGCAGAAGATGCGGCCAAAGGGCCCAAGTTTATCGTCTATTTCGAAATAGAAAAGGCTCTGAAGCTTATCGGTGGCGAGAGCCTGGACATCGATCTTGGCTGAGCTGACAGTGTCCGCGGCTGTCGCCCCATCATTGCCAGTGTTCTCGCCAGCCGCAATGGGTTGAAGCTTTGCGCAAGGCATTGATCGCCAAGGGTGTTGTTAAGGAATAAAAACAGGGGCTACTCGGTTGCTATTGCCGCTGGTTGGGTGGGTGGTTGTCCCCGCAGTCATGTCGATCATGGGACTCAAAATTGTGGTCTTTTGACAATTGTTTTTGTTGCGAAGGGGAGTAACCAATGGCTGAGAACCAACAATTCGATCCCAATCCTTTTAAACAGTTCGCGCACTGGTTTACAGACGCGGAGCAGGCTGAACTGCCTTTGCACAATGCGATGACCCTCGCTACGGCAAGCCGGGCAGGCAGGCCTTCGGCGCGGATGGTGTTGTTGAAAGAAGTTGATACCAGAGGCTTTATCTTTTACACAAACTATAAAGGTCGAAAGGCCCAGGAATTAAAGGAAAATCCCTATGCTTCCCTGGTGTTCTACTGGCAACCTTTGTCACGCCAGGTTCGGGTAGAAGGCGTTGTGGAAATGGTGGCCTCCGGCGAGTCTGACCGGTATTTTGCCAGTCGCCCCAGGGGGCATCAGCTCGAGGCCCACGCTTCGGCCCAGAGCCAGGTCATCAAAGACCGTGTGTTCCTGGAAGAGCAGTTTGTGGCGTTCACTCAGACCTTTGCCGACCAGGAGATACCGCGGCCCGCACATTGGGGCGGTTATCGGCTTATCCCGGATACGCTGGAGTTCTGGCAACAAGGGGAATATCGGCTTCACGACCGGCTGCGTTATCGGCGTGATGATAATAACCAGTGGGCGATCGAGCGACTGGCGCCATGAAATATAGAGCTACTTACGCGTGGTGTCCCCCGATTCTAGGTTTAAAAACTTTCCTCATCACACATCCCGCGTGCCGCGTTCTCGATATTCATCTCAGGCGAAGGTGAGCATGGCACGCACAGTGAGAAGGCTGATTCAGCAATTTCGTACTGCTGGGTGGCTTTATCGCAGATCATACAGGAGGCTCGAAACAACATGAAGGTTGCTATTATCGGTGCGGGCATGGCTGGATTGACCGTTGCTCGCAGATTGCAGGCCAACGGTGCCGAGGTCACTGTTTTTGATAAAAGTAAAGGGACTGGTGGCCGGCTCTCCAGTCGCTCCTTCGAAGGTGGCTGGATCGACCACGGTGCCCCGTACTTTCCCGTCGACTCCCCGGAATTTCATGATTTTCTGACAAAATACCTCTCCGCCGAAACACTACAGCGCTGGCAACCGCCTGTATCAGGGACTTTACGAGAGGATGAAAAGGCGCACTTTATCGGTGTGCCGCGCAATAGTGCCATAACCCGGGCTTTGCTCGGAGATTTGTGTTTTCAGCCTTCGACCCGGATCGCTCGCCTGGAAAGAGGCCCTGACGGCTGGCAATTGTTCAACGATGGCGAGTCCCTGCTGGGTGTCTGGCCGCAGGTTGTGATCGCCGTACCGGCACCTCAGGCGTTGGCTTTGCTGCAAGGCCAGCCGTCACTGGCCGAAGTGATCGCTCCAGTCAAAATGGAACCCTGCTGGGTTGCCGCTGTCCGCACCAAGACCAAGTTGACTGCTCAGGCTGATATCTCGGTTTATCAAGACACGGTGGTTCGTCGGGTCACTCACAACAGCGCCAAGACAGGTCGGCTGAATACAGATGTTTACCTGGTGCAGGCGACGAAAAGCTGGTCGGTCGCGCATCTGGAAGAGTCTGCTGCAAATATCGGCCCTCAATTGCAAAAGCGTTTCGATCAGTTGGTTGCCAGCGACGCCACCAGCGAACTCTTGTTTACCCATCGCTGGCGCTACGCATTCACTGAAACCGTCTTGGGGCAGCCCTTTTTGTGGGATGACATCTCGAAACTTGGTGTTTGCGGTGACTGGTGTCTCGGTCGTAAGCTTGAAGACGCCTGGCAGAGCGGGACACAAATGGCAAGTCAAATGCTTTTGGCTGCTAGCTGATTACACCTTCTCCACGACATCGGGGACACTACTGACATCGGCGACACTACTCGAGTCGGGGGACACAACAGCTGATTGTAATGTGAGTCGGTTTCAAGCAAAGAAAGTCACTTGAATCATTAGGGGAATAGAAAAATCTGGCATTGAACCAGAAGCGATTCAAAAAGGTTTTTGTGAGCGCCCTGAAACGCTTGACTAAGAACTGCAGGAAAGCATCGAACAGCCCGCCCGGTGGCGCGCCCATTCCGGGCGCTTGGCGGCAAATTTTTCGTATTCCGGTTGCTCCGCATAGGGCTGCCGCATCACCTGAAGCAGCTCATTGACCAAGCTGTGATCACCCGCCTCGGCCTTGTCTATGGCCATTTGCGCCAGGTAGTTGCGCATCACATACTTGGGGTTAACCGCCTGCATGCGCTGCCGGCGTTCAACGTTATCTAATACGTCTTTTTCGACCCGCTGCAGGTAGCTGCGCAGCCAGGCAGTGATTTGCTCTCGGTTTTGCCCGGTCATGGCTTCCGGTTGGTAGTAAGCCTCGCACAGCGGGGCGAGTAAGCTGGCCTCATCCTGGTCTTTTGTCGGGGCCAGATCAGCCAACTTTCGGTAAAAAATCGTCATGTCGGTTTCCACCAGCTGCAGCACTTTTTCCAGCTCCGCGATCAAGGGCAGATCGGTCTCCGCCTCGAAGCTCTTCAGACCGAGCTTTTGCGCCATCATCTCCTGCCAGCCCTGCTTGTAAGCGTCCCCATAAACCTGTAGCGCCGCTTCCAGCGGTTCTGCCTGCTCGATCAGTGGATAGATGGCATTGGCCAGCTGGGCGAGGTTCCAGAGGGCAATATGGGGCTGGTTGCCGAAACGGTAGCGACCGCCTGCGGCGTCTGTGGTGTTGGGCGTCCAGTCGGGATTGTAATCATCGATCCAGCCGTAGGGACCATAATCGATGGTCAGGCCGAGGATCGACATGTTATCGGTGTTCATCACGCCGTGGACAAAGCCGACACGCATCCAGTGCACGATCATCGCCGCGGTGCTGCGGCAGAGCTCTTCGAACCACTGCAGGTAAACGGCCACCGAGGGCTCGCCCAAGTGGGGGAAAACAGTCCTGATGGTGTAGTCGAGCAGCTGACGTAATGGCTCGATTTCGTTGCGTGAGCTGAAAATTTGAAAGCTGCCGAAACGGGTGAAGGAGGGCGCGGCCCGGCAGACTATGGCGCCCGGTTCCTGTTTGGGATGGCCGTCGTAGAACATGTCGCGGGTAACCTGCTCGCCGGTAAGCAGCAGACTCAAGGCACGGGTGGTTGGCACACCGAGGTGGTACATCGCTTCGCTGCAGAGAAATTCGCGCACCGAGGAGCGCAGCACCGCCAGGCCGTCGCCACGCAGAGAGCAGGGCGTGAGCCCCGCACCTTTGAGCTGCAGCGCCCAGCGTTGACCGCGCTGGTTGATGATCTCGCCCAGGTTGATCGCCCGCCCATCACCCAGCTGACCGGCCCAGTTGCCGAACTGGTGACCGCCGTAGCAGCAGGCGTAGGGATCCATTCCGGGTAGCAGGCGATTGCCGGCAAAGGCCTGGGCAAATTCCTCTCCTGTACAGCTCGCTGGCTGCAAATCGAGAAGTTCGGCAACCTCTGCGGCATAGGCGACCAGTTGCGGCGCGACCACCGGCGTCGGCTGAACGCGCGAGTAACAGGCACTGTAGACCTGGCGCACGCGATTGCTGAGGTCCGGGTCGGCAGGCAGTTCACGGACGAAGGCGTTGTCGAAATTCAGCGTGGCCAGGGAGAGGTTGGTCTGTTGATTGGGGGCGTCTGCTTTCACCAGTTGATTGTCGCACCGCTCTTGCGCCCGGGGCAAGATGCGCTCACAAAAACACTCCAGTTCCTGACTTCTGGTAGAATGTAAAAACCCAACCCAATAAAGGTTAACACCCTATGGATAAAAACAAGTTCGCCGCACACCGGGCTTTTTTACAGGATACTTTGCGTCTGCAGATCGATTTCCGGAAAACGGACCAGAACCTGGGCACAGCGCCGCCAGCCATTCAGAAACCCCCTTCAGAAGGGCAGAAATTGATCCTGCTGCCCGACCAGCAGGCATTCAAGGCCTTTGCGGGCACTGACCTGGTCGATGCGATTGGGCGTCGTCGCAGTCATCGCCATTATCAACCGCTGCCTTTATCACTGGCAGAACTCTCTTTTCTGCTTTGGGCCACCCAGGGCATCAGCGAAGTCTTTGACCATGGCAGTGCCTTGCGAACCGTGCCTTCTGCTGGTTGCCGGCATGCTTTTGAAAGCTACCTTGTGGTGAATAACGTTACAACCCTTGAGCGCGGTGTCTACCGATATCTACCGGTCGAGCACGCACTGGTTTTTGAACATGCGCTGGAGAAGCTGCAAACCGTTCTGACAGAGGCGACTCTCGGCCAGGATTTTATCGCCTCAGCTCCGGTGACTTTTGCCTGGACCGTGCTTCCGTATCGCATGGAATGGCGCTATGACCTTGCAGCACACCGTGTGATCGCCATAGATGTTGGTCACGTCTGCCAAAACCTCTACCTGGCCTGCGAGGCGATCCATGCCGGGACCTGTGCGATTGCCGCTTATCACCAGGAGAAGATGGATGCGCTTTTACAGATTGACGGAGAGAACGAATTTACGCTTTACCTGGCGCCGGTTGGCAAGGTCTGAGCCGGGATCGAATCTGAGCTTGGGACACTCAATAGTGAGTGCCCCCAAATACTAGCCTTTAACTTTGAACAGAGAATGGAGGAACAAGATGCCCCATGTCGTTTTGGAAAACATCAATTCAGTCAGAGAGGTTTTTGACAGCGTCCTTCCGTTTACAACGAAGATCGACGGAGGCATTCTCAAGGTGACGGACACATACATAAATTCAGGTCAAAACAAGGCGCTCGTGGAATCTTTGGCCATCGAAAACAACAACAATCAAAGTTTTTTTGTCGAGCTGTCGCAGAAAAAAGAGAGCTTGACGGTGAGGCTTTTGCCTCGTACGGATCCTGAAAAAACCCCAGGGGTGAAAATGATCATGGCGACGATTGCCAAGCAGATCAAAGATTTCAATCCAAACGTCAGCTATGGGAAAACCAACTTGCAGGATTTTCTGCTGTAATAGGGGCCAGGGATTCAATCTCAAGCCAAAAAAACCCGCCTGTCGGTCCATGCCGACAGGCGGATTGATAGTCGATCCCCAGAGTCTCCGCCATTCTCCTTCTCTTTTACACTTCGCTCTCATCGTCCTGAGCTGTTGAATCTACCCCGTTGGTCACCGAGGGAGTCAAGCAAGTCATACAGCAGGACCGGGAAACACATATGGTGGCTATGCTCGGCTGGGATCTTTTCTGCTGGCAGATACGCCTTTACGTTGAGAGCGCTTTGCGTAAGCTGAATACAGACGACCTAGTGTCTGCTCCTCGTAGCGCGTGCCCGGCCCTCAAGGTTCAAAGGTCCCGCATTCAGAGCCCTGGATTACGCCCCTGTGTCTTGATTTTCCAATCTCAACAACGAAGAGAAAACTGTACCGTCACTTTCCGTGCTGGAGAAGCAAGCCTCCCCACCTAACAGCTCGCTTAAATGTTTGATGCTATAGGTGCCGTTACCCCGGCCATGGCTCTTGTCCGAAACCGAGCGTTTGAAAATTTGCTTGCGAATCTCTTTGCTGATAAGCTGGTCGCTGTGTACCCAGAAGCTCAAGACAGCAGGGTCTGCTTTGCAGCCCAGCTTAACCGTGCCGCCGTCTGGAGTTGTTTCGAGAGCCTTGATCAGCATATTGCGGAGGACCCTGCGCAACAGCAGGGAATCGGCGTTAAAGTCTCTGGACTCGGATTCGGCCAATTGGATCTTTTTCCCTTTGGCGGCATGATGCCGTTGCACTGTCTTGAGCATGACGTCCATAAAATCCAAGGTCTCGAGTGCTTCTGCTTTGACTTCGAGGTCATCGTGGGTGGCTTGCTCAAGTATGCGCATGGCGATGATCTCGTCGATCGAGTTCTGGGTGGTTCTTTCAAGCAGTGCACAGATCTCATCCCGGTCTTCGAAATCCCCGTCTTTCATGATGCTGAGAAAGCCCTTGATGCTTGAGAGGGTGTTGAGCAGGTCATGGAAGCAGATGTTTTCGAGCATCTCGCGTTTATCCTTGTCGCTGATATCGACCAGACTGAGAATGGAAAACCTTTCTCCATGGAACTCCAGCGGCGTTGCCCAGACGCGTAGGTCGAGATTCGATGCTGTGCCGGTGAGCTCACAGTTGAGACGACAGTCTTCGCTCGAGGCTTTGCCTTTGAGAGAAAGCGAAAGCACCCTGGCGACGACACAGATACGACAGCACTCATGTTTGCCGGCATCCTGAAGGTTGTGCCGGGCATGTACGCAGTGAAACGCCTCACCCTCGGAAAGGCCAAGCAAAGGTTTTCCTCCGTCCCTGTCGATGAGTTCACGTACTGCTGGATTGGTATAAACAACATGCCATTGTTCGTTTATGATCAGCAGCAGGTTAGGAACGGCATCGAGGAGGCTGCGTGAAACAACGCCTTCGTTGAAGAGCTCGAGCTGCAAACTGGTGATTGATGAGCGTTTACATTTATCGAGACGCTCATGGCTCTGTTTAGACAGGGCAGAAGATTTTGGTTCTGTTTGCATTTTATGCTCACGTTGAAGTGACGTGATCGCTGATATGATCGCGTCATGTTAAAAGGGTTTTGAAACTTGACTAATATTTTCATCAATGAGGTTTCAGGGTAAAGGTGGGTAGGTCATATATTATTTTGGAATTCGGTGACAGGTCCAGTTATGTGCCCCCGAAGCGATAACCTGCCTCTGAAAAGACCAGTTTTAGGTGGTTTTGGATTGTCGTGTTCTGCGAGCCTGGACTTAAAATGCATGACCTTGCTGCAACTCTCGAATATTAGAATAAGTATTATGTCGCCCGCCGCGATGGCTCCCCTTGCGGAAAACTACTCCGGTGTCCGGCGATCTCAGTCCGACGCATAGAGGGCAGCACGCGCCTTGTCCGGAAGCTGCAGGGTTCTGGCCTGGAAAAACTCCTTTAAACGCTTTTGATCCAGAGTCTCTTCCTCGAACAGGATCTCAGCAAGTGCTTTCAGCGCCTCACGATTCTCAGTCAGGACCAGCTCGGCACACTCCTGGGCGCTATGGACCAGCTTTTCGATTTCCTGGTCGATGATCCAGGCGGTCTTCTCGCTGAAGGTCTTTTCCGTGGCCAGCTTGAGGCCGAGAAACGGGTGCTCTTCGCCCCGGTTGAAACTTAAGGGTCCGAGTTTTTCGCTCATACCCCACTGACAGACCATTTTCTCAGCGAGGGCCATGACCTGCTTGAGATCATTCTGGGCACCGGTCGAATACTCGCCAAAAAAGAGTTTCTCTGCGGCTCTGCCGCCCAAGGTCAAGGCCAGTCGTGCTAGGAGGCCGCTGCGCTGGTAGTGGTAGCGGTCGTCCTCCGGCAGTTGCTGTGTCATGCCGAGCGCCTGCCCACGCGGGATGATCGTCACTTTGTGGATCGGATCGCTGTTCGGCAGGCAACTGGCGACCAGGGCATGACCCGATTCGTGGATAGCTGTGATCCGTTTCTCCTGCTCGGACAGGTACAGTTTGCGCTCCATGCCCATGAGCTGGCGGTCTTTCGCCTGGTCCAGGTGACACATGGAGATCTGCTCCGCATCTTTGCGGGCGGCTATCAGGGCGGCTTCATTGACAAGACCCTGCAGGTCTGCTCCGACCATGCCGGGAGTTCCCTTGGCGATTGTCTCCAGGTCGACGTCGTCCGCCAAGGGCACGTCTCTGGTGTGGACTGCAAGAATCTTAGCCCGATCGCGCCAATCAGGTCGATCGATCACCACTTGGCGATCGAAGCGACCCGGACGCAGCAGGGCTGTATCAAGCACATCCGGCCGATTGGTTGCGGCCATTACGATCACTTCATCGTGGGGTTCGAAACCGTCCAGTTCCGATAGCATCTGGTTCAGAGTCTGCTCACGTTCATCGTGACCACCACCCAGGCCGGTGCCGCGCGCCCGGCCGACAGCATCCAGTTCATCGATGAAGATGATGCTTGGAGCCTTCTGCTTGGCGTTTGTGAAAAGATCACGAACTCTGCTGGCTCCGACGCCGACGAACATTTCGACAAACTGGGAAGCGGAGATGCTAAAGAAAGGAACATCGGCTTCGCCTGCTACGGCTTGGGCCATCAGGGTTTTACCGGTCCCAGGCGGACCGACCAGCAGAATACCCCGTGGCAGTCTGCCGCCGAGCTTGGTGAATTTTAGCGGCTCGCGAAGGTAGTCGATCACCTCCTGCAATTCCTGCTTTGCCTCCTCCAGGCCAGCCACGTCCTGAAAGGTTTTACTCGAGTCTTTCCGCAGGAAGAGGCTAGCCCCTGATTTGGTGTATTTGTTCAGTAAACCGCCGCCCAGACCCCCTTGCTTGCTGGTGCGCTGGTATATGTACCACCAGATGCCGAAAATGATGATCCAGGGCAGCAGGTTCGCCATCAAGTTGACCAAGGCTGATCTGTCCTCGGGAGGCTCGACATTGACCACGACCTGATGGGTTTCAAGTAGAGGGATCAAATCCTGGTCGTCGATCGGCGGAAGGTTGGTGTGGAACTGTTGGTAGGCACGGGGCTCCTCGGATTTGTCCGCGGTAGCGTCTTCATAAAAGGTGGCGAGCGGTTCCGTGAAGCGCCCGGTCAGGACTTCGCCCTGGATGATAACTGCAGCAACATTGTCCAGCCGAACTTCATCCTTGAAACGACTGTAGGCGATCTGGATAACTGGATCTCGCGTCGCAGGGGGAAACATGTACATATACAGGCCATTGATGACCAGTATCAGAAAAGTCAGCAGCAGGATTCTTTGCCAGGGATCTTTCACCATAATGATAGCCGGCTCCTGTTATTCGCGCGCTGATTGTTGCCCTTCTCTAATATCATAGCAGAACCAAGGCGCTCTGCTTTGCTGGAGGAAAGCCAAATTGGTGATTCGTGATCATGTCATCGACCCTTTGGCGGGGATTCCGGTGACACATTACTATTGTGTCACCGAAACTTGAAAATTGTTTTACGTCAGATATCCGCTAATATTGCTACATCTTACTTGGTTGATTCGTTATTGTTTTTTCTCGCGGGCGCAACTTTGAAGGGGAGCTTGTATGGAGACAATCAACTGGAATCCGGCGGAGCTTCTTAAACTGTCGGGGAGTTACTGGGGCACCTGTGCCCTGCATGCCGGGGTAAAGCTGGATCTCTTTTCGCCGCTGGCAATCCAACCGAAAACAGCCGCTGAGCTGGCGCCGGAACTGGGGATCGACGAACGCGGCGTGGCCATGCTGCTCGATGCCTTGACCGCGCTGCAGCTGCTGGACAAGCAGAGCGGGTGCTACACTGCCACGGGCTTTGCCACCGAGTTCCTCGATCGCAGCGCCCCCGGCTACCTTGGCCACATCATCCTGCATCATCACCACCTGGTTGAAAGCTGGAGCCGCCTCGACGAGGCGGTGCGCGAAGGGGCCCCGGTGCGCAACCGGGTGTCTCATGAGCCGACGGATGCCGAACGCGAGAGCTTTCTGCTCGGGATGTTCAACCTGGCGATGCTGAACGCACCTAAGGTGGCGGCGCAGATCGATCTGGCCGGACGACGCCGGCTGCTCGATCTCGGTGGCGGGCCCGGCACATACTCTATTCATTTCTGTCAGCACAATCCGCAGCTGCAAGCGACAATTTTCGATCTGCCGACGACGCAACCGTTTGCCGAAGAGCTCTTGCAGCGTTTCTCTATGGCTGACCAGATCGATTTTGCCGCTGGCGATTTCCTCGCCGGGCCATTGCCGGACGGCTTCGATGTGGCCTGGCTCTCCCATATCCTGCACGGCGAGGGGCCGTATGGCTGCGGCAAACTGCTGGCCAATGCCGTTGACGCCCTTGAACCGGACGGTTTGCTGCTGGTCCAAGAGTTTATCCTTGATGAGAATCGTGATTCACCTCTGTTCCCGGCGTTGTTTTCACTGAATATGCTTTTAGGTACACCGGAGGGGCAGGCCTACAGCGAGCCGGAGCTGGTCGGGTTGATGCAGCAGGCTGGGTTGTCGCAGATTGAACGGCTGGCGATAGAGCTGCCGAACGGGGCCGGGATCATGATCGGGCATAAAAGATTGTGAGCGAAAAACACAGAATTTTGTGTACTCGGGGGCAGGTCTTGAATCTTGAATAAATGCAAAAATCAAGACCTGTCCCCTTTATTAGAAGGAGCCTGTACCCTGAACTGATAAAGTTGACAAATCCACGTCGTACGTTACTAGTTCAAAGACTGCGAGAGAGGTTGAACCGGTCCACACATATGCGGGGGTGAGTATGAAAGGAATCAAGCAGATTTTATTGGCGGTGGATGAATCGAGGCGTTCTGTCCCGCTTGTCGAGAAGGCTATTGAAATGGCACAGACCTTTGAGGCGAAGATCTTTCTGGTGTATGTCCACCCCAAAGTATTGGATCTTGGCCATCCCTATTATCAACAAGTCCTCAATAAGTACATAGAGCATGCAGAACATACGGTTGCTCCACACAAAACGCGGCTTGAGAAGAATGGTCTTGATTTTGAAGTGTTGATCCTCGAAGGCGACCCTGCCGAAATGATTAACGAAACTGCGCGCGTACAGAAATGCGATCTGATCGTGATGGCGACCAGAGGTCTGTCGAATATACAGGGGTTAACCTTGGGGAGTGTAAGCAACAAGGTGTTACACTCAACGCAGTGTATGGTGCTGTTGGTGCCCTAGAAGGTCAATCGGGGACACTCAAAAAGAGTGTCTCCTGATACCATGTGGTTCCAGAGTTTTGGCCCCTAAACAGTGAAAGGCCCGCACTTGTCGCCGGGCCTTCTCTATACCTTATCTTTCACGCCCTCATCACAGGCTAGGCAGGCAACCTCGCGTTGCCCGCATCTGGTGCAAACTGTCCAATAATCAGAGTCTGTTTCGATAGGCAACCTCCTTTGTGCGGCCAGCAATCCAACCGCTGACTCCACACTTACATTATACACCATCTTAAAGCGGCAAGCATCTGGGACACTTCCGAAAGTTTCCTTTTTTATGGCCATTTTTTGGGGGGGTCTAACTAACCCTCCGTAAAAATAAAAAATAAATCATAAAAACAAGCTCTCAAATTGGCCCTTAGAAGCGAATTTTTCCTCAAAATCGAGACATTGAAACATTAAATAAGAAGTGTTCTCCAGATTCACATCACTTGTCAGAAATCATTTTTTATATACACTGTGCATTGATCAATTCGCCATATCTCGAATCCCGAGTACACGAGAATAGAAATATCATCATGCAAAAAACAAAGCTACTTGCCATCGCACTTCTCATCGCCGCCTCGGCTGGGGTCATGCTGCCGGCATATAATATTTTCAATCTGCAACCGGCAGTCTACCGGATGCTGATCGCGGCAACGGAACAGGATACCACCCGTATCGCCCTGTATATCTCTTCTTATGTTTTTCCGGAGATTGAGGGTATGCCGCTGGAAGAACCAGCCTTCGGTGACCTGGTCAGAGAGATGTATGAGGTAAAGCGTACCTTTGGTCTGGTGAGCCTCAGAATTTTCTCCGCGGACGGGCATATTACCTTTTCAACGGCCAGCGAGGAGATCAGTCGGATTAATCGCCAGTCCTTTTTCGTAGAAAAGGTCGCTAAGGGACGAACTTACACCCAGGTGAGTTCTCTCTCCTATCGCTCCCAACAAGGGCAATCGGCGAAGGCCTCTGTGGTTCAGACTTATGTGCCAATCACGCGCGCCGGGCAATTTGTCGGTGCGGTTGAGATCGATTACAACATCACTGAACGCAAAGCGGCCCTGGATAATCTCATCCATAGGTCATCGGTTTTCCTGTTCCTGGTCGGTACTGGAGTATTGCTGGTTTCGGTGCTCTTCGGTTTTCAATCGAAACGGGCATCTGCTCAGCAGCGCAAGGCCGAAAAAGAACTTCGTATTGCACACGGGCAATTACTGGACATTATCGAATTCCTGCCTGATGCGACCTTTGTTATCGACCGGGACGGCAAGGTCGTGGCATGGAACCGGGCCATGGAGGAAATCACCACTGTGCATAAAGATGCCGTCCTCGGCAAAGGCAGCTACGAATACTCCATGGCGTTCTACGGTAAGCGGTGCCCCATGTTGATCGATGCTATTTATGGCGATGTTTCTAAAACCAGCGGGCACTACGATTATTTTGAAAAAAATGGTGTCACCCTGTTTGCTGAAACGACTCTTACCCTCCCTCATAGTCGCAAAAACGCCAATTTATGGGCAACCGCTTCACCCCTGCTTGATCAAGAGGGCAATTACGTTGGTGCCATTGAATCAATCCGGGATATCAGCGAACGCAAAACAGCTCAAAGAAGTCTCTCAGACAAGAATGTCCTGTTGGAGAACATCCTTAAGAATATCCCGCATGCTGTTTTCTGGAAAGACCATGATTCGGTATACCAGGGCTGTAACCTTAATTTTGCTGAAGTGGCAGGCCTTAGCGCACCTGAAGATATTGTTGGCAGAACAGATTTTGATCTGGCCTGGGAAAAAGAAGAGGCCGAATTTTACCGTCAATGCGATCAGGAGGTTATGGACAGTGGTGAACCGTTACTCGATATCGAAGAACCGCAACTGCAGGCTGATGGTAGAAACGCCATCTTGTTGACCAGCAAGGTTCCTCTGCGCAACGAAGCTGGAGAGGTGGTTGGCATACTCGGCATCTATGCCGATATTACAGAGCAGAGATCACTGGAAAAACAGCTTCGCCAGAGCCAGAGAATTGAGGCAGTTGGAACGCTCGCAGGTGGCATCGCCCATGACTTTAATAACATCCTGACAGCTGTAATCGGTTACACAGAATTCGCCATGGCTGACCTGCCGGTTGGATCACAAACCCAGTTTCCCTTGAGCGAAGTCTTGAAGGCCGCCCACCGAGCCAAAGAGTTGGTTCAGCAGATTCTGATGTTTGGTCAACGGACGGAGCAGGAACATATGCCTACCTTTATCAACCCGATCAGCAAGGAGGCTCTTGAACTGCTGCGGGCCACCATCCCGAAGACAATCAAGATTTGCCAGGAGATCAACGAAGATGCCGGACCGGTACTTGCTGACCCAACCCAGATTCACCAGGTCATTATGAACCTGGGGACCAATGCTTGCCACGCTATGCAGAAGAATGGCGGAACTCTCAAAGTGACCTTGGACAATCTTCATGTGAATGCAGAACTCGCGGCCTCCTCACCCGAACTTCATGAAGGGGACTATGTCCGCCTGTCCATTTCTGACACAGGCCACGGTATGGGACAGGATACACTTGAACATATTTTCGAGCCCTATTTCACGACTAAGAAGTTTGGTGAAGGGAGTGGGCTGGGACTCTCTGTGGTACATGGCATCATCATGGGCCATGGCGGGGCAATAACCGTGAAGGCAACTCCAGGGGAAGGGGCTTTGTTCATGATCTACCTGCCTCGAATATTTAATGAAGTGGCTCGCGTGATTACTGAACAGGAAAAGCTACCCAAGGGCAACGAGCGTATTCTTTTTGTCGATGATGAAGAGGCCTTGGTTCATTTGGGCCAGAAGAACCTTGAATCCCTCGGTTATGAAGTTACAACCGAGACAAGTGGTGTTGACGCATTGGAGTTGTTCCGCTCCGATCCCCAAGCCTTTGATCTGATCTTCACGGATCAGACCATGCCGATCACCACCGGAATTCAATTGTCTGAGAAGATCCTTAATGTCAGGCCGGATATCCCAATTATCCTTTGTACAGGGTTCAGTGCGACAACCTCGGTTGAGACTGCCAAGTCGATTGGAATCAAGGAGTTTATCATGAAGCCTTTGACCAAACGGGATGTGGCACTGACCATACGTAAGGTGCTTGACGGAAACTGAAACGAAACTTGGAGTTGGGGACACACAAATTGTGTGTCCCCGAAATTTATTGTCGAAGGATGGGGTTTGGCAACTCGCTCGGCAGCAGAGGCCGCGGAGTCATGTAGTCCGGCAGTTGCAAGAGTTGTGTGTCATGCGGTTGATCAAGCTCCGCGTACAGGCGTTGCGTGTCGCTGATGTATGACTTGCTCAGATGCATCGGCAGCAGAAGGCCGGGCTTGATGTGTCGGCTGATCCGGTTCAGATCGGTTGTGCAGAGGTGAGCAGAAATGCGGGCCTTCTCTTCATCTTCCGCAAGAAAAGTGCACTCCGAGACCAGCAGCGTGACGTCCCTCATAAGCTCATAGACCTGGCTCAGATTATCCTGTGTCATGCCGATGTCGGTGATATAGCCGATGCTGGCAGGCGACACGTCTCGACAGATCTTTCGGTAGAGAGCTTCTGCATTATCGACCGTCTCAACCCGGTGGCCCTCCGCCGTCTCTTTCCATATATCAATCGGCCCGCTGTCGCAGCCGTCGGCATAAAAACGCTTCTCCAGATCCTTGAGCCATGGCCCTGGCAAGAGGCTCTCTTCATCGAGGCGCTGCCTGTCGATCAGGAAAGACGGCGCTTCGGTAACCCGGAAGATCAGCACCGGTATCTTGTGATCGCAGATTTCGGCTTCGACCTTCAGATGACGGGCCTGGTAAATGATTCGATCGTACCGGGCAAGGGTTTGTCGGTGTTGTGATGTGAACCCTCGACTGCCGGCAAACTCAAACTGCTCGATCTGTTGCGGGTGAACTTCATAAACCTCGAAGGTGCACCAGTTTTCCTCGGTCAGGTTCCAGTCGTAGCCTGCAAGCTTGTGACTGATCCGTTCGGCAATACCGGGCGGACCGTGGATCTTTATGGTTCGTGGCGCAACAAGAACGTGCCGCAGGAGGTAATCGAAGCCCATCAGGTGGTCCATGTGGGCGTGGCTGACGAAAAGGGCATCAATCGATCGCAAGACCCGTTTCGCCAGGTGGTGGAGTTGACCGCAGTCGAGCAGGATGCCGCGACCGGTTGGCCGGATATTGATGAGCATGACCGGATCATCGATCAAGCCGGAGAAAAAGCTTGGTTGCAGATAGCGGAACAGACCTAGCTCTTGCATGGATTCACATTCCCATTACCTTCGTCAGTCACTGCACAAACCCTGAAGCGCAGCCAGCGCAACCCGCACCGCATCTCGCTCGGCTTGTTGTTTGACAGCTAGGTCGACAGCCTCCGCCACCAGCCGTTCAGCCAGAACCGCGCAGACACAGCCTGCGGCAAAGCCATAAACCAGGCCCATTTTGAACAGCGTGCCGGACTCCATCTCGTAATTGAGGATCTTCAGCTGCCGGTACTCCTCGCTGATTCCCTGCAGGGAACGCAACAGGAACGGGTTGGCCGAGTCGCTGCGTTCCTGGCCTTCGTAGAAGGTGTCAACACTTGCCGTAACGCCCAGGTGCGATCTGATGCCGAGTTTTTTCGCCGCTCCGGCCAGCGCCAGGGTGACATAGGGGTCGGCAGCGGCAGGGAACTCGACCGGGGCGATATCCAGGGCGGCTCCTTGTCGGCAGAGGGCGGCGTTCGAAATCACCAGGTCACCGGCCTTGACCTCTGTCGCGATGCCACCGCTGGTGCCGACCCTGATGATGGTGAGGATGCCGACTGACACCAGTTCGTTGACAACGATCGACAGTGATGGTGCGCCCATGCCGCTGGTAGAAGCGACAAACTTGCCGCCGTCGCTCATTTCACACAGGTAGCTGTGCAGGCCGCGGTTCTCCGAGAGCGTCGCCAGGCAGCTGACACCATCGGTCTCTTTTGCGA
The DNA here is from genome assembly GCA_030005635.1 of Deltaproteobacteria bacterium IMCC39146. Taxonomy (GTDB): domain Bacteria; phylum Desulfobacterota; class Desulfuromonadia; order Desulfuromonadales; family BM103; genus M0040. The sequence goes on from JARUHP010000012.1 coordinate 48,180, forward strand.
TGCGCTGTGCGCGCTCCGGGTCGCCGCAGAGCAGCGCGGCGGTCGGCGGTACCACCCCGAGGTCATGTTTGCCGAAACCGATGTGGTAAAGGGGTTGCTGGGTCATCTGTTGTCCTCCTGAAAGGCATTAAACCTAAGTACAATAGTAGAATCTTCTCCACAGATCGTAACAATCAAAGTGGAGCGCGCTTTTGGCTGCAACAATCAATAGCTGCGATTTTAACCGTGCCTCTGCTAGGAAAGCCGGAAGCGAATCATTGTCGGCAACAGATAGGCCGTGGCTGCAAGCAGCAGCAAAAGGCTGTAGCCGAACTCGACGGCGAGAATGGTTGCAAGCGCGGCACCTACAACCGAGAGACAGCTGTTGATTCCCCAGGCCCAGGGGACCTCGGCCTGGTGCGCCTGGTTGAGAAGTCTCAGCCCAAGCGGGAAAGGCATGCCCATGATCACTGCGGCCGGTGTCAGCACCAGTACCGCCAGAGCAGTACGTAGCGGCATTGCCAGCGGCAAAGTCGTCTCCAAGAGCATCCCAAGCAGCACGACATAGAGCAGCAGGATGCTGCTTGTCGCGGCTGTCCATCGCCAGGGGCGACAAACACGGAATCGTCCTGTCAGTGCGCTGCCGGCTGCTGAACCGATCAGAAGAACGGCCACCACCAGCGCCGTCGCATAGACCGGATGGCCAAGATAAAGAACGAAGCGATGAATCAGGGCCAACTCTGTCCACATATAACCGACTCCCAGTCCTCCAAAATAGACCAGCACCTGCCAATGCGTGCCACTCCCCTTTGGCAGCCGGGTCAATGGCAACAGAATCAGCAAAGTCGCCAGCAACGACAGCACCCCGGCGGCCAGAACGGCGACCAGCATCCCCAGTTCGATGAAGGGCAGGTTGCGCTGACCGTAGAGGCTGATCAGCGCATTGACTTGGCTCCAACGCAGGAACTGGGAGAAGAAGGGCTGATCATCGTCAACCGGTTTGATCCGGAAGGCATAGTTGTTGTAGAGCTGTGCTCTTTCGGGCCCCAGAACCGCATCAAAAAGCTGGAACAGGGAGTCATCTTGCAGGCGGTTGAAGTGCTGGCGCTCCTCCGGGCGGAGGTCGGGCAAGAGGGCCGGATCAAAGGCCCAGCGCTTTGCAAACGATCTGATCGCGGCCAACTCAGCCTTCGTGTAGGGAGTCCGCTTGATGCAAAAGGTCAAGGTTCCCCAGCTACGGACAGCAGCAATCCGGTCTTGTGGAGTTGTGACCCCCGCCTCTTCAAGGGTTTCCACCAGGGTCGCCAGCAGGCGCAGTGGGGTTCGTACCGGATAATCGACCCAACTCGTTACGGTCAGCAGACCTTGAGGGCTGAGCTTGCTCAAGGCCTGCTGCAAGGCTTCGCGGGTTAGCAGGGGCTGCTCGTGCAGGGCAAAGAGCCCGGCATTGCCGCCAAAACCGCCGACTTTAGGCAGTATGATCAGGTCGTATTGCTGTTGATCGCGGGCGAGCCACGTTCGCGAAACCTGTGTTTGCCACTTGACCTTGGGGTTGTTGAAGATTCGGCTGAAGCGGGTCGGTGCTGCTGTGCGCAACAGCTCAACCAGGGGCTTATGCGCTTCAACCGCAACAACCGTTTCGGCTCCCCGGTCGATCGCCATGGCCACATCGACACCGGTGCCGGCGTCTAGCACCAGCACTCTGCGAGGGATGCCCAGGGCATAGGGCAGGGCGAAGGTTGATGCGTTGCGAGGGTTGTCTTTCCCCGCGGCCTGGGGCAGGCTGCCGATGCTGTCTCCGTTGATGAAGACGGCCGGCGCTTGCGGCATTTCACCTGACCAGTTTAAGCTGACTCCAACAGCGCCACGCAGAACAGGTGCGTCCACAATATGGATTTGTCCGGCCGCAGCCGGTTGATTGGCCAGGATAGTGGCCTCTGGAAGATCGACTGCGCGGCGTAAATCTTTATACTGCGAAAGTTCCAGCTCCGTCGCCTGCACCAGGAAGATCGTCACCAGTGCCAGGCTGACCACCAGGACGACGCGTGTATCAGGCCTGCTGCCCGGCAGCAGCACCGCCGCCGCTGCCAGAGCCAGAAACCCGAAGCAGGGAGGCAACTGCTGTGGCAGCAGCAGCGAGAGCCCTGCCAGACCGAGTAAACAACCGAGACCGGAACCGAACATGTTGGCAAAATAGTAGCTGCCGATGCGTTCGGTTTCGAGGGTGAAGATCAAGCCGATGGTCAGAGCCCCGCAGGTAAACGGAAGCAGCAGAAGAAGAGCCACCGCAGCCAGTTTTAAGACCTCGCCGATATCGACAAACAACAGGAATGAATCAAACCCGCCAAACAAGCTCTGTGTCATGGTCAGCGAACCTGCCAATGTCACAGCGCAGCAACAGAGCAGAAGCGGTAGCAGTTGTGCCTGTCGTGCTATCATCCATCGTCGGGTCAGGGCGAGGAGGGTGCCGGCAGCGCCGAAGCCGAGCAGGGCGATCGATATAACCAGGTAGGCGAAGTGGTGCCATTGACTGGTGGCCAGGATTTGCAGTAGCGCGAGCTGAAAGGCGAGCAGGGCGGCAGAGACGAGGGCCAGTGACAGATGTTTGCGGTTACACAGCCCGATCATTCTTCATCGGTCCTCTTGAAAGGGACGAATCTTACCGGCATCAGGCTGGTTGAGATTGTCTTGCCGTCTCTTTTCTGGATGAGCATCAAGGTTTGTACGAAGAAAGGCGAGCCCACCGGGATGATCATCAGTCCCGATTCAGCCAACTGCTCGATCAGCGGCGGGGGAACAAACTCAGCGGCTGCCGTAACAATAATCGCATCGAAAGGCGCTTGCTCCTTCCAGCCGTAATAACCGTCGGCAGACCTGGTTTCGACATTGGTGAAGCCCAGTTTCTTTAAGAGCACAGCAGCCGAATCCGCCAATTGCGGGATAATCTCTATGGAGTAAACGTGCGCCCCTGTAGCTGACAGTATCGCGGCCTGGTAGCCTGAACCGGTGCCGATCTCGAGAATTTTGCGCCCGGGGCCGGGCTTGATGATCTCGGTCATGAAAGCGACGATGAACGGCTGTGAAATGGTCTGCCCATGACCGATCGGCAAAGGGCGATCCTGATAAGCCTGGTGGGACATGGACCCTGGCACAAAGAGGTGGCGGGGCACTGTGCGCATGGCTGCCAGTGTTGTTGGGTCCTTGACTCCGCGCGCAAGAATCTGCTCTTTGACCATAGTCTCGCGCTCCTCTCCGCGTTCGCTTGAGGCGACTGCACCAAAGCATAAGAGCAAAACCAGGCAGAGCATAAGAACGCGGCTATAAGCCGATTCACGCCGTATCTGCATAAGCACCCCCAGGGTGGTGGCAATCTACGACCCACCTGGGGCGTTAACGCGTCTGCTCCAGGTCGTCCACCATGCTCCTGAAGCTAGAGCATCCTTTCCCAGCTCACCCGGCAGAGATCGGGGTCTCCCGCCCAGGAGATGTCGAGTTTGCCCCGATGGGCCTTGTGAAGAACGCGACCCAAGTGCTCGGCCAGTTTCTTGTCGGTGGTCTCGATGACAAGCTTGTCATCGTCACGGATCTTACGAATAACCCTCTCAAAAGGGTTTTTCTCAAGAGCTTTGTGCTCTTCGTTTTTAAGAATCTGCTGTATCTCCTCTTCATGCTTCCACAGGTAACTGCCACTTAAGGTCACGATCCCTTCAGGGTAACCCGCGGCGATCTTCTGGCACGCCGGGCAGGTGATCCAGTTTGTTTTGGGGTCATTCTCCAGTTTACGATACTCTTCTTGATCTAGTGACCAGCGCTGCTGTTGGTAAACCGTTTTACAGGTCGTGCACAGTGACGGTTCTTTCAGTGCTTCCTCAGGCTTGAATGGGTCAAGGTTGGTTGGTTGGCGTCCGCGCTTGCTGCTGATGCCATATTTCCGAGTGTCTTTTTTCATGATCTCCTCCTTTCCCGTAGCCTATCCTTCTTCTTTTCTATTGTATCACTATTTTTCACAACCAAGTGCTCCGCAACGGACAAATAACAACTGTTTATTAACGAGTTAGCGGAACAGCATGAATCCGGGGTTATTCCTGACAAGTCAAGTCAAGGGGCAACGAAGATTGCCCTTCAGGAGTTGGGGCGCTGAATATTGTGTGCTCCATTTGAGTGGTCCCACATCCCAGTGGATTTATCTGTCGCAAGGTTAACTCAAAAAACTCAGCGGTCCCAGTAGAGGTAGTGTGGCGATTCGGAGAGAAGTTCCAGACAGGCCGCCAATGAACCGATGAAATCGATCTGTTGCCAGCGTTTCAGGTTGTGGAAGTATTCGATCCGCCATTGTGCGTTATCATCGACGCGCATCAAGCGAGCGAAACTCTCATCCCCTTTAACCAGGTGTAGTTCATCGCCATCTGCGGTTACCGTGAACTCCGCCAGGACCTTGTCGGCCTTGATCAGGCGTTTTGCTTCTTCCAATATCTTTTTCATGATTATATCTCCAGGCAGTTGCGCTCATCATTCCAGTAAGGCGAGAGTTTGCGCAAGCGGGCGATAATATCTGGCAGGACCTCAATGATCCGCTCGATATCCTCTTGGTTATTGTAACGGCTCAAGCTGATACGCACCGAGCCGTGGATCGCGGTAAAAGGCACCTGCATTGCCTTAAGGACGTGGGACGGGTCAAGTGTGCCGGAGGTGCAGGCCGAACCGCTCGAGGCGCAGATGCCATGGCGGCTCAACTCGAAGAGTATGGCTTCTCCCTCAATACCGTGGAACGCAAGGTTAAGGGTGTTCGGCAGGCGCACAGCGGCTTCTTTACCATTCACCTCTACGGCCGGGATGCGCTCGATCAGGGCTTTTTGTAAACGGTCACGGAGATTACGCACGCGGCCCTGCTCGTCGGGAACACCGGCTATGGCCAGTTCGCATGCTTTGGCGAGGCCAACGATATAGGGAACATTCTCGGTGCCGGCCCGGCGCCCCTTCTCCTGGTGACCACCGAGCATGAACGGACGCCAGCGTGTGCCGCGCCGCACGAACAGGCAACCGACTCCCTTCGGGGCATGGATCTTGTGCCCGGAGAAAGAGAGCAGGTCGACGTGCTGCAGATCGTCCTGCAGATCGACCGGCAGTTTGCCGAGCGCCTGGGTGGCGTCGGTATGCACCACGATCTCCGCATCCGTCTCCTTGGCTATTCGCGCCAACTCGGCGACAGGGTAGCAGACACCCGTCTCATTGTTCGCCATCATAATGCTCACCACCAGGGTGTCGCTGCGCAGCGCCCTGACGTAGTCATCGAGCACCAACTCGCCGTTGCGATCCACCGACAAAAAGGTGACCTCCTGACCGCGGCGCTCCAGTTCCTTGCCGATCTCCAGTACCGAAGGGTGTTCAATCGTGGTGGTGATGACATGGCCGCGCTTCGGATTGGCCTGCACTGTGCCGAACAGGGCGGCATTGTTGCTCTCTGTTGCCGAGCCGGTAAAGATAATCTGGTCCGGATCGATGTCGCCCAGACATCGGGCGACCGTTCTCCTGGCGCTCTCAATCGCTTCTGCCGAAGACCGGGCCGCGTCGTACATGGAGCTCGGGTTGAAGTAGTCGGAGGTCAAGTATGGTTGCATCACCGCCAACACCTCCGGGGCGATGGCGGTCGTCGCGTTGTTGTCGACATAAACATTCTTCATCTCAAACCTCGCTCTGTCACACTGCGATCACCTGTAAACGATCATCGACCTGATCCTTCAGTTGTTGCTCAACCAGCAGCTTGAAGGTCTGGTCTGCAGCGTCACTTTGATTAGCGGCCCCGATTAGCCGGCAGTAGATCTTGTGACCCTTGATATCGACCAGTTCGATGTCACCATCTTCGTCTTGCAGCAAGGGCCGGACGACCGCCTCGATCGCTGTCTCGATCTGCTGCCCCAACCGGTAGGGTGATAGTTGCTCGCCTGTATGGGGCGCTGCGACCTCGACTTGACCCACCGGTTTCACACCCCAGATCTCATCGAGCAGGTCCTGGAGGCCGCCGGGGGCATGGTGACAGACCGTGCAGCCGCCACCGGCTTTGAGGGCATTGGTGATCTCGGCGATACTTTGCAGGCCGAGCTCCTTGATCTTGCGGCGCAGGTAAGGTTCGGTCACCGAGAAACAGTTGCAGACAGTGCGGCCTTCATCCTCATCGCCGTGGGCCAGCTCCGGCAACAGTTCGGCCAGGTCTACGCCTCGCTTGCTCGCCCAGTCTGCGACGGCCTTCTGCAAAGCTTCGGCGCCCATCACAGAACAGTGGATCTTTTGCTCGGGCAAACCATCAAGGAAATCGATCAGGTCCTGGTTGGATACCTGCAAAGCTTCGATCGGAGTTTTACCTTGTTCTTCCAGCAGGATGCAGAGTGCTTCCGAAGCGGCAATCGCCGAGGTACAGCCAAAGGTCAGGTAGCGGGCCTGGGTGATTATGTCGCGGGTGGGGTCGGTCGGGTGGCGCTCGACGCGAAAGGTGAAGCGCAGGGTGTCACCGCAGACGATCGAGCCATGTTCACCGAAACCGTCGGGGTTTTCCAGCTCACCCATGTGGGTACCGGTTTCACCCTTGACGGCGTCCATGAACAGCTTGAGGACCTTGTCACTATAATTCCAGGGCATATTTTTCTCCCTTCCCGAGGAGACTGTCGGACTTAACAAAAGCCTACTGCGAAATCGTCTGATCGGTCCATATTTACGGTAATTTTCGTCAAATAGACATGTTATTAGCTCTCAAGTCCCCACAAATCTGGCCTCGAACATCCAATCTCTCGCTACGGTCTGTCAAGTCCAACAGCCTCATAGAACTATAAATTAGTCACGGCAATGAGCAAGTTTTAGATTCGGGGACACACAAATTGTGTGTCCCCGAAATAACATAGTTGTAACTACGTTGCTTAAGACATAACGACGCAGGGGCGGAAAAGAAGAAGTTGGATGCGTCATTTTCTCATTGACGCGGCACTAGCGCCATTCGTGCCTGTCCCCCGAACCTTGGTGAGGGCAACGCCAGCAAGTCCTTGTGAGTTTCGGTCATGCTTATTTAGCCTGATCGTGCTAAATTTGAGTTTGGCCGTTCCCATTCACTCTTCAGATGAGAATCCAAACCTATGCAATCACACAACGGCTCACTCTTCGCACTTCTCTTTATGGTCTTTCTGCTTTCAGGATGCGTTGGCAAAACCCTTGAGCGCACCACCGAAAACCGCCTTGAGATTGGCTCGTGCGTTGGCTTCCCGAATTGTGTATCAAGTAATGCTTCGGTTTTTTACAACCATATCGAGCCTTTTCCGTTGGCGATGAGCAAAGAGGAGGCCTGGCCCCTGGTCAGAGAGGCTGTTCTGGAGATCCCACGCGCGGTGATCGACGAAGAGGATGATCTTTACCTGCATGCCAAAATATCCAGTATCGTCTTTCATTTCGTGGACAACCTGGAGCTTCTCTACCAGGCAGACGAGCATCTGATTGAGGTGCGTTCGTCATCGGTGCTCGGCCTCTATGATTTAAGCGCCAACCGCAGGCGGGTCGAAGCTTTGCGCAAGGCATTGATTGCCAAAGGTGTTGTTAGGGGAAATCATGTCTGAATTTGACGACTTAAAACAAAAGATCAGCAAGTTTGTCGATGATCGGGATTGGGACCAGTATCACACGCCCAAAAACCTTTGCATGGCATTGATTGCAGAGTGCGGTGAGCTGGTTGAGCATTTTCAGTGGCTGAGCGAAGAGCAGAGTGCAGAGCTCTCGTCAGAAAAGCTTGAAGAGGTCAGCCACGAAATCGCAGATGTCTTTGTCTATCTGTTGCGTTTGTCAGATAAACTAGGCATTGATCTGGTTGAGGCGGTCAACCGTAAGATGCTTTTGAACGAAGCAAAATATCCTGCCGATCAAGTTCGTGGCTCTGCGAAGAAATATACCGAATATAAAAACCGTTCTTAACTTTCAACTCCGGGCCCCTGCTTGAGAACCTATCTAAAACTCCTTACCGTCGCTTTCTTCTGGGGCGGAACCTTTGTCGCCGGACGTTTTTTGGCTGGTGATGCTCATCCTGTTTCCGCGGCCTTTTTCCGTTTCGCCATCGCTTCGAGCTGTCTGCTGCTTGCCGTCTGCAAGGTTGAGGGCCGTCTGCCGAAGCTCGATTTCCGCCAGGGGCTGGCTGTTGCCGCACTGGGGCTGACCGGGGTGTTCGCTTACAACCTGTTTTTCTTCAACGGCCTGACCCTGATCGGGGCCGGTCGTGCCGCATTGATTATCGCCCTGAACCCGGTGGCTATCACGCTCTGTTCCGCGTTGATCTACCGCGAGAGACTGCCGCTGAGCCGGATTGTGGGGGTTCCACTCTCGGTGGTCGGTGCGCTGGTCGTTATCACCCGTGGCCATCCGTTGATGATCTTGAGTGGTGGCATCGGTCGTGGCGAGCTCTTGATTTCCGGTTGTGTGCTCTCCTGGACGCTTTATTCGATTATCGGTAAAACCGCGATGCGCGGTCTTTCTCCTCTGGCTGCGGTCTGCTGGTCGTCTATAGCGGGAACCCTCCTGTTGCTGATTCCGGCGTTGTCCTATGGCAGCTTTGCCGATGCGTTGCACTTTTCCTGGTCGGTTTGGCTTAGCATCGGCTACCTAGGCTTGTTCGGTACCGTTATCGGCTTTCTCTGGTATTTCGAAGGAATTCAGAAAATTGGGCCTTCTCGTGCCGCGGTTTTTATCAATTTTGTGCCCGTAAGCGCTGTCCTCTTAGCGACCTTTTTACTGGGCGAACCGCTCGATATTTCATTGCTTGGCGGCGGTTTTTTGGTGGTGCTCGGGGCCTATCTGGCCAATGCACCCAAGCCGTTGTTCTGGCGCAAGGTGTGAAGTGCTCTGGTTCAGGTCAAAGTCAAAGTTCAAGACCTGACCTCTCCCACGTCCCTCGTCCCTTTCTTTTCCGCCTCAGAGCAATCAAATTGAATGATTGGTGACAGGGATTTGTGACACTTACACGTGCCTGTCCCCAATTCAGAAGAACGGTTGCGGAGGTAGCAAAGCGTCATACATTTTGATATCATTAATTCAATTGGGATTTTAATTGATCGTCCCGTGATGCTTGCTTTTACAATACTCTCGAATGAGTGAAACTGTTTCAATGCTAACTAAGGTGCAGGCTAAACTATGCTATTCCATTAGCGCGAGGCTCCTATGAGTTCTGCACAACCCCCAGTTAGCAGTGATGTTGGAAAAACGGTTTTGCTGCTCATTCAGGCATTCCTTAAGACCGGCTACTATCAGCCGGGACATCCCGAAACAGAAAAGGCCCGCGAGGGCCTCTACGAGGCGGTGACCTCGTTGTTTTACAGCCATCCCGAGATCACTTTCCTGGCAAATACCCATGAAGAAAAAGAGGAGGTCCTGGTCGGTGGGGTTGCGCACGATTACCTGTCGATGCGCTGGGTGATGCCGCGCAACATGGCCGACATGTTCCTGCCCAAGATGATTGATTTCTTCCGGCGCAAACGACTCTCTTCCTTCTCGTTGCGCCACGGAATCTCCCGCTACGAGTTCGACGCCTTTGTCGATCTCATGACTCAGTCAGGCTGGCTCGAGGACAGCCGTGTCGATGTCTGCGAACGGATGACGAAGGCGCTGGTGTCCAAAGAGGTTGTTAACGTTTCGGTGGTATTCCTTGATGAACTGGTCGGGCAGGGGCGCAAGCTTCCCTGGCGAGTTGTGGCAACCCTGTCGAGGCTCAAACGCGACCTGAACATGCTGCCGCTTTACCGTCATGTCGATGCCAGGGAGATAACCCAGGTGCGTCGTCAGGTGTTCCAGGAGATTGTTGCACCCTTGCGCGATGTGATGCTGATTCGCGACATGCTGATCAACATCGACCTGATCGTTGAAACCCTGCACGATTTCGACCGAGATACCCTGGTCCTTACGATGCTTGAATATCTTGATCCGGTTTTTTTGCCGACTGTATGCACCCTGCTGGTCAAGGAACTCAGCGAACTGATGGGCGCTTACGAAAAGAACGGTGAGGATGCGACGCTGCGCGAACGGGTCGAGAATGTAAACTGGGTGACGCGTCGTCTGGGTGAGGCGCTGCTGGAGAACGAGAACGCCGACGCGACCCTGTTTCATGCGCTGGTTACGAACAAGGTTTTTCTGTATGAAGAGATCCCGCCGGAAATGCGTGAAAAGATCTCCGAACTGCAGGCAGTCAACAGGCTGCTCGATAATCATCAACAGTACTTTGCCGAAATCGAGCAGATATCGTCGCCCACGATTCTTGAGCATCGACTCTGGCATCTGCTGGAGATGTTGCCAGAGCTGATCCGCCAGGGGCACGATCACGTTGCACAGCAGGTGGTGGCGTTCTCCAAACGCTACGGTTTGACTTTTGAGGTGGGGAGCCGACCACCGCTCGTCGAACGCCTGCATCGTTACGTTAAACTGCGGGCCGAGAATGAAGGGCGCGAGGGTGTTGATGAAATGCTCTCCACGATCGCCACCCTCGATCGCACCGGCCTGGAGATCCTGGTCACTCTCGCCGATAATGACAACCGCTCCTTGCGACGTCTTGGGCTGGAGGCGCTGGCAGATAGGGGACAGGCAGCCGTGCCCGTTCTTTTTGCAGCACTCAAGGAGAAGCAAGGATGGCATTTTATACGCAATATGCTGCTGTTGCTCAGCCGGATCGGCGCAGGCGGCCCCAAGGTAGAAAAGCTGTTTCAACGATGCCTGGTGCATCCACAGTCCCATGTTCGGATCGAGGCGGTACAGGCGTTGGCGAAACTTTCCGGGCCGGTCGCAGAAGGAGCCGTTGCCACACTGCTCGATGACAAGAAAGCCGATGTTCGGCAACGGGCGGTCGGTGCCCTTGCAGTGACCGGTATCAGCCTGCCGGAAACGATCACTCGGCTGGCAGAACTGCTTCATGACGGCAAGAACGATGGCGAGGCGATGGCCTTGCAGGTGGTCAGCACACTCAACAAGCTTCGACCTCAGCCGTTTGCAGATTCCGGTGTTGAAGAGGCCCTGCGCGAGCTCGCGCGGCCGAAGAGTCGCTACGGTTTCAGCAGCAAGGAATCAGCACTCACCAGTCACATGCGCGAAGGTGCCATTCAGGCCTTGGGTTACGTGGGGCAGGAGAAGTCCCGGGCCGTGCTTCAGAAGTGCTGCAAGGAGTCCGGAAAAGTTGCCAAGCTTTCCAGGGAAGCGCTTGACAGAATCGAGAACAGGGCAAGGTGACACATTACTAACGTGTCACCACTTGATTGCTAGTCAACAGGTTGCTTAGCGCTTCCTTTTACAATAGTCTCAAATGAGTGAAACTCTTTACCGTGCTAACTAAGGGGCAGCCTAAACTATGCAATGGAAACCTGTTCAATCTCCTTACATAAAAAGCCTGACCCCCGAATACGAAAAAGCGATTCGACAATCCCCCCTCCTTAACATCGATTCCCTGCTGATCCCTTCGCCCTATATCCTCGATAAAACAATCGATATCGATTACGAACACAGTTACGTGTGGGACGAAAAGGGAGAGCTGCTCGGCTATCTGCTTGTCTATGCTACACCGGACCGGAAAACCTTCCATATTTACAAACTGGTCACCAACCCCTTCGGTCGGGGTAAAGGAATCGGTTCCGCCTTCCTTCGCTACCTTGCCCACACGGTGGATCCGGACTCCCATATTTATCTCTATGTCTGGGAGAAGCTTTTAAGCTCCATTGATTTTTTCAAGACCCGGGGGTTCAGCATCAGCGACCTGGTGGTCTTCCGGAAGATGAAGTTCCACCTGATGTCAGTGACGGCCGAGACGCTCAGAAGCGCAGCGGTCACTACTAAACGTCCAGATGTTACCGCTATTGAGGAACTGTCGAAGGTGCGGCACGACGTGAAAAAATCGCTAAAGGTCCTTTTCGACATGACAGCCATGTTGTCAGTTGGCAACTTCAACCAGGTTGCCGAGGACATCAACAGGGAAAGCACCGCACTGCTCAACACCCTGAACATGTACGAAGATAAAATCCATCTATCGCACAAAGTCTCTCTCAAGGATCTGATCACGGAACGCGTCATTCCCTTCATCGAAGCAGTGGACAGCTCCTGTGAGGTGACTTTGGTCCTCAAATCAAAGATTGAACCGGTGAGTGGCAGCTACATCAGTTGCAGCAGAGCCCTGATCAATATTGCCTCCAACGCCCTGGATGCAATCACGTCAGCGGGCAGGAGAGGGCAGATAGAGTTTCTACTCGAACAGCGTGGCGATACCGTGACGCTGGCCATTACTGACAATGGCACAGGAATCGCCGCGCAGATGCTGGAAAAAGGATCCGACCAGGTGCCCTTGTTCGTAGGCAAATCAACCAAGGGAACCGAGACCGGCAAGGGGGTAGGGACGCTGCAAACCTACGCCACCTTTGGGACTGACCACATCGAGGTAACGAGTATTGAGGGACAATCCACGTGCTGGACCATTACTCTAAAGAAGAGTACCTCCAAGGACGCGGTGCTGCTGGCTGACCTGAGTACCCGCTACGTGAGGCTGATCAAGTCTACACAGAAAGCCAAACTCACCAAAGACACCAGTAAGAATGATATTACCATCTTCATCTGGCAGCTCCGGCAAATGGAGATTTTCAGCTTTGACCTTATTTACCATTTCAGCCGATACAATAATATCCGTGACATTTTTCAGAGCGTGCTGCTATACCGTTTTGGAGAACACTCCTTTGATTACCTGAAGGAAGAGTTGGGCAAGTGCCGCATCGACAACAGCTCGATCAGATCATGGCTGCTGGGGATTACCAGGCGCATTAACAAGTTTGAAACCTGCATCCTAAGGAACGTGCCCTTCGATGATTACAAGGATGTCCTGTTTCAAAGCTACGGCCAGGCGTCCGACCGCACTATGATTTTCACTCTCGATCCCGACAACGGTCATTTTTTCACCACGGATCGCACACTCGCCGAACACCTGGACTTTGTTCCGTACCTCGGGCGCAAAAAGGATGACCTGATACGTGGTGAGCTGGTTGGTGATGTCAGGAACGTAAACAGCCCGATTTATCTGGGTGTCTGGACGGTTAAAAACCTTGACGACCTGCATTGCAAGATGAAGCTTATCCAGCGCGCTGCGCAGCAGTTGCTGCTGATGGGGCTGGATAAAGAAAAACGTATCGCGTTCTACAATACAACCTACAACACTTGTCAAAGCGAGTTAGACACCTTGCAGACGGTCACGCTCGGCGAAATGGCCTCTCTCAAAGAGGCCAACTTCGATCGCTTTATCAGACCCGCCGACAGCGCAATGAGTGGTCTTTTACCCATGGGCTGAGGCTTTATATTTAGGGCTCGGTGATACACGTTTTTCGTCTTTAATTCATATTGCCAGGTCAAAGCAAAAACAGAAATCTTGTTATTTAACAGGAATGAAGTGGATAAAAAGGATAGGTCAAATGCTTTTCAACGCAGAGACGCAGGGAGCGAAATGGATAAATGAAGACAAAGCCCTTTTTGCCTCAGATAACATCTGATGACTTCTGATAAAACAAAGAAGCAGGATCATGCTTTGGGTTAAAAGCCATTAGCCACAAAGATTAAGACTTTGCCCTATCAGAATTGATCAGATTCTATCCGCGGCCAAATTGTCTTTCGTCTGTTAGTTTTGTTCCAATCTGCGTTCTTCAGACCTTATCTGCGTTCGACAATGATTCAGTCCTTATGTTTATTCTTTCACACAACACCTTAATCGGAGATCGGGGACAGAACAGTTACGCCTTGTAACTTCGTTTTTGCCATCAAAATCAAGAATATAACAGTTTAATTTCCGAGCCGTTTCCCTCTTGTGTACTATGAAATACGTTGGCTATGGTAACCTGAGAGTCGATACATATTCTAAGCTCTGTTCGCAAGTTGAGATGATTTCAGATTTCTTCTGCTCGCAAGCTTTTAGGTAGTAGCCAGAGAGAGTGTCGAGATGGGTAAAGACAAAGATCCCAGCGCCGATGAGATACAACGTGAAATGCTTGCGCAGCAAAAATTCAGCATAGCGGGGGCCATCGGGCGCGCAGGTAGTGGACTGATGAAGGGGGAATCACCCTTTTCCCGGCAAGAGCAAGCTATCACTTTGTTGACGCAATGGATCAACCAACATGCCTCGGACCCTTCAGGGGCATTGAAGTCGATATTGTGCCGTCGTGTACGAAACAGCGAACTGTTGCTGGCGAGCCATTTACAACAACCCCTCAATGCACTACGGGAGATGTTCGTAGACCTATTGGCCAGCGATTATGCGATACAGGAATTTGTGCGTCAGGTTGATGTGCGATGGGGCGAACTGCATCAGGAACGCCCACTGTTCCAGAGAACAGGTCAGGCGGCAGATCCCGCAGACGAGTACACCTATGAATCCGTGCGTCAGGATCTGATTTTGCTGCTAGAAAAGCTTCAGTAAGAATAGGAAAGCCATAAGATTCCGGGACACACAATTTGTGTGTCCCCATAACTAAACCTGTGTCCCCTGATACAATGCGGTTCCTGGGTTTTGGCCTCTAAACAGTGAAAGGCCCGCACTTGTTGCCGGGCCTTCTTAATAGATTCTCTTCGCGCCCTTATCACGGGCTTGGCAGGCAACCTCAAATTGCCCGCATATGGTGCAAACTGTCCAATAATCAGAGTCTGTTTCGATAGGCAACCTCCTTTGTGCAGTCAGCAATCCAAACGCCGACTCCACATTTACATTGTACACCATTTTAAGGTTTCGGGGGCAACTGCCAGTAGTTTCCCTTTTCATGTAACCCTTGCCCCCAATCGTCAAAGTTTTTCTCCTTAAAGCCTTCAGCAAAACTAACCACACCACATTAAGCTGGTATAATTCATTCAATTGACACAATCGTAACCATTTTTACCAGAGAAGCGATGTCCTCTTGCTCTTTGGTCAGTGAGATGTGAGGTGAAGTATGGAAAGCAATAGGGTCAAACGGATTCTAGCGGCAGTAGACGAGTCTCCACGCTCAATCCAGGTTGTGGAAAGAGCAGTTGAGATAGCGGTACTTTTTGATGCAAAGATAATCCTTTTGCACGTGCGCCAGAAGGTTCCAGATATCCTCGGTGACCCTTTTTACCAGAATCTTTTAAATCATTATATGCAAGCCGCCGAGCAAACAACGGCACCGCTGCATGTGCTGCTAGAAGAAAAAGGGATCGACCACGAGGTGTTGATCCTCGAAGGTGACCCTGCTGAAGCTATTACCGAGGCGGCGAGAGACGAGAAGTGCGAGCTAATCGTTATGGGCACAAGGGGGCTTTCGAATCTCAAGGGTATGGCTCTCGGCAGCGTCAGTCACAAGGTGCTTCAAGTTATGGATTGCATGGTTCTTATTGTTCCTTAAAAGGGCAGGGCCGTTTTGTGGGTTTTGGGGACACACAAATTGTGTGTCCCCGAATCCAATCTTTTAGACCTATCAGAAAGCTGATTTGTTCTCAGCTTGGTTAAAAGTGTCAGTAAGGGTAGAGCGGCGGCAGTTTCTTGCTGTTTGTGCTCTCCGTTCTCTCTCTTTCCACCTGTTGTACTATCTCCAGTAACTCCTGGCCATCCCAAGCCTCGGCATTGCGGCTGTAAAGACTCCTGCTGAAAGCCTCTACTTGCTGCTTCAGCGATTCACCGCAGAGAGCCGCAAGTTCTTCCAGGTTGCCAGGTTTTTGCTCCGGAAAAAGAGCTGCACCCCAACCGAGTAGTGCGTTGCGTATTTGCACCTGATCACCTGTTTTAAGCGCTTGCTGCAATTCGAGTTGAGCCACTTTCAGACTGGGAGCTTTTTCCTGCATTTGTTGCGCATTATTCTGTATGTTTCCTGTTCTTCTACCCTTAACCAGAAACAATAGAGTCAATATCCAAGCGCAGCCGAGTGCCAGACTCAGCCAAGGCCAAAAGCTGGGATCGACAACCGTCGCTGCTGGAGGTCTCTCCGTTTCCGGTCTTGCTTCAATCTGTGACGTTTTGCTTTGCTCTACAGGTGTTGTTGCCACAACGGCAGGTTGATTTGCCGCTGGTAGGACATCTACTTCGATGGCAGGTAAGAGGGCTTGCTGCCAACGCTCATTCTTCAGGTCCCACCAGTCGATCTTGACTTCTGGCAGTTGGAGAGTGCCGGGGCGGGTTGGCACCAGTGCCAGTTTCTGTTGCAGGATGCCAATCACTCCATTCTCGTTGAACTGGTCCTCACGGTTTGGCTGGTCAGGGTAGCTTCTGACTCCATCCGGGATCTTGATGCTTAGAGGTGTTAGCTGCGCAGAGGGTAAGCCGCTGGCGCGCAGGGTGATGGTACGCGTCGCCGGCTCGCCAACCGTCAATTGGGGTGGTTGCTGCCAGTCATCTTTGACTTGCAGGGCGCTGGTCGGTAGCCAGCTGCGTCCGCCGGAGTCTGCCGCTGGCAAGACCTCAATGCTGATTTCTTCGGAGCGTTTGCGGAGCTGTCTGGTGCGTTGGTTGAAAGGATCATAACCGCGGCGACCTGACTCGGCAATCTGCGCGCCAAACTGGATCGGTGGAATTGTTAAACGTCCGCTCTGTTGCGGAAAAATAACATAGTCGCGCTCGACAACCTGGTAACGCAGGCCGTCGCGCTCAGTTTCGTAATTGCGATCCTCGCCGAGCTTCTGTACGACCGCTTCAACTCCTTGTGGCTCCGGTCCGCTGAGGCTGGCCTGGAGGAAGTTGAGACGGGTAAAAAGCCGAACTTTGTACAGGATCTGTGATTGTACCCATACCTTGGCCGGCTCTGTACTGACTTCGAGCAGCAGGTCGTTCTCTTCGCTTACACCATGACTGCTTTGTCCGGCTGGTAGCACGTCGATGATGACGGGCTTGCTGCAATCATCTTCAACACATATTGCTGGAATCGTTTTGCGGCCAGCACTGCGTGCCAGCAAGGAGAGACTCCAGGTCGTCGTGCGCGTGATGTCAGTGTTGATAATCTGCATCTGTGAAGACTGGGAGCGGCCGAGCAGCTCGAAATCCTGCTCTAGCACACTCAGATCTGGATCGCCGTCAACACTGCCACTCGCACGCAGCTCCAAAGAGAAGCTTTCCTCCAACCCGACCCGGGTCCGGTCCGGAATCGCTTCGAGCTGAGCGGCCAGACATAAAGTCGGGCTTATTAACAGCAACAGGAGTAGGAGAGAGCTACAGCGTGTCCATCTGGATGGAGACGCTGTACGTTTCTGATTTGGAAACCAGCCGCTTTTCGTAAGGTCTAGGAAATCAAGTGTTTGAGCGGACGCGTAGACCTTTACTCCGCACAAAAAAATGCGCAGATTGACACCGAGATTTCGGAAAAGGGCGGTTTCCGGACAGAAATTAAGGAGTCGCATTACCATGGTTTGTCACTCGTCTGCCGCCCTTCACGCTGGCGGTACTGATAAAGGAATTTCCTTCGCAGCAGGCCGCCCGGATCATCCGGGATGCGTTGCAGCCACTGCTGGCTGGCCCGCTGCTCTTCACTGGTTGGTTCATCACTCTTTTCGGCGTTTTCAACAGCATTTTGTACTTCACTCTCTTGTTCTTCTTTTGGCTCCGCGGATTGAGCTTGCGCCTCTTGTTGTTCTGACCCGCTGGATTCCTCATCTTGTTGCTGTGACAGGTCAGAGGATGATTGTTGATTCTCTTCCGGGGGCCTGTCGGATTCCTGTTGCTCTGAAGAATCACCATCCTGAGGTGAGGATTCGCTGCCTTTCTTTTGCGAAGAATCTCCCTCTTGCTCCGAAGACTCTCCGTCCTGCTCAGAAGATTCCCCGTCCTGCTCAGAAGATTCCCCGTCCTGTGATGACTGCTGCTGTTGCTTGAGAGCTTCTTCGACCAGTTGCTTGTTGTGTTGCGTATCCTGATCCTCAGGATCGAGTTTTAAGGCTTCATCATAGGCACTGAGTGCCTCAGGTAAACGGCCGCTTTTGGCTAGAGCGTTACCCTGATTGTACCAGTCGTCAGTACTCTCTGCTTGCTCCAGAAGTTTGGCTGCCTCAGCGTATTGACCCTCTCGGTAGCGGGCGCTAGCTTGCCAGCGCGGGTCCTGAAATTGTTCTGCTGCGGTTGCGTAATCTTCTTTGGCAAAGGTCTGTGCGCCACGCTGGTCGGGGCGTTGCCAGAGTTGCTGCCAGTCAAATGCCTGCGCTGGTTGAGTTAGCAGGGTACAAAGGACAACAACCGTCAACCAACCGCGCCGGAAGGCGCAGGCGCACAGCAGCACCAGTGGCCAGAGCAGCAAGACTCCCGCCTCCCGCCATTGATTGCCGAGTTGGTCGCTCTGTTGCTGTTCGGCCTTAAGCTTTTCCTGTACCGATCCGTTCAGCAGTGCCTGATAATCCTGATCATCGACCCGGATGGTTTGATACGTTCCGCCACCGGCCTGCGCCAGCTGTCGTAGAACCGTCGGGTTAAGACGCGGCAGGACCACCTGTCCAGAGGCGTCTTTGAAAAAGCCGCCGTCTGGCAGGGGAATGGGTGCGCCAGATTTGGTGCCGACGCCGAGCACCGAAAGTCGATAACCGTCCTGATGTAACTGCGTAGCTTCTGCCATGGCTGTTTCAGGCTGATCATCATCGGTGACCAGTAGCAGATCGCCTTTGGCTAGACCGGCTTGTTGCAGTAAGCGTCGCCCCTGTTTGATGGCCAGCTCGGGTCGACTGCCAAGGGTCGGCATCAGTCCCGGTTCCAGGCTGTTTAGTAACGCTGCGATGGTCTTGCTGTCATCCGTCAACGGCGTCACAGTAAAGGCGTCCCCAGCAAAGACCACCAGAGCGGTTTGTCCTTCGCGACGCTGGCTGAGGATGTCGTCGATTTTCAGCTGCGCACGTACCAGCCGACTCGGCTTAAGATCAGCCACATTCATCGAGGCTGACAGGTCGAACAAAATGACCAAGGCTGAATGTTGACGAAACAGCGGCTGCGGCTGCCGTTCCCAGGTCGGTCCGGCCAGGGCAGTCACTGCTAGCAACAGTGCGAGCAGAATCAGGTGGAGGGGCCAGTTGCGACGTCTTTGGGAACGGCCTAGCAGCAGGTAGGGGAGCAGCTGCGAATCGCAGACCGCCTGCCAACTGCGACTATGCAGCTGCTGGCGCCAGAGCCAGAAAAGCAGTAGAGCCAGTGGTGGCAGTAACCAGAACCAGTCTGGGCGCAGAAAATGGAACTCGTTCATCGCCACCCCCAACGCTGACGACCCTGGTCGATCAGACCCAGCAACAATGCGCCGAGCAAGGCCAGTCCGAGTGGCCAGAAGTAAAGAGCAGTGACCGGACGAAAGACTTCCTGGTCTTTCTCGACCGGTTCCAGTTCGTCAAGCATGGCGTAGATCTGCTCCAGTTCGGCAGTGTCTTTGGCGCGGAAATAACGGCCACCGGTCTGCTCGGCGATGGCACGTAAGCTCTTCTCATCAAGATCGGCCGAGGGGTTGACCGTACGTTTAAAGAAGAAGGAACCCACTGTCATTTCGTCAGCTCCCATGCCAATGGTGTAGATCTTTAGTCCCTCTTTGGCCGCAAGTTCAGCTGCTTTCAGGGGACTGATCTGACCTGCGGTGTTGGCACCGTCGGTAAGCAGAATCAAAATCCTCTGATCGGTTTTTGCCGCCTGTAAACGTTTGACGGTCAGGCCGATGGCATCGCCGATAGCGGTCTTTTCTCCGGCAAGCCCCAGCACAGCTTCATCCAACAGCAGCTCTACTGTCTGTCGATCAAAGGTTAAAGGGGTCTGTACGTAGGCCTGATCGGCAAACAGGATCAAGCCGATTCTGTCTCCCTGCCGGCGGCGAATGAATTCGACAGCAACGCTTTTCAGCGCAGTGAGACGGTTGACAGTTTCTCCTTCTAAGGCAAAGTCTGCAGTCTTCATACTGCCGGAGAGATCGACTGCCAGCACCAGATCGCGGCCGCTAACTGGTAACTCCAACGGTTCGCCAAGCCATTGAGGCTGCGCTGCTGCCGTCACCAGCAAGAGCCAGCAGAGCAGCATCGGTACGAGCAGCCACCACGGCCAACGGCGTCGACTGCGTTGATGGCGGTTGTCGCTGAAAGGCTGCAGCGAGGGGACCCAGAGTGCGGCCTCTTCGGCGGCCAGAGCCGGTGGGAAAAGGCGATGCACCAGGTAGGGTAGCGGTAACAGTAAAAAAGCCCAGAGGCAGGCAAACTCGATCATCTTTGCCTCCGCTGGGGTTTCGGCGCTGGTGGTAGTTGCTGGAGCCAGTTGCGGCAGAGTGACAGGAGAGCTTCGGCGTCAATCGTTGTCGCTTTCGGCAGGTAAGGTCCATCTGCTAGCAGACGGCCAACTCCTTGTGAAAAGGATTTTTCAGGAAGGCTCTGATCGAGAAAAGCCAACCAGGCCTCGCCGACCAGGCCGGCACAGACGTGCTGCGGGAAATGCAGTAAGCTCGTTTGACGCAATAGCCGAGAGATGTCCTTTAGCAGTTGTTGTGCATTCTTCTGCTCGCCATATTGTCGTTCCAGCTCCTCCAGTTGAGAGAGGGCCAGACGCCGGAAATGGCGGCGTTGCCGGTACTGTCGCACTGCGTAGATGGCGACAATCAGCAAAACAACCGAGAGCAATAGTAGCCACCAGCCAGGGGCCGGCGGCCACCAGGAGACCTCTGGTGGTAGATGGATGTCGCGCAGCGGCAGGCTGTCAGGAGAGATCGGAGTAGATGGCATCTCAGCCTCCGCTGCGGTTGAGCAGACCCTGACGCAGACAATTCAGGGGCTCCTGGTTGGTAGCGCAGGTCAGGAAAAGGCCGCGTCGTTGGCGACAAAACCGCTCTATTGTGTCGAGGTGCTTTGCGAACTTGTCCCTGTAGTGATCGCGTCCTGATCCATCAAGGGTGCTCATGGTCAGGTCGTGAGCGCCATCGCTGACCCGGTAGCTGCCAGCGGGTGGTAGTTCTGCCTCGAGGGGGTCGTGACAGAAGATCAGACCCAGGTCGTTATGCCGACTGAGCAGGCTTAATTGCTTTTCAACCTGATCGTCCCATTGGGCAAAGTCGCTCAGGAGTAAAATCAGGCTACCGGGACGTGCCACCCGGCGCAGGCGCATCAAGGTTTGGGCAAGTCGCTGTTGAGGTTCAAACGGTTGATGCTGGGGCCGTTGCCAAGCGGGATCGGCGACCATCTGACGCAGTAAATTGAGCACTCCTGCCTTGCCGAGTTGTGGTCGCAGCTCGCACTGGCGTTCTTCGGAGAACAGAAAAGCGCCGACTCTATCTCCCTGTTCGAGTGATCGCCAGGCCAGCAGTGCTGCCAATCTTGAGGCTTGCACTGCTTTAAACGAGCCGCGCGTGGCGAAAAACATTGGGCGTCGATAATCGATGGCCAGCAGCACCAGGCGTTCTCGCTCTTCTTGAAACAGTTTGGTGTGGGGCTTGCCCTGGCGCGCTGTAACCCGCCAGTCGATACTGCGTACATCATCTCCTGGCTGGTAGGCGCGCACTTCAGCGAACTCCATGCCCCGTCCGCGCACCCGGCTCATGTAGCCAACACCCTGTGACGAACGGATCTGGCCAGGGCGCAGGGAGAAGCCGCGACTTTCACCACGCAGGGCAATCAGGTCGGCCAGACTAATGCTGACTTCGGGAGGTCGGGAAATTAT
The DNA here is from genome assembly GCA_030005635.1 of Deltaproteobacteria bacterium IMCC39146. Taxonomy (GTDB): domain Bacteria; phylum Desulfobacterota; class Desulfuromonadia; order Desulfuromonadales; family BM103; genus M0040. The sequence continues at coordinate 69,778 of JARUHP010000012.1, forward strand.
CGGAGACTGCTTCTCAGACATAGTTCTTAAGGCACCGGTACCCGGGCAATCAGTTCAGTGACCAGGCGGTCGACGTTAATCCCTTCAGCTTCTGCCTCGTAGGTCAATAGCACCCGATGACGCAGCACGTCAAAGGCCAGGGTTTGGATGTCTTCAGGGCTGACATAATTCCTCCCGGCCAGCCAGGCGCGGGCTCGCGAGCAACGATCCAGGGCGATACTCGCCCGTGGGCTGGCACCATACTGAATCCATCCCACAAGGTCTTCACCGTAAGGTTGTGGTTGCCGGGTCGCCAGCACCAATTGCAACAAGTATTCTTCGAGGTTGTCGGCCAGGTAGAGATCGAGTACCTCTGTGCGGGCTGTTCGTAACTGTTCAACGCTGAGCTTGGAAGTGTTTACAACGTCCGCTTGCCGGCCCGCTTTAGCTTCGCTGCGCGCCAGATGTAGAATCTGCCGTTCCGTTTCAACATGCGGGTAGCCAACCATTACGTGCAGCAAAAAACGGTCGAGTTGCGCCTCTGGAAGCGGGTAGGTGCCTTCCTGCTCGATCGGGTTCTGGGTCGCCATGACCAAAAAAGGATCGTCCAGTGGGTAGCTGGTCTGGCCGATGGTGATCTGGCGTTCGGCCATCGCTTCGAGTAGCGCAGACTGGACCTTGGCCGGAGCGCGGTTGATCTCGTCGGCCAGGATCAGATTATGAAAAAGCGGTCCGGGTTGAAACACAAAGCTGCTGTCCTGAGGGCGGAAAATATCGGTGCCGGTCAGGTCTGCAGGCAGGAGGTCAGGGGTGAATTGCACCCGGTGAAAGCTTCCCTGCAGCTGTTCGCCGAGCTTCTGGATGGCGCGGGTTTTTGCCAGTCCCGGTGCCCCTTCCACCAGCAGATGGCCGTCGGCCAGTAAGGCAATTAGCAGACGCTCAATCAACTGTGGTTGGCCGAGGACCTGGGTGCTTAACGTTTTCGACAGCTCAGCAAAAACAACTTGCAACTCATTCATATGAAGATCCTTGCTTTTGTGTATTGGTGTTTAATTCAAGAGTTGAATTTATAGAGAGTTTTACACTGAAAATCAAGGGGCAGGGCTCAAGCCGGGGACACACAAAATAAGCCGGGGACACTAAAAATTGAGTGCCCTAAATAGGTGTCAGGAATTAGAGACATCCATGACAAGAGACGGGGATGCTTAATGTTAAGGGTTTGATTGCCCTCACAGCAACTTCTGCTAAAGAAAGACTTCTGGTGTTTTGGGCTGACTGCAGTTTTTCAGAAGCATTGCTCGCCTTTCTTCAATCCGTGGGTGATTGAAAGGGCGGGCGTCAACTTCACATGTTTTAACGCAGGCGCAGCACATAATACAGTGATCAGCTTCTGTTACGACCCTCTCTGACACCGTGATAACTCCCGTGGGACAAACCTCTGCACATTTTCCACAAAGAGTGCATTTCTCTCTGACGGTTTCAGGCGCAACTCCACCAAGTTTTACGAGTACTTTGTAAGGGACGTCGCCGGCAATCTCTGGAGTGTTAAGATCGCCGCTGTTTACTTTTGCCGCAACCTGTTGGCCAAACTGTTCAGCCAGTCGCAGATCTTCCGAGTTGGGTCTGCCTGCAGCAATAGGCCTTTCCTGGGTTGAGTAGGAGTGCTCACCGATGAATGCTCCGGCAGCGACGACTTTGAACCCTTGCCTGGTCGCAAAGTCACGCAGTTCAACCAGGGCGTCTTCAAACTCCCGGTTGCCATAGAGTGCAACCAGTACGCATGGCAAACCTTTGGCAGTGATTCTCTGCATGCGTTGCAGGCATAGCTCCGGTACACGGCCTGCGTAGACCGGGGTGCCGATAATCACGATGCCATCGCTCAACACTGTTTTATTGCTGGAATCTGACGGTGTTACATCGTAATGAACAACACTTTTTGCTCCAAGCCCCTGGGCGACGCTTGTTATGGTTTTTTTCGTTGTGCCTGTTGGAGAAAAATAGATGAGATGGGCCGTAAGTGACATTGATCCTCCTTGTTAGCTGTTCTATTGGAATGGGGAACACTCGAATGGGGGCACTCAATTCGTGTGTCCCCGAAATCCCAAACTCTGAAGCGCACCCAGCGCCACTCTCACTGCATCTCGCTCGGCCTGTTGTTTAACGGCCAAGTCGACCGATTCCGCCACCAGCCGTTCGGCCAGAACAGCGCAGACACACCCGGAAGCAAAGCCATAAACCAGGCCCATTTTGAACAGGGTGCCGGCCTCCATCTCGTAATTGAGGATCTTCAGCAGCCGGTACTCCTCGCTTATACCGTACAGGGAACGCAATAGGTTCGGGTTAGCCGAATCGCTGCGTTCCTGGCCCTCGTAGAAGGTGTCAACGCTGGCCGTAACACCGAGATGTGCAGCAATGCCGAGCTTGTTTGCAGCCCCGGCCAGCGCTATGGTGCCATGGGGGTCGGCAGCGGCCGGGAACTCGACCGGAGCGATATCCAGGGCGGCGACTTGACGGCAGAGGGCTGCACTCGAGATCACAAGGTCACCGGCCTTGACATCTGTGGCTATGCCGCCGCAGGTGCCGACCCTGATGATGGTGTGGATGCCGACCGCGACCAGTTCGTTGACGACGATCGACAGCTATGGTGCTCCCATGCCGCTGGTAGAGGCGACAAACTTGCCACCGTCGGCCATTTCACACAGGTAGCTGTGTAAGCCGCGGTTCTCCGAGAGTGTCGCCAGACAGTTAACACCGTTTGTCTCTTGCGCTATGCGCCGCGCTCGCTCCGGGTCGCCGCAGAGCAGGGCGGCGATCGGCGCAGGCGAGCCGAGGTCTTGCTGGCTGAAACCGATATGGTAAAGCGGTTGTTGAGACATACTGATGCCCTCCTGATTCGGGGCACAAAAGTTGTGTGTCCCCGAAATCCTTGTTTTGCAATCGATTACATCTTGCTGATCGCACCGGCCAGGGCGGCGTTCTCGGGCATCCCCTCGCAGATCATCCTGATAACAGCGCTGCGGTCGATCAGGTAGGTAATGCGGCCGCTGCCGTATCGTGCGCTGATCGAACCGTCATCGGCAAGTAGCGGAAAACTGAGGTCGAGTTCTTCAGCGAATTCGTGGTGGGTTTCCAGGGTGTCTGCACTTACGCCCAGGACCTGGGCGTCAAGCTTTGCAAAGTCAGAAAGATCACTTTGAAAAGCCTTCATTTCGATGGTTCAACCAGGGGTGAAATCTTTGGGGTAAAGAGCCAGTACCACCGGACCATTCTCAACCAGCTGACTGAGAACTATCGGTCCATTGGTGGATGGCACACTGAAGTCGGGCGCTTGATCGCCGACCTTGAGAGCGATTTCCTTGTTGATTTTTTTCATGCGATCTCCTTTCTTGTCTGTAGAAAATATAGCCGAGTTTCTGGCCATTGCAGAAGATGGTTGCTGAATTGTGATAAATCGATAAAATTAATTATAGACGTTAAAGGAGGGTTTTATGCCATCCGTCATTGTTCAGGTCAATGATCTGATGCAGACAGACTACAGTTATGAACTCATCGAACCGGTCGGGAGGAATTACCATCCAGAATTTCGCCCCGAGTTAACACCTAAAGAGATTCTTGAGTTGGGTGTGTTCGGTGGTAAATATATGACAGATTGCAAGAATGAATTCCCTGCCGAGTGGTTCAAGAATGCAAAGCTTTGTTCTGAGCGGCATGATCCGGTCTTGAATTGTTTTGGAGTGGATGCGTCACAACCCTTGTCTGTGTGGCAAGAAAAAGGGTGGATCTATGAAGAAGATCCACGTGGATGGTTCCAGTGGTATTGCCGTTATTACATGGGGCGACGCTGTAGAGATGATGAACGTCAGATCAAGAGGTGGAAGGCGATGCGCAGGCATATCGCCCAGATCAAATTAAACTGCATCGAAGCAGACTTGAATTGTCGTCGTAAGCAAAGGCAGGCGCTACTCCACTGGGCATATGACTCGCGAAAGTATTAAATCGTGTGCCATTATAGAGCAGCCAGTTCATTGTCAGTCCGACAGGCTGCTCGGGGACACACAATTTGTGTGTCCCCGTTTTCCACCGACCACAGGCTCGCTACCATAGACTTTCAAGGCAGTTGTGTTAGAATTATAAAGTTAATTTGTATTAATTCCTTTCACGAGAAGCCAATGCCTCTACTGAACTTTTACAGTCTCGTCTGTTGCCTATTGCTGACGATCACCTTCAACTCTGTGGTTGCAAATGCGGCGGTAGAACCAGTAACCATAAATGAATCGAGACTCGATCAGGTCTCTACTGAGTGCATTTCCTGTCATAATAACTCCAACAAAGATCAAGCAGGGCTCTGCCAACTGGAGCATGGCCCCTTCTGCAGCAACCATAATTTCAATTCTTCCTATACAGAGATGGCGACACTAAACAAGGAGTTGCGCCCCAAGAGCAACCTTCCTTCTGAGACGATTCTCTATAAAGACAAGATCACCTGCTTTACTTGCCATGGTGCTGACCCTCACGAGGGACAGCCGACAACCATCGTCAACAATAGTAGCGCTTTGTGTCTTGCCTGCCATCTGAGATAACACCGGCAGAATAAGTTTCAACAAGAAACCAGACAGTTCCGAGTGTCTTAGCGGGCTGATCCCCTGCACCAAGACTAGAGTTAGCTGACCAAACAGCATCAACGAGTTATTTTTTTCAGTCTCACAGCCCCCCTGTGCGATGCGAGTTATTGCTAGTGCCGGGGCTTCGAGGAGGTTTGTTATGGCAAAAGCTGGTGTTGTGCATTTTGAGAAGATTGCCTTGCCTCTCGTTGTCGGATTCCTGTTTTTGTTTTTTGCGGTATCAACCTATGCCGGAGGCCTGGACTGGGGGGGTGGCGGTGGCGATGATGAAGCCAGCTGTCCGGTTGATGACCCTTTGGTTATCATACCGGGGCCGTTGGGTTCGCCGGTACGCCTTGCCCGTTTTGATGAGCAGACGTCTCTGGTTGCCGATTATACCCGCAAAACCCTTTCCTGGTTTGACTCCGCAGGTGTACTGACACCATTCATCGAAACTTTGGGTAAGCCGTTAAGTATCGCCATTGATGCGAACTTCAAGAAAAACGGGAAATTCGCAAATGCTTATTATTTTGTCGGCAACGACAGTGCACGAACAATTGACACCTACTATCAGGACAAAAATAGCCCTTTGCTCTTACTCGGACAGCACCGGGTCGAAGACAATGGCATCCAGGCCCTCGACATGGTCTTTGTTCAAGAGTTGAACCTACTGTTTGTGGTTGATGGCCTCTCCAAGGAGATCAAGGTACTAGATACCGATGGTCAACTGGTGCGCAGTTTCGGCCTTGGTAGCCTCATGAACCCTAAAGGGGTTGCCGTTGATGCCTCCTCTGATGCCGTTTACATTTCTGATTACGGCGATCAGGTGACGGGAGACACCAGTGGAAACAACCTGGGCTTTTCCTCTTCAATCAAGATGTTTGATTTGGCGGGAAGTCCAGTGGGCATCATCTCCGGAGAAAACCTTTTTTCACGGCCACAGGGGCTGGCGTTGGCGAACGGCAAGCTTTACCTCGCCGACAGCATGCACTCCCAGATTTTTGAATTCGATCGTGCTACGGGCGTAAAAACAGCCGCGTTTGGCTGTAAAGGCTCAAGCGCCGACCATTTACTGTTACCGATGGATGTTATTCTGGATGCTGCCGGGCAAAACCTGTACGTCGCTGACAACCGGAATGCACGGGTCACGGTTTTAACGCTGACGCAACCTTATTAACCTTTTGAGCTGTCAAGGTATTAGCCTGCTCACTGCTTGTTCGACACGTTGCTCGCCAAGGAGATCTGCCATGAAAATTATGAAAACACTCGCGGTTCTGATCTTCGCAAGCACTATCTTTTTGGGGACAGGCACACACGATCAAGCAGAAGCCCTGCTTGCAGATCATCAGTGTGCGTTCTGTCATAGCCTTCACGGCGGTCCCGGCTACGCGCTATTGAGCGCTGAGACTTCCGAACTGGTCTGTCTTTCCTGTCATACGGTCTCAATCAACGATACAGCCGCGGCGGAAGTACACAACCCTCTGGGACTGGCATCGAACCAATCAGGCTATGTCACCTGCCGGGAGTGCCATGATGCTCATTCCAATCAGGGGGGCAACATCAAGCTGGTCGGATATCGAAGAGATGGAGAAAACTTTTTTGAGTCGTTTGCATATCCCGCTATTCGCAAAGAATTGCCAGCGACGGATGGGCTCAACTACAACGTGGTCACCTTCACCGGCCCCAACGAGTTCAATATTGCTGATCCTGCGATCTTGGGCCCCTGCGAAGTCTGCCACACCCCCTACCACAACGCGGGCAACGATTGCACGCTATGTCATGGTCACAGTGAGGGTTTTCCCAAGCCTGACTGTACGGCCTCAGGCTGTCATGATGGAACCATCGGTGCCGGAGTTCCGGTTGCTCGGGGCGTAAGCCTACTCAGCACGCATTCAACCAACGCGATTGCAGCAAGCAAGGGGATAACCTTCACTTGCGGCGACTGCCATTCCGGCCACCTCTCTGGCAACGTACAGGTGCCAAACAACTCCTTGGTTGGGATTAACTACATCACGGAGGGGCACAATGGTATCTCGCTGGGGAGCCTTGCTGCCCCCGGAGAAACAGAAGCACAAATTTGCTGGAACTGCCACGACCTCTATGGGGTCTCTGAATGGGAGACGAACACGCAGTCTTCCACAGGCAACAGTCCCTATAATTATGGAACCTTGAGTAGCTCGAATTGGACCACAGCAACCTGGTCGAGTTCTCACACCGAATTTGCTTACAAAACAGGGAGCATTCAATCAACCCACACAGCGAATCCTACTATCACGGACTCTACACTGACAGGCTTGGCCTACAGCCACATGGAATCGGTGAACACAGTGGCCGCTATTCGTTGTTCCTACTGTCATGATGTCCACGAACTGGCCGCCGCACCGAATGACACCGCGAGTGGCAAGCCATATCTGCGTGGAACCTGGAAGGGGAGCCCCTACGAAGAAGATGGGGCACCGCGCAGCATCTATGCAGGCACGGCCTATTTCCCAAGCGTTTCACAAACCAACCAAGCAGGCAAAACAGCTGGCTGGGGCGCTGTGCCACGTGCCCATCCAAGCCAGAGGTACCTCGGTGGGTACTGGGTTGACGAGAACAATGTCGTACCCATGTCAGCAACGACAACCAGCAATGGCACACCCGCGCTCAATCCAACCAGTGCTTGGACAACGGCAGACTTTGCCGGGCTCTGTTTCCTTTGCCATATGAACGGTCAAGCAACGACAGCTGGAAAGGTTGATAATATGGACCAGAAAACCGGTGAGGCTCTCTGGCTCGGAACAAATGGCCATGCCAACGCGGTCAAAGGTGGCACCGGAGCCACCAGTCCAAACGCCTTTAACATTTTTGGCGTTCGTGGCGCCACAACCTGGTTTGACAACAACCCACCAATGAATTATGCCGACTTCATTCAAGATAGTACGACTTATGGATGCGCCGGTCGCCAACAAGGGACAATTGTCGCAGGAAATGGCCCAGGGGAATCATGCGACCTGGGTTTCCGGGGGAGTTTGGGTTTTGGTTATGACCCGGCAATTTCACCTAACCAGAACTTCCTATGGAACTCTTATCTCTGGGGTGTGACTGTTGACTCGTCAACAACTGACAGTTACCATCAATTTTCCTGTAGCAAGTGTCACAATCCCCACGCATCGCGTTTGCCAAAGCTAATGATCACCAACTGCCTGGACACCAAGCACAACACTTGGGACAATCAATTTCAGCTGAACACGTCTGGCGGCACCAACAACCAGAACACCGAACTTTCACAATGGACCAGCTCGCAAAACTGTCACAGGCTTGCCCGGATCAACCCCAATCCGGCAAACACCTCAGAATATCGTAGCGGCTCAAGCGCGGGTGTCGGTGAAGGTTGGAACAAGGCAACGCCATGGACGTCAACGACTGAAACGGAATAAGGCTTAACCTTGCCACCGGCGCAATAGCTACTAGAAGCTTCCAGGCGCAGCCCGGAGGCGGGGACTCAATTTTAGTCCCTTTTAGGCATCTGGGACACTTCAGGAAGTGTCTCTGTAATGTCCCCTGGGTGCAGGAAAAAGTGAATCATATGCAATTGGGGTAGGTCTGGTGATCTTACATTAACTTTGGTGAGTGTTTATTCATTGGGCATGAAGGTGCACTATGAGAATGATGGCGATACTTTTAGGCGCGTCTGCTTTTGTCTATTACGTGACAGGGCTCAGGGGCAGCTTTACGAGGAGGACGAGGCTCTACTTTGCCATGGGAACATGGGTTTTTGTGTATCTGGTAACGATGCTTATGGTCTTTCGTGGCGGAAATCTCTGATTATAACAACCTTGAATTGTCAAACAGTGTCGTGACTCTCTGTGCCGATGATGTTGTGATCAAAATGACGCAAAACAGTTCAGGGGTATCTTAGATCCGTTGCATTGCGTAAAGGTTTCTAACTTTGATAAGGACCAACTCCAGGCCCCTTAGCTCGGGCCGTTAGGTGTTATATTTATGTCGTATGCTCTATCAAGAATCTCCATTATCGTCATATTCTTTTATCATGGGTTAGTTCCGAAAATTCTTTTTGGTAACGCTCAAGAGATAATGATGAATAACGAATTTATGCCATTTCTTTCTGAGCAAGTCGCATTGTACACTTCCGGCATACTTGAAATTTTATATGCACTTTTATTGTTGGTCTTCTTCAATAATAAATGGTTGGTTGTTCCAGCAATTGTTTTTCCAATTGTAGCCACAGTGGCTTTATTTTTCGCTTTGCCTGAATTGTTCCATAATGCTTTCAATCCATTTTCTACAAATTTATCGTTATTGGTATTGGCTTTAATTAACTTTAAGGCTTTCAGTGAAAAAGAAAAAATTTCCAACAACTAGTTCCCGCCGATTTGCTCCGGCTGGCGCCTCCGTAATCCGGTGAACATTGCCACTAGCAATCAGTTCTTTGTAAGTCCGTCAAGCTTCTAACGAGCCAATAACGGAGTCTTAGTGCAATCACCTACATCGAAATACCTTCCAGCATTACGCTTTCACTGGCTCACCCCTTACTACGATAATATCGCCGGTCTTACGACGCCGGAGCGCCGTTTCAAACAGGCCCTTATCACGCAAGCGCAGCTCGAACAGGGGCATCGGGTTCTTGATCTGGCCAGCGGCACAGGCACTTTGGCCATCTGGCTCAAGCAACACCAACCCCAGGCCGAGGTCATCGGGATAGACTGTGATCCGGCCATCTTGGCCCTTGCCGTGGAGAAGGCAAAGAAAGCGAACGTCTCGGTGCTCTTTGACCGCGCAATGTCCTGTTCTCTACCATATCCGGAGGAGCACTTTGATCGTGTCGTTTCAAGCCTGTTTTTTCACCATCTGCCGTGGCTGGAGAAAGAGCAGACAGCGAAAGAGCTCTATCGGGTTCTCAAGCCTGGAGCCCAACTGCATGTCGCGGACTGGGGACGCGCTTCAAATATATTGATGCGTGGCTTGTTTCTCTTTGAACAAATGTTCGATGGGTTCGACAAAACACAGGACAACGTATCTGGTAAGCTCGTGACACTTTTCGAGCAGTCAGGGTTTATTGAAGTGACTCAGAAACAAACGTTTGACACCCTCTTCGGAACGCTGGCGCTCTACAGTTCTATCAAACCTGGTTAATCGAACAACCTAGACATCATGTATTGACCTGTCCGACTATCGGGGCTGAAGCACACTGGTGGTCAGACCAAGCAAGTCAATTGTAATCAAAAGAAATATCCATTAAAATGATAACCCTTTAGGCCTTAAAGTCTCCTTTTTGATGCCTGAATCAAGCTCTTAACCGTTCAACACTGCAAACAAAAGGTTATAGATAATGTCACAAGCTGGTCGCAACGATCCCTGCCCTTGCGGTAGCGGCAAGAAATACAAAAGATGTTGTATGGAGCAGGATAAAACCGCTTCACAGAATACTGCTGCAGGTGTGTCTACCGGATTATTGGAGGCTCTGGCAGGGCGTGAATTTAATTCTCTGGAGGAAGCTCAATCTTTCGGTGAAACTTTTATGGAACAGCGTAATCAGAAACCCTGCGATGACTTTCATGGCTTGTCTCCTGAAGAGATGCACTGCGTCCTGAACTTCCCTTTAACCTCCCCGCACTTGGTCGATTTCCCCGAAAGGCTCGAGGCTGTCCCGGATGCGCCGATCCTCTCTTTGTTCAAGTTACTGGTCGAGGCCATCGGCGAAAAAGGCCTGAAGACAACGGCCAAAGGGAATCTACCTAGAGACTTCTGTCGGAATGCGGCTCTTTCCTACTGGGACGAAAAGACCTATCAAGAATATATGCGCTTTGGCAAGATCAACAAGGAATTGGATTTCTTTGAGCTGCATGTTGCTCGTGTAGTGGCTGAAGTCGCTGGCCTGATCCGTAAGTACAAGGGGAAATTTATTCTCAGTCGCGAATGTCGTCGGCTTCTTGCTGAGGGAGGTTTGCAAACGATTTATCCCCTTTTGTTAAAGGCTTACTCCGAGCAGTTTAACTGGTGCTACAGGGATGGCTACAGCGAGACTCCCTTTATCCAACACTCATTTCTCTTCTCTCTGTATCTGCTGAGTCTCTATGGTGACAAATGGCTCCCCGCCGAATTTTATGAAGACAACTTCCTGCAAGCCTTTCCTTCCGTGATCGACGAACTGGAGCAAAATCCGAACTTTCCTCCTGAATGGCAAATCCGCAGCTGTTATACCCTGCGTACCCTGATCAACTTCGCGGCCTTTTTGGGTCTGGCAAAAGTAGAGCAAACTCCTGGTGAAAAGCAGTATCTCACTATCTATAAAATCAAAAAATTACCTCTGCTGGATTTGGCCGTACGCTTCAACTTGCGGCCGCTCAAAACAGCAGGGCCCTTTTAAAAGAGATCGGGGACACATTACTATGGTGTCCCCGATTCAAGGTGCCTCCGATTCCTTGTTTTAACGGAGTCCATTCATGTCACTACCTTTTAAGTGAGAAGTAATACTCTAATTCCTGAACCTTTCTGTTCGCTTCTCCTCTCGTTAGTTTCTTTTCTACAACATCGGCGGTTATCTTGTCGTCCTCCGTAAAATATTCGGACGCAAGCACTGCGTAGTCTGCATTAACTTCCTGCAAGCCATCGACAGCCTTATCGCGACAGATTGTTAAATCAGCATGGTAGTCGTGTATGTCAGCGAGCTGTTCATCAGTTGCATAGCTCTCATCAGCGATCTTTTCTAGATAATTGGTGCTCTTGTTTTTACCCAGCACAAAAGACTCGCTGAGTCTTATTGCCGCGAGGGTTGAATCGACGCTGCCTTTACATAAAGCATAAGCTTGTTCAACCGCTTTTGTATTCTGGTCTATTTGCACTGTTTTAATTTCTACGGAAGTAGCGCACCCTACTAACAAAACGACAGCAAGTAAGGAAATGAATGGCTTCATGACATCCTCTGCAAATTATTATTCAATCCAGGAACAGTAGAACTGATTTCATGATTTTCGAGTTCCGTGAATTGAAGACACTCAGTGTTGAGTATCAACAGGGGCACTTCCAGAAGTGTCCCTGTCGTGTCCTTTTCATGAAACCCTTTAACCCCGAAACTCCATTGCGCTCTGGCCGCACTGAGTTAAAATGGAAACAAGATTAGTGCGATCGGAAGAAAGGAGGTCAAAATGATGCGGTTAGAATTGAATGGTGCGGAAGAGAAAGTTTTGGCTGATGCCCTGGATTCGAGTCTCAGCAGGTTGAGTGATGAAATCTGCCATACAGACGGGCACGATTATCGTGTGTTTCTCAAGGAGCGTAAAGAGATTCTGCTCAAATTGCGCGAAAAGCTGCACTAACAGAGTTGGAGCTCGGGGCCATTACTCATGTGTCACCGAGTCAATCTCAGCCCCAAAAGCAAAAATCCGCCTATCGGTATGTGCCGATGGGCGGATTTATAGTCGATCCCTGGAGTGTCCGACATTCCCCTATGTCTTTTACCCTTCGCTCTCTTCGTCCTAAGCTGCAGAATCTTCCCCGTTGGGTTGTTGCTCTTGCTTGGGTCTCTTGCTTCGAATGCCAGGCTTGGCCAAAATTTCCAGATAAAAGGACTCAAGCTGTTCTTCTTCGGCCTGAGAAATAGACTTGTTAATGGCAGACAGATGAATAACCTCACTGCTTGCTTCATCAGCCCCGTAGCGGCAGTCAAAATCCCAAAAATCTACGCTGTCCGGAAGCGGCTTCCTGCGTTCTCTCTTTATATACTTTTTAACTTCGTGTTTGATGGCTTCGACAAGCCTTGGAACTTTGATCTTAGGGTGGGTCATTTTAAAAGTTTTTTTCATAGTGATTCCAATAGATGCGGTAAGGGTTGTTAAAATCGAGCTTCAACTAAGACCATGATATCATCAAAAGGTTATATCCGGGGGATATAGAGTTGGGCAGCCATAACTTTTGGGCCTTGAGTGAAGTCTTGGAAACAGGGACACTTGACCAGAGCGCTCTTTTTCTTTTTGTTTGCAACGAAAAGTCTCTTTACAGAAATCCTAAACTAGTCACAATAAGCACACGTCGACAAATAACCCGATTTATATGACCCCAGCCTGGGCTGCACAGGTGCGCGCCGATCTGAAAGACCTGTTTTTGCCAAGCGCTCGACTCGGCGCGATGATGCTTGGCTACCCGAAGTTCCTCTATAACCGCCTGCCTGAGCGGAAGGCTCCGTCGATTACCTGGCGTTGATTAGCCAAATTCGGGGACTGTTATTAGTGGCTCTCAGGTGTAAGTGTTGCCGTTGGCTATCATTAGGGTGCTCGTATTGATTCTGTTCCGTCCTCGTTGATATCTATCAATAGAGTCATGAATAGTCTTAGATGGTTGTTGTTTTAGGATATACACTAATGATAGCTAAGTGTGTAATGCTATGTATTAAAGGCTACTTGGAATGTTCTCCAAAAAACTATTCGAAGGTGAGCTGGACTTTGATCAAGTAGTCCGCTTTACGAGGAACACGCATGGAAGTTTCTGATAATCAATGCTGTTTTGTTTGCGGGCCGGATAACCCGGTTGGGTTTAAAGCCAGAATCGAAGTGGACCAGGATAAACGGAGCGCGCAGTGTACCCTCGCGGTCGCTGCAGAATATCAAGGCTGGCAGGGGATGGTGCATGGTGGCATCATTTCCGCTTTGCTCGATGAGGTCTCTGCTTACGCCGGGATGACCGTGGGTAGTACCGTCGTGACCGGTGAGTTAACCACCCGCTTTCTCAAGCCTGTACCCGTTGAGCAGGAAATAAACGTGTCTGCTCAGGTCGTTAAGCAGACGCGACGGGTGGTAATGGTTGTGGCACAGCTCGTTATGCAGGGGCAGCTTTTGGCGAGTGCCGAAGCGAAGATGATTGTTGTGCGGTCATAACTTTTTTAATCGGCCGCAGACCCGCAACGTCAGCTGTGGTTGCACCTATTGTTTTGGAGAAATCATGTCTGAAAAATGTCTATCATTGCAAGAGTGCCGCGCTGCTTTAACGGCCAACGGTTTTGATGTTTACATCGCCAGAGATCCGGTCCATGCCCGGCAGATCTTTTTTGAAAAGATCTTGCCTGAGGTGAAGAGCGGTTTGGTTTCCTGGGCCGATTCAATGACCATGGAGGAGACCGGAGTGCTGGCCGAGTTGCTGGCAAATACCGAGATCGAGATGATCAAGACCTTCGATCCCGAAGCGGAAAGAGGCGAAATCATCGAACGTCGACGTCAAGCGCTACTCGCCGACCTGTTTTTGACCGGTTGCAACGCCGTCACCGCCAACGGTAAGCTGGTTAACCTTGACATGATCGGCAACCGCATCGGCGGCATCTCGTTTGGCCCGAAGAAGGTGGTGCTGTTTGTCGGCCAGAACAAGATCGTGCCTGATCTTGAGAGCGCTTTTGCTCGGATCCGGAACCGTGCGGCACCGCTTAACGCCATGCGACAGGATTTTCCCACACCCTGTGCCAAGACCGGACGGTGTCACGATTGCAACTCTCCGAAGCGGATCTGCAATACCTGGTCGATACTTGATAAGTGTTTTCCGGCTGGAAGGACCAAGGTGGTCTTGATTGAGGGTGCGTTTGGATTGTAATGGAATCGGGGTAAATAATAGCTGTTCTAATGTTAGTTGAGTTGGGGCACTCAACGGTGAGTGTCCTTTTGACTTTTCCGCCTTAGGCAAAACAAGCCAAACCTTTCTCAGCTGGTATAATCCTAACAAAACATTTCACTTCAATTGGGAGACGGCCAATGGTGACCAGAGCTATCAAGCGCGTATCGAACAGCATTCCGACTCTGGAAGGAGCCGGAGTCCACCTGAGACGGGCGTTCGGCAATCCGGAAGTGCCGTTGTTCGACCCCTTTCTGCTCTTTGACGACTTTCGGTCAGATACTCCTGAACACTACCGGAAAGGTTTCCCCTGGCATCCGCATCGCGGTATCGAAACCATCACCTACGTTCTCAAGGGTGATGTGGCCCATGGTGACAGCCTCGGCAACAAGGGTGATATCAGCAGTGGCGATGTCCAATGGATGACAGCCGGTAGCGGGATTATCCATCAGGAGATGCCGAATTGTGACAGTGAGGGCAGGATGGAAGGTTTTCAGCTTTGGGCCAATCTGCCGGCAGTCGACAAGATGATGCATCCGCGCTACCGCGATATATGTGCCGACCAGGTTCCGGTCGTGACTCTCGATAACGGCACCAGCATCAAGGTCATTTGCGGTCAGATCGGAGATGTACGTGGACCGGTGCAGGATGTGGTGATCGAACCGGAATACTACGATGTGAAACTGCCTGCCGATACGAGCTTTATTCACCCCACCAAGGACACGCACACCGCATTCGCCTACGTGCATGCCGGCAACGGCCGCTTCGATGAAGAGACTACCGAACTGCTCGGCAACCATTCATTGGTGTTGTACGACCAGGGGGGGCAGGTCAACATCACCGCCGGTAACGAAGGCTTATGTTTTCTGCTCATTGTTGGCAAGCCGCTCGGTGAACCGATCGCCTGGGGCGGGCCGATTGTGATGAACACCCAGGAGGAGTTGACGCTGGCTTTTGAAGAATACCAGGATGGAACCTTCATCAAACATGACTGAGCCGGTGTCGTTCAAAATAGAGTGTCCCAACATCAAAGAGAAAGCCCGGCTTTTAACCAGTCGGGCTTGTCTTGTTTATCTGTCAAACCGTCCTGATCCAGATTGGTGAAAAACTTCTCAGGAGAAGCGACTTCGATAATCCTGCCTTCATGAATGCAGTTTACTCAAGAAAAAAATCTTTATCGCCCTTACGGCAGCCGATGCAACTCATCAGGAATCTGATAAGATTTAACTCGTACCAAAACTCAAACACTATTCATGGAGATCACGATGAAAACCATAATGACATTACTCTTTGCCGTTGTTCTGGCAAGCAGTTCTTACGCTGCAGGGGTTAAAGTCGATTATCAGGTCGATAACCAGGCTTATGAAGGATATTACATCAGCAACACGAAAGGGGCTCCCCTGGTTCTGCTGGTCCACGACTGGGACGGCCTGACGGATTACGAAGTGAAGCGTGCAGGGATGCTTGCCGAACTCGGCTACGCGGTCTTTGCTGCTGACTTGTTTGGCAAGGGCGTCCGCCCCACCGAGATGGTCGATAAACGTCAGCATACGGGCGCGCTGTACAAGGATCGAGCGAAGTTGCGGGCGTTGCTGCAGGGCGCTCTCGATGCGGCCAAAGAGCAGGGTGGAGATGTGACCAACGCTGTGTCGATGGGCTACTGCTTTGGCGGGGCCGCGGTGCTCGAGCAGGTCCGCTCTGGTACCGATTTGAAAGGCTTTGCAACCTTCCATGGCGGCTTGAGCACACCGGAAGGACAGGACTACAGTCAGGCGAAGGGCAAATTACTGATCATGCACGGCAGCGCGGACAGCAACATCAGCCTACAGGATTTTGCCGACCTGGCGACTGAACTCGAACAGCAGGGCGTGTCACACGAAATGATCACCTACAGCGGCGCGCCGCATGCCTTCACCGTGTTCGGTTCAGAACGTTATCGTCAAGACGCCGACGCTAAATCGTGGCAGCGTTTCGTGGAGTTTTTGGCGGCAACGCTGAACTAGCCGCTAAATAGGTTTTTGCGGTGCAGGAGGCTTTAAAGGCTTCCTCGCCGCACCCACCGCGCACCGACCTTTCTCTCTGACCCTGCATTTGCACTGTAGGCAGTCCCTGATGATACAATCAGAGTTATGTTACGTATTCTATTACTCGTATTCTTTGTGTTTATTCTGATCGTCGCTCCGGTGGCGGCCGGCGCGGAGAGTCTGATCAACCAGGTACTCTTTAGCCGGATTGTCCCCGAAGAACATCGCCTGGAAGGCAAGGCTGTCTTGACGCTCGTTGACCCGCGCACAGCTTGGCCGTCAGAGTTTAGCCTTGCGGCCCAGGCCGCTATCGATGCGGTGACCGTGGACGACAAGCCTGTGCCCTTTACCTTCGCTAACGGGCGCCTGCGGATATCAATCCAGAGCGGTGCGGGCACACTGACTATTGTTTATCGAATCCGTTTCGATGATCCGGTCGCGCAGGATCATGTCGGTATCGAGGATCCGTCTTTAGGCGTTACGGCAACGATCATGCCGCAAGGCACATTTCTTTCGGCAGCTTCCGGTTGGCATCCACTCCCGGTAAATGCGAAGAGTCGATTCCGCGTAACGATTACCGGGCCGACAGGATTGTACGGAGTCACCTCTGGCCGCCTGGTTGGTCTCGAGACCAGCGAAACGGGGTCAGAGACGACCTGGCAGACGCAACGACCCCAGTCGGCCCTGGCGCTTGCTGCGGGGTATTACCAAGTTGAGCGTGACACGCTTGGCGAGACCCAGCTTCTGGCTTTTTTTAGCGCCGAAAATGCCACACTCGCCTCGGGCTATTTACAATCCTGCCGAGAATACCTGCAACTTTACCAGGAATTGTTCGGTCCCTATCCTTATGCCAAATTTGCCGTAGTCGAAAACTTCTATCCCACCGGTTATGGCTTTCCCGGTTGGACCTTGCTCGGTAGCAGCGTGATCAGGCTTCCCTTTATCCGCACCACCAGTTTGCCTCATGAGATCGCCCATACCTGGTGGGGGAATGCGGTTGAGATCGATTATTCGTCCGGCAACTGGGGCGAGGGCCTGGCCACCTATGTCGCCGATTACTACCTGAAAGAGTTGCACGCGCCTGCCGAGGCGCTCGAGTACCGGCGCAAGATCCTGCGCGATTACGCGGCCCTTATCGATGTTGGTGATGATCTGCCGCTGACTGCTTTTCGCAGCCGCACGTCTAAGCGCGACCAGGCGGTTGGCTATGGCAAGGCGGCCATGGTCTTCCATATGCTGCGTAACCTGATCGACGATGAAGCCTTCTGGGCAGGGTTGAAGACCGTAGCACGGGACGGAATCGGTAAGCGCTACGCCTGGAGCGATTTGCAGCGACATTTCGAGGCTGCCTCCGGCATGGACCTCGGGACCTTCTTCCGCCAGTGGATCCGGCGGGGCGGTGCCCCGCAACTACATTTGACGGACGTCAGTGTTATGCCTGTCGAAGATGGCTGGCAGGTCTCAGGGACCATTCTTCAGGATGCGCCACTCTACGATCTCGCCGTGACGCTGCAAGTTGAAACCGCAAACCGCAAGTACAACCAGTCAATCGGCCTTGCTGAAAGCCAAAATTGCTTTCTCTTCACCATCGCAGAACACCCGGTCAGTCTCAGCGTTGACCCAAAGAGCGACCTGTTCCGCAAACTCTATCCGGAAGAAGTGCCGGCCACTGTTAATGACCTGCGCGCATCAAGGCTGCCTCTTGTCGTCGTCGCCCGGGGATCCGAAGCCTTGCTCGATGCCTCCCGGGATCTGTTGCTCGGCCTGCAATGGCACCAGTCTCCGGTAATGAACGAGGACGATTATCTTGTCCAACGACCAACTGACAGAGATCTGCTTGTGCTTGGTTGGCCGAAGAGCCAGGAGCTGCTTCTCAATCTGCCGGACGGTTTCACGGTCGCCGAGCGGCAGGTTACGATCGGTGGTAAACTTTACTCTGAGGCTGACGACGTGCTGTTCTTTGTCTTGCCCGGCCATGAAGCAAATCGCGTCACAGGGTATTTTCTGCCCGGTTCGCTCGCCGCGGCACGTGACACGGCTCGGCGTATCTCTCATTACGGCCGTTACAGCACTCTCGCCTTCCACAAGGGCCGCAACCAAATCAAAACGACCTGGGACCCAGTAGGCTCCCCACTGAAAAGACTTTTTACAAAGGACGCCATGCCATGAAGTCTATGCGCAAGTTGATCTTGTTAATTTTCGTTTCCCTGTTCACCGTGTTTCTGCCGATAACGACCCAGGCTCACCCACATATCATCGATACCGCAGAGAAGACCGAGATCTCCCCTGAGGCTTTGCTCGAAGATCTGCGTCGCGCTCAGGTCATCTTCCTGGGGGAATTTCATGATCATGTTGGACATCATAGCGCCCAGTTGGCGATCATCGATGCCCTCGATGACGATGAACGACCGCTGGCAATCGGGCTTGAGATGTTCCGCAAAGACAGCCAGGCGACCCTTGATCGCTGGACCGCAAATGACCTGCCGTTCTTGAAGTTCTTGTCGGTCTATAACGACAACTGGAGTATGTGGCAGGAGTACCGTGAGATTTTCATGCATGCCCGCAACGAGGAAGTGAAGATGCTCGGGCTGAACATCCCGCGCAGCTTTACAAACAAAGTGCTTCGCAACGGTTTTAAAGCGCTTCCTGAAGAGGAGCGGCAGATGCTCGGTAACGTTCAGTGTGTGGTCACTCCTGTTTACAGCGACTATATCCGTCAGGCGATGGGTGGCTATGGCGGTCACGGCGAACACTATCTCCATTTCTGCGAAGCCCAGATGCTCTGGGATACCATGATGGCACGTAATCTGGTTGAGTTCCTGCAAGAGAATCCGGAATATCGGGTGGTGGTGTTGGCTGGCAGCGGGCATGCCTGGAAATTTGGCATCCCTACGCAGATGCTTGAGCAAGCTGATATCAGCTACCGTGTTTTGTTACCGGAGGTTTCCTCACGCGTGGAGCGAGAGAGTGTGACCAAGGATATCACCGATTACCTGTGGCTGGATGAAGGCGAGGATGGGTGGACGTTTCCAAATTAGAGTTGTGGAGACCGGTGACACATTAGTAAGGTGTCACCGTTTCCAGTTAAAAATGATTACTCATGGTCAGCCTGCTTTTCATAGCCACGATAGCTATCCACCACGACCCCATCTTTAATCACGAGGGTGAGTGGTGTTTTGGGTTCCGGCTTAAAAATTTGCGGGTTGAGGACCATTGGCTTTTTATATGAGGTTGTCTTGGGACGGCTCGTTCTGCGTTTATCAGTCTTAGTGCAGTCACCAGTACGGCTCTGAATACCTTTCATTCTTCATCATAACCCTTATCATTCAATCAGGGAACTTGAGCTGACCAGAAGCGGGGCCATAATACCTAAGTTGTTTAGGAGTCAAAGCAGATGAAGGGCCTCTTATATCATTTTGAAAATCCGGTGCTATAGTTAGTCCATGAAAAAAATCGGACAACTGTTTTTGTTGATTGGATGTTTCATTTTGTCGTTTTCGCCAAGTGCGTTTTCGCAAGAGGTTCCACAAGATTTTGCAGCATGGATTGAGTTGCTTCGAGAGGATGCTCGTTCTGCGGGGATTTCGGAAAAGACCTTAGATGCGGCTCTGGCTGACCTTGAGGCACCAGAGCCACGGGTGATAGAACTCGATCAAAAGCAGCCGGAAAAGACCGAGTCGCTAGAGGCTTATGTGGCCGCCAGGGTCAGCGGGAAGCGTATCGCCGAAGGGCGCCTGATGCTGCAAAGCTATCCCACCTGGTTGGGACGGATTGAAAGAAAGTATAAGGTTCAACGACGCTTCATTGTTGCCCTTTGGGGAATCGAGAGCAGCTACGGTCGACACACCGGGAAATATCCTGTTATTCCGGCATTGGTCACACTGGCTTACGACACACGGCGAGGCGATTATTTTCGTAAGGAGTTGCTCGCGGCGCTGAAAATCCTCGATGCCGGACATGTCTCGTTAGCGCGTATGAAAGGTTCCTGGGCTGGGGCGATGGGGCCTTTCCAGTTTATGCCGACCTCTTATCAACACTATGCCGTCGATGCCGATGGTGACGGTCGCATCAATATCTGGGGATCGGTTCCCGATGCGCTGGCCTCGGCGGCCAATTACCTTGCAAAAGCGGGCTGGAAGAACGATCAAACCTGGGGAAGACCGGTCAAACTGACGAAAAAGCTTGATTCTTCGCAGACCGGGTTGGATATCCGTTTGCCATTGTCGCGATGGCAGGCTCTTGGTGTGCGTCGCAGCAACGGCCGTGCGCTGCCTCGTCGTAACCTGAAGGCCTCGTTAATTATCCCCGACGGGCCGGCCGAACCCTCTTACCTTGTCTACAGTAATTTCCGGGCGCTACGGCGCTGGAATCGATCAAATTCTTTTGCTGTTGCGGTTGGGACCCTTGCAGACAGTTATGCCGAAAACCGAGGGAGATAATATGCTGGGGGGAAGGTCTTGAATCTTGATTAAACTCAAAGGTCAAGATCTGGCAACGAGCCTCAGCCTTGCCATAAGGTCCAGGCCAGATCGTTTTTTCCGGTGCTCTGGGTAAACTTGGAGTTGCAGATCAGGCATTTGTAATCCTGTTCTTCGTAGCCTTGAGCACGGTTCCCTGTAAAGATACGTGATTCATCAACCTTGATCAGGTCGTCATGGGGCTTCCCCCGGTGGGTTTTCTTGGCTTGTTCTTGACACAAACTGCAGGTTTCCATGTTTATCGCTTTCCGTTGCCTGGGTGTATGGCTGTAAACACCCGGCGGTGAGTGTGTTGATAACACCCCATCTTACACCGTTCTTTCAGTTTTAGATACTGGAATGCCGTTGGTTTAGCTGCTGTTGTTCAATGGGGCTAACGATAGTGAGGAAAACAAAAGGGCTGCAATCTTTAAGATTGCAGCCCTTGTTCTTTACATGGTGCCGAAGGCGAGACTCATTAGTGGTGTTGTAAGTAGCTTGAATTATGAGTTTATAGATTCTGCAAGCTGTAACCTTCAGCCGCAATTTGCACCCAATATGCACTTTGTTTCTGGGCTTTCCCTCATTTTACCTTGACAACCGTAAACATAATCTGTGTTTTCGTAAACGTAAAACTCTTATATGTTAACGTTTGTTGGGAAAGGGATAACAATGGCAAAGGTATCTTTAGCATTTAGAATTGAATCAGACAGAAAGAAAGCCCTTCAGTCTAGGGCTGACGATATGGGGATAAGTTTGGCAGACTTTCTTCGCGATGGGGTAGAGCTCTTAGAAGAATTTGACCTTCACTTCTGGAAACGCATTGTCAGAATAAGCGAATCTGTCAACTTAAAGCCATCAAAGGTGATCCAGAACATCATCATCGAGCAGTTTGCTTTTTTAGACTCCGCAAGAAAGGATTCTAGTAACTCGCCTTACAACCTAGGAATGTTCGCCTTCAATGAGGAAGGCCTCATCACAGGTGAACAACTTTATTCCTTAAGAAAATTAATTCATACTCGCAATAGATTTAGTGAGCAAATCAATACCTTGAAAACACAAGTAACAACCATGATGCTCCAGGTCATGGAACTAGAGGAACTACAACGAGAGGCATCAACTCTAGGTAATACAGACATTTCGAGAACATTAACAACTGAAATCAAAATGGCGCAAGCTCATCTAAAGGAAGCGCAAGACAACTTACGTAAAAGTGAAAGCCAATTAGTCATGATTGAGGCGGAGTTTTTGTCCATTAGGGAGGAAGGCAAATGACTGAGCATCGGTGTCCGCGTTGCAGTAGATTAATTTGCAAAGGCAGCCTAATAGAAATAGAAGCAAAATGCCCCAGTTGTAAGGCTATATTTAAACTGCGAGGCAAGTAGCGGCTTAAAAGTAACACTAAAAACTAGAGCGCCAGAGAGCGCCAAATAATCTTTAGAGCTTCAGAGAAAGCCAGTTAGAGCGAATAGATCGCTTTGTCTGGCTTTTTCTATTAAACGTGAGGTGACTATGGCAAGAGGATGGGCAAAACCAAAGCAGGTTGCAGGGTACGCAGGAGTTTCAGAGAGAACAATGCGTAAATGGTTAAAGGATGGCTTGAAGTTCTCACAACTGCCAACAGGGACAATTCTTGTTCGTTATGAGTGGGTTGATGAGTATTTAAATTCGTTTGAGTCAGACCAGGACTTACTGAATGACTTGGTTAACGAAGTTTGTACAGAAATATCAGCTAACTAAGGAGGTGCAAATGCTTATTAAGCCAATAGAGCAAGAAGAGCGTTTTGTTAAGGCGGGTATCTACAAGGCAGAACTTATCCATGTTGGTAGCCATCATAACGGTTTTGAGGAAAGAATAAACTTCCAGTTCTCAATTGTTGACGGTCTTTATGAAGGGACAATCATCTCAAGAGCAACCAAACAACATTGGACACCTGGGAGCAGGTTAGCTCACACAGTATCTGGTGTGCTTGGTAGATCAATACGACCAGAGGAGTTTAATCAAGAGATTGATCTGAACGGGATTGTGGGAAGGAAGTGTTGTCTCTGGATTACTGAAGAGAAAGATCGCCAGGGAACACCTTACCCTTCAATAAATCAGGTCATGTACCAAAACTGATATTACTCAACCTAGATGGCCAGATGTGCCGAAAGGGAACGCTATGGGAGTCAAGATAAGAGAGAAGGTAAAAGGATCAGGCGAATACTGGGTATTCATTAGCCATCGTGGCAGGCGCAAATCAAAAAAGGTGGGAGGTAAAAAACTTGCCTTGAGTGTTGCTGAAAAGATAAAGGCCAGATTGACGCTCAATGATTTCAATATTGACGACCAGCAAGATGAATGTCCGACGTTTAAAGAGTATGCGTCCATCTGGCTGAACACTTACATAAAAAGCACAAGACGAGATTCAACTTATAGCCGATACCTCGGAATTTTAGACAATCAAGTCTTCCCTGAAATTGGAACAAAGCGGGTAAATGAGATAAGCAGAGCTGATATTAGAGATTTGCTCTTAAAACAACACCGGAAGGGTTATTCGAGAAGCACAGTTGGCCTTGTAAGGGACGTTTTGAGCGGCCCTATGGGTTATGCCGCAGATGAAGAGTTGATACCTGTAAATCCAGTTACTGGAGTCCTCAAACGTTTAAAGCTCGAACGTGAGAATAAAAGTGAAAACGTTCAGGCAATGACACCGGACGAAGTACAAACTTTCCTTGAGAATTGCCACTCTTTATTCCCAGAGCATTATCCCTTCTTCCTTTGTGCTTTTCGCACAGGCATGAGGTTGGGAGAACTGCTTGGGCTTGAGTGGGGAGATATCGATTGGAACAGTAAGTTTATCCTTGTGCAGAGGTCATACAAGTTAGGTCAGTTGAATAAGACCAAGACCGGTGCAAGCCGTAGAGTCGATATGTCTGATCAGTTGAATGGCACCCTCAAAGCAGTTTTGACAGAGAAGAAGCGTGAAGCCTTGAAGTTAGGCATAGATGAACCCTTTAAGGTTGTTTTCTCCCGCAACGGAAAGCACATGGAGCAAAACTATATCCGGCGAATTTACAAACGGATATTAAAAAAAGTTGGTATGCGTGAAATGAGGTTACATGATATTCGGCACACCTTTGCCAGTTTGCTTCTGTCTAACCGTGAAAGCCCTGTTTATGTCAAAGAGCAGCTAGGACATTCCAGTATCCAGATGACGGTTGATATCTATGGTCACCTCATACCTAGCGGTAATAGGGCAGCAGTGAACCAATTAGATAGTGCACAACCTCAGGAGCTTTCAAAGGCAAAAGCGTAATCTACCCGTAGAGTCAGCATGACTAGGAGGGCATTGATGTATAAGTTTCCTGAATATGAGGAAGTAAATACAAAGCATTTCTTCAGATTTGAAAAAGACATTATCAGAAGCGGGATATGGGCTGGGTTACCAACTGCAAGCAAGGCTATATTTCCAGTCATTGGCGTGCACGCAAACTCTGAAGGAGTCGCATGGCCGAGTCAAGAAACCATAGCAAGAATGGCAGGGATTACACCCAAAACCGTTAGGTCTGGGATATCAGCTATGAAGGACTTTGATAAGATCAAGCTGTCTTCTTACATCAACAAGAGAGGCAGGAAATCATATCGCTACAAAATCGACTTACCTACAATCGGGAAAGGAAGTGACTTTAGATTTTATCGTAGCCTCGTGGAAAGTGGATTTTGGGCATCTCTCACACCTGGAGAGCAAGCTGTTTACCCTGTTTTGAGAACATACGCCTACTTTGAGCCAGAGCCATATTTATATTATTGCGACGAAATTGGCATCGAGGTGCCAGAAGGCATTACCTATGGAGAGTTTATTAACGAAGGACATTATGAAAGTCGCCAATTTGAAATTGCCACCCCCGAAATCGATGTGATTGCTGAAATAGCAGGCGTGTGTACGAGTACTGCCAGGTCAGCAATTTGCAAGTTGGAAAGCAAGAAGATGGTCTATGTATATACCGAAGACAACGACCACATATATGAATATGAAAAGACCAGAGAGTATCTGGTATTTATCAGGCCACGCTATTGGATTGTCGATGACGAGAAGGTTGTAACTTATGCCTACCTAAACAAGTTAAACGAAAATATTACCCATGAATAAGGTTTTAGAATTAGGTTTAAGAAGAAGGTTAAGAAATAACGGAGCACTTTCTAGCGAAAGAGGCTCTGTTTTTTTAAATAATACAATCTGGTTCAACGGCAAAAAGACAAAGAGAAAACCAGTGGGAAAGGAAAAACATGACCCACCTACATTGTAGTAATCGTGACTTGATCTGACAGACAGTGTCTGATTTGTACCTTGTATCCACGTACTAAATATCCCTAGGTAATCTAAGAATTAGTTGCGAGAGGATTTACAATAAAGCCCCGACCTTGTGAACAGGCTAGGGCTTTGTTTTACTGTGAATCGTGACTTACAAGAAAAAAGCCCCACAGTTCTGGAGGTAGAGACTGTGGGGCAAACTTTTCTATTTTCTAGGAGGTTTTGAAGAAGATTATCTCAGACCCGCCTGCCACAGCAAGTCTTCGATGGTTGTTAATTTATCGAATCCTTCAACAAAAATATACGTGGTGTTCCGTAAACTTTAAATCGACACTTCACGAAACTGAACTGTGCAAAGACGCATAACAGAGGTTCTTATTGATAGCGTTCAACAAGAAGCCGTTTTTCGTCTCAGAAGTCGTGACTTACAAGAAGACCCTCAGATCAAAGATCGAGGGTCTTCTTGTTACATAAATAGTAGTTTGTGTTATTTGTTTAAATCTAGTTTGACAAATAAGCCATTTTTTGACTGGCCTCTGTCAGGCTGCTAACTTCATAAGTTGAGCTATCCGGATTGGAAAGAGCACCCTGAACATCCGTGTGAGCGGCGAGAATCGACTCAATGCCATTACGTGTCATATTCTCTTCTGGAATTTGCATTGAAGCCCAATCACTAAACTGACCATCACCCCCATCAACTGAAGCCGTTCCTGGCAAGTAGATTGTCCCATTGGAAAAATCTACAGCATATGCAATGACTCCAGGGATAATGAATAATAAAAGTCCGACCCCATCAAGGACAGCCACACCAACATCGATTTTGCCAGAGACTTGCCCCTTTCTTTCGGGATAAAGGATTGTTCCACATGCGGCCAACTGGAGAAACAAAGCCGAAGCAACCATTAATGACAAAGCACTTTTTAAAATACTCTTTAAATTCATCAGGAATCCCCTTTCGCTATAATTTCAGATGAGATTTTTCATTCTCAGCAAATATCTAGATTTGAAGATACCATACACCTTCTTATTTCAATCATTGAAATCTTCAGCAATTAAAGAGCAAATCTAACGAATCGGGTTTCTCATAAATTCTGTAATGCAAGAACGGCCCACCCAGGAATTGGGATGTGACGCGTAGCAATAGATGCTTTTAGTCGAGTCAATTCTGAGTTACCATCGACAGGTCGATTATTGCCAATTAGAGAGGAAGTCAGATATGAGTGAAGAATACGACGTGAAATTCTCCCCCCTATGTCAGACAGTTGAGCGTGATGCTAAAAGTGTCGAGATTATGATTTATGAAGATGGGGACGGTGGCTGGATATTAGAAGTTGTAGACGAGAATGATAATTCAACGGTCTGGGATGAACCCTTCGATTCTGACCAATCGGCTCTGGATGAGGTTCTGGAAACTATCGAGGATGACGGCATAGACTCTTTGATTGGACCGCCGCCAGGTGCTCCCCAATAAGAACCCATGACACACAAGAAAGTGGCCACCCGAAGTAGATTCAGGTGGCCATAATTTTGTGGTTAATGAGCGTCTTAAATGTCTCTATCAATAATAAGCCGATCTTCTTCTCGCCAGTGGTGACTTTTAGAAATTTGGCAGCTGACTTAACTATCAACAAAAAGGGCCTCCCAATAATGGGAGGCCCTTAAGCAACTTTCTCGTTTAGATAACAGCTTCCAGAAAGGCTACTTAACCAAGCCTACTGAAATAATGTGGCTAGTGCCATCATCCAACAATGCACTTATTTGATAGTAGCCTGCACTTATCATCTTGGTGTTTAAATTGTAAATATACTGCTCATCTGTATATCTGAAGTTAACACCCGTATCAGCCGCGCTCGAAGATTCCAATTCGATTGGGTCTCCGGAAACCTCTCCATCGTGTAGCTTGATGAGTTGTATCGTTGCACGAACAGAGTTAATCGGCGAGCCAGAGGCATCGAAGACCTGGAACTTGATCGGAAGAGTCCGCCCCCGCTTGTACTTGCCGCCTTCCTTAAGCGGAGACCTGAATCCCTCAAAGCTGTATTTAACCCTAACAACCTGCGTCAGCGTAGAGCTGTTTCCATTTGCATCGGTTGCCGTCCATGTCACTGCCGTGTCGCCGGGGGCGAATGCTGTTGGGGCATTATTGGTTATTGTGACAGGTCCGAAAATGTCGGAAGCTGTTGCAATCCCAATAGCAACCGATGTACTTACACCGTTTGCGGTAACGGCAACATTAGCTGGCAGAGATATAACT
Organism: Deltaproteobacteria bacterium IMCC39146; assembly: GCA_030005635.1. Taxonomy (GTDB): domain Bacteria; phylum Desulfobacterota; class Desulfuromonadia; order Desulfuromonadales; family BM103; genus M0040. The sequence goes on from JARUHP010000012.1 coordinate 96,982, forward strand.
GGCGGTGTTGTGTCAACAACCGTAACAGCCTGAGTTGCGCTTGCGGAATTACCGGCACTGTCCGTAGCCGTCCAGACAACTGCTATTTCGCCCAATGCAAACGGGCCGGTTGTGCTTGGAGTTGCGACCAAAGATCCATCAACAAGGTCGATGGCGCTGGCGCTTCCAAGAGAGACTACGGTGAGTAAGTCTGTTGCTTCTACGGTAACTGCCGCAGGAGCGGTGACTGTCGGTGGAGTTGTGTCAACAACTGTAACAGTTTGGTTTGCACTTGCGGAGTTTCCAGCGCTGTCTGTAGCTGTCCAGACAACTATGGTTTCACTTAGCGCGAAAGGACCGGTTGTGCTTGCTGTCGTAGCCAAGACGCCATCAACCAAGTCGGAGGCACTGGCGCTACCAAGAGTTGCGGCAGTGAGTGCGCCAGTTGCTTCAACTGTTACAGCCGCAGGAGCTGTGATTGTAGGTGGAGTTGTGTCAACAACTGTAACAGTTTGAGTTGCACTTGCGGAGTTACCCGCACTGTCCGTTGCGGTCCATACAACAACTGTCTCGCCCGAGGTAAATGGGCCGGTTGTACTTGCTGTGGCAACCAGAACGCCATCAACTAGGTCGGTTGCGCTTGCACTGCCAAGAGTTACGGCAGTGAGTGCGCCAGTTGCTTCAACTGTTACAGCCGCAGGAGCGGTGACTGTCGGTGGAGTTGTGTCGACAACAGTAACCGTCTGGTTTGCGCTTGCGGAGTTACCAGCACTGTCCGTAGCCGTCCAGACAACATCTGTTTTACCCAATGCAAATGGACCGGTTGTGCTTGCAGTAGCAACAAGAGTTCCATCGACCAGGTCTGTAGCGCTTGCACTTCCAAGTGAAACGACTGTGAGGGAACCGGTTGCTTCAACGGTAACTGCCGCAGGAGCGGTGACTGTCGGTGGAGTTGTGTCGACAACCGTCACAACAACCGTGTCAGCCGAGGTGGATGCTTTTGTGTCGGTCGCGACGAGCGAAACAGTTGAACTTCCGGGGGGAAGAAGGACGGTGACATCTGTACCCTCTTCGTTTCCGAAAGGCCCTGACCACGAGCAAGTCAAGGCATCGCCATCGGGATCAGTGGAGCCAGAGCAGCTCAACGCAACACTTGCCCCGCTTGCATTCTCTTGCTCAACGGTAATGTCAGCGCCCGCATCTGCAACCGGAGATGAATTTGTCTGAACACTTCCGGCAACCTGTATTGTCGATGTGTGACCAAAAGCGTCCGTGGCAACAGCCTTGATAACAACTGTTTCGTCTTCAGAAAGACCAAGAACATCGAAGGATGATGTAAACGGAGCCTCTTTGTCCTCGCTAAGGAAAATAGAGCCTTCACTGGCTGTTTCCCTGAAAAAGCTGACCCGAACAGGTGTATGTGTCGAATCAAGCAAGCTGAGGGCAATTGAGATTCCATCACCACTGAAGACTTGACTTGCGGTCGGCTCAGCAAAGGCAATTGGCGGTCCTGAATTGTCGAGGGTTACCGTAGCCGTTTTCTCAACAATCCGCCCGCTAGAAAAAGTTGCAACAGCCTTTATGGTTACAGTGCCGTTTTCCCATGCACGAGAATCAAAAACAACCGAATAAACACCGCCTGTATCAGCAACGTTATCCAACCCAACTGATGAGCCGTCGACAAAAAACTCTATTTGCTCGGTGTCGTCTAGTTCGTCAGTTGTTGCCTGGAAGATTACATCTGAACCAGAGATTGTTCCGGTAGGCTGAAGAATGTCGACTGCTCCAAGTGTACCGAGAGCCAAGGCAAGGTCCTCTTTCGCCAGTATGTATACGTAGTCGAACGAAACGGATTGCCCCGGTGCTAAATCGCCAAGATCATAGGCGAGAACAATAGCACTGTCTTGGTATGAGCCTGGACCATTATAGTAAGGCTGTCTAGGTACGTTGAGGATACTGTCGGGGTCGCGGTTAGCAAAACCGTGCGAGGCGGCAACAACTGCCCGTGGATCAATGGTCCCTAAGCCCAAAGTAAATCCATGCGTAGTGCCCTCTGCAAGAGCGAGTGCTTTATCTGTGTTGCTCGCCGGTCGAGCGGTGAGGGAAGAACGAAATCCAGATGCCGCGCGTGGTGGTTGAAACTCGACCCAATTTCTCGTGGCAAAGTTCCCTGTCCACGGTTGCTCTTGGTCAGGGTCTACATTTCTCATGTATTCCACTGAATGCAATGTCGAAGTCCCAGTATTGGTAAGGTTAACATTGATGACAAAAAATAGGTCGTCGACATCAAAATTAACATTTTGCGTAACTCGAAGAGCCTCGCTACCGCTTGTTGCTGTACCTTCCCATACAGCAGATTGTGTGCTTCCGGAGCTGGTATTTACGAGACTCGTTACGGGCACACGAACATAACCAGTAGCCCCAAAATTGCCAAAATTAAGTTCTGACCCACTTGGAGATGTCCATTCGACAGCCCAACCCTCTTCCGGGGCTCCTGGCAGGAAGTAGCCCCCCGCAAAAGGCGGAGAACCTACAGCCCATCCGTCTTTTCCGTAATCTGAGACAAAGCCAAGCCTACCGCCTACATTTCCATGAAAACCGGCAGGCTGCGTTCCTGCGGTTCCAAATGACCCGGCATTATGAATGCCGACCTCAATGTAGTTGCCTTTCAAGAAAACCTCTGCACTAACGCTTACTGTTGTCACGACAAAAATAGCCAGTGTAAGCACCAGTAACTTGGTGGCATGACCAGAACCACGTTTCATTATTTCGATGGCGTTGAGTTTCATTATGACCCCCCATTACACATGACGCTAAAAGAAACGGTTTCGCCAGACTCATCAATAGCTGACACTGTCGTATAAAATCCTCCATTCAAAACAGATGAAAGTTGCTCTGACGATGGAGCGAGAATATCCCATGTCATGCTCACGCTTTCCCCAGAAGGAAGATAGCCGGCCAACAAATCGCTTGACGCTGAATCTGAGGAGGTGAAAGGCTCGCTAATCGCGAAGGAAGTGTCCGAAAAGCTTGTTGGCCCAGAGTTGGTAATCAGGGTATCCAGTGCAACCATTGAGTCAAACTCTCCCGCCTCAATTGATATCACCTGATGTGTGCATGAAATAGGTGGCTCTGCGTATGCTAAAGCCCCCATAGCAATTGAAAGCGGAACGAACAAAAGAAATGAACGACTTAACTGATGTAATAACTTTCCCATTTGATTCCTCCTAAGTTAGTTGTTAACGAAGACAAACGCACTTAAACCCTTCGGTAAAACATTAAAATCTCAGAATCGAACTGGCACTACAGACCATCTGAGCCATGAAAACAAAAAACGCCCACTTTGAATTACAAAGGGGCGTACATATAATTTCCCCCCCGAGAAACCCAAAGACTCTTAACTCTTCGGTAGCCCAGCTATCCGCTATTGCGGACCTGAGACTTTGCGCCCCTGCATCACTACAGGTTTGCCCTTCTCGGAGATGTTTGATTAAAATTTGGATAAGAACATATCAAAACAATCTCACAAATCTCTCACAACCCCATATAAAATAAAATCTAAGTTATATAAAAACATAACTATAGATTTAGTCCTTTGCCATGATATTTAAAAAAGTTTCGTTGTCGGAGACGAATCAGGATAGAAAGGTGTCAGGGGTTACTATTTATCCTACTGCATTGTTTTGACGTACTCAGATTAACCGAAATGCAGAATTACTGCTGACCCTGACTTGTAATAAAAAAAGCCCCACAGTCCAGGAGGGTGACTGTGGGGCAACGGGTTCTATGGGTTTTGCTTTTTAGGAGGTAAAAATGAAGAACTGTTATTCTGTTATTGATATATTACCTGTTTAGTCAGGTATGTCAATCAGTAAATGAAAATAAAAACGGCCACCAAGGATCGTCCCCTGGTGGCCATAGTTTTGTGTACTAAACAGCTTACTGAATACCTCTATCAATAAGAAGCCGGTTTTTCTCTCATATGTCGTGACATCTAAGAACTAAATATAGCGCCAGGATTGAAATAGTCTTAGTGGGCGCCAATGTATAAGCAAGAGGTGTAAGGGCAAAAAAGGAGGTGTATATTCATGAAGATCTTAGTCAGTAGCCTCATAGCATTGGCTCTGATTCTGACAGCGTGCGCACCAGTTAAAGAAGATGCCAGAATCACATCCTTGTATGATAAGTATGATGCCCACTGCAAAGGACATGCGGAAAAAACGATAGGATCTCCAGATGTGGAAAGTATCTACCGTGAGTGCATGGATTACTTTGTAGGAACCGATGTTCATTGCCCATATTGTGTTGTTGATCCACATATGGAGAAAAAATAAAGAACTGTGGCGCTCAATCAGCCCTCACACCTCAAGCCTTTAACTCTACAAATAGTAAATGGCTACCCATTTTCAGGTGGCCATTTTCGTTTGGATTAAAGAGGTTCCTAAATATGTCACTCAATAGGAAAACTTTTTTCGCCTTAGAAGTCGTGACAAATAAAATACGACCCCTGGGGAAAATCCTCAGAGGCCGACATTCAAGAAAGGAACCTCTGAATGGTTTCGATGACCATCGACGACTTGAATGGTTTTGTTATATACCAGTCGGCACCAGCTTGCTCACCCATGACAAGGCTTTCTTTGCTCTTTTTGGCCGAAAGTATTATCACTGGGATATGACGGGTCGCCTCGTTGGCCTTGATCTGCCGACAGACCTCGAATCCATCAATTCCCGGGATCATAATGTCGAGAAGAACCAGGTCTGGCTTCATTTTTGCCACTAATTTCAATGCTGACTGACCATCCATAGCCCCCTCAACGTTGTAACCCTTCGAGGTCAAAAGAATAGATTCTAGTTTCAGTAGGGATTCTTCGTCCTCAACAATCAAAATATTTTTACTGATCATATCACCCTCCCAGACTGAGAGTCTTGACTGTTTGACATCTCCATAACCCTCCTTGCTGAACATAGAGAAACTTGTAAAAGCAGGCATGAGGATAACAAAACAAAACCCGCCTTCGATATAAACCGAAGACGGGCGCATTCCCTAAAACACTATTAGCAGTTGTCTCTCTTCGGCAACCCGGCCATCCCAGTAGGACCCGTGGCTTTGCGTCACTGGATTGCTCCAGCTTTGCTATTATCGGAGTATTTGAATTATTACCTGCAAAGGGGAGTCCAACTTGCCAATTCTTTATCAAATCAGTAGGTTATTGCAAATCAAACTTGCAAGTCACTAATAAACAAAACGAAATCAGCCTCTAAGCTAGTCATGACCCTTAAGTAAAATAGCTGTCGAGCATATATGCGAGACAGATAAATGCTGTGATTTCGCTTGGTCTCGCCAAGATTACATGTTTATTGGCTTTATTTCCGAAAGGTACTTTAGCCGTGGGAGGTAAATTTTGAAGACTACTTATTTGTGATCTTCCCAACATTCTCATTCACCAAGCAACTGACATACACGGCGATATACGCCGACCTGAGCAAAACGTCAAAAGTCGAACTGTCTCACAAGTTGTGTCAGAGGTTAATGAGAACCAAGCTCTGCATTTTTGATCAATTTCTGAAGACCCTGATAAATAGTAAATGGCCACCCGTTACCAGGTGGCCATCATTTTGCGGATTAAGGAGCTTCTTAAATATGTCGATCAATAAGAAGCCGTTTTTCTTCTCACAAGTCGTGATTATTAGAAAAGTTTTTTCCAGAAAATGGTATTTGATGGTTAGGTCAAACGATCTGACTCTTTCGTTACCCAGAAGAATTGATTGGTAAACAAAGTGTGACCGTCGTACCTTCCCCTTCTTTGCTCTCGATGTTTATTTCGCCGTGATGTTGATCGACAATATTCTTCACTATCACCATCCCTAGTCCAACACCAAAACCCTTTGTAGAAAACAAAGGCTCGAACACCTTCTCTTTAATATCAGAGCTCATCCCGATTCCGTTATCACTGATACGAATCTCATATGTGTTGTCTAGAAGATGCGTGGAAATTTTCAGATGTTTTCCATTGGATTGTTTGTCCTGAAGAGCATGTATTGCATTGGCAATGAGATTGACTACCACCTGACGGAGTTTCTCATGGTCAAACGATGCCAAAACACCGCAGGAGAGATCTAACTCGCATGATACCTCTTCGGGAATACTCTGCTCTTCCAATACTGCCATCAACCAATCGTCAACAGCGGTCTCTAAGATATCCAAGTCTTTAACGCGTGCGTAGCCATTTAGTTCTTCGATTATTGTGACGCATCGGTCGATGCTACGCTCGGCCAGCTTGAGAGAGCGGGCCACCCGTGAAGAATCGTTACGCTCAAGACTGTCCTCGACAGCGAAGAGTGCCGTTTGGATCGTCCCGAGTGGATTGCGGAGCTCATGACTGACCGTCGCAGTCAGCTTCCCGAGGGTGGCTAAACGTTCACCTTGAATCAATTCATCCTGAGCTTCCTTCAACTTGAATGTCCGGTCCTCTACCAGAAGCTCTAGATTATCAAGATGTTTAACCAACGCCTCCTCACTCTCCCGAAGGCTTTTCTCCGCTCGCTTGCGCTTGATGATGTTGAGCGTCAGGAAAAGGGCTAAAAGGGTTAAGGCCACAATGACCGCTCCAACGGCCAGAATCAACCCCTTGTTCTTGCTGTAGAAGGAATCAGGTTTATTAATGACTATACTACCGTGAGGCAGTTGTTCGATGTCTATCCTGAATTTACGCAGGAGCGGGTAGTCAAACATGAAGGAGTTGCCCCCCTCAAGCACGACAGGGATGTTTTCAACAGGCTCCCCCCGCAGAATACTCAGACCCATGGTGGCTGCTGCTCTTCCATGGTCCAGTCCTCTTATCAGCTTGCCGCCAACGATTCCCCTGCCGAGATAAAAATCCCATACCCCGTACATGGGGGCCTTGCTATACGGTACGATCTGTTTGATAACTTCCTGGTAGGTAAAAGTCTGCCCCGTCCTATCACGATTGAAAGAAAGGAGTAACACCAGGCTTTTGGGCGGAAGAGTTTGGAGCTCACCTTGCAGCTCCTCCATACTCAGTGCTTCAAGAAAATAGAAATCAATGTTTTCGCTGAACCTTGGTATGACTTCACTTAAGACCTTTTTGTTGGCCTGACCTGTTGTGGTAGTGTCATTGACCACGAAAATTCGTTCTGTTTCGGAATGAAGATGAACGGCGGTGTCCAGAGTTCCGAAGACATCAAAGCTCTCGACAATACCAGTAATCCCCTGGCGCCCTTCGAGTCGGGTTGGGTCGAAAAAGTTGACCCCACAAAAAACCACTGGCACCCCGGGGAAAAGCTCCTCCCTGAAGGTCAATATAAACTCGTAGGCATTGTCGTCAGAAACAATGATCAATTCGGGCTGGGTTTTGCCATATTTCTTTTTATATAGATCATGTAATGTGGGAGAAACGGTTGCGGGGAGATGGCGCTTAGTGTCCATATACTCGACATGGATCTCTGGCCGAATTGCCTGCCTCGCAAACTCGGTCTCGATGCCCCGCATAATTCTGTCGGTCCACTCTAAGCCCTGATGATAGGAGTGAAGGACCAAAACTCGACCTCCATTTTCCTTGGCCTGTACAGGAGCTACCAGAAAAACAATAAACAACAGGGTTAATAGTTTTTGAACTGATTTCATACAAGGCCTAAAAATAAAGCAACTGACACACTCGGCATTTTACAGCAGATTAACCAAATCTTCAAAAATCACGATTCTTATAAGTTGTGTCAGAGACTTTTGAAGGCCAAAATTGGCTGAATCGTACACTTCCTAGATACCCTGACTTCTGGGACACTAGAAAAGCTTACTTCCGACTTTCGCATCCACAGTAGGGGAGACAAATGTTGCCTCACCACTCTCGGCCTTTGGAAATTGAACCCCTAAAATCAATACTTCCGAAGTGACCGGCCCCATTTGTCTCGGTTCAAAATTAAGAACTCCAAGTACGAGTCTGTTTTTTACTTCTTCAATAGAATGTTGAGTAAAGCGTCCATAACTAATACGTTGGCCGTACTTCCCAAAATCAACGATCATTTTGTAAGTAGGTTTATGTGTTTGGCTTTCAAGTGCAACATCTATTACCCTGCCAACTCGAATATCAAGTTTTTCAAATGACTCATCAAACGCAACTATAGGTTTTGTTTCTTTGGCCATTTTCTTCTCCTAGACAATAGGTCGTTATCCAAGCCCCTAGACTATCATTTATCCTCTCACATTGTTACAAGACGTTTGATTTGGCTTAGATTTGAAATTCTTGCTTTCCCTGCAATATAGTAAAAGCCACCCGATTTTGTAATCGAAGTGGCCTCTGAGATTCATCATAAAAACAACATCATTATCGAAAGGGTTCCTACAATCAGTAACCCTACGAAAACACGTTGTGCTGTCGTCGTTCCACTCCATTGTATGGAACTTTCAAGTCTCGCATTTTATCCCGACCAACAACAACCCACCCACCAAAACGTTTAAAAAACACAACCTGCTTGTTGTCCAACATAAATTGCAACTCGTCCTTGCTAACCAACTCTTCATGGCCATCTTTAAGTACCACGGGAATAAACATAGTATAAGCCTCCTAGCTAACCGACGTTAATTCTAAGCTAACGCGAAGAGAAGTTCTGTCAAGGCCACTGACAACTTAAATATAGATATTTCTAGAAACACACTGGAGGGTCGAAGCGGATCATTACTGACGGCAATGCGTCTTATTTATCCTACTACATTGTTTCGAGGTCCTCCGATTGGCATAAATGCAAAGTTCTTACTACCCCTGATATTTGAGAATGGGTTTAAGGGAGATATAGCGTTCAGCGGAAAAGAAGAGATATTTACTAAAAGTCCTCTCGCATTGTTTTGGATGGGAATATTGGTCAGAAATGCTGAATTACTGCAAACCCTGCAATTCAGTAAAACCTCCATATCTCAGATAATCTTTCATGACCACCCCCACCGCAGCGGGTCACAAGAGACAGTTATCAAAAGGGGGTTGTCATGGGTACGAAAGTAGACTACGCAAGAGTAAACACATCTGGACAAAAGCATTCTGGGCAGTCGTAAAACTACAATATCAATCACTCAATTCTTGCTAGTCTAGTTTCCCCTGATAAAATCAAAAAAACCCTTAAGTTTCAACGAGCTTTCTTTTGCTTGGGCTTTTCGGGGATCACTATGGACTTTTCTTTTTTCAGGTGGCTTTCTCCTAGAATCTTCCTCGAATTGCCAACCGTAATTGTTTCTTTTGTTTTTATCGCTGGATGTACAACCTCAGCTATCAACCTTCCAGAATCTGGTTCAATTGCTCAAGGAGAAGGAATTGTATTTGGAGCAGTCCGTTTAATTGGTGATGGTGAAGAAAAAAACCTTTCGTCTGTATTAGGAGAAAGTCTGTTCGGCTTATTTGTCACTGGAGTTGACACATCTGACGCGATGTTTATTCATCCAAACGATAAAGGTGACTTCGCCTGGCATCTTCCAAATGGCAAATACCAAATCAACGGTTTTGAATGGCGGTCAGGTATCATTATCAGCGGACCTATTGAAGCTACTTTTCAGGTTCACAAAGATAGGATTACCTACATTGGAACGCTTGTGGTGGTTCTTAACGGTTCAAGGTACGCTGCAACAATTACCGATAACTATGACCGGGCGACTAAAATGTTTGCAACTCGTTTTCCCTTTTTTGAGGAAAACATTTCAAAAGAACTTATGGATTTGGAGGAAAGACGATGAAAAGACACAACCTAATAATTACAATTTTTCTTCTGGTATTAGTAGGCTGTACCTCTTTTAGCGATATAAAACCGTTATCCCCGGAAGTTGGGAATCCGAATTTCCCAAAACAGGCAGAAAATCTTCAACCAACCTTTAAATGGGAAGCAGCACAACGTTCTGGAGTAACTTATGACTTAATTGTTTATGAAGGCATCAAGGTTGAATCATTTTGGGAAGGGGTGAAAAGGTCTGTTGGAAAAGAAATTTATTACAAGGAAGGGCTGACTAAAACTGAGCATAAAATTGAAATACCGTTGGAACCTGGCCGAGAATATTATTGGACCGTGAGGACTAGGCAGGGTGATAAAGTGTCTTCATGGGCGAAGTATGACTATACTCTTTTTCTTGGGACCGCATATATGAGAACCGGGAATAGGCCCTTTGTTTTCAAAACACCTGAGAAGTGAATTTCAGCTTACTATAAGTCCTACTATTTCTAATCAGGTGTTCAAAACCCTTCACACCCTCTGATTCCTATAACCCCTGACTTCTGAGAATATCAGATCATCAACCTGTTTGAGTTTGACCAAATCTTACACTGTCTGTCCGGTCGGGTTTGAGTTACTACACCTACATACCAGGCATGTGGCACCTAAGCATGGTCAACATACTGCATTGTGATGGAGTTTTTCGGAGCACTTTAAAAAGCATCGTTGCCCACCTAACAGCCGTCTGAAGAAACGACCCCGTGCACGATTACTTTTATCTACTTTTAGACGTTTGACGAAACGATGCCATGCAAGACCTCTTTTCTCTATTTTTATCTATTTTAGACGTTTGACGATTCAACCCCATGAAAGACCCATTGAGGGGTCAATCTGGGAGATCCTTTTTCTCTTTTTGTTGAGGTGTGAAATCCACTTCGATCACTTCCGTTCCGCACA
>JARUHP010000101.1 GCA_030005635.1 Deltaproteobacteria bacterium IMCC39146
GCCCAATATGAAAAAGAAAGATAAAAAAATCATTTTAGTTGCACAGTGTTTGATCAATCCATACTGTCGTGTCCATGTGCTTGGACAAAACTTCCCCTTGTCACATGAATTAATGGATTATTTAATGAAGTTACGGGTCGGTATTATCCAATACGCCTGCCCTGAAACAACCGCCATGGGATTACAGCGCAACCCCCAAGGCAGAAAGCAATATGACAATATGTTTTTTCGTAATCATTGCAAAGAACTTCTACAAACCCCATTTCTGATGGTCGAGGAATTCCTGCGAAACGGCTACCGCCTGGTTGCCTATATCGGCCTGTATAACAGTCCGACCTGCGGGATTCACTGGGGCAAGCACAAGGTGAACAGATATAATACAGAATCGCCCATGCCGGTTGACAAGCCTAGCGATGAAGACCCCGTACTAATGGGTATTATGGCAGAAATCCTATCTGAAAAATTTCATGCCTTGAATATGGATGTTCCTTTTCTTGAATTACCGGTTCAACAGCCACCGGAATCGGAACAGCGGGCCAAATTCTGGCTTGATCTGAAGCATTTGGTTGAACCCCGCAATCCTCAATATATGACAGAAAAT
>JARUHP010000102.1 GCA_030005635.1 Deltaproteobacteria bacterium IMCC39146
TTAAGTTGCATTTGCCTTCGGCCAACAAAGGTCAATTGAAATGCTTCCTTTCGATAAGAATGTCTACGGAGTCGTATTTATGTGTCAGCGTCACCAATCTTGTGCCTTTTACTGTGCACACAGCAAAGATTCTAAAAACAACATCCTTCATCATCTTCTGATTGAGACCTACTGCAAAGGCGATTTTCATGAAGTCTGCCGCCGCAAAGGGTATGAAGAGGATATGGGGTCGGCTCCACTTGCTGACCTTGGCCCAAACGGCTATAGCATAGAGAGCCATCGAAGAGTTTATTAATCCATCACCTTGCTTAAGTGCCAAAGTGATTTTTTGTGAGGTGTTCTATATGTACTTGGGATCAATCTTCCTTTCATGTCCTCAATGCCAGAGAAAAATAAGGCAATTCACAAAAGACTTTGATCGGGTTGACGTTCGGGTGTGCCCAGCTTGCGGGACAAGTGTCAAGGCTATTGCTCGCAAGTTTAATCGCTACAAGGTCAAGAATGCTGTTTGTCTGCTTCAGGTGCAGGACACCCCGAAGACTTTTAGTGCTTGTGTTGTCGATATTTGCGAGGGGGGAATGC
>JARUHP010000103.1 GCA_030005635.1 Deltaproteobacteria bacterium IMCC39146
TCGGCAATCCGCAATCATTCACGTCCAGATGCAGCTTGTAGCCGTGCCAGGTCTCCATATAGCCTTGGGCATTCTTCTTGACGCCTCGATCACAGACCTTTGGCAATTCCGCAAGCGCTTCTTGTGCCGCCTGGAGTCGCTGAAGATCGAGCCGTTTCAGTGGGCGAACCTCACCTTTGGTCGGACGCCCTCGCTTCTTCGCGACCTTGGGCAATCTAATCTTTTTTGCAGGTTTCTCTCGACCTGAAAGAGCCGTCGAATCCCGACTGATGTGCCCAATCAACTCCGTTCCGAGGTGCTCTTTGACCAGTGAATCGTGGACGACCGTGCCCAAACCGGCCCTGGCATACTCGGCAAAGGCCCGTGAAAAGGTCGATTCCGAGGGAACTTCCTGCCGTTTGCTGAATCCACAGATGTTCCGTAGATTCGGGGTGCTCAGCAAAGCGTTCCGCAAAGACCTGGTGTGCTGATAACGAAGTAACGCCTTAGCTACAAAGGCCCGAGCGATCGCTTCACGTTCCTTGATCGGTCGTCCCAACCATTGCCGACGGCGACTAACTGGGACATGCTGTTCAAT
>JARUHP010000104.1 GCA_030005635.1 Deltaproteobacteria bacterium IMCC39146
ACAAGAACTTCCTCAGGTTCATCTTGTCCTTTTTCCCAAGCCCCGGCCATAAGGATCAGTATTGGGGGAGGAACATCAACAACCACGTCAAGGCGCTTCTGATACCCAGCGTCTGGAATCCATGAGAGAGGCACACCGTTCAATGTCACTTTTACAAATTTCACTTCATCGAATTGAAGTGCCGTCTCCATCAATGCAATCATTCCTGCACGCAGGATCTCATCCTTCCACTGCCGAGTCGTGACTAAGTCAAGGACCAAAGTATTTTCTTGTATTGGTTTTGCAAGGATTTCAAGATCCTCAGGAAAGGGGTTATCGTAAGGCTGCTTGTCTGATGTTATGAGATCGCCAGATACCAGCTTCTTAAGGACCTTTTCTGTCTGATTCTCTTTGGTGAATAAGAAAACCGGTAAAGGTCCAATCTTTTCTGGGTTGTCTTTAGTAGGCAAATATCCCACGGCAGCATAGGCACGCCCCTCTTTTCCCTGGGGAGGAACGCCGTAAAATTTGAGATAGGCCTCGGTCGCTTCGACAATCCCG
>JARUHP010000013.1 GCA_030005635.1 Deltaproteobacteria bacterium IMCC39146
ACAATTGCGTGTCATTTGAAAAGCTCACGCTGCAGATCCCGTCAGATAGCTATCGCTTCAATTACATCAAGACCAAAGTCAGAATCCACCGCTATGCTGACCGTTCGCTGGCCCTCTTTTATGGCCCTAGAAAATTGGCAACTTATGACCGAGAAGGACAGATACTTGAATGCATTAAAACCGCTGAAAATCAATAACCGTCGCGTCCGTTTCTTTCCCTACCTGATCGTGAGGGAAACCGGACAATTCATTTGCTAACAAACCGGACAGTTCTATTTGTTGACAACAGGTAACAACAGGTAACGGTTGAAGGTAACGGTTGAAGGGTCTATTCGTGCCGTTTTACTCACGGACTGAAATTGACGACTACACCATCGATCAGATGCTCGCGGTTAAGACGCAAAACGATGTCAGCGTAGTCTGGCATTCCCCCCAGCATATGACGAGTCAAGCGTTCATAATGCATAATGAAGCGTTGTAGCTCAGCCTGAGTCATGATCTTGCTAGTCCCGGTGCCTTTGTGCCGCATGGCCAACTTGTGTTCTTGTAGGCTACGCCATTCAAGAACGCATTCCATCTCCGGCACCTGCAGCATGATCAACAGGTTGAGTCGTGCAAATAACTCTGCATAATCGTCTCTTAACCTCTGGTTGACGTAGCTTCTCCAAACACCTTCCGGGTCTTCTTTGGCTTCCAGTTCATTCACAGGAGAAGCGAGCATAGCTTCTTCCTGCGGCCTGGCGCCGACGCACCAACCTTCGAAAAGAACGATGTCGAAAGGAGTGATGACCCGTCGCCAGTTTTGTTCCGAGCTTCGATCGTCCATCGCCTTGTCGAATACCGGGATGGAGAGTTTATGGCCTGACTTACTCATGCAAAGCTGGTCAAGAAGTTTCAACCCTAATTTAATGTCATGGGTTCCAGGGACTCCGCGGGTTGCGAGGAGAGGGTGGGTTCTCTTGGCTGAGAGGATTCTTTCTTTATGAGTGGAGTAAAGGTCATCTATGGAGAGACTGATGCTTCTGAGTCCAAAAGCTTCCTTGAGAATGGTCTCCAGAAATATACACAGCGTTGATTTCCCCGAGCCCTGTGCGCCATTGATGCCAACAATCAGTGGCGCGGGTTGCTCTTTTGCTTTTACAGAAAGGCTGGCGGCTAATGGGATGTATACGTTTTTGGTCTGTTCTGTGAGGTCCTTATCAATTTTAAGTTGCTTGAGAATCTTTTGAAAATGGCTGGATAAGTGCTCGGCGATCTTGCCGCACTCGGAGACATCTAAGCCGCTTAGTTCTACAGGGAATTTGTTAGAGTCGATCATATAATGATTATATCATCAGGAACTCTCTCACAATAGCTATACGAACCATTGGATGACTAATCCCGCTCCAACGATCTAGCGACGGCAGCTTCAGCGTGAATTATTGCCGTATCATAGAGTTTGACAGAGGTATCACTCTGCTTGATCAAAATGCCTATCTCTGTGCAGCCAAGAATAACCGCCTCGGCTCCGTCGCCTGCAAGTGATTCGATAATCCTCAGATACTCAGATTTGGATTCATTGCTCGTCTTGCCAAGACAAAGCTCCTGGTAGATGACGTTATGCACAACGTCTCTATCTGGGGTGCTGGGCGTTATAACTTCAAGGTCGAACTTTCTTTTCAATCTGCCCCGGTAGAAATCCTCTTCCATGGTGAACGCTGTGCCGAGCAGTCCGACGGTTTTGATGCCGTCTGCAACGAGCTTCTTTGCTGTTGCGTCAGCTATATGCAATAGGGGGATCTGCAACGAGGCTTCAACCTGATCGGCGACCTTATGCATAGTGTTGCTGCAGATCAGAAGAAAGTCGGCTCCTGCGGCCTGAATCTTGAGTGCTGAGTCGATCAGGAGGTCTGCGGCCCCCTGCCAGTCGTTGTTCTGTTGAAGTTTCTCCATTGTACCGAAGTCTATGCTGTACAGGGCAACCTGTGCGGAATGTAAACCACCCAGCTTTTCTTTGATCCCCGTATTGATCGTACGGTAGTAGTCAGTTGTACTTTCCCAACTCATTCCGCCTAATAGTCCAATCGTTTTCATTGCGCCCTCTCGATAAGTGTGCCTGTTGAAGAATTTATGCACCCAAAATAGGCGCTTTAGGCGAAGGCGCCAAGGGGTAGAGAAAGCCCGCAAAGAAAACCACTTTAAAAAAAGAGAATAGTCCCCCCATTGCGTCTTTCTTGGCTTTTCTTGGCGTCTTTCCGTTAAACGTTTTTTGTGTGATTGGCCCGCGGATGAATTTATTATATATATCTCTATAATGTGTTTGCAGGTTAGCTCTTTTATTACTCTCAACCAACATGCTGCTGCAGGATTCAGTCGCTATTGATACTCTTGTCAAGCTTGCAGCGAAACAGCTCAACTCCTCTTCAAGGTAACTCTCATTTATGGCCAATCTGCTTTTTTATACCGTTACGATTTTGATCTGGGGTTCCACCTGGTTGGGAATTAAATTCCAGTTAGGCAATGTTGATCCTGCGCTTTCGGTCGCTTATCGCTTTGCCCTGGCTGCTGTGATTCTTTTCTCCTGGTGTTTCGCGCGTCGCCTGCCCATGCGTTTCTCCAGAAATGACCATCTCTATATTGCCATGCAGGGCTTTTTCCTGTTCGCGTTCAATTACCTGCTCTTTTATCGGTCTGAACTGTATATCACCAGCGGTCTCGCAGCGGTTGTGTTCTCAACGATCGTGATTATGAACCTTCTGAATGGACGGATTTTCCTCGGAACGCCAATTGAAATAAGGGTTCTTTTCGGCGCGGGTATGGGGATGGTTGGATTGGTTTTGCTTTTCTGGCCAGAGATGGCGGCAGTCAACTTCTCAGGGCCGGTTATGCTCGGTCTGCTGCTCAGCTTTGCTGCAACCTACCTGGCCTCGCTGGGCAACATCATCTCGGCTCGCAATCAGCACCGTAAACTGCCAGTTGTACAGACCAATGCATACGGTATGGCCTATGGTTCGCTCTGTATGGTTCTGGTGGTGATTATCTCTGGTGCTCCAATAACCATTGACCTCTCAGCACCTTATCTAGTCTCACTGGTTTACTTGGCTTTCTTCGGCTCGGTGATCGCCTTTGGCTGCTACCTCAGCCTGGTCGGAAGGATAGGGCCGGGCCGGGCGGCTTACGCGACACTGCTCTTTCCAGTCGTCGCCCTGATGCTTTCCACGATTTGGGAGGACTATCATTGGACCTTGCCCGGTTTGATAGGAATACTCCTTATCCTCTGTGGCAACTACCTGGCCCTGGCGAAGCAAAGAACGCGATCGACAGAGAGTCTTTCACGATCTGGCAAGATGTCCTTAAGGGCTTGACTCGACCTTGCCAATACCCCTTTGAGAGCTGAGCCCGGTAAACCGGTACAGATTAAAACTTGTGTGCAAGGCGCAGGTGAAGTGTGACGTCCGATGAGGCGTTGACATTCAGGTCTTCTCCGACCCCTATATCGAGGAGGGTCTTTTCACTCAGGGCGAGTGTGCCGCCTATGGTCAGCATAACGGCCGGATCACCAAGCTCGGTCAGGTTGCTGTCATAGAGAGCTGTATGGCTGTCAATCTGGACTTTGAGGGCCAGCCAGTTGAGGGGGGTCCAGCCGGCGCCGATCCAGCCATTGGCAGCATAGTCTACTACTTCGCCCTCCAGTACTTCGCCATCCCCCAGCCAGCTGACACCAAAGCCACCCCAGAACGCGCCTTGACCTTTGCCCAGGGGAAAGTCGCGTTGCGCGGACAGGGCCACGGAGATATCCCATGCTTCGCTGCCGGTCAACTTGTTGGCATCACCGGTTGGTGCCTTGAGCTGGGTTTGCAGAGTAAATGCCGACTGCTCGGTGGCCTTGATTTGCCAGGCAAGCTGCAGGCGTAAATCTCCGAAGCCATTGGTTTCGTCCTGTAGACCCAGATGTTCTTTACCCTTGCTCGAATACAGGTAATTCAGTTGGTCGTCTTGCAGATCATCCCGATCACCGTTGGGAAGGCCGAAGAAGTCATGCCAATTGCTGATGAAATTATCCATGAAGCCTTGCGAATGCCAGACCCAGGGCAGGTCGATCCCCAGCTGCAGAGAATCACTAAGCCCATAGCGCAGGCCGAGGGTTGCAATATAGGATTCGCCGTCGAGCAGGATTCCTTCTTTTGTTCGCGTGTTCACAGACGCATTGTTAGCCAGATCGAAGCTAGTACTCAGAGAGGTTGACCCTGCGGGCAGCACGCGAGGTGTTTCTGCAATCGAAAGGCCCTGGACCAGGGCTGTCGGAGAAAAATTACGGACCTGGAATGGAGTGACTTCCAAGCTCCATACCGGTAGTGCCGTGCTTGCCGTTAAAAAGATCGAACAGACCAGAATACGCAGAGACATATCAACCTCCAGGCTTAAGAATAGGTTTGTCCAGGGTGCCGCTAAGGTTTAAAGAATAAAAACCGTCTGGGTCGGGTTTGCCGGCAAGCTCGAGCAGAGAGGCGATGAAAGCATCTGCAGTCGGGCTGGGACGAACGTGCAGCGTAAATTTGATGCGGCTGCTCGATGCGGTGCGGCCGATCAAAAGGGTTCCGTTACCTTTGACCTCGAGGTCTCCCCCCTTGGCGGAGAGTGTCTTGACCTTCACGGCCCGGCCTTGCCCTTCGGCCTGCAGGGCGATTTCACCGAGAACGAGCCCGCGCCCGTCGGTTTTGAGCAACTCCAGTCCAAGCACGCTGACGTTAGCCAGCCGCAACAACAATTGGGTTTTGGCCTCTGCGTCGAGCCTGGTGCCACCATCAAAGGTCGCTTCGCTGAGAGTTCCCGTGATATTGAAAGGCAGGGGTTTTTGTATCGGCAGGTCGAAACGCAGACCCGTCGCACGGGCGTTGATTGCGCCGCTTCTGAGTAAACCTGCAGTGATGGTCCCGTTCATAAGGCTGCCGTGGACCAGCACTCCAGGATCAGCGGAGAACAGGGTTGACCATTGCGGTGCGATGCTCAACGCCTCGATTGGTAAAGGGTGGGGCAGCCCGGTCAGGCCCAGTTCGATCCCTCTGGTATCAAGGGTCAGCAGCGGGTAAAGGCTGACCTGCTCTATCTGCACGGATTGCACGGCAACCCCGGCACGCGTCTCTACTTCCTGGATGATGCGCTGCCTTAGAGTTTCTGCCGGGAAGAACAGGTAGAACCCTGTCAGCATGCCCAGCAGCAGCAGGCCGGCCCCTGCCAACAGGAAGACGCTTGATTTTCGCCAGGAGGCAACAGGCCCTCTCGCTTTGCGCGGCAATTTAGGGTCGCTCATGCTGCTCTCCGCAGTGCTGTGATTGTCATGGTTGCATCAAGCAGGGCCCGGTCATCAAAGCGCTGCTTGATGTGGAGATTTTTTACCTGCATGGGCGTCGCCGCCTCTTCAAGAGCTAAAAGTAATTCGAGAACCTGTTTGAGGGATAACCTTTCGAGTTTGATCTCGACCGAATCGATAATGAATTCGTTGCGAGTCTCTGGCGTCTGAGGGCGCATGGACAAGAGATTCTCCCGGCCTGACGTTCTCTCGACCAGGTTCTCGATGAATGTGAGAGCGGAGAAATCCTGCCGTGTATCCAGGAGTCTTTCCATTTGGAGCCTCTGTTGCTTAAGCTCAAGGTATCTGGCTTGGAGAGCTTTGACCTCCTGCAATTGCCCGCTGCGTGTTGCGATCTGGCTGTCGAGTCGATTCAGCGCGCTACGGTAAGGTGCCACGATTGCAAAGTAGAGCAGGGCTAAAATGAGAGAAACTCCCCCGACTATCACGAAAATTCGTTCTCTCTGGTTCAATTGACTGATCATTGTTCGGCCCCCGGATTGGCAAGTGAAAGCAACAGTCGGAAATCAATTCGGCTGCCGTCAAGGCTCATTTTTGCATCAGTGACCTGGATCTTGGTAAACAGTGGTGACTCATCAAGCACCTTGGTCATCTGATTGACCGCTTCGAACGATGCCGTCCAGCCCGTCAGTTTGAGCTCTTCGGTGCTCAGGACCAGTTCCTGAAATTCAACTGTGACCAGACCGGGCAGGGTGGAGAGCTCTTTAAGCACGGCAAGAGTCGAAGACTGTCCTCCGCTGATCAGACTGCCTTTCTCCTGCAGGCTGACGATCGCGCTCTTGAGCTGTAACGGAACATCAACAATGGTTGTGGCTTCAGGGAACAACGACCGGTAAACGTTAACCATCTCAGCCTTCAGTTTCTCAGCGCGACCGGCATTGTCGACGTACTTGAAAGTCATTGAACCGACCAGAATAAGAATAGCCATGCCGAACAAAGTCGCCAGGAGGACCATCTTGCGCTTCAGGTTTGCCCATTCTCCCTTTAAAGCAAATTGACCGCGGCGGAAATTGAATGATTGATCATGCTTGTCAGCCCTTGCACGCAGCGCCAGGGCTAATGCTGGTAAAAAAGAGTTTTCTACCATCTGCCCACTGAGTTCAAGAGAGAGGATTTCAACTTCAAGACCAGAGGACTGCAGAGCTTCTGCCAGTTCGGGAGTGCTCCCTTCGCCCATCAGGCAGAGGTTAAGGTCACCTTCTGCGGAGATCTGCTTTAAGATTCGGATTTCCCTGAGTAATTGCTGAATTTGGACCCTTTTGACGGGCTTTTCAATCGCCGCCAGAATACGGTAATCCACCAGGCAGCCGTTTTGCACCAGTGAGATGGTCGTCTCCTGGTCGGTGACGCAAACCAGAAGACCTTTGCCGACCTGTTCGCCTACTCCGGCTACGTAGCTGAACGGCGCCAGATCGACCAGGTGCAGCGGCACGTCAGCCTCCTCAAAAACACTCAACAGAGACCGGAACGTCTCGATGGGGACCGCTGCCGCTGTCACCACTGCCCCCTTGTCGGAGGCTTGAGCCTTTTGTATTGCTGTGGCACAATTTTCGATTGCAACCGGTAGCTGAGCGGAGAGTGAAAAAGGAATCGCTGCGGAAATTTTCTTGTCATCCTGAAAGGGGAACTCCAACCGGCGCACGTAAGCATCCCGGGCAGGAAGACAGGTCACCAGTTGGTCGCCAATGCTAAACTCGCCGGCCAAAATTTCCTTAAGATGGGCAGTCAGTTCTCTCGAATTTGCGTAGCCAACATCCTGCAGGGAGCCGACAGAGATATGACCCTTCACCTGATTAAGTATGGCGATGCGCAGAGTGCTGCTGCCGACCTCAATTCCAATTAATCGTTTGCTCATGACATTAATTCACCTTGAAAAAAAGCAGCTTGTTGCTTTTCTTATCAACTTCCGCCATCAAACGACGGCTGCCATCATTGACCTGGGCGGATGATTCAATCTGGTAAGTACGGCTTTTCGTAGCCAACAGATCCTGGTTGGCAAGAGTCTTTAAAACTATGTAGATCTCCGGCGCGAGGCTTTCCTCAAGCTGGGCGATACTCTTGATCGGCTTGGTCTTGCGATAGTCAACAATGGCCTGTGCCGTATCATCACTGATCTGGAGGTCGAGGGCCATCAACACCTCGGCGCTGGCGGTATTAATATTGACTGCAACCGCGCCATTGGTAGCCAGATGCGGGCTGATCTGCCTCACGATCTCAGGTGTGAAGCCCTTGATCAGTGAGAGTTCCTGCAGTGTCTCGAGCGGACCATTCTTGCTTTTGTAGGGTTCGGCCTGACTCTGATAGTAGATGTCTTCTGCTCCCGAGACAGGCAAACTCTGTCCATCAGTGTGAATCTCCGCGTAGGGATCATCGCCGGTGTCTATCCAGTCAATCAAAGCCGCTGTCAATTCTGCCGGGTCTGCCAGGTTGTCTAGCTCCATGACAACCAGCAAACGGTAAAAGCGGTCGGTCATGATGGTTTGCGGATTATTGCCGTTAACCATGCTGTTAAGGGACAGCTTGCCGTCCTGATCCTCGATGCGGATGGTGACGCTGCCTTCGCCGACCGGGTAGTTGATCACACCCTTGCTCCAGGTTTCATCAAGCGAATCGTATTTATTGCGATCCTCCTGAAGAATCATGCGACCGGCGTTGATTCCTCCCTTAGCCAGGTAATAAGCCTTGGTGCTATCGCGAAAAGTCTCGGTGAGGCGCATGTCGACCATGGTAGAAAAGGCCAAGTCCGTCAACAGTGAAGTCATCAGTGCGACGATCATCAGCACCAGCAGAAGAGCCATGCCCCGCTTTCCTCTATTGCCGTTCATCGGGCCATGACCTCGGGCACTTCGAATGCCGAAATGAAATAAATCGGTTCCTCTCT
Source organism: Deltaproteobacteria bacterium IMCC39146 (assembly GCA_030005635.1). GTDB lineage: Bacteria > Desulfobacterota > Desulfuromonadia > Desulfuromonadales > BM103 > M0040. The sequence continues at coordinate 8,232 of JARUHP010000013.1, forward strand.
GCCTGTGCGGAGTTGTAACTCAATCTCAACCAGTTCCGGAAGTCCGGAAGTTCGTCCTTGCCATGTCGTCTGCCATTGCCCGTTGGCGTAGTAGCGCAAACTCATAGCCTCTATTCCAGGCACCAGGCGCATCATGCCGGCAGCCTCTTCGTCAGTCGACTCATGGACGGGGTGCTCGCTGCGCATCAGAACCAGTCCGTCTGCCGCATCTTCCTGGTCTTCGACAAGCAGGTAGTGGACTCTGGCAATGCCCGAACCTGTCTGGCTCAAGGGGGAGACCGCCGATGTGGTCAGCTCCAAGTCGAAAGAGCCGTCATCAGTTTTAAGGCCGGTAAAGACCAAGTTCTGGTTACTGATCTGGAAGTAAGCCCCGCGTAGTTCCCGACCCAGACGATCGAAGAGAACCCTCGCCCGATGATACTCGGCGCTGTCCGCATCCAAACGTTCTCGAGCCAGGCTGACCGAGGAGAAAATGCCATAAACGGAGGTCAGTAAAATAGCTAGAATGCTGATTGCAACCAGCACCTCAACCAGGGTAAAGCCCTTTTCGGAGCGCGGGCTCCGTTTAAAAAATAAAGGATGTGAGATCGACCAGCTCATTGCGCTCTTCGTCTCCCCAGAGAACTTTAACGGTCACCATCTGCACCGATGGCAACGGCGTATCTGCATAGGTGATCTGCCAGCGGTAAGCTGTGTATGGCTCGCTGAACTCGCCCTGTACTTCAGCCCCCTGCAGAGCCCCGTGCCTTGCGCTCAGTTCGGTTTCGGCCATCTTCCCCTGAGCCAGCAAGGTGGCGGCGGTGATTCGCTGCAGGCGATCATGAACGCCGATCGAGCGGTTGGCCAATGACAGCAAGGAAACCATGGCAATACTGACGATGGCCAGCGCGATCATGATTTCTAGCAGCGTAAAGCCACCGCGCTGTGATTTTTTCGGGCAAAAGGTCAGTTGCATTACGAATTTGGCCCTATCGATACAGGCTTAAAATTCCCGGTAACCATCAAAAACCTCAGTGGTTCCGGTCAAGGGTGAGACCCGTAGGGTCATCATCTCGCCTGCTCCGTCCTCCAGGTGAATAATGGTCTCTTCCACCCAGCCGCTGGGATGAATGCGGGTTGTTACCTGTCCCATGGTGAACTTGCTGCGGCCTGGCAGTTGCAGATCTTTGAAGCGAACCTCACCCTTTAGCGACGCCTCCCGTCCCTGATCAGGTGCATCGAACAGTTCACCGTTCGCTTCCAGAATCTGGGCACGGTAGATTCCCAGGTCAAGGTCATAGACCAAGCGATATTCGAGTCCGGACAATGCCGATTCGTTGAACAGGTATTTGATCGTGCCACTGAGTCTTCGCGCCGAAGAGCCGAGGCCGCTGGTGCCGATATTGCTGAAAAGGGGGATGCTGAAAGCCATGAACAGGCTGATCAATACCATCACCACCACGATTTCAACAAGAGTGAAGCCGGCCAACCCTCTGTCTCGAAAGGCGTATTGTCTTTGCTGCTTACAGCTCATGGCGGTTACTTCGGGCAAAGGAACTCCTGCCTGCTTGCTCCGGGCGGTCGGGTGCTAATCGAGCTCCCAGCTATTGATATCAGCATCAAAACCTTCTCCTCCGGGTTCTCCATCGGCACCGTAACTGATCAAGTCGAAATTATGATCGTGCAGCCCTGGTGACAGGTAAATGTAATCACTGCCCCAGGGATCAACCGGGGCTTTCTTCAGGTAGCCATCCACTGAATATTTAGCAGGTATCCTTCCGGTTGTCGGCTTTTCGACCAGGGTTTTGAGCCCCTGATCAGTGCTGGGATAAAAACCGTTGTCGAGCTTGAACAAACCGAGGGACTCCTCAATACTTTTCATGTCGACTTTGGCCTTGGTTACCTTGGCTTCGTCCGGACGACTGAGCAGACGAGGAACGACGATTGAGGCCAGAATGCCGAGAATGACCACCACCACCATGATTTCAATCAGGGTAAAACCACGATTATCACGTAGCCTGGAAGTTTGCATGAGTGTTGTATCTCCTTAGGTTTTCAATCTTTTAAAGTGGAGGGTAAGGTGTGAGGAGGACTCTGCTGTTTTCCCCTGACCTATCACCGCTAACCCCTCACCGGTTATTTTACCCAAAGCCCTGGCTCGCCTCGAAAATCGGCAGCAAAATCGCCAGAACCACGAAACCGACAATGCCCCCCATCAACAGGATCATCAGCGGCTCAAGTAGCGATAGCATGCCGGTCATGGACAGATCGGTCTGGTGCTCATAGGTGTCGGCAACCCGGAACAACATCTCTTCGAGTTTGCCACTCTTCTCGCCGGCCGCTGTCAGTTGGGCCAGCATTGGTGGAAAAACAGTTGTCTCCTTAAGCGACGTGGCCAAGCCAGCGCCCTCTTGAACCCGTAGAGTGACGGTTTCAATCGCTCGATTGAGGACCCGGTTGGAGAGAAGGTTCCTTGAGATATCAAGGGCCTTGAGCAATGGAACCCCGCTCTCCAGTAAAGTGCCCAGGGTGCGGGCAAAACGGGCCGTCACAATCAAAAGTTGCAACCGACCGAACAGCGGGGTTTTCAGAACCAGGGAATCGATGTGCTCGCGGCCTCGCTCCGTGTCACGATAGCGTTTTAGGGCAAACAGCGCCAAAGCCAGCAACAGACCGAGCAGCAACCACCATCTGGCCAGAAAATCCGTCAGGGTAATCAGCATGAGGGTCGGCCAAGGCAGCGCCCTGTCAAGTTCATTCAGCATAGTGGTGATCTTGGGAATCACAAATACGAACAGAAATACCAATACACCGCTACCAACCAGGGTCATCAGTAGCGGGTAGGCAAGGGCTGACTGAATCCGGGCTCGCATGCGGGCCTGGCTCTCGAGAAAATCTGCCAGCCGGTACATGGTTCTATCAAGTGTACCGCTGTCCTCACCGACCTGGATCATGTTGATGAACAGGTCTGGAAAAATATGACGATGTTCAGCCAGAGCTTCATGGAGTGTGCCACCTTGCACAACATGCTCGCGAACCTTTGCAAAAGTTTTGGACAGCAGCGGTTGGTCTGTCTGCTCATTAACGGTGTTGAGGGCATCATCCAGTGCCAGGCCAGCGCCCAAAAGGGTCGCCATTTGGCGGGTCGCAGCTGCAAGTTCACCAGTCGGAAGTTTGCGTGCCATCCCGAACCGGAACGACAGCTTGCGAACCCGTTGCGTCCCGGTTTCCCGCAAATCAGTCAGGTAGATGCCCTGGTCGCTCAGTTGCTGGGTCACCACCTTGCGCCCGGGACCGTCAATGGTACCTGTTTTTTTGCGTCCCTGATTATCGAGACCTGAGTACTCGAATAGCGGCAACTCTAAACCTCCTCCTGGGTCACGCGCAGAATCTCTTCAAGAGAGGTCACTCCTTCAAGGGCCTGAGCCACGCCGGCCGAGCGCAGGCTTTGCATGCCTTGTCGCAACGCCGCCTGCTTGATCGTGGCGGCATCCTTGTCCTGCAGGAGCAGTTCCCGCACGGTTTCGTCAATACGCAGTAGTTCATAAATGCCACTGCGTCCCCAATAGCCGATATTCATGCAGTGGGAGCAACCTCTCCCCCGGTAGAACTGAGGATTAGCAGGCAGGGTGCATTCATCACCAAGCTGATCGAGAAGTTCCTTCGGTGGTGTAACTGCTTCCTTGCAGTGCGGACAAATTTTGCGCACCAGGCGCTGTGCGAGGATACCAACGATACTTGATGCCGCCAGAAAAGGTTCGATGCCCATTTCCACCAAACGGGTCAGGGCTCCGGCGGCATTATTGGTGTGCAGGGTTGAAAAGACCATGTGCCCGGTCAGAGCCGACTGCACAGCGATCTCGGCAGTCTCGCGGTCGCGGATTTCACCAACCATGATGATGTCGGGATCCTGGCGCAGGATCGAACGCAGGCCGTTGGCGAAGGTCAGGTCGATCTTCGGATTGACCTGGATCTGGCCGACACCCGGCAGCTGGTACTCGATAGGATCCTCGACAGTGATGATATTTTTTTCGCGACTGTTCAGGCTTGTCAGCGCCGCGTACAGAGTGGTGGTTTTACCGGAGCCGGTTGGGCCGGTCACCAGGAAAATTCCGTGATTTTTGTTGATCATCCCCTCGAACTGGCTCAGCAGGTTGCTGCCGAGACCAATTTCCTCAAGAGAGAGAATACTCGAGGCCTTATCGAGCAGGCGTAGCACAACCCGTTCGCCAAATGCGGTCGGCAGGGTTGAAACGCGGATATCTATATCCCGTCCGGCTACCCGAACCCGGAACCGGCCATCCTGGGGCAGGCGTTTTTCGGCAATATTCAGTTGGGCCATGATCTTGATGCGGGAAACAATCCCGGAGTGGGCTTTCAGCGGCGGGTGGAGCACCTCGTAAAGAATGCCGTCGATACGATAACGGACCACCAGATCCCGTTCGAACGGTTCAATGTGAATATCGCTGGCGCGTTCCTTGTAACCCTGGGTAATCAGGCTGTTGACAAAACGGATGATCGGCGCTTCGTCAGAGGCATCGATCAGGTCTGCCGGTTCCAGGTCGCGGACCAGGTCTCCGGCGGTCTTTTCCTCGATTTCCTCGATAACCTCACTGGAGTCGCCAGCTTGTTTCTCATAGCCACGATTGATGGCGCGCAGGATCTCTTCAGGAGTCGCGACGCAAGGTTCAATGTCCTCCCCTGTTAGAGTACTCAGGTCGTTCAGCGGACGGGAGTCCATGGGGTCGGCAACGGCTACCTGCAGACGGCCGTTTTGCCGGGCCAGGGGATAGATGAGGTATTCTTTAGCAAAGCTGATTGGAATCACATCGAACAGATCCTCGGCTGCCGATTCCTCGGCAATCATCTCCAGGTAGGGCAGCTCGAACTGAGCCGCCAGAGCCTTGGCCAGCGTCACGCTGTCAAGAACTTTCAACTTAAGGAGGATCTGACCGAGGAGCTCATTACTCTGCAGTTGCCCCGTCAGGGCCGCGTCAATTCGCTGCTGAGAAACCTTGAAGTCGTGATGTAATATTTCACCGATACGCCGCCAGTTATGCATGCTGAGTCGCTTCCCGGGATGATGGGGTAGAGTCATACCTTGTCCGATTTGTGCTCCATCGGTTGAGTTCACTGGGCAGTCTCGCCTGGTGTGTCATCAGTCGACGATGACTTCGCTTGACTCGCACCCTGTGTATCGAGACTCTCCTTTGTTTGACCATTCGGCAAGGCGGATTTTTCGCTTCCCAACTCAGCGAAGAAATTCTCCGGCACGGCGTTGATGACTTTGTCAGTGAGGAAATTTTTGGCCGCCCTGCGGTTGCGTCCGGTCACCCGATCGAGATCCTCGGGGCTTTTGATAATGGTCGGATTGATAAAGACCAGCAGGTTGGTCTTTTCTTCCGAGGTCGAGGTGCGTTTGAACAGCCAGCCGAGCCCGGGTATGTCTCCCAAAATCGGCACCTTGGTCACCGATTCGATGACGTTGGTGTCGATCAGGCCTCCGAGCACCACGGTTTTATTGTTTTCCACCAGCACCGTATTGCGTAACACCCGCTTGGTAAAGGTCGGGCCGACACTGTTAACATCGCCGACGCTGATCGATGCTATATCGGTGATTTCCTGGTAAACGTTCAGGCGCACCAGGTCGCCTTCGGTAATCTGCGGCGTGAAGCGCAGAACCAGGGCAACATCCTGGCGATCCACGGAGACGCTCTGCGCCAGACCGTTGCTGCCGCCGGTGTCGGTCAGGCGGCTGGTGATGATCGGCACGTTTTTGCCGACGATGATCTCGGCCTCTTCATTGTCGGAGGTGAGCAGGCGCGGCGCCGAAAGCAGATTGACATCACTGTCGGTTTTCGACACATCGATCAGTACCGAAAGGGAGGGTACGGTGATCTCGTTGCCCTCCGGTCCGGTGACGGTGATCGGGTTGAAGAAACCGCCGGTCAACAAGCCGTCGACGGCTGCACCCAACAGGCCTGCTCCGCTTGAGGCGAGATCGCTAAAACCGATCGGACCGGTGTTCTGGTTGCTGCTGCCGATAACCAGGCTATCGTCGCCGACATCCACGGCGCCCTGCAGGGAAACGCCGAGACGCTGGGTGGCGTCCATGGAGAGTTCCAGGATCAAGGCTTCGACATAAACCTGTTTACGCTTGATGTCGAGCTTGGCGATGATTTCCTCGATCGTCCGGAAATCATCCGGGGCGGCATTGATGATCAGCGAGTTGGTCGGCTTATCCGCCGTAATACTCACCGGCCCGGCTGAGAGCGGTCCGCCCGTCGCACCCTTCTGGGCCGTCCTGGTTTCCGCCTTGATGCCGGTCAGAATTTCGTTGAGGGTCGCCGCCAGAATGACCGCATCGGCATTTTCCAGATAGATAAGGTTGATGTTGGAGCGGGTTCCGTCAATTTTCTGGTCCAACTGGGCCACCAGTCCCTTGATGATTTCCATGTCATCGCCGCTGGCCAAAACGATCAGGGCGCGCCCCGCGGCATACGGGATGATCTTGGTGACCGGCTCGTTTGCAGCCCCCGCGGCACTCGACCTCCTACGCTTGGCGGGCGCGGACGCCGGCTGGCTCATAATCTCGTTGAGAATCTTGGCGAGTTCTTCGGCGCTGGAGTTCACCAGCGGCACAATCTCGATCAGCCCTTCCGAGTCCGGTTGGTCGAGTTCTCGGATGATCTTGGCCAGGCGTTCGATGTTGGCCCCGGTATCGGTAATGATCAGACTGTTGCTCGGCGCATAGGCGGCGACATTGGCGTAGCTCGGCATCAAGGGAATCAGGACCGTTGGTCCAACGATGCTTGCGTCAAGGTACTTGAGGCGAAAGACCCGGGTGATGACCTGCTCGCTCATCTTGCCGCGGCCGTTGAAAACGGTTGGCAGATTGGATTCCTTGGCATTTTTCAGCGGTACGATCTTGTTGACTTCACCCGAGGGGACCACCGTATAGCCCTTGACGTTAAGGACTGTGTGAAACAACATGTAGGCTTCGTCAAGAGTCATGCTTTCCGGAGACACGATCGTGACTTTACCCTTAACCTTCTCGTCGTAAAGAAAATTCTCTCCGGTCAACTCGCTGATGGTCTGGATCAGGTCAGCCAGTTCCACCTCCTTGAAGTCGAGGGTGACCCGGCCTTCTTTAGTCGGTTGCGGCAGAGTTTGAGCAAGAGCCAAGACGGGGGCCAGGCATAAAAAAAGAAACGCTGTCCATAAGATGATTCGGGGAACTGTCGGTTTGCTCATCAGAGCGACCTCCTATTCAATTTTACATGCAAAATCCTATTCGATTTCATATTCAAAACTCATCGGTTTACCCTTACGTTCGACAGCGACGGTGATCTGCCGCGCTTCGCGTAATTGCTGGAATACCTGCAGGGCCTTTTCCGGACTGTCCAGCTTGATATTGTTGACATCGATAATCACGTCACCTCGCCGCAAGCCCACTTTAACCAGTAACGACCGGGGGTTGATGCGCTGAATCAGAAAGCCGTCGGTTTTGCCGCCCACCGTGCGCGGCTGCATTTGGGCCAGACGCAGTTGGTCGGCAAAATTCTCCCGCACCGATTCGATGGTGCTGCGGGAAATCATCCAGCGGTTTTCACCGATTTCCCTGACAGCTCCTTCACCACTGCGGTTGGTCTTTACCGCTGGCCCTGTGCCACGGCCAGAGACAGGGGACTTTTCATGCAGGGTCAAGGTCGTCAGGCTCTGGTCCCTGTTCCTAATCTCTACCTGGTTGCGCCGGATATCCTCGATGGTGCCACCACCGGGGATCTTATCGTCAAGATGATAGAATTTTAGCTCTTTGTTGACTTCGAGGAGAACCTGTGAACGTTCAGCGGCGACAACAGTGCCGACGAGTTTTAAGTCGGCGCGAGTCTCCGTTGCCGAGGCTTCCTGGCCTCTTGCAGCAGCGACCTCAAGGGTCATCGTCGCGTCGGCCGAACGGTTGTTGGCGTCGAAAATGTTATTCTGCAGGATCAGGTTCAGGTCGGTTTGTGTGGTCTTCAGAGATTTGGTTGTGACAGGGGGAGCAATTGTGCTTTCGGCTGCAAAATCGGGCCGTAGATTCTTTTGCAGCACGGTGTTGATCAGATGTCCGCAGGCAAGCCCAAGAACCGCGAGCAGGGTCAGGCAGAACGGTTTGTAAAAACTGTGCATGGCATTCAGCATGACGGCCCCCGGGTTGTCAATTCAAGCAATTATACTAAAGCCCATTAATCCTTTTTGCAAGGATTTACATTAAGTTTACAAACCGTGAGCTTTCTGGCCAGACGATTGTCAGAGTTTACATTGTAGTTCAAAAATATATCGTAGGTTAGAGTCGTTATTGTCCTCTAATTTGATGTAATGAGCACCGGGAATCCGGACTCATTTTACCCCCCACTGGTTTTATTCGTTGGTTTTAATTAATTAGTTTAGATATTACACTAAAAAACCTCGAATCCAATATTTGCTGAACAGTTCTTTCGACCAAATTTAAAAAAAACCTACGCCTTGAAAAACTTATAAATCGTTGTAAGATAAGACAATGTTGCTTAGTTGTAACTGTTTTCTGTGGGTCTTTCCAGAGCTTTCCAGATTCTCTGGAGTTGGATTAAACCACTGTAGTTTTTGTTTTTTTTAATAAGAAAGCAAGGTCGAGATGAGAATTGAAACGAGTCAAACTTTGATATTTCTAAGGTTTTGCAGCATGAAAATGTGCAGTTTATTAAGGCCTCTCACGATTCAATGAAACAGTGATACGTCCTTTTATCGCACTATTTGGATGAATATCAAGTCATTAAGTACGTATTCTCTGGACCCGGTTGGTGTGTTTGGTCTCCAGGTTGTTGTTGTCGAGAATAAAGCTTTTAGCGCAGGTCAATTCTGGTGAGGGTCAATGTAAAGCCGGCAATTGTCTGCAGATATTTAACCAGGGGTTCTATGGGCAAGCACTCTTAAGTTGCCAGGCCAGGGTCCCCACTTCAAGCCTAGGAGGAACGGCATGAACGCGAAATTATTGTTCAGGTTTATTTTGATGGGGTTGATGTTATCAGCCCTGGTGCTCGCTGGTTGCGATGATGGCGACGATGGTAGAGATGGTAGAGATGGTAGAGATGGTGTTGATGGCCAAGATGCCAGTTCAGAGGTCACTGATAATCTCCAAGATCAGGTCGACACCCTGACTGAAGATCAGCAAGATTTGGCAGGTACAGTTGCTGATCTTTCAGGGGTTGGCCATCCGGCGGAGCTGGAAAAACCGGTTGTCTCAGATATCGTTGTCAGCCGCAGCGCTACTGATGAGCTGACTGTCACCTTTCACGTTGAAACTTCTGACGGCCCCCTTGAAGGCCTCGGCTCGGCTCCAAGCGCTGCTGGTGATGTTCGCGTCTACATGGCCGACATCGTCCCAGCTGGTACTGTTACGGTAAACGCCCCTCAGACGACCTGGGACACCGATTTCCTTGAAATGTGGACTGCAGAGCGTGGTGGCCGCCCAGAGACATCTACCGTTACTGACCTCGGCGGTGGCGACTACTCCTTCCAAATGACAGCAACCCCCGCTGACATAGTTGGCGGTGATGCCCCTGAAGGTTCTCTGGATCACGTGCAGCGGGTTTACGTCCGCGCTGACGCTCGTGACTTCGAAGGTCTCAACCGCACCATGGGTGTTGCTGACTTCATGATGCCTGCAGCTGGTGCTGATACTGGTGTGATCGACAGCACAACGCGCACCATCGTCGTTGCTTCTGCTTGTACCGCTTGCCACAATGATCCGCTCCAAGGAGCAGCTCACGGTGGTGGCTATCAGAGCCCACAAGTCTGCGTTATGTGCCACTCGCCGATCGGCGTTTATGGTGATGAAATGCAGGAACTCGAGGCTTGGTCGGCTAGTCTCTTCCACAAAATCCACGCTGCCATAGACATGGATGCATTCCCCGATCGAATCGATGTTGATATGAATGGGGATGGTGAAATTAATGAACTTGATGCAGATGATGACGGCGAGATTACAGATGCCGAATTAGCTTCACCAGACAGAGAACAATTTGGTTATAGCGCAGTGAAATATCCTAAAAACATCCAGGATTGCGAAGTCTGTCACTTTGATGACGGTCAGGACATGGCTGACGCATGGAAAACCAACCCGACGATCGAAGCTTGTACCAGCTGTCACGTAGAGACAACCTTTGGCAATGAGGCTACTCACTCTGGCGGTCCACTAGAAAATAATGTTTCCTGTGTCTTCTGCCACGGCCCTGGCGCGCTCTGGGACACGGTAGTTGAACACGCAATCGTCGACACCACTACATACTCTACCTCTATCGAACTGGAAGCTGATGCTGATGGCGATGGCGTCTATGAGGCCGGTGAAACTCCGTTGATCACTGTTACGGTTACAGATGCCGCAGGCGACCCGATCGCTGCTTATGACGGCTTAAACACTACTTTTACTAACGCCAATCTCTACGTTTATGGTCCGCGTGCTACTCCTGTGCCGGTCTTGACGACTAATTCCACGACCGACCCCGTTGATCCTGGCGTAGATCAGGGTCGCACAATGTTTACTGTAATTCCCTCTCTTATTCCAGGACCTGTAACTCCAGGAAACATAACTCCCGATGAGGATGGTAAACCACAAATTGATCCTGATACTGACAACTGGACCGTGAATGACGATGCTCTGGTCCAAACCGATGCGACCGGATTCAAGTATGAACTTCAAGCAATCCCTGATGATCTTGAGCCAGGGACGTACATGATCATGGCCTATGTGACTCACATACCATCCACCCCAGCTGATGAGTTTTATCGCAACACTGTTGGTAAATTCGGCTGGCAGCTGATGACCTTCCAGGTCGGAACTCCTACTGAAGAGCTGAAGGTCTCTGGCGACGGTTGTTTGGAATGCCACACTGACAACAGCTGGGGCAGTATGTATCACCGCGGATACTTCTCTGTTGATGGCTGTATCGCCTGTCACGATAAGTCGGGTAATTACGCTAATCAACTTGGAAACCGTGTTCATGCGGTTCACTCTCAGAACACATGGGGCGATCTTCTCGCCTCCGGAGGAATGCCTGAGGAAGACATATGGGCTGAAATCACCTATCCACAGAGCGTGACTTATTGCACAACCTGTCACTCTTCGGGTAATACTTCGTACAAGACCAACATGTTCACGGGTGCGTGTCTCGGTTGTCATGGCGAAGAGACCGGTGGTGTTGAAGCACACATGGATTTAAACACGACCGAAGATGGTGTAAGTGCTTGTATTGCTTGTCATGGTGAAGGCAAATCCGCGGCTATTTTCGACTAATTAATCTGTCGTCGAAAAGGCTGATTTAATTGCAGATGTTTCAATTTGAGGGCAGGCCTTACGGCCTGCCCTCTTTTTATGAATTTATGGAAGATGAAAACTTTACATGTGATGTAAATAAGCCTTAAGTTATTGACCTGGCAGCCTGACGGACGTCCAATGGCCTGCCTGCTAGAGTCAAATTTGCAAGAAACAGGGGATAAGGGGTTACTCCAGTGAAAAAACCGCAAATTCATTTCAATTCGCGAACCAAAACCAGTAACTCTCTTGATACCTCTCGAAAGATCCCCCTCTGGCAGAAACTGGTCCTCCCTTTTTTGTCTATTATGATCTTTTTTATCCTGCTCGAAGGCGGACTGGCCCTTTTCGGTGTCAAGCCTGTCCTCCAGACCGAGGATCCCTTTGTCGGCTTCGCCTCTAACTCTCCACTGTTCTTACCTTCGAGAGATACAAACGGCGAACAACGTCTTACGACTGCGAACAACAAAAAAGATTTCTTTAACCGGCAAAGTTTTGCCCGGCAGAAAGACCCTGATGCCTTTCGTATCTTCACCCTCGGCGGATCAACCACCTATGGCCGACCCTACGACGACAGCACCTCTTTTTCCGGCTGGCTGCGTGAGCTGCTGCCAGCGGTCGACAAGAGCAAGAGTTGGGAGGTCATTAACGCTGGAGGGATCAGCTATGCCAGCTACCGGATAGTGAAGCTGATGGAAGAACTCGTTCAGTATGAGCCTGACCTGTTTATCATCTATACCGGGCATAATGAATTTCTCGAAGAAAGGACTTACCGCGAGATCAAGGAGATGTCCCCGTTGCTTCGTTCAACGGCAACTCTGCTGCAAAAAACCCGCACCTGGACAGCCATGAGCAACGTGTTGGCAAATTTTGATTCCACAGAAGAGCCGGATAAGAACGATCGCCACAAAATGAGTGCTGAGGTCGATGCCATTCTCGACCGATCTGTTGGTCTCGACGGCTATCACCGCGATGACAAACTGCAGCGGGATGTGATCAACCATTTCCGTCTCAGCCTGGACAATATGGTGAAAATGGCGCGTTCCGCCGGCGCCAGGGTTGTTTTTGTTTCTCCAGCGTCCAACCTGAAAGACAGTTCACCCTTCAAGAGCCAGGATACCCCTGATATAAGTAGTGCTGACATACAACGTGCATGGCAGTTCTGGGCTATGAGCAAACCAATGGCTTGGGAGAAGCTATGGCCTATGGCTCTGAACTCTCTTGATCAGGCCATCAAACTCAATCCTCGGCATGCGGAACTCCATTTTCACCGCGGTCAAGCACTGTTCGCCATAGGTCAATTTGATGCAGCGAAAAAAGAATTTATTATCGCACGTGATGAGGATGTTTGTCCCTTGCGCGCCTTGACTCCAATGGGCAAGATTGTTGCTGAGGTTGCAAAGCAACAGCAGGTTATGCTGGTCGACTACGAAGATCTGCTCGAAAAACGTATGCTGGAACAGGACAACCATTCCATTTTAGGAGAAGAGTATTTTCTTGACCATGTTCATCCCACCATCGAAGGCCATAAATTGCTGGCAACGGCCCTGCTAAAGACGATGGCAAGCCAAGGGCTGGCCAGCCCGAGAGCAGACTGGAAAGAAAATGCTCTGACAACCGTCTCTGCAAAAATAGAAGGTGGCGTCAACCCACTGAAACAGGGACGAGCATTGGCGAACCTGGCTCGCGTGCTCTTATGGGCGGGGAAAAATGATGATGCGGCCCGGCTTGCAAAGCAGGCTCTTGATATCGGCGGGGACTACCAGGAGGTTGCCGACAACGCAGCCACCAGCTTGGCGACAGCCTATGTTCGCAACGGGCAGACTAAAGTTGCAGTCGCTCAGCTTTATAAGTACCTTGAGAGATCCCCCAACTCTATCGAACTCCGACTCAAGCTGGGACAAATCTTCTTAGACCTTCACCTCCGTGAAGAAGCTGCAGCGAACTTTTTATTGGTTATCCAGAAAATGCCTTATTATGATTGGGCCCACGCCCTGTTCGGCATCGACATGGCCGAGCGCGATCGCCCAAGAATTGCCTATTTCAGCCTGATGGAAGCGTTAAGGCTGAACCCGAACAATACCGATGCCCGCAAAAGGCTGGACAAGATCCAGCCCATGCTGGCGGGTCAGAAGCTCTATGCACAACCGCCCACCATTCAGCTTACCAGCTACCCCTCGGCAGCCCCGCACAAATTGGTTCAGGGGCGGTTGTATGACAGCGGCGAGTTCATCCTCGACGGCATTGCAGTGGAATTCCACGAGAATGGCCGACTCAAGAAATTTACCGATTTCGACCAGGGGGAGATACTCGGCCAAGTAAAAAACTGGGATGAGACAGGCAAACCACTATAAAATCAAGCTTGACGACCGAGAGCAACCGGCCATAGCGAGATCACTAAATTATAAGATAAAAACTTTTTTGAAGGATTAATACTATGGATTTCCTGAAAGATCTCTGGGGGTTTTTAAGGGTTCGAAAAAAGTTCTGGATGTTACCGATCATCCTTTTTATGCTGCTGTTCGGGGTCTTGATCGTCATGACCGGTGGCTCGGCTATCGCACCATTTATTTATGCAGTTTTCTAGAATAGGGTGAGGGGTAATGGCTGACGCAATTTTGGGGATTTCGGCATTCTACCATGACAGTGCCGCCGCTCTGATCATCGATGGCGAAATTATTGCGGCCGCTCACGAGGAGCGGTTCACTCGTAAGAAGCATGATTCAGGATTTCCGCGCCATGCGATCACTTATGTTCTCGAGGAAGCGGGGCTGGAACTCGAGGATATCACCGCCGTCGCCTTCTACGACAAACCCTACCTGAAATTCGAGCGACTGCTCGAGACCTATCACAGTTTCGCTCCCCGGGGCTTGAAAAGCTTTCTTTCCGCCATTCCGGTCTGGATCAAGGAAAAGCTGTTCATGCGCCAGATGCTGCGCCAGGAGTTCGAAAAACTCGGCTGCAGCAACCCCGTACTCCTTTTTCCTGAGCATCATCTCTCCCACGCTGCAAGTGCCTTCTACCCGTCGCCATTCTCCGCAGCGGCGATTCTTACCCTCGACGGGGTTGGTGAATGGGCCACCTGTACCATCGGCGTCGGCCGGGAGAACGGCATCGAGATCCTGCGGGAACTCGACTTCCCCCATGCCCTGGGGTTACTTTATTCAGCCTTTACCGCCTACTGCGGATTTAAGGTCAATAGTGGCGAGTACAAACTTATGGGTCTGGCTCCCTATGGCACGGTCGGCTCACCGCAGGTAGAGAAATGGAAAGCGTTGATTCTCTCTGAGATGGTTGATCTGCGTGAGGACGGCTCTTTTCTCCTGAACATGGAGTATTTCAATTACGCCACTGGACTGACCATGTGTGTGAACGAAAAGTGGCACCAACTCTTCGGTCTCCCACAACGCCAAGCGGAAACTGCTCTGGATCAGAACTACATGGATCTGGCCCTGGCGATTCAGGAGGTCACCGAGGAGATCGTGCTCCTCCTCGCCAAAACCGCTCAAGAGCTTACGCAGTGTGACTCTCTGGTTATGGCAGGTGGGGTGGCTCTCAACTGTGTAGCCAACGGCAAGCTCCTGAGATCCGGGCTGTTCAAGGATCTCTGGATTCAGCCGGCCAGCGGTGATGCGGGAGGCGCCCTCGGAGCCGCCCTGGCCGGCTGGCACATCCATCTCGACAAACCCAGAAAATGCGTCGTTCAGGATGCCATGAAAGGCTCACTGCTCGGCCCGGAATACGGTGCCAAGAAAATACTTAAGGTCGCCCGACGCTATCAGGCTCCGCACAAGGCCTACGAAGATTTCGCCGGTCTCTGTCTGGACGTGGCCGAACTGCTGGCAGAGGGGCAGGTCGTTGGCTGGTTCCAGGGTCGCATGGAGTTCGGACCAAGGGCGCTGGGGAACCGGTCGATTCTGGGAGATGCCCGTCACCCGGAAATGCAGAAAAAGCTCAACCTGAAGATCAAATACCGTGAAGGTTTTCGGCCTTTCGCGCCTTCGGTCAACGAGGAATGCATCCCTGAGTTTTTTGATCTTGACCGGCCGTCTCCTTACATGCTGCTGGTCGCCCCGGTCCTTCAAAAGCGGTGCAAGGAACTTCCTGAAGGGTATCAATCTCTCCCCTTATACGATCGTCTTTATCACCCCAGGTCTGATGTGCCGGCCATCACTCATATTGACTATTCTGCACGTATTCAGTCTGTTAACAAGGAGGTGCATCCAAAGTACTGGCAGCTGATCGACGCCTTTCGGCAGCATACCGGCTATGGCCTGATTGTGAACACCAGCTTCAACGTCCGGGGTGAGCCGATCGTCTGTACCCCCGAAGATGCTTACCGCTGCTTTATGGCGACCGAAATGGATTACCTGGCCATTGGTGATTTTCTGTTCAGCAAAAAGGAGCAGCCTCATTATGCCGACCGAGACTATTGGCAGCAAAAGTACGATCTGGACTGATGCCACCAACTTCCCAATAACCTTTTATCTGGTGATAAGAAATGCTCTCTAATCTAAAAAAACTCCCTGTTGAAAAATGCAAAGATTCAGGTTTGGCTCTAGTTCTTATCTGCCTTATCTGCTACCAGGTCTGGAAGCCGCCGATTCTCATTCTGGCGGCCATCATCTTTTTGCTCATAGTCATGACCTATCCACCCATTTTTCAACCGTTCGCTATCTTCTGGTTTGCCTTGAGTACCACCCTGGGCACAGTTGTCTCAAAAGTCATTTTGTCTGTTCTCTTTTTTGCGTTGGTTTTTCCCGTCGGTTTGGTGAGACGTGCTTTCGGCAAGGATCCAATGCAAATCAAGCTTTGGAAGCAGGGACCTCAGTCGGTTTTTCGCGTGAGGTCTCATAGGGTTGTGGCAAAGGACCTGAAGCATCCCTATTAAAATTAAAAGGGAAAACCCGTAAGCAATTGATTGACTCTAAGGATGCTCTAACTTAAGGTTATATTGTTTAATTCTTGACATCTGATTTGGTGGATATGCCGTTTGCATCTCTCGATCGGCACTTCCAGTACTTAATATTGGGTTTTCGATCAACCAGCACATCCGGCATTTCATTTACTAGCAAGCTTAACTTTGTTCCGGAGCGAATCGCTCGCAGTCATTATTTGACTTTCGTATCGGTTTTTTTTGCTCAATGACTCCGTCGCATAGGGCAACAAACAGAGACATCATCCACAACGGTCTTAAGGGGGGTTCATGCGATTCAGCGCTCGTTATTGCGGGATTTTTCTTGCACTCATTCTGCTGGGGATTCTGCCTGCCTATTCATTTTGTGCGGAAATATCCATCAAATCCGACACCATCTTCAGACTTTTTGAACGGGATACCGACAGCGAAGATGATGCCACCGTTCTGCCGGGTTACGAGTACCTGCAGATCGATGCCGGTGAACTGGAAGATTACGGAGTTTCCTTCCACCTGTACGGCTGGGCTCGCGCCGATTTTGACGACAACGATTACTATGACGACCAGACCGCCGGTGAACTTCTTTATGGCTACATGGAATATCGCCAGGAGGCCAACCGGTTCAATGCCAAGCTCGGTCGTTTCCAGACTTTCTCCGGTGTGGCTAACGACGCTGTCGACGGCCTCTACCTGGGCGGCGACCTTGGCGACTATTTTGACCTTTCGCTCTATGGCGGACAGCCGGGAGCTCTTGATTCGGAGCAGGGCCGCAGCGGCGACAGCATCTTTGGCGGCCGACTGGGCCACCACCTC
The DNA here is from genome assembly GCA_030005635.1 of Deltaproteobacteria bacterium IMCC39146. GTDB lineage: Bacteria > Desulfobacterota > Desulfuromonadia > Desulfuromonadales > BM103 > M0040. Next base: position 25,271 of record JARUHP010000013.1, read on the forward strand.
GGCATGCATTACGAGGTCGGCGTCTCTTACAAAGCGATTGAGAATGACAATGACACCGCCGAGGAAATGCTCGGCATCGACATGTCGGCGTTCCTGCCTGCAGACCTCAGCCTTTATGGCTTCTCCTCCTACAACAATGAAACCGATGACTGGGCAGAACATTCCTACGAGCTGCGCATCCCGGTTGGCAGTCTTCTCTTCAAGCCCTATTACCAGCATTTCTCCTACGAAGGTTATTTCGATACCGGCGTCAACGCGGTCAGCCCGTTCAACTGGCTTTCACAGACTGGCGAGAAATTGACGGCCTACGGTGTCGATGCCTTGTGGCAAGTTGATGACGCCTGGACACTGGGCGGCAAAGCCAAGTTTTTCGACTACGACAAACTCGACAAAGCCGAAACCTACAGCATCCTGGCGACCTGGCAGGGTGAAGGCTTGACCCAGTACGGCGGTGAAATCGGCCATACGGCGGCAAACGACACAGCCGACAACGATTACACCCTGGTGCGCTTGTATGGCTACTGTGATGCGATGGCTGAACAATTCTGGCTTGACTTCTTCAGTGCTGATGCGTTGATGACCTTCTACGACAAGGATATTTACGGTGAGGACAGCTCTTTCTTCGTTTCCCTCGGTACCGGCAAACGCTTCCTGGACGACGCCCTGTCGGTTTCCCTCTCCGGAGATTACAGCGAGGATCCGTATTTCGATGACGACCTGCGCGGCATGTTGACCATGTCTTACACCTACGATAAATAATAACGCTTTCCCGGTTCTGACAGGAGATAGATACCATGGTGAACAAGAGCTTACTTTCATTTATAACATTGCTGGCAGTTATGCTGCTGGTGGCGGCCTGTGCCGGACTGCAGAGCAACTATACCCCGCCGGCCAAGCACCCCAGCGCCGCCGACCTCGAAGAGCAGCCCAAGGTCTGCACAAATTGCCATGATGCCCGCGGCGAATTTGTCGCCTACGGACGTTACGTGCATACAGCGGACTTCGGCATAAGCCATCGGCCCGAGGCGACTCAAGGGGAAGCCATCTGCGCCATGTGTCACCAGACCAGCTTCTGCAATGACTGCCACGCCACACGGGTTGAATTGAAGCCCTCTCTTAAGAATCAGACGGAGACCTACCGCAACGCGCCGCACCGCGGTGACTACCTGAGTCGGCATCGCATCGACGGACGGGTTGACCCGACCTCATGCTTTCGCTGTCACGGCAATCCGAAATCGGCCAGATCCTGTGCGAGCTGTCACGGCTAGACGAGAACAAGGAGATGACAATGCGTAAACTGCAATTTTTTGTTCTGCTGGCTACGGTGCTGTTGCTGAGCGCTTGTTCCAGTGGCGGTTCTGATTCCCCGTCCGACACCAACGCCCATCCTGAGAGCTGGTTTTCAACTCATAAGCCGGAAGCGGTCGATCCCTATGACGAATGTAAACAATGCCATGGCCTGGATTTGACCGGCAGCGGCGATGCTGTCAGCTGTTACAGCTGTCACTCGTACAATACGATGCCACCGTTTTCCACCCATCCCACAAGCTGGGCAAGCTCATATGTCGACCATCGCGGCTACGCGACCACGAACAGCGCCGACTCCTGCAAGGCTTGCCACGGCTCGACCCTGCAAGGTTACCAAGTGGTGCCCAGCTGTTTCTCCGCAAGCTACAACGAACTAAACTGCCATCCGGGCGGCCCCGGTGAGGCACCGCATGAACTTGGTGAAAGTTATCGCAACGGCGGCCATGGCCTTGAAGCAAAAGCGGATCTGACCTTTTGCCAGGACTGCCACGGCGAGCCAGGCGGACCCGGCACCAGCCCACGGTTCAACCTGGGCATAGATGGCAACGGTTGTGAAGGTTGCCATGGCAACCTCGTCACTGGCTATGGCCATCCGGAAGGCTGGACAGGACATTACACAGCTGACAACATTCAGAAAGCCTGCACACTTTGCCATGGTGTGAATTTAGACGGAATTGATCTCGACGGGACAGTCCATGCTGGAAGAAACTGCTTTCTCTGCCATATTACCAACCCCGGAGAGAACCCGAGTGGCTGCATTTCCTGCCACAGTGTCCCGCCGGATGGTGTAATACCCACTAGTGAGAGTCCAAACCTTCAAGGGGCGCACAGCCGCGGGGGCCATACGCTGCTCATTTCACCCGTCCCCGGAGACACATGTGACCGCTGCCACAATGGGGCCGGGACTGGGTCTGACAAGCATTACGACACGGATCGCCCTGCGGATGTTATTTTTTCAAATGCTTTGGACACAATCATCTGGGACGAGAGCAATATGACCTGTAATGGCAACTGCCATCTAAATGATCAATTTGATGTTCCCCACAACAACGACAAGTGGTACTAGCCTTGAGTTTCAGGTCATTACCATAACGGCGTAGAAAAGAAATCAAATCAGGCCCGGGACATACGTACCCGGGCCTGATTTGATTTTACCTCTTTACACTGCACATCAAGACGCTCGCAGATTAAGCAGGAGCTGATAGAAGTTGTGGTTTGGGCCTGCCCATCGTCGAGAAGGATTATAAACCGTACCCCCTTCTGACCCGCAGATTGAAGGGCCTGACACCCTCTATGCAAGAATATGAGTGCTAATTACCACTACCGCCCTGACAATTGTGGGTTTAAAGCTGCCTCTTGTCATCCTTATAGCCCTGCGTTTCAGTTGTCCGACTCCGGACTGCCTGTCATGCTAAGGAACTTTTTCGGCAGCAACTAACGGCTCTTGTTACAACGCATCATTGGATACGACAATCAGACAGGGTCGGGGAAATATTCCCGACCCTGTCTTGTTTCGACGTCCTTAACCCAAAAGCTTTATAATTTAGTTGGTTAACTTGTTCCAAAGGTTTTAGATGGTACAATTATAACGTTGTGACAATTACAACAAAAACCATGAGCCCAGGCGATCCTCCCTCACTGTGGCAGGCTCATGGATGTTAAGAAACCATGATTGATTTGTCGGGAGGTAGACATGAAGACCATTCAATTCAGATTGTTGTGTGGATTACTAATCGCCGGGGTGTCTTTTCTGATGCTGGCTGCATGTGGTGGAGGTGGAGACGGTGATTCATCTGGATCGTCTGCAGGAACAGGTATTGTCAGCGTATCGCTCACTGATGCACCGAACGGCTACAACGCGGTTGTCCTGACGATCAAGGAAGTCGGCATTGTCGCCAGCAACACCGCAACGACCTATTACAATTCCATAGACTTAGGCAACCTGCCTTTAACAGTCAATGTCCTTGATTTCCCCAACGAGGCAACCCTGCATCTCGGCGACATTGAAGTTGACCTGCCGGAGAATGGCGATCCGGTTTGCTTCAACCAGATTCGTTTGGTCCTGGCGGAAAACGATGAGAGGTATAAAAAGATTAGGGAGTGCCAAGACGATGTTCCCTGCAAAAACTACGTGGTTGAGAACGGCGACCCCACGGCTTATGCGCTGAAGACCCCAAGTGCCCAGCAGTCTGGCTTGAAGGTCCTCACTCCCAAAGATTTCTGTGATGATACTAACGATCCTAATGATGCCTGCGTTGGAACCCCTAATGAATTCTGTATCGAGGAAGGGGACGACACGGTCTATGTCTCGATCGATTTCGACCCGGTTACGGCCATTGTTCATAACGAGAACAACGGCAACAACGGAAACAGCAATGAAAAGTACATTCTGAAACCGACCGGTATCCGCATTATCGAAGGCGATTGGTTCAATGCCCCAGACAGCTTTATCGACGGACTGGTTGCTGTGCCGATCTATAACACAGTAAGCGGCTGCGAAGAATTTGCAACGTCGCCTCTGGTTACAGTTGCGGCATATTATAACTCGGCGACCATTACCGATCCACCCGAAGTCCAGACCGTGGCCCTGGCTGAAGGCCCTGTCTCCGGTGCAGACGTCTGCATAGATTGGTGTGCTGAAGATCCTGACCAGGATTGTGAAACAACTTGCGAAGTCGATCTGTTGTCGGAGTGCTACTACAGCGGCAAATTCAAACTATTGCTACCAGAGAAGGAGACTTATAAACTGACTGCCACCTGGGAAGGATACAGCGATGAGATGACGGGGGTGGAATACAATTCTACCGTGTTTTTTGAATTGGTAGAGGAGTAGGTACTCTTACTCTTGATTGTAAAAAAAATCGGTGATCGGTTGGTGGCTCGCTTCGAGCTACTGACCGAAGCTCTTTCGGCTCAAATCATAAAGCCAACCCCGCCAATTTCAGGAGGGGTTGGCTTTTGTAATCTAAGAGTTACTGCAAATGCTGTAACCCTTTAATTGTTCTGGCGCACAAGACAGGCTTCGAAGCAGTAATTTCACCCTCTAAAGAGTTTGACAGCCAACCTGTTGCGGAGACTGTTGTCTCAATCGTTATCTAGCGCGCACTGTGCAACTCGAAGATCTTCCCCTTAAAACCAAGGATTACCCCGGCCGGCGTGATTTCGACAAGCTCCAGTTCCCTGCTCACCCAATCCCCTTCACGCAGCAGACGGTCGTTAATTCTCACAAGACTGCGGTTAGGGTCCTTGTTGTAAAAGTGCATACTCATATTCACCGGGGCTATTCGGTTTCGCAATTCATTGGACAAGTCGGAATAGAGGGGTAAACGTGTTGAATCCGGATTAAATGATTCGTTGCTGATTTCTTGCGCTTCCGGTAGCGCTATCACGACGGTTTCCACAGGGGCTTCTATGGTCTGAATCTTTCTGTCCGCAGTAGAAAAAATCCTTCCTGAGAGAGGGGCTGATTGTGTGGTTGTCGGCGATCCAAGCGACCGTGGAACAGGGGCCGGTTCAGCTGTTATGGCTGGTTGAGGGGCAGCACTTGTTGTTTCGGGGGCTGTCTTCGCGATCTCTGTTTGCAGGATTTCTGGTATAGGGGTATTTGTTGCCGTATCGGACGTCGCGACCTTCTGTGTATGGGCTGAGTTCGTCGACTGGATGACTTCCGAGGGTGACGTTTGCGATGCGTCTTTCTGGGTATAATACCACCAGCCACTAAACGCTATGAGAGACAGCAACCCGGGCACCAGCCAGGGGAAAAGGCGGCCGCCAGAGGGGCTTGCTTGCAGGGAGAGAATGCGTTTGTTCACTTTTTTTGATGGCGAGTTCTGCTGCTGTCGCTGCTGCTCAGATTTCTTGAGGGCTTCAAGGATAAAGGACATCAACTCTCTCCTTGCTGTGATAGTCGGGGCCCGGGGAGTTTGCTCGCGGTATTGAGATGAATCATCGACATCGGGCCGAGAACCCCATCCGGAGTCAGTCCATTGCTGAACTGGAAGCGCTTGAAGGCCCCGAGGAGTGTCCCTTCGAGGCGAACTTCACGGCCGGTGGCCTCATAGACCTCAAGTTGCTGGAGCGTCTCCGCCAACCAACTGACCGAGGCGCCTCTTTCGCCCGGCTGCAAAAGCTTGCGCTTAAACGGGGGTTGCTGCCAGAGCAAAAGGTATTCTCCGAACCAGCGTGACGTGATTGCTGAAAGGGCCAGCTCGTGCTGAGTGTTGCCGGCAATGAAAAGTGCGCTGTCCTCATACAACCCTGATATGACGACATGGAAAGGAGCACCCTCATCATTATAGAGCGTCAGAACCGCGGGGCGATTCATGTTGCGTAAAGTCTCCAGGCTGTCCTTGCGTGCCAGGCAGCCAAGATCATGTTCGTTGGCATAGCTACAGTAATCGTGACGCTCAGCAGCTAAAGAGAGGCCCCACAAGCCTGCCAAGTCAGCAATCGCTTGTTCTTTGCTCTGGTCCGTGGCGAAATCCATTGGCCAGGTCATGGGGAGAGTCTCAACAGGACTGTCGATTGAATCTGAAGACGGCTCCGGAGAGCTTTCTGCTATAACTGCTGGTGGTGCTTGCAGCGGAGGGCTCGTCACGGGCGTAGCTGCAGGAGTGTCGGTGGCAGAGATTGGAGCGATTAACGGGGCAGAGGGCAGGTCGGCCTTGGCGAAAAGGGAACCCTTCAACGACCAAAAACCGAAGATGACCAGGACCAGCGCAAAGGTGGCTAAACCCATGACCGGAGCCGTTATCCTCTGTCTGCTTGGCTGAAGATCGCCGAGGACTTCACCGGCCGCCTGACTGAGAATCTTGCTGTCGACCTGTTGACACTCCAGAGCATAAGCCCCGAGCAGAGCACGGTCGCAGACCAGGTTGATCAGGCGCGGAATGCCGCCTGTGAGCTGCCAAATGGTTTTACTGAGAGTGTCGGGAAAGAGCGGTCGAGTACAGCCGGCAATATTCAGACGATGTCGAATATAGGAACCGATCTCGGCGGCATCAAGCGGACCCAGATGGCAGCGGGCGGTGACCCGCTGCGAGAGCTGACGCATTTCCTGACGATTCAGGATCTGCAGCAGTTCAGGTTGGCCGAGCAGTACGATCTGCAGCAACTTGTAGCGGTTCGTTTCCAGGTTGGTCAGCAGTCGCAGTTGTTCGAGAACGTCGATGGAGAGGTTCTGAGCCTCGTCGATAATCAGGACGGTTTTGCGGCCGTGTGCATTGGCTTCGAGCAGGTAGCTGTTAAGCCGATCGACCAGCTGTTTGATGCTGCCCTGTTCCGGCCGGGTTATATGGAGTTCGTCACAGATGGTTTCAAGAAGTTCGATGACGCTGACTTTGGGATTGAGAACGTAGGCAATCACGACGTTCTCAGGCAACTGCTCAAGGAGGCTGCGGCAGAGGGTGGTTTTGCCGGCCCCGACCTCACCGGTCAGAAGGACGAAACCACCGTCACTCTTGACCCCGTATTTCAGGTGTGCAAAAGCCTCTCGATGGTGCTCACTCATGTAAAGATAGAGTGGGTCGGGCGCGATCGAGAAAGGATTTTCATTGAGGCCAAAATATGACGTATACATAGGATCCCAGGCAAGGGTGACTGTACATTCAAGTGGTTGACATTATAAAGCAATATGGACAAGTGTGCCAGCATTCGTTTGTCAGAAAAAAACTAAATAACCGGCTCCGTAGGGCCAGTGCGGAACAAAGACAAATACTGCATTGGAAAAGGCTGGGGTTTTACTTTAACCGTCGACACCTTTCTGGAACGCTTCAGACAACGCCATCTTATTCCCGTGATTGGTAGACGGAAGGGCTGTACCAGTACTGCGTATATGGATAGATGCTGTAACTCGGATCATAAGGGTTAGGGTTCGAGTCCCCACGGCGGCCTACGTAATAAGGGTAGTCCGGACCATAAACACGGTGAATCCCGTAGCGGAACGGACTTTCCCAGGGATAAATTTCATTGAGCTCCAAGACAGGGTAGGTATAATCATGTTCATCTAAGAGGCGGGTTTCTTGGCCGAGGACAACACCGGCCAGTGTGACCAGAACTCCGGGCTCGTAAATTGCCGGGTCAAGCGACCGTTTTGATTTAACCAGGAAACGACGGACGTCATCTCCAAGATAGGCAGGTTCCCCCCAACGATTCAGCCGCCATTCGATAATTTCCAATACGGTCCCCTCATCAATGTTGTCAGCTGCAACGATGACCCCACCAAGCAGAAGCTGCTGGTCGAGGAAAGCTGATGGGTTCTCGCTGACCATTGCGAAGGTGGTTTGCGGAACAACCTGCTTTCGGGCTTCTTCTGAAGTCGGGTGCATGCACGCCGTCAGCAATACGATTACGAAAAGTGTCTGAACTTTTAAATGTCGTGTGAGGGTCATTAAGTATCCTCCGCGATTACAGTGCCTCTGCTAATTATTTTACCAGAAAAATTTGTTGATTGTAATGCGCACTGATCAATGACAGTTGTTGACCTTGAAAATAGGGATTTGCTAGAGTGCATCTCCATTTGCAAATGATTGCTCGGGAGCCTCAACTTGACCACCATCGAATTCATCAAACTGAACCGTCCAGAACGCGCTGCTGTCCTCTGTGAACTTGCAGAAGAGTTCTATCTTTCCGGGCAACGTGTGCTCGTTATGGTTAAGGACGATAACCAGGGCGTGACCCTCGACCGCTTCATGTGGACCTGGAAACAGGGCGCCTTCGTGCCTCATGTCTACGATAATGGCTCCGTTGACTGTCATGATGAAGCCGTGGTGATTGTTGCCGGGGAGGAAAATCCCAACGGCGCCGAGGTGCTTTTGATGGGGGCCAGCTGCAGTAATGAGTTTATTCGACACTTCCGACACGCTATCGATTTCGCCGAAGCCTTTGATGAAGATCGGCTTGAAATGTCGCGTGAACGTTTTAAAGGTTACCGGGAAAATGGTTTTGCCCCAGTCATGCGTTAATAATGGCGGGCAGGCCAGCCTGATAAGGCTGGACCATGTTCCGCAACTTGATCAAGAGGCGCCCCTTTCAGAAAAAGCGCTGCGAGCTCTGGGTCTCTGGCAGGCGAGGGCAGGTGAGGTTGTGACCGTCATCGATGAGCAGATGACGTCGTACCTTGCTCGCTTGACCAGCCTTGAGGAAGGTTCTGCCTCCTGCGTCCCTTTCCATCGCTTGCGCACACCGGTTGAAAGCCCTATCCAGATCGAAGTCTACCTGTCTTTGCCTGACGAAGAGGGTTTTGAGATGGTCTTGCAAAAGCTTACCGAACTCGGTGTTAACCGGATCGTGCCGATTGAATCTAAGTGCTCAGTGTCTCAGGAAGTGCGTGACGCAAGGCAGGAGAAGCCCCGTTGCTGGACGGAGGTGATCCGCAAGGCTTCTCGCCATTGCAGGCGAGCCATGTTGCCTGAACTCCTTGAAGTTCATTCTTTTACCGAGGCGCTCAGTTGTGCCGCTACTAAAGAATTGAAGCTGATGCTCCATGAGGGAGACTCCACCTGGTCTTTGACGGAAGGTTTCGGCTCCTTTAAACCGCAAAGTGTAGCTCTTCTTGTTGGCCCTGAAGGCGGTTTCTCAGATAATGAAGTTGAACAAGCTCAGGCTGAAGGGGTTTTGCCCGTTAGCCTTGGTCCTCGGCTTCTGCGCACCGAAACGGCAGCAATTGTTGCCGCTGCGTTAGTACAGTGTTACTTGGGCGACCTCGCTTGAAGTCTGTCCATAAGCTTTATTTAGAATCAAGTGGCCTCAGAAGCCAAACAATGCAAAACAATTTAAGACAATGAACTACCTCGCAGCAAGCTACGGAGAATTAGACCCAATTTTTTGATTAAAATAACGCAGACGCTAATGTGCAAAGATTCGGTGTCTCCGCTTTAGGTTTTTTTCTGGCGCCCATAGTTTGCTCTTCGCGTCTTCTCGCCTCTGCGTTAAATGTTTTTAGGTGTTGGTACTGAAAATTGCAAACATATACAAATGCCCAGTTTTCAATACTGGTAGCTAAGGTTTAAAATGAATTTAGATAATCTCAGTGTTGTTCTCGTCGAATCACGTGGGGAACGAAATATAGGCTCGGTGGCACGTGCCATGGCCAACTTTGGTGTTACTGATCTGCGCTTGGTGGCGCCGGTGGTTGATCATCTTGATGACGAAGCCCGCAAGATGGCTGTTAAGGCGACTCCTCTTCTGGAGCAGGCGACCGTTTACCCTGACCTTAAGTCGGCACTTGACGACTGCCACTATGCCTACGCCACCACCCGGCGTTTTGGCAAGTACAGGGTTGATTTTCACCATCCGGATAGCGCCGCGAAAGAGCTGCTTCCTTTGCTTGATGGTGGCCGTGTTGCAATGGTCTTCGGCCGTGAAGACAAGGGCTTGAAGACCGAAGAGCTCGATCTCTGCCAGCGGCTGATTACGATTCCCACTTGCGGAACGATCGCATCGATGAACCTGGCCCAGTCTGTCGTGATCTGTCTCTATGAGTTGGGCAAACATTATGGAGAAGCCTTAGGTAAGGTCCAGGGAGAGAGGAAACTTGCCAACATCGAGCAACTGGAAGTCCTCTTTGATCATATGCGTGAGACCTTGCTCAGAATCAAGTATCTGAATCCCCAGAACCCGGAGCATATCATGCGCTCTTACCGCCAGATGTTCGGACGTGCTGCTCTCGATGAGCGCGAAGTTCGGATTCTGCGCGGGCTTATGAGTGAAATAGACATTGTCGAAGATGAACGGCGAGAGTTGCTCGGGAGTGTCGATGATAACATTTAGAGAGGAAAGTCTGGATAATGGCCTGCAGATTCTCTTCGTTGATGAGAGCAATCGGTATTTTGGCGATTACCATCGCGTCTGTATTCAGATCACTCTCGTGTGCTCTCTTGACGAACTGCCTGTAGTCAATAAAGATGATGAGGCGTTCCGCGACAGAGGTATCGCAAGTTTTGGCAAGGAATTGAAAATCGTTAAGCGTCTTGAGCGTATGGGAGTGCCTACCGCAGATGTTGAAAGGGTGCGTCAATCAATGATTGAGGCTTTCATGGAAAACGCGTCTCCCTATCTTAATCGTCCTGAATATCCACGTTCTCTTGTTGATGCTGAGCTGAAAAAGCATCGGACTCATTCTTTCTATGGCTGAAATTATCAGGAACCTTGAAATAACTTCTCTTGTCCATGGCGGACGGGGGATTGGCCGTCATGAGGGCAAGGCTGTGTTTGTCTCGCTCGTGGCCCCTGGTGATCTGATTGATTGCCGGGTCGTGAAATCCAAAAAACGCTTTGCCGAAGCTGAGCTCACCGAAGTTCTTATTCCGTCTCCACTCAGGCGTGAGCCACCCTGTCCCTTTTTCGGTGCTTGCGGCGGCTGTCAGTGGCAGCACCTTCCATATTCTGAGCAGCTCCGCTGGAAGGGCCAGAACTTTTCCGACCAGCTGGTTCGCAGCAAGATGGTCCAGGCGGATCGTATCAAGCCTATTGTGGCTGCGCCGGAAGAATGGCGTTACCGTAACCGGGTTCAGCTTAAAACACACTTTTCTGCCGATGGTCTTGCCCTCGGTTTTTACCGCCATGGTTCGCATAGCGTCGTTGATATCGATCATTGCCGTCTGGTCGCTCCACCCATACAGAAGGTTTTGTCTCTTTTGCGCGATAACTTGCAAGGGCTGGACAGCCTCGATTCTGTAGAACAGGTCGACCTCGCTTGCGGTGACGATGGCACAGTTCGTCTTCTCCTGCACGTCCACCCGGATGGCTATGAGTCTCTTCGTGGACAGTTGCAGAACTTTGCTGCACGTTGTTCTTTGAATGCCTGCATAAAGTCTGTAGGGCAGGGCTCGGTAGAGATCGTCCATGGTGAAGGTGAGTTGACGGTCAGCATAGATCAGCCTGCTCTTGCACTTCGTTATGGCCCTGGCGGGTTTGTTCAGGTCAACTCGAAACAGAATCGCGCTATGGTCAGCAATATGCTTGAGCTGCTCGATCTTAAAGGGAATGAGAAGGTCCTTGATCTCTTCTGCGGTATGGGCAACTTCAGTTTGCCGCTTGCCCGCAAGGCAGGGCATGTGGCTGGTGTCGAAGATTATGCGCCTTCTATAGAGATGGCGAGATTTAACGCTGAAGCCAATCAGATCAGGAACGTCGAGTTCTTTGCTGCTGACGCATCAGCTATTATAGATCGCTTCAAAGGTGAAAATCTCGATCTGGTTGTTCTCGACCCCCCACGCTCGGGTAACTATGAAGTTGTCAACCAGCTTTTGCAGCTTAAGCCGAAAAGCGTCTTGTATGTATCCTGCGATCCGGCGACCCTCGCTCGTGATCTGGTGCCGTTGGTCAGTGGCGGTTACGAGGTAATCTCCAGCCAGGCTTTCGATCTCTTTCCGCAAACCTGGCATATCGAGAGTATGACCTTGCTCAAGATGGGTTGAGTTGAGTTGCTCGAAAGCTGTGTTGGCAGCTAATGAATGACTTTTCCCTTGCATTGTCGGGGGAACTTTGATAGTAAACTCTCTACTAACTTTTCATACGAAAAGTGAGCTTCGCGGCTCGCTTTTTTTGTTTTGGTAATAGCGATGCGACAAGAAAATCTGACACAAATTGAAACGCTGATCCTGCCGATTCTTGATGACCTCGGTTATGAGCTGGTTGATCTTCAGTTACAACAAGATGGCAAGCAGATGGCTTTGCGGATCTTTGTTGACAAACCTGCTGGTATCACCCTCGATGACTGTGTCGAAGTGAGTCGTGAGGTTAGTGCTATCCTTGAAGTCGAAGACCCGATACGATCCGCTTATCGCCTTGAGGTGTCTTCCCCTGGTCTGGATCGGCCTTTGAAAAAAGGCACCGATTTTGAACGCTTCGTCGGTAAGAAAGCCAGACTGAAGAGCAAACATCTGATTGATCCGGACCAACGGGGCACAACTCGTAAGACTTTCGTCGGTACCTTGCTAGGCTTTGAGGATGGCAATGTTCGACTCGAACAGACTGACAATCAAGGCGGCGTGATTGCGATTTTGCTGGCCGATCTTGATAAGGCAAATCTCGAAGAAGAGTTTTAGTAGAACGTATTACAAATACAGACTTCAACAGCAGCCACCATCGCGAAAGAGTGGGGTATGCAGGGGGAAGGGATGAATATCAACCTTAATCACATTATCGACCAGGTGGTCAAAGACAAAGGCATCGATCGTGGTGTACTGGTCGAGGCTCTTGAGGCTGCTGTACTTTCTGCTGCTAACAAGAAGTATCGCAATACCCGCGATCTCGAAGCGCACTTTAACGATGAAATCGGTGAAGTCGAAGTCTTCGAGTTTGTCACTGTCGTTGAAGAAGTGGAAAACTCTTACCAGGAAATTGATCTTGTTGAGGCGCAGGAAATTGACCCTGGTGTAGAAGTTGGTGATTCCCTCGGTATGAAGATGGATGCCAGCAGCTTCAGTCGTATTGCTGCACAGACTGCCAAGCAGGTTATTATTCAGAAGGTTCGTGAAGCCGAGCGTGAAGGCGTCTTCAATGAATTCAAGGATCGTCTCGGCGAGTTGGTCAACGGTATCGTGCGTCGTTACGAGCGTGGTGACTTGATTATTGATCTTGGTCGTACCGAGGCCTTGCTGCCTCATCGTGAGCAGGTTCCTCGTGAGAATTATCGCCAGGGCGACCGTGTTCGTGCTTACATCTCTGATGTCCGCATGGCAACCAAGGGCCCGCAAATTATTCTTTCACGGACACATCCAGGCCTTTTGATTGAGCTTTTCAAAATGGAAGTTCCGGAAGTCTCGGAAGGTATCGTTGAGATCAAAGCTGTCTCCCGAGAGCCCGGTAGTCGCGCCAAGATCGCTGTATTTTCCAATGACCCGGACGTTGACCCGATCGGTGCCTGTGTTGGTATGCGTGGCGCCCGTGTTCAGAATGTGGTCTCCGAGTTACGTGGTGAAAAAATTGATATCATCAACTGGACGCCTGATATCGCTCGCTTCGCCTGCTCAGCGCTCTCGCCGGCTGAAGTGACCCGTGTTTACGTTGACAACGAAGAAGAGTCGCTAGAGATGATTGTTCCTGATGATCAGCTCTCTCTGGCCATCGGCAAGAAAGGCCAGAATGTTCGTCTTGCTGCCAAATTGACCGGCTGGAAGATTGATATTATGAGCGAAACCCGTGCGGCCGAAGCCGAGCTCGATGAGCTTACTGGCGGTGGCAGCAAGGATGACGATGCAGAGGAAACAGAGTCTGCTGATCTTCTCAGTGCCATGACCGCCAAGGACGCTATTGCGTTTATTAAAACGGCAGAGTCAGAAGAGCAGTTGACCACCATGGCTGAAGGTGAAACAAGAGTCACTGTTACACGTGCTCTTGAGGCCAGAGCTGAAGAGCTGGTCGCTGATGATAACGCTGCTGACGAGAACGCGGAGTAAGCGTGACACAAGGGCGACGGCAACCGCAGCGAACATGTATGGGCTGCCGCCAGGTTAAGGACCAGGTGGAGCTGATACGCTTTGTTTGCTCGCCTGAGGGTGAGGTGCTGGCTGACTTGAAAGGTCGCTTGCCGGGCCGCGGCGCTTACCTCTGCAACAGTCGAAGCTGTATTGAGACGGCTGTCAAAAGAAAACAGTTTGACAGGGCTTTTAAGCAGAATTGTCAGCCTGTTGCAGAAGCTAGCCTCATTGAAGCCGTCGGGCAGGAACTCCTTGCCCATCTAGCCAGCCTCTTGGGCATGGCGCGTAAATCGGCGAACTTTGTAGCTGGCAGTAACGCCGTGCTCGATGCCTTGGGCCGCAGGAAACAATTGGCTGTTGTTATTCTAGCCAAGGACATCTCGCAACAAATTGGTGAGAAGGTCAGGCGCAAAGCTGAGCACCAAGATATAGTAACGACGAAATTATTCGACAAAGTAGAGCTTGGCCGCATACTCGGGCGTGCGGAAAGAAGTGTCGTGGGTTTGCCCGATGGAAAGTTAGCGGAAGCATTTCTTAATGATCTGTACCGTTATCAGGATATCTCAGGGGAAAGTTGATGGCTAAAATTCGTGTTTATGAATTGGCGACTAAATTGGGTCTGGACAACAAAGAGATTGTTGACAAGCTCAATCAGGCCGGTATTGAGGTCAAGAACCATATGAGTGCACTGGAAGAAGAGGTGGCACTCAAGTTCGAGTCGTCTCAATCGAACCAGGCTGACGCAGCACCGCTAGACGAGACTGTTGAGGTCAAAGTCAAGGAAGAGCGTATCGGTTCGGGGCTGATCCGTCGCCGTCGCAAGACTGTCGTCAAAGAAGAGCCGGTCGCTGAAGAGCCTGTCGCCGCAGCTGAAGAGTCTGCTCCTGTTGTCGCGTCTGAGCCTGAGGCTGAAGAATCAGCTCCCTCTACTGAGGAAGCGATCGAGCAAAAGACTGATGCTCCTGTTGAAATGGCCGAAGATGTCGAAGAGCCTGCAGCAGTTGTTGAGGCCGCTGAGGTTGCTGAAGAGACTCCCCCTGCAACGGAAGCTGTCGCAACTGAAGCTAAAGCTGAAGTGAAACCTGAGAAGGAAGCTGCCGCAAAGAAGAAGCCCAAGAAAGATACGAGCTCCACGGCCAAGATCTTAGGCCGCGTTGAGCTGCCGAAGCCCGCAGAAAGACCTCGCCGTCAACCTGCTGGTGGCGATAAATCGAAGAGACCTGCTCCGGGTTCTCGCCCGGATCGGCCGGCTCGCCCTGCTCGCCCGGCGGCGCCAAGAGCTGCTGGCGCTCCAGGAGCTCCGATGGTGCCAGAGGTCCCTTCAGAAAAAGAGGGCCGTTCGAAAAAGAAGAAGAAGGGTGGGGGCCGTGAGGCTGCTGGCGCCCGTCCAGAAGCCGGTGGTCCACGTCGCAAGAGTAAAAGAGAGGTTTACGAGCCCGATCGCAACGAGCGATATCGTAAGGGCCGTAAGGCGAACCGACCTGCCAAAAAGACCGAAATCACGCAGTCGAAAGCGATCAAGCGTAAAATCAGGATTACCGATGTTATTACCATCGGTGAACTGGCCAAGCGTATGGGCGTCAAAGCCAACGACCTGATCAAGGAGTTGATGCGTCAGGGTCAGATGGTGACCATTAACCATCCTCTCGATTTCGAGTCCGCTGCTATTCTGGCGGCTGAGTTCGGTTACGAAGTTGAAAACGTCGCTTTCGATGAAGATACCATCCTCTCGATTTCTAACCTCGATGAAAAGGTCGATGATGATGAGAACCAGGAGCCTCGTCCTCCGGTTATCACCATTATGGGTCACGTAGACCACGGAAAAACAAGCCTGCTCGATGCCATTCGCGAAGCGAAGGTTACCGAAGGTGAGGCCGGCGGTATTACCCAGCATATCGGCGCCTATGATGTCGATCTTGATGGTCGCCAGATGACCTTCCTTGATACCCCTGGCCACGAAGCCTTTACTGCGATGCGTGCCCGTGGTGCCGAGGTCACTGATATTGTGGTTCTGGTTGTTGCTGCTGATGATGGTGCCATGCCGCAGACCAGGGAGGCGATCAACCACTCCAAGGCTGCCGGAGTGCCGATCATTGTTGCTGTTAATAAAATTGACAAAGCGGGTGCCAATCCAGACAAGGTTATGCAGGAACTTTCCGAACTCGAACTTCTTCCCGAAGATTGGGGTGGAGAGACGATCTACGTTAATGTCTCTGCCAAGGAACACACCAACATCGACAAACTGTTGGAGATGATTCTGCTGCAGGCCGAAGTTCTTGAATTGAAGGCCAATCCAAACAAACGTGCCCAGGGCGCTGTCGTTGAGGCCCGCCTTGATAAAGGCCGCGGACCCGTAACTACGGTTCTGGTTCAAAAGGGAACTTTGAAGGTTGGCGACCCAATCGTTGCCGGTCTGCATTATGGTCGCGTAAGGTCAATGACCAACGATCGTGGCCAGGCTGTTGATTCTGCTGGCCCATCGTTCCCTGTTGAAGTGACAGGTCTGACAGGTGTGCCGGAAGCTGGTGAATCCTTCCACGCCGTAGAGGACGAAAAGACGGCGAAAGACGTTGCTCAGCATCGTCAGCACAAAATCCGTGAGGCTGAGCTTGCCAGAAGCAGCAAGGTTTCACTGGAAGAGCTCTATGCCCGGATTCAGGAAGGTGATGTCAAAGAGCTCAAGGTTATTGTCAAAGCCGATGTCCAGGGCTCTGCCGAGGCCGTCTCCAGCACCTTGACAAAACTTTCAACCGATGCTTGCCGCTTGATTGTTATTCACTCTGGTGTCGGCGGTATCACGGAAACAGACATCAGTCTGGCTTCAGCTTCAGATGCGATCGTCCTTGGCTTTAATGTTCGCCCGGCTCCGAAAGCAAGTGGCCTGGCTGACCTTGAGGGTGTTGATATCCGTCTCTACAACATCATTTATGACGCGGTTAACGACATTAAAGACGCTATGGAAGGTCTGCTCGAACCGACCCTTAAGGAAATTGATCTCGGTCGTGCTGAGGTCCGCGAGGCTTTCAATGTTACCAAGGTTGGTACCGTTGCCGGTTGTTATGTCGTCTCCGGCAAGATCTTACGAAATGCTCACGCCCGACTGTTGCGTGACGATATCGTTATCTGGACTGGCAAGCTGTCTTCTCTGCGACGCTTTAAAGATGATGTCAAGGAAGTCAATAACAACTACGAATGTGGTATTGGCCTCGAGAATTACAATGACGTCAAGCCGGGTGATATCATCGAAGCTTACGAGATCAAATCGTTCAAAACAGCCCTCTAAGAGGTCGTTGGCCTTCTGTCTGGGCCATGTGAGTTCATATGGTGATCGGTGTTCTGCAGTTGGATCTGCGTCTGCATGGGCCGCAGAGTCTTAAACAGAAGCGTAGTGTGATCCAGAAAGTGCTGGCTCGTTGCCGTAATCGCTTTCCGGCAAGTTGCGCAGAAGTAGGGCATCAGGACTTGTGGCAAAGGACTTTGTTAGGTTTTGCGGTCATTAGTTCCTCGGAGCAGGTTGTCGCACCGATCTTAACGCGTATAGAAGATGAAGTTCTGGCATCGGGTGAGCTGGACTTGGTCAACGCTGACACAGAAATCATCCACTATTGATAAACGTAAGGTAAAAACGTGTCATCACAACGTGCACAACGGGTGGCAGAAACCATCCATAAAGAAATATCAAGCATGCTGATCAAGGGTCTCAAGGACCCTCGCATCGGTTTCGTAACGATTACGTCGGTAGATGTAACCTCTGATCTACGTCAGGCCCGAGTTTACTACACCCTGATGGGTAGCCAGGATGGTCGCGCTGAAACCCATGCTGGTCTCGATAGTTGTTCTTCATATATCCGCCAGCAACTTGGCCGCGTGTTGCGCCTGCGTTTCGTCCCTGAAATCCACTTCGAATATGATGCCTCTTTTGATTACGGCCAGAAAATCGAAAAACTTTTAAGTGAAATCAAGACAGACGAACCACAAGATGATTGAACAGCTTCTGCAACTCATTGAACGTAACCAGACTTTTTTTGTCGCCGCCCATGAAGGCCCGGATGGCGATGCGATCGGTTCAACTCTGGCTCTTACCAATGCTTTACGAGAAATGGGCAAGGATGTTGTTGCCTATAATCGTGATCGTGCACCCCTTGAATATGAGTTCCTGCCAGGTTACGAAACCGTCGTAAATCAGATTGACGACTCACAGATATTCGATGTCGGCTTTGTTCTTGATTCCGGTGATCTGGAGCGAGCCGGAGGCTGGATTCGCGAACGTTGTCAAAAACTGGTTAATATCGATCATCATCCCTATTCGGAAAACTTTGGCGATATCTATTACGTCGATACGCAAGCCTGCGCGACCGGTGTGTTAATCTATCGTCTTCTGCAAGCCGCCGGGCATCCGATTTCGAAAGATGTCGCGACCTGTATTTATACGACGATTCTCTCCGATTCAGGCTCGTTCCGTTACTCCAATGCCAATCCTGAAGCTTTTCAGGTGGCTGGCGAAATGGTCGGTCTCGGTGTAGATCCATGGTCGATTGCCTCCGGTCTTTACGAAAGCCAGGAATTTGTGCGTTTGCGCTTGCTTGCTCTCGCTCTGCCGACGCTGCGTGTCTCTGATTGCGGCCTCTACGCGTCGATTGCCGTCGCTCTAGAGATGTATGATCAGGCTGACGCAAACGCAGAAGCAACCGATCGCTTTATCAACTATCCTCGCTCAATCAGAGGCGTTGAAGTCGCCATCTTCTTCCGGCAAACCAATGCTCATAGCTTCAAGGTCGGTTTCCGCTCGAAGGGGAACGTCGACGTTGGTGCCTTGGCGAGAGCCATGAACGGCGGCGGTCACCATAATGCTGCCGGTGCAAACGTCGACGGTACTCTCGAGAGTGTCCAGGGTTGGGTTTTTGATCGTGTCTCCGAGTTGCTAGCCGATTTGCCATGAATGGTATCCTCATCATTGATAAACCACAGGACGTAACCTCCTTTGATATGGTTCGACAGACCCGACGCTGGTGCAAGACACGCCGTGTAGGTCACGCTGGCACCCTCGATCCTTTAGCTACCGGCGTCCTGCCGATTGCCATTGGTCTGGGCACACGCCTGGTCGAATATATGATGGCCGGCGAAAAGACCTATCAGGCAACCATGAAGCTGGGTGCCTCAACTGATACCCAGGACTCAGAAGGTCAGGTCCTCGAAGAGAAAGACTGGCAGCATGTTGATCGCGACTCTTTCGATGCCGCACTTGCTGGCTTCCAGGGCACCATACAACAGTTGCCACCGATGTTCTCCGCACTCAAAAAAGACGGTCAACCTCTTTACAAGTTGGCGAGACAGGGTATTGAGGTTGAGCGTGAACTACGCTCAATAACGGTTGAAAGCCTCGTTGTTGATAAATTTGCCCCTCCTTATATCACCTTTACTGTATGTTGTAGCAAAGGGACTTACGTAAGGACACTCTGCCATGACCTGGGGCAGAAATTGAATTGCGGCGCTCATATGACAGCCTTACGTCGTCTTGCGTGTGGTCAGTTTGATGTGACTGTCAGTCACACTCCGGTTGAAATTCAGGCGTTGGTTGAGCAGGGCAAGCCCTTACCTCTGCTATCGCTCGCTGAAGCTCTCTCTGACTGGCCTACACTTTCCATCACCGGGGCCTCCCTCGGCAAATTGCAGGATGGTGTTGCGCCGAGTATGGCCGATTTCGATGTGAGCAAGCTTAAAGCCGGAGACAGGGTTCGCTTTCTGTCTGATGGCATATTGGTTGCCATTGCCAACTTTACTCCCGGTGGTCATGGTAAAAGGCCAGGAGATTTTGAGCTTACCAAGGTTTTCCCTTTGCCTGTTGTTGGCGGATAAATGCTTTACACGGTATGACTTTTGTGGTAGATAATGCTTCTTTAAGGTAGCTAACTGCCGATAATGACAATAACTCATAGACAAAGATCAAGGAGGTGGCTCCGTGCTGGCCACAGAACGTAAACAAGAAATCATTGAGAAATTCAAGACCCATGAGGGTGATACCGGTTCTCCAGAAGTTCAGATTGCACTGCTTTCGGAGCGTATCACCTATTTAACGGATCATTTCCGTACCCACAAAAAGGATCACCACTCCCGTCGTGGTCTGCTCAAAATCGTCGGCCAACGTCGTCGTCTGCTCGATTATCTCAAAAGCAAGAGCGTTGAGCGTTACACCACGGTGATTAAAGAGTTGGGTATTCGTCGCTAAAATCTGGCAGCAAGCTTCTACTTTGGTAGAGTCTGCTGCCTTTAGTTTGTAAGTGTCATGGCCGGGAGGTTGTCCGGAGAGAGGTTCTGAGCAAGTGTGCTTCAGAAGCTGTCTCAGGCCATCCTCCTCTGCCATTTTAGGAAGCAGTAATTATTGGTGACCGGAAGGCCGGTCAGAAAGAGGTGAAAAATGGCTCATCAAAAAGTCGAAATCGAGTTCAACGGACAAACGTTAACTATGGAAACTGGCAAGATGGCCCGTCAGGCTGACGGCGCTGTCGTCATTACTTATGGCGAGACCAAGGTGCTTTGTACTGTTGTCTCGGCAAGAAAAATGCGGGAAGGACAGGGTTTCTTTCCCCTGACCGTTAACTATCAGGAAAAATTCTACGCCGGCGGCAAAATCCCAGGTTCTTTCTTCCGTCGTGAGCGTGGCACTACCGAGCGCGAGACATTGATCTGTCGCTTGATTGATCGTCCGATGCGTCCGCTCTTCCCTAAGGGATACATGTTCGAAACCCAGATCATGCCAACCGTTATTTCGGCGGACATGGTCAACGATCCGGATACAATCGCCATGGTTGCTGCTTCAGCGGCCGTTGCTATTTCG
Source organism: Deltaproteobacteria bacterium IMCC39146 (assembly GCA_030005635.1). Taxonomy (GTDB): domain Bacteria; phylum Desulfobacterota; class Desulfuromonadia; order Desulfuromonadales; family BM103; genus M0040. The sequence continues at coordinate 45,836 of JARUHP010000013.1, forward strand.
GATATTCCTTTTGAAGGGCCAATCGCTGCCGTTCGTGTTGGCCGGGTCGATGGCAAGCTGATTGCAAACCCGACTCTTGAGCAGATGGAATTGAGTGATGTCGAAATCGTTGTCTCTGGTTCGAAAGAAGCAGTAATGATGGTTGAGGGTGAGTCGAACTTCTTTTCCGAAGCGGAGATGCTTGATGCGATCTTCTTCGGTCACGAGTCTCTACAGCCTCTGATCGATGCACAGGCTGAACTGGCCAAACTGGTTGGCCTCGAGAAACGCGAATTCATCGTTGCCGAGACTGATGCTGTTCTGGAAGCCAAAGTCACTGAGCTGGCGGAAGCCAACGTCAAGGTCGCTGCCAAGATTCAGACCAAGCAGGAGCGTTCTGCTGCTCTGGGCGACAATCGTACTGCAGTCAAGGAAGCCCTTGCTGAAGAGTTCGAAGGTCGTGAAGAAGAGATCAAAGCTATCCTTGGCTCAATCGAGAAGCGCGTTATCCGTCAGATGGTTGCTAAAGACCGTATCCGTATCGACGGTCGCGACATGAGCACAGTTCGCCCGATCACCTGCGAAATAGGTGTTTTGCCTCGCTCCCACGGTAGTGCATTGTTTACCCGTGGTGAGACCCAGGCCCTGGTTGCTGCAACACTCGGCACCAAGGTTGACGAGCAGCGCATGGACAATGTTCAGGGCATGGAGTTCAAGAAGTTTATGTTGCATTACAACTTCCCTCCATTCTGTGTTGGTGAAACCAGCATGCGCCTCTTCCCGGGTCGCCGTGAGATTGGTCACGGTATGCTTGCCGAGCGCAGCGCAGCGCAAATCCTGCCTAAACATGAAGACTTCCCCTATACGATTCGTATCGTCTCCGACGTTCTTGAATCGAACGGCTCCTCTTCAATGGCTTCGGTCTGTGGCGCTTCTCTCGCGTTGATGGATGCTGGTGTACCGGTTAAGGAAGCGATTTCCGGTATTGCAATGGGTCTGATCAAAGAAGGCGACGACGTTGCAGTTCTTTCCGACATCCTTGGTGACGAAGATCACCTCGGCGACATGGACTTCAAAGTCACCGGTTCCGCTGAAGGCATTACTGCCCTACAGATGGATATCAAAATCTCCGGTGTTACCAAAGAGATCATGACCCAGGCACTGGATCAGGCCAAAGAAGGCCGTATTCACATCCTCGGCGAAATGGCTAAAGCGATCGATGCTCCTCGCGCCGATCTCTCCAAGTACGCACCGCGCATTACCAGTATCCGCGTCAAGACCGATCAGGTCCGTACCGTTATCGGTGCTGGCGGCAAAAATGTCCGCGGTGTTATCGAAGCCACGGGCTGTGCGATCGATATCCAGGACGACGGCACCATCCATATCGCTTCTTCGGACGGCGAAGCCGCCAAGCTGGCTATCAAGATGATCCGTGACCTGATCCAGGAAGCCGAAGTAGGCAAGCTCTACGACGGTACCGTTCGTAAGATCATGGAATTCGGCGCCTTTGTCGAAATCTTCCCGGGAACTGATGGCCTCGTACACATCTCTGAGCTCGATAAAGAGCGTGTTCGCGCTGTTACCGACGTATTGAGCGAAGGTGACAAGGTTCTGGTTAAGTGTATTGGTATTGACAAGCAGGGCAAGATCAAGCTGTCCCGCAAAGAGGCCCTCGGTCAGAAAATGCCTGAAGGCGAGTAAATGCTAATCGTATGATTCAACGTACCACGCTTAATAATGGCATCCGGGTGCTTTCCGAAAAAGTGCCCGGGTGCCATTCTGTTTCACTCGGTGTCTGGGTGAACAATGGCTCACGTCACGAAACCGCTGAAATCAACGGCATCTCCCACTTTGTAGAACACATGCTTTTCAAGGGCACGCACCGGCGCAGTGCGCAAGCTATCGCCCGAGAAGTCGATTCAGTCGGCGGACTCCTTAACGGCTTTACCAGTCGTGAATACAGCTGTTATTTCGTTAAAATCCTCGCTGGCAAACTGCCTATGGCGGTTGATCTGCTCGGTGACCTGATTTGCAATCCCAAATTCGATCTCGATGATGTTGAAAAAGAACGTCGCGTTATTCTTCAGGAAATCGCTATGATTGACGATAGCCCTGAAGAGTCAATTCACGACCATTTCAGCAGCAGCTTTTGGTCAGGACATTCTCTTGGCCGGCCTGTGATAGGCACGCCTGAGGTTGTTGGTAGTATCGACCGCCAGCAGATGCTCGATTTTATGGGGCAAAGATATGTCGGTAAGAATATCTGTGTCGTGGCTGCCGGAAACCTTGATCACGAAGAACTTATTGCTCTGGTTGGGCAATCTCTCATCAGTGTCCCTGAAAAAGGGGTTGAACCGGAATCTACTGTCCCGGTTGTTAGCCGCCGGATAGACGTTGTGAATCGTGACCTTGAGCAGACCCACATTTGTCTGGGGGTTGAAGGTCTGCCACAAAATCATGAGGACCGCTACGGAACCTATCTGCTTAACACCATTCTTGGCGGCAATATGAGCTCACGGCTCTTTCAAAAGGTTCGTGAAGAGCTTGGACTTGCTTATTCGGTCTACAGTTATCATCACAATCATTCTGATAGCGGCGCTTTTATGGTCTATGCCGGGACCTCGGCAGAGGACGCTCCACAGGTGACCCGTACAATCCTTGATGAGCTGACGCATCTGCGCCATGAGGCGGTCGGTTATGATGAATTGCAAAGTGCCAAAGATTATCTTAAGGGCGGCATGCTGCTCTCCATGGAGAGTATGGACAATCGCATGACCCGCCTCGCCAAGAATGAGCTGTTTTTGCGTAATGTCGGCATCAGCATTGAGGACAGTGAAGCGATGATTGATGCTGTCACTGTTGATCTGGTACAGCATTTGGCCGAAACTCTTTTTGTTAACGACACACTTAACCTGCAGGTTACCGGAAGGGTTAAGCGTTCCGATTTCCCTGATATCGACCTGCAGATAGGGTAGTGCAGCTATAGGGCTGTAAGCTGGGAGCTGGGATTTATAATACAAAAATGGACAGTCCCCCTGCGGGGAAAGTCCCAATGAAGTTCGTTTCTGAGGGCCGAATGATTCAAGTCAAAGTAAAAAAACTACATCCAGCCGCAATTATCCCAGGCTACATGACCGAGCATGCCGCAGGTATGGATCTTTGCACCGTGATCGAATCTTCATTGTCCCTTGCCCCCGGTGAGCGCACTCTTTTGCCAACAGGGCTGGCTATGGAGATCCCTCCTGGCTTTGAGGGCCAGGTTCGTCCACGATCAGGCTTGGCCCTGAAAAAGGGCATTGCTCTCGTCAATTCGCCCGGCACCATAGACGCGGATTACCGCGGTGAAATTGGGATCATTATCATCAACCATGGCTCAGAACCTGTCGAGTTTCAGCCCGGTGATCGTGTCGCTCAGCTGATTATCGCGCCGGTTACTCAGGCTGCCCTCGTTGAAGTCGCTGAGTTGAATGATTCGACTCGCAGTTCAGGTGGCTTTGGCCACACTGGGGTCAATGGCAAGTCATGATGCCCTCTGAGCCGTCGCAGGAGTTGATGACGTTCCCCTGCCACTTTGAGTTCAAGGCGTTTGGCCCCGGTGGCGAGGACAGCTCTTTCTTTAGCCAGGTGGAATCTGCTGTCTCCAAGGTTGTTCAGGTCTCCCGACAAGCCATGAAGACACGTCCAAGCTCAGCAGGTAAGTACCAATGCGTCAGTGTTCTGGTAACCTTACAGAGTCGTGCACAGATGGAAGAAGTTTACGCTGAACTGCGGAAAATTGATGGTTTGAAATGTTTGTTGTAGTCTGTTTTCGTTATACTGCTACTCAATGAGGAGAGGATTATGCTGCTTCATGTCAATCCCGACAATCCACAGGGACGCCTTATCGGTCGTATTGTTGAAACCCTGAAGCAGGGTGGGCTGATTGCTTACCCAACAGATACGACCTACGGTATCGGCTGTAATATCTTCAATAGCCGCGGTATCAAGAACATTTACAAGATCAAGCAGCGCGATGCTCGCAAACCATTCTCCTTTATCTGCGCTGACCTCTCAGACGCAGCCAATTATGCTCACGTCAGCAACTTTGCTTTCAAGATTATGAAGCGTCACCTGCCGGGCCCCTATACTTTCGTACTGGAGGCCACCCGTATCGTCCCCGATAGTTTAACGACTCGTCAGAAGACTGTTGGTATCCGTATCCCTGACGATGAGATCGCCATGGCGATCGTGCGTGATCTCGGCCACCCCCTGGTTACGACCAGCGCGAATCTTACCGGAGAAACACCCCTGCACGACCCGCAAGAGATCGATTTGATCATGGGCAAGCAGTTGGATATCGTCATTGATGGTGGCATCCGTTATGGAGATCCTTCAACCGTTATCAGCTTGATTGGCGACCGCATCGAAATCTTACGCGAAGGCTGCGGTGATATTTCCTGGATAGATCAGCTATGAACCATTGTGTTGCATTCTTTCTTCTGGGCCTGTTTCTAATGGTGCCAGTCACGAGTGTCTCTGGTGAAGAGCAGAGGTTTGGTGGTGTCGGTTTGCAGGTTGTGCCGACGATTAACGGTGAACTTGTGGTGCTGAATGTTCTTGAGGAAGCTCCCGCTTCAGAAAAGGGTGTCTTGCCCGGTGACCTGATTTTTCAGGTTGATGATTTCCCCTTGCGGGGAAGTGACTTTGGCGTGGTTGTCTCGGAGCATCTTTGGGGGCCGGTCGACAGCCAGGTAGAAATCTTCTATCGTCGTCCAGGTGTCGCCGGTGTCAGCCGGGTCGTACTCAAACGTTCTTCCATTGATCCACGTCTAACCGTTACGCCTGCCGCGCAAAACGGTTCAATGAAAAGCGCAGAATAATCATGACGATACAGAAAGAGATCACGGTCGTGCTTTATGGCTGTCATCTTACGAACAATGAGTGGTCACCAGACGTTGATTTTGGCGCAATCGATGGGTTTGTTGAGAAACTTAGTACCGACTTATCAACTCTTGGCATTACAGTCAGTTACCGTGAAGAACTTGACAATTTACTTGAAGTCAAAGGTTACGGCGACATGTTGAATCTCATCCGCCTGCGTTCTCCCAAAGACAGCATCGGCAATCTTTGCCTCGGACACATTATCGGCCAGAGTGATAATTGTGATTTCTTTGAAGATATCCGCCGTGGTGTTTCAAGAATTGCCTTTGCACCCGAGATGATTGAACCGGAAGGAAGCAACAAGGTGGTTTGTCATAACTGCGGTTGTGGGTGTTAGGGGCGGGGGCGAGTTGCGCGGGACGCGAAATTCAAAAGAAGAGGGGGACAGAAAATTTTCTGTCCCCCTCTTCTTTTGTTAGGTCTTGGTTGTCGCGTTCCTCGTCCCGCGTCACTTTTCTTTCTGAAATTTCCTCACATAAGCATGCAACGCCACCATCTCCTGGGATTCTAAAGAGATGAGTTTGCCGCCCAGAGCGTCACGCAGACAGGCGTTGATAATATCCTTAAGTTCTTCGTCGTTAAAATCTCCAATCCTATCCAAGCCTTTGCCTTGAGAATGACAGGTCTGGCAGCTTTTACCCTTGGTGCCGAGTTCCGTTGATTCGAAGAGGGTTTTCCCCAAGCTCAAAGAGGGCGCCTCGTTTGCATGGCCCTGAACACCGAGCAAGAGGAACAGACTGAAGAAAAGGATCGATTTATTCATGACGATCTCCCTTAAACCGTGTAAAATGAACTCGTTGCATAAACTGTCAATAGATTAGCGTGAATCCTGCTGTTGGCAAGTTTCCCCTGAGTTTATTTGCACACCCACATCATTAGAGGTCGGCATATGAAAGTCAAACTCGTCATCAGCATCATTCTTTTCTCTATTACGGTTCTCTTTGTTTATCTGAATACTGATCTGGTCTCGATAGATTACCTGGCAGGGTCGGTTGATGTCTCTCTCGCGCTCCTGGTTATTTTAGCTTTTGCTGCCGGTCTAGCCATCGGCTGGCTTCTGAATAGTTACCTGCGTTTTTCCCGCAATCGCAAGAAATCTAAAGAAGAGTCCAGAAAACAAACTGAACAGGCTATATCTGAGACAGTTCCAGTAACACCCACCACCGGAGAAACAAAATCAGATGCGCAGCAAGATTAATCCAATAGAGCAGCTCGTTAAGGATGCCATCAACAATGGCAAAGCACTTACCATTAAAGAGATCAAGACTCTGCGTGCGGAAAGTCAAAAAACGTCAACGATCTTCAAGAGCATATTCTGGGGCGGTATTATAATCTTCAACTTGGCACTCTGGGTGCCGTTGCCGGTTCAGATCAATCAGACTCTCCTCTATCTGATCGCTTTTATTGCCTTGGTGGTCGCACTTGCTGTGCCACTGCCCAGGATCCGAAAGCATCAGGCGAGTCTTGAACTGCTTAAGGTGAACAAGCTGGGGCTAAAAAAGAAAACCGCCAGTGAGGCGGGCAGGGTGTATATCGATCTGGTCAAGCAGCAGGACAGGCCATTCATAAATGCCGAATATGAGCATCTGTACGGCAGCAAGTGGATGCTGAAGGACGAATAGAGATCTGCTCTGGCCGCTAGACACATGTTTTGCTTGTCGTAATCTCTTGTTCATGGAGGAGGTTGGGGGACATGAAGAAGCGTTATGTTGTCCTTGCCGTGGTTGCCGGGCTTGGTCTTGCGGCCATATTCATTTTGTTCACTCTCGACCTGTCCTCCTTTTGGGAGAGGGTCTGTGATGCCTTTACCTGAAAGCCAAGATAACAAGACGGGTTCCGTCTTATCTGGATTGAAGCTTATTTGTTCTCATCGGGGAGACTATGAGCCACAAAATTGTACACAGTCAGAATATATCCAAGAATTGCCTCGTCTGCGGCGTTGATAATGCTTTTGGCCTTAAAACCCGCTTTTACGAGACAGAGGGCAATGAACTCATCGCCGTGTTTACACCACTCAATGAGCATCAGAGCTATCCCAATGTGATGCATGGTGGTATCTCTGCGACAATCCTGGATGAAGTTATCGGCCGCGCAATCATGATGACAACAGACAGCAACACCTTCGGTGTTACCGTCAATCTCAACGTTCGCTACAAAAAACCGGTTCCTCTTGGTTCAGAGTTGAAGGCGGTCAGCCGTATTACCAAGGATCGCGGACGTGTTTTTGAAGGGACGGGTGAACTTTATCTGCCTAATGGTGAGGTCGCGGTGGAGGCCGAAGGCAAGTATATGAAACGCCGACTCGATCAGATTACGACAGAAGGTTTTACTGCTAACGAATGGTTTGTTGCCGAGGGTGCTTTGCCGGAAGAGATTTCCGTTTGAAACGAGAGCGTAAACCCCAAAAGATTGTTTAACGCAGAGAGGCAAAGAACGCGGAGGAAAACTTTAGAATGTTGTATGTATGACCAACTCTAACGTAAAGCACGCCCACAACCTTGATATCTCTTTCCCTCCAGAGTGACGGTAGCTTGGCTGGAAAATTCCTCTCCACCCCTCGAATCAACGCAGCCCTCGCCAGAAATAATCAAAATCAGCTCATGGCCGGAGTTTGTGGTCTGATATCTATATCAAATTGGTTTTGTAGGACAAGCTGTAAAGGAGTAAGATAAAAGCTCTTTGACCTGTTGCATGACGTGATTTTTATTGACCGTTAGAAATGTTTTGTCTTTGTTTTAGATTAAAAGAAAATTAATAGGCTCTGCCTCGGGCAATGTGGAATTCATGCTGGTATCGAGAAACTCATGTAAAGTTAATTATGACGCAAAGCGTACGCTGAGCACAGTCCCCTGATCGGATTTTTTTATGCGTTTGCACAACATCAACGAGGTCTTCGTCACTTCCCCTCTATCGTCACCAGGGCGGGGATATTTCTTGATCTTACTCTTCACCGCGGTACTTGTTTTTGTCTCGCCGATCCCTGCTTATCCTGCAAACGTTGAGATCTCCGTATCTGGAGTAAAAGGTGACGTTAAGGATAATGTTGTCGCCGCACTCACCCTCCCGCCAGGAATCGTACGCGCGGGCACAATCGATCAACGTTGGCTGGCGCGTTTCATCGCTCAGGTCCCTGAGCTGGTTGAAAAAGCCCTCCAGCCCTTCGGTTATTATCGGAGTGAGATCAAGGTTGCCTTGAAAGAGCAGGGGGCCTCCTCCCTTATCAATGTGCAGATAGTTACGTTGTCAGCTGTCAGGGTCAGACATTTGGATGTCTGGTTGCTTGGTGCTGGAGTCGAGGAGAAGGAACTGCTCAAAGAGAAGAGCTTTTTCCCACAACAGGGCGGCGATGTTTTCAATCACAAAACTTATGAAGAGGGTAAAAAATCCCTGCGACAGAAAGCGATCGACCTGGGATACCTGAAGGCTTCCTACAAAAAGAGCCGGGTCACGGTTCATGTCGAAGAAGGGTCGGCCGATATCGAGTTGGAACTTAATACCGGGCCGCGTTACACCTTTGGCCCTGTCACTATACATGGCGGCCTTGATCGATTTGATGAAATGTTTCTGCAACGTTTCCTGTCATTCAAAACAGGTGATGTGTTTTCTCATAAAGATCTGCATCGAAGCCGCCTTAACTATTATCAGTCCAACCGCTTCGATGAGGTTTTTATGGAACCCCTGATTGAGCAGGCTGAAGACCTTTCTGTGCCGGTTCGGGTTACGCTGGTTGCCGGCAAGCAGGAACATTGGCGCGCGGGGGTTGGTTACGGGACCAATACCGGCGGCCGGGTTTCGCTCAATTATGAGAACAACCAGGTCTTTGAGTCGCCTCATGTTTTTAACTTTGACGTTCTTGTCTCTGAAAAGGCTCAGACCCTTGAGAACAATTACACCATCCCTCTCTCTGGGCATGTTGAGAACAAACTTGTAAATAAATTTGGCCTTGTCCACGAAGATCTGGATACCTATGAAACCTATATTTACTATACTGAACTGGAATTGAAACATGGCTTTGATAACGACAGGGTCGGTTCTGCTTACCTGCGCTACTCGCTGGAGGATAGTGACATAGGGGGCGACGACACCAGCTCAAAGTTGCTGATCCCAGGCCTGCGCTATTCTCATCGTTCTTACGATGACCTGATTAATCCTCAAAAAGGCTACCAGCTTCGCCTGGAAGTGCGTGGTAGTTATGATGGACCCCTGTCGGATATTACCTTCGCTCAGGTGATCGGTGCGGGCAGCTTTATGCGCCCCCTTGGCAAGCGTTTTACCTTGCATAGCCGCGTAGAGGCAGCGACCACTTTTTATAAGGACGACTTCACTGAAATTCCGGCTTCCACGCGTTTCTTTGTCGGCGGCAATAACAGCGTGCGTGGCTATGATTTCAAGTCCCGCGGGCCGCGCGATGATAAGGGTGATGTGATCGGTGGCGATTCGCTGCTGGTTGGCAGCGTAGAATGTGAATATGCTTTGACGGATGATTGGGGCTTGGCGGTTTTTTATGACATAGGCAGTGCGTTTGATGCTTCCGACAAAAATCCTGATTTTATCAGTGGTGCCGGGATTGGGGCGCGGCGCTACACCTTGATCGGGCCGATCAAGATTGATCTGGCCATGCGGGTTAGTGAGTCCAGTAATAAGGTAACCCTCCACCTAAGTGTAGGCTTCGATATATGAGACGTTGGACTCTTGCCATTGTTGTGCTGATCGTTTTCGGTGCTCTGTCCTTAACAACCTTTTCCGCTTGGTTGCTCTACACTACGGACGGAGCTGTTTGGCTGCTTGAAAATGCCACGACTGCCGCTGGCGTGCAGGTGAAGGCCGGCCGTATCGAAGGTCGCCTGTCTGATGAGCTCGTGGTTGAGGCTCTGGTCTTTAACTTGCCAGAAGGGCAGGTTGTGATTCGCAAGGTCAACCTCGATTGGCAACCCTTCAGTGCACTGCAGGGCAACCTGAAGATCAATCTACTCGAGGTCGATCAGTTTGTGTTTGAGAGTTTCAGTTCGAATGGCGGGGTTACGCAAGTTGAGCAGAGCGGGGAAGGGGGTAGCGAGGCTGGCTTCTCTGTTACTGACCTCGGTATTTTACCCGACTGGTTGAGCGTTGAGATAGCAGAACTTCGTATAAACGGCTTTCTCCTGCAGGGTGCGGAGGGCAGTGTCAGAGTGTTCGATTCCCTTTCGGGGTCATTCGTAGCCACACAGCAGCAGCTCCGTGCTTCTGTGTTCAGCTTCCTCTCTTCCTCTGTTGATCTGAAAGGGCATTTTGACTGGAATCTAAGAACTCCTCATTTGGAGATGATTGCAGATGTGCACCTGCCGAAAGATTTGATTAACCACCAGCAGTTTGAAGATATCGATGTGCCGGTCGATTTTCCAGGACGGCTTTCTCTTGATGGTGACTGGAATGATTTCTCCGGGCTGGTCAGCTTTGGCACAGAGACGACAGATCGCTCCAAATTCTGGTTGGCTGCTGACGCGAAAGGTTCATGGCAGGGTATCCATTTCAACAGTCTGAAGGGCCATTACCTGGGTGGCCGCCTCGACGGTGATCTGGATCTCTGGTGGATCGATTCCTTCCATCTGCGCGGGCAACTGCTCGCGGCGGGCTTGAACCCTGGAATCTTCCTGAGTGATATTAAGGGCCTCGCTACCGTGGATGTCGCAGGTGAGCTTGTTGTGCCTTATGACGAAACCCCGATCAAAGCACATATCGATGGGAAAATTATTGAAGGTCAACTGCGCGATGCGAAGATTTCGGGTGCTCTGGCTCTCGACTGGCAAAACGGCGGTCTTTATGAGGTCGCTGCTGATTTGAGCAGCAGGGGAACGCATTTGTTTGCCAAGGGTAAGCCTGACGAACGCCTTGCAGTCGACGTGTCCATAGAGGACTTGAGTAACGTCTATGCCGGCATGTCAGGTCAATTGAACGGTGCGGGTTGGCTTCGCTGGTCTGACGGCTACCTGACTGGAGAACTCAGCGGATCGGGTTCTGATGTTGTCTGGCAAGAGACCTCCCTGCAGAGCTTCAATTATCAGGCGAGTCATCTCAATAGGCAGTTGCCGATCAAAGTTCTGCTTGATGGCAGAAACCTGCGTTATGAAAAGTTACAAAGCGATTCCCTGCAGGCAGAAGTGACCGGGTATTTGGAACATCACAGCCTGTTGGTCACTGTGCATGATCCGGCTGGCCAACTGACGGCACGCTTTAGCGGCGGTTATCTAGACGATATTTGGCAAGGAGAATTGTCAGCTCTTGAAGGTGGGGCCGCTGCGCTGGGTTCCTGGGTGCTCGAAAAACCCTCACGCTTGGTCTGGATGAATGGACTCTTCAGTCTTGACGACCTGGTTCTAAACGGTGAACGTGGAGGCCGTGTTTCCCTTGATGTCACTGATCTTGGTGCCGCTCAGGACTCAAGCCTGGCTCTTGACTGGCAGGATATACAGCATGATTGGTTTGCATATCTCCAGCCTGAACTGAGCCTGTCCGGCAACAGCTCGGGTCACTTCTTGCTAAAATTGTCAAACTATCAACCGGTCTCTCTCAAGGCGCGAATGGCCGGCAATCTGCACTTGCAAGATATGTCCATTCCAATTGACCTTCCCAGTGTCGATCTAGATATGCTCTGGGTTGATAGCGGCCTCAGTCTTGACATTAAAGCGGATACCGCTGCAGGAGAGCACTTTGAAGTGACCGCTGCGTCCACGCAACCACCCGCTTGGCAGTGGCCTTCCGATCAACTTGTCTTCTCCATGAAATGGCGAGATGTCGACCTGGGACGTTTTAGCCCGTTCCGCGAAGGGCTGACAGTGCAGGGTAGCAGCGATGGTCGTGGGCAATTTAAAACGCTGGGTGGCGTCCTGCAGCATGCCCAAGCTGAAATCACAGCAGACGTTTCAATGCTGAAAGACTCAGAGCCCGTTGGTTTCCGCTCTCTGAGCGGCAAGCTGCTCTGGGATGAAAAAATCCTCCGGTCTGAGGCCAGGATCGAAGGTGTTCATGATGGTCTGATCACCGTGATCATGACTTCAACAGCGGAGCCTGTCCTGGCTTGGCCGAGTTCAGGGGATGTCGCTTTTTTGGTTGACGACTTTGACCTGCGTTCAGTTATACCATTTGTGCCGATTGAGGCTAATCTTGTCGGCGCAATTCAGGGCGAGGCCAATGGCTATTGGCGCGAGGCCGGTGAAGTCTCTTTCCAGGGGCGATTCGGCGTGATCGACGATGTCCTGTCCTTGCAGCTTCCCGGAGGCCAGGTCGGCGATGTCATTAATCGCGCCAATTTGGATTGGCAGTGGCAGGGGAGCCAATTAGAAGGTCAACTGGAGGTGCATCTGGCCAGCGGCGGTGATCTGCAGGGGCGCTGGAAATTGCCCTTATCAACCTCTTTGCCGGTCAACTTCAGCACTGATGGACCGATCACAGCCAACCTTAAGGGTGATGCGCAACTGTCAGAAATAATATCAGCTTTCGCGCCAGACGTGTTTCAGGATGTGCGGGGAAGATTGACCAGCGACCTGTCGATCTCCGGGACTTTAAAATCTCCCCACTTCTCCGGGACTCTGGACTTGACGGAAGCCGGTGCTTATCTGCCAATCACTGGCGCGACGATCGACGACCTACTGCTGCATCTGTCCTTGCAAGACGATGAAATTCATCTCGACCAACTGTCTTTGAAGGCTGGCGAGGGCACGCTGGTCGGCAAGGGGCAGGTGGACTTTGATCGATGGACTTTTGATAACTATAGAATTACCTTGAAAGGGGAACGCCTGCATGTTTATAACTTCCCTGAATTACAGGTTTTCTGTAGCCCGGATCTAACTCTGGACGGAGATTTGTCCACCACGCGATTGAGAGGAAACCTACTGATCCCGGAAATGGACCTGATCGATAAATCGACAGGCACACAGACTTTGCCGAGTGAGGATGTGGTTGTCCATGGTGAAAATGAAGTTGATCGCGAAAAATTAACCTTCGATGCCGATATTCAGGTCGTGATTGAATTGGGTGACAAGGTCAGGGTCAAAACGGAAGGGCTGGAAACCAGGCTTGAAGGCGGAATCACCATTGCCAGGGACGAGAGCCGGCATTTAGCCGGCTGGGGCGAAATTCGCCTGGTCGACGGGGTTTACAAAGCCTACGGGACAAACCTGGAGATCAAGCAGGGTGCGATGCATTATGACAACGATCCTCTGGTTAATCCGACCTTGAGAGTTTTCGCAGCGAAAGACGTTGGCAGAATCCAGGCCGGGGTTCATATTACGGGCACGGCTCAAAATCCTGTTGTTACATTAGCTTCAAATCCTGCCATGCCGGAGCGGGATATCCTTGGTTATCTTTTTATGGGAAGACCTATACGTAATGATGCAGAGGGCGGAGACGCACTGGCTATCGGTGCCGGGTCTCTTATGCCCAATTATGGCGATACTTTTGCTGATTATGGAGTTGTCGAGCTGGATCTTGCTGGCTTTTTGAATAATGAAGGTGGGGTTCGATTGCGCAAGCGTCTGTCCGAGTCCTGGGAGATTAGCTCGACTTTGGGTGCAGAAAGCGGGGTTGATCTTTACTATCTCCTCGATTTTGATTGATAAAAAGTGCTACCAGATTACATCGGCCGCGTCGACCAAACTTGTAACGCCCTTTCATCAAAGGATCTAAGTCATGCTTGCAAAACTTCTCCCTTATCTCTTGTTGCTCTCTATCATCATGTCCGGTTGCGCCATTAACCCGGTCACCGGAGAGAAAGAATTCAACTTTGTCTCGCAGGAGGCTGAACTGAAGATTGGCGCTGAACAGTACGCACCGAGTCGTCAGATGCAGGGCGGTGATTATCTGACTGATCCGCAAATAAGTGCCTATGTAAGCAGCGTCGGCAATCGGATTTCTGCATTCAGTGATCGAAAGCTGCCCTACGAATTCAAGGTCATCAACGATTCTACGCCCAACGCCTGGGCTTTGCCTGGTGGCAAGATCGCGATCAATCGGGGTTTGCTCGTTGAACTGCAAAGTGAAGCCGAATTAGCCGCTGTGCTCAGTCATGAGATTGTGCACGCTGCCGCTCGTCACAGCGCCGAGGGAATGGAACGGGGCATGCTGATGCAAGGCGCTGTGATGGCTGCCGGGTTGGCTGTTGGCGGAACTGATTATGCAGATTATGTCGTTGGTGGGGCTGGTCTTGCCGCCAACTTGATTAACCAGAAGTATGGCCGGGAGGCCGAGAGCGAATCTGATTATTACGGGATGAAATACATGGTTCGCGCCGGGTACGATCCGACGGCTGCCGTCACCTTGCAGGAAACTTTTGTCCGGTTGGCCGAGGGTAAAAATAGTAGCTGGTTGGAGGGCTTGTTCTCCAGCCATCCTCCTTCACGGGCGCGCGTGGAGGCTAACCGCAGGACACTGAAAGAATTCCCACCCGGTGGTGAGGTCGGGCGGGAGCGCTATCGAGCCAAGATTGCGTCTCTGCTCAAGAATAAAGCGGCTTACGATCATCTTGATGCCGGTCGAAAGGCCCTCAAGGCCGGCAAGACCGACACCGCCCTGTCTGATGCAGAAAAAGCCCTTGAAATGGAGCCTCGCGAGCCTCTGTTCCATTCTTTACGTGGTGATGTTCGCTTTAAACAGAATCGCTACCAGGATGCTGTAATCAATTACGATCGTGCGTTGCAGCTTAACAATGATTTCTTCCTCTTCTATCTGCAGCGGGGTTTGGCCAACGAGAAGCTGGGCTATGGTGACAAGGCCTACAATGATCTCGAACAGAGCGTGAAGCGCTTGCCAACCGCTCCGGCGATGAAGGCCCTGGGCGACATTTCGCAAGCCAGGGGCAATCACCGGGAAGCAAAAGCCTTTTATCGCAACGCTGCTGGCTCAAAAACTCCTGTCGGAAAAGAGGCTATGGCCTCTCTGATCCGTCTTGACCTGCAGGATAACCCACAAAATTATCTCTCTGTACGTCTCGGTCTTGACAGTGAGAAATACCTGGTCGCCCAGGTAGATAACGCCACTAACGAATCCGTTGCCGATGTTGTTATCGCCATTGAGTTTAGTGATGCCAAGGGTCGTCGGCAGCAAGCGCAATACAAAGTCAGTGGACAAATTGGCCCGGGCAAGAGGGCTATGGTCAACACCGGGATAGGTCCAAACCCTCAGATCTCAGATGTTAAGGCAGGAGTCACTAAGGCGCGGTTGGTTACACAACGCTAGGATTTGGGGACACACAATTTGTGTGTCCCCAAAAATAAGAAATATGATGGATTTCGACGTCTTGCGCAGCTACCTGTTGGCAAAGCCCGGTACCGTTGAGGTTTTCCCCTTTAACAGCGTCACACTGGTGATCAAGGTTGGTGGCAAGATGTTTGCCCTTACCAATATCACCGGAGTTCCATTGCGCATCAATCTCAAATGTGATCCAGTAAAAGCCGAGTTCCTACGTGCACACTACTCGTCTGTTATTCCCGGCTACCACATGAATAAGAAGCACTGGAACACCGTCATCCTTGATGGTTCAATTCCCGAAAGTGAAGTTTGTTCGATGATCGACGATTCTTACGCCCTGGTTGTCAAGGGTTGATTTTCGTCTCAAAGACAACGTTTATCCCCTAAGATTCGTTGGTTCAGTTTTGATTTTTTTGATTTTAAGGAGTTCAAGAATGGAGCAACCTGTCACAGAAGAAGCTATCTTGCCGCGCCTGATGGCCAGCAATGCCTTACGCGCTAACCTGTCTAAACATATGACCTTAAATCAGATGGCTGATCAAAAGGCCTCGATGATTATGACGGCAGCTTCGTTGATGTTGACGATATCGGTGACGCAGTACGACAAGCTCGGTTTGCAGATTTTTGCAATCCTGATGGCGACAGGGGGGATGGCGATTCTTTTTTCCATCTTTGCCATTATCCCCGTTTTACATGTTAAGGGCGTTCTCAACCTTTTTTATTTCAGGTCTTTTGAGCAGGTCAGCGAAGAGGAGTTCAAAACTGCTTTTAAAGAAATTCTGGCCGACAAAGAGAAGTTGTACGATGCCTACCTTCGAGAAATTTACTATCTCGGCAAGCATCGATTGACCCAGAAATATTTCTGGATTCGCAACGGATTGTGGTCTCTTCTGGCTGGTTTGCTGGTTGCCGCACTCTTAACCTGTTTGCGATTTTTCTAGATAAGTTTTTCGTCGCTGGAAAATCCTTAAGAATCTCGGTAAGTTATTGAAAAATAGACTTTTTTGGCTTGCGTTGTAGGTAAATTGTGGTATTAGTTTTAGGTAAGTAAGCTACTGGAGGTGTGTCATGCCTGAACATGCATTTCTTAGCAAGACAGAGCGTCCGTACATCGATGTTATCCTCAATGACGGCACTTATCACCACTTTACCCCCCGCGTGCTTAACGTCTTGTTGGAGAGTCGTCGTGTACATAAGTTCAAGAGGTCTGCAGGTTGGGCCACGGTTGGAGTTGATCCGGTTAGAACCAAGAAGGTGGCACCTGTTAATGGTCGTTTCAGCGGCCCTGATCGTAGGATGACCACTCACTGATTTCTGATTTAGTCTTTCCTCTTTTCTGCATGTCAATCTGCACTTTACTGGTGTGGGTTTTTTTGTGTTTTATACCAGGCACTCTCCTCGAGGGCGTCTTTTACCTCATTCCTCAACCACTGGTAACTGATTATTGATTACTGATTATTGATTACTGATTACTGATTACTGATTACTGATTACTGATTACTGATTACTGATTACTGATTACTGATTACTGATTACTGATTACTGATTACTGATTACTGATTACTGATTACTGATTACTGATTACTGAGCCTCTTGCAAAAGTCTATTCAGTTTTCTGAATATTTAAGGGTGCTGCATAAAAGTTGAATTTCAAAGGTAACCATTTGATTGAACGGACGGCAGCAGAGCGGAGCAATGGATGCCTTAAGGACGAATTAGGTGGACGTTGTGTTCAGGTTCGCGGCCCCGGCAAGGTGATCAGTTACTCAAAGTCACTGGTTGCTGATTGTCAAAGAACGAGAAAACCGATTCAAGGGACGAGTTCGTCCAAAATTGGAGAAAGTAACCTCTCAGGCGACTGAGTCGTGGACCTTATATCAAAAAATGACAAAATCTTTACCTTTGTGACTTTGCGCACCCTAAGTGCCGACTTTTGCAAAAGACTCTACTGATTACTGATTACTGATTACTGATTACTGATTACTGATTACTGATTACTGATTACTTTCTCCGGTCTCAAGTCGATATTCCCAGCCTCGATCAGACATGCACTTCTCCAGAATATCATCCAGGTACTCAGGGTAGTAGTCGAGCTCTCCGGGGTAACCGGTGTATTCGGTGGGGACATCATGAATCGGCTCTGAATTGATGTTGATTGTAGCCGTTGGGTTACGGTCAGGTCTCCATTCGCCCATCTTGTTCTCTGCCATAAAATCCTCTTGCATCTGATTGTCTCTGAGGTATGGCTCTCCCGTTGGTGTCCCTGGTTTGTATTGTCGAGCAGCATAAGCTCGACACTCTTCGAGGTCCATGCTTGCCTCTTCGCGTGGTGGCTCACGCTTGTCCTGCCAGGAGTAGGTCATCTGAGATGTACAGCCGAAGAGGCCGATCGTGGCTAGCAAGAGCAGTGATTTAAACATGGAGTCATCCTTTACTTTAAAATTCGAGGTAGAAATACACCTGATTTCTCTGTTGCTGGGATTCTACCATGGCCTTGATTTTTAGGAAATGGCATAGCGCTTGCTCTTTAACTCAAGTTAAGTACGAGAAAGGCTTGTGTCCATAACCTTACTACGGAGGCCTTTATGAATCTCAACAGTATTGACACCTCAAAATGCAAGCGAGAAGAGAAAGAAGTCGTTGAAGGATTTTGCCTCTCCTATGACATGCTCAAGGGGGTTTGTCTGGAGACAATGGAAACATGTGAAGCAATACCTGAAAGTGACGAATAAACAGTACCTTAACACTGACTTTTGATACTGCCTTAGGAGACTCTTTGCTTGCCTCACATTGAGCCTTATCCTTATTTGCTTGCGGCCTCATATTGGATTTTTTTTGATTTCTTTTCCATTGCCTTACCTGTTAATCTCTATCACCGATCAAACAAATTGTGGCTTGATGACAGTGCAAAAAATGCACTGTTGCTTAAGGATAACGACACTTTTCAACTCGCGGATCAATGCTCCGGAAGGCCCTTTAGATTATGATGCGCTATCGCGATATCTATATGAAAACGATCGACAAGTGGGGAGAAAAAGCCCAATACGATCAAATGATTGAAGAGTGTGCTGAACTGATTGCTACCCTGCAGCATTTTGCCCGGGGTAAGGTTGATCAGGATGTTGTCGTTGATGAACTCGCTGATGTGTACCTTATGGTTGGTCAGTTAACCTACATGTTCGGCGAAGACAATTTACATGAAGCGGTTGACAATAAACTAGCCAAGTTAAAGCTGCTCCTCGAAGAGTAGGAAATTGTTTTTTATTATGACAATGATTTTAGTAACTTAAACGTTGTTTTTCTGTATATTTAATAGCGATTTTTAATGCACTGATTGATTTTGTGTGCTTGCTTGTTTCTACCCGGAGGTAGTTAAGATGACCCAGAACAACCTGAAGATTCTTCTGGTTGATGATGTCGATTTTTTTCGAGATGTTATGTGCGACTATTTCAAGCGTACACCGGCAACTATCATTACGGCCGCAGATGGCGAAGAAGCAATTAATGTCGCTATGCGTGAGTGGCCAGACCTTATCTATATGGACGTTGGCATGCCTGGAATGAACGGCATTGAAGCCTGTAAGAAAATTAAAGCTCATCCGCAGTTGAAGAAGATCCCGGTCTTGTTGGTTTTCACCCCTGATCGTGATGCGACGATAAAGGAAGTCGAAGCCTCTGGTTGTGAGGGTTACCTGGCCAAACCTTTTGGTCGAGAAGAATTTCTCAATCTTGGTCACCGTCACCTCTTCAACATCGAACGTCGTGAGCGTCGTGTCCCTTGCCAGATGACGGTTGATTTTGAGATCAACGGCACGGCCTATCAGGCGCGCGGCGTCGATATCAGTCTGCACGGTATCTATGTGGAGTTTCGCGACGAAATTCCCCCAAACAAACGCGTTAAAGCCTCCTTTTTGCTACCAACTATAAGCTCCAAAAAGATCGAAGTCGCAGGGCGCATTGCCTGGGTGAACCAAGGCTTCCCCCGGCAAAACATGGGCCTGGCACAAGGCTTTGGTATCGAGTTCCACTCAATTGATATGGCTTCTGTCGATATTGTCAAAGCCTATCTGGAAAAGAACTGATTATGACGACCACTCTCCTTGATTTGCTACGAAAACGTCGCAGTGTTCGCCAGTTCACAAAACAGGTGATAGAGTCTGAAAAAATTGATGTGCTTATAGAGGCTGCTGTTCGCACACCGACTTCACGAGGCAATAACCCTTGGGAATTCATCATCGTTACCGATCCAGAAATGCTTGAGCTCCTCGGCAAGGCCAAAGCCCATGGCTCCGGCTTTGTTGCAAACGCGCCTTTGGCGATTGTTTTTGCCGCTGACACGACAAAAAGTGACGTCTGGACTGAAGACTGTTCGATTGCTGCCATGATGGTGCAAATGACCGCAGAAGATTTAGGGCTTGGCAGTTGTTGGGCTCAAATCCGTTTACGCCCCCACAATGAAAAGCACAGTGCTGAAGACTACATCAAAGAGTTGTTGGCGCTACCCGCTTCTCACGCCGTTGAATGCGTCATCGCTATTGGCTACGCCGCCGAAGAGAAACCCGGGCATCCTGCAGCAGCGCTACCTTTTGATCAGGTGTATCGTGAGAAGTACGGTTGTAAAGGGTAGGTGAGAGATACAGGCTTACTTAAATAGTCGAAATACGCAATCCCTCCGGTTCATGTAAACCCTATAGCTCGCCTTTCTTAAACTCTCTGTTAATATTAATCCTGCCACATTACAGTCGTTTTTATCTTTAGCATTCAACGGAGGCGCTCTATGAGTTACGGCGAATCACGAATTTATAAAAAAGTGGAAATTATTGGTACTTCGGCTGAAAGCGTTGAAGGTGCTATCCAGGGTGCCGTGGATCGTGCCAAGGAATCTTTGGAAAAGCTCTCCTGGTTTGAAGTTCAGGAAATGCGAGGCCACATAGATGACGACGGCAAAGTTTCTGAGTATCAGGTTGTCTTGAAAATTGCCTTCGAACTCTCCTGATTGAAGCTTTATCGTTAGCAAACAATAACTTGCACCGCTGATAAAGTCTGTGATATGACACTGCCGGGTGACACAAATGTGTTACTCGGCAGTGTGTTTTAACGAACCCTCCCACACCTCTCATGCCTGTTATTTTTTATTTTCAGGCCATTTCGTTGATCTAATCTGCCGTATTTGTTGGTTTGTTTCGAGTTTCCTCTCATAAAGATCCTGCTGGATCAATTTTAACCGAGTGTTTGGAATAGCCCTTGCTATGTATGAACGTGAAACTAACGCATCTCTATATTTATATTTTTAAGGTTTATGCGTATTATGCCGCAAGATAAGAACTTTATTGAAACTCTTCCAGGATTGACACGCCGCCAGATTCTCACGGCTGGTGTGCTCGGTTCTCTTCTTTGCCTGGCTCCTGCTCAGGCCTTGGCGCAGTTTTCCTTAACCGGTGTGCAAGAGCGCAGCCTGAGTCTTCTTAACACACATACCGGGGAGCGTCTGAAAGATGTTGTTTACTGGGAAAAGGGCAACTACATCCACGATGCCCTGGAAAACCTGAATCATGTTCTGCGTGATCATCGCACCAATCAGGTTCATCCGATTGACCCAATGACCCTCGACCTGATGGCTGCCATCTCTCGTAAGGTTGGCGCAAAGCAGCCCTTTGAAATTATCTCCGGCTACCGTTCACCACAATCCAACCGTTCTCTTCGTAATAACTCTAATGGAGTCGCCAAAAACAGCTATCATATGCAAGGCAAGGCTATTGATTTACGGCTGCCGGGCGTTCCTCTTAAAACCGTTCGTAAAGCAGCCCTCGATCTGAGAATGGGCGGAGTAGGTTATTACTCGAAGTCAGGTTTCGTGCATATTGATTCTGGTAGGGTTCGGAGCTGGTAGAGTCAGTTCATTGTACTTATGTTCTTCGTAAAACTCACAACTTCCATACTGTTTACACAACATATTACATCTCCTCTCACAGTTAACTTTGTCCTGCATATTCAAGAAACGTTACCGTGGGCTGGTAAGTCTTCTGTTTGGAAATTAAATCGTGAATTTCATGAGAGGCCAAATAGAGAGGTTTTCGAGAACGCCCCTTCTCCATCAAAAAGCCAAGCTGTGGGATAAACGAATTATGCTGGACAGTGTGGTCGATCGTTAATCCTGCCAAGACGAAGACGTTGCGTTTCTCAACGTCAAAATTGTCAGAGAGGTGTGAAGTCATTCGATGAAATTGCTTCCAGGTATTCAGATCGCACAACCTTTTATGTGGTTTTGATGATGAGACGATTTCAGGCATAAAATCGAACAATGAGGCCTCAAGCATATCCTTTGGTTTAAGGCTGGTATGATCGAGGTTTTTGCTAAAACTGAAAGAGTCTGGCACCAGAATACTGCCAATCGGAAGCGAGATTTCAGGCTTTATTGCAAAAAGGTTACTATGCTTTTTTATCCTCTCAGGGTGTAACCGATAGAGCTTGCCGCGCGCCGTTTCAGATAAGGAATTTCCTTCGACGAGACGATCAAGCTTAATATCTATTGTTACTCTGTCTCCCTGCGGTTCGTGGAACAGATACATATACGGTATCTCGATTTTCACAGAGGGCCCATCACGAAAAACTTTAATCCGTTGCGTTGCCCGTTTATAAACCTCCATATATTCATTAAGGATTCGGTGCAGCACGCCGCAACACGGCGAGACCTGCTCGTTTATACGCTGAATATAGCCAATCCCTTCTTTCTCTTCCGCACCGATATGACTACCACCCAAAACAACGATGTCTCCGCCATGGTTGGTCGCTGGAATCCACCTTGAGGGATCGAACAAAGCACCTGTCTGTCCTAAATTAATGGGGGGACAATTATATACATACCCAAAAAGAGCTTTCTTAATGGCTTGGCTTTCGTCAGAGCATTGCCAGATTGCAGGTAACGTCCCTGTAAAACCAGCTTCGTCCGTTATGCTGCGCATTCGACCAAATAGCTTCATTAGATTCATAGAAGGAAGATCAAGGAGCTTTTCGTCAGGTGGAGAAATCAGCATGTTAACCTCTAAGTCATTTACCTGAAGGATTGTCTTCTAGAAGGCTGCCCGACTATCTATGGCCGGCTGCAAACCCAGCTGTTTGGCCCATATTCAAGCTCCTTTTCGCCCAATAGCTACGGCTATTACCCTCAAATGAGCCAAAATCTGTCCTCAAACTTCCGAATTTTCACTTCGGCCCGTATAGCCCGACAGCCTCCTAGAGCGAGCTAAAATCTGTTCTGAAATTTCTGGAGTTTCGCTTCGACCCTTATTATCGGACAGTCTCTTAGCCCAATTATTCATTGACAATGTACATACATTACACTTAGTGTCCAAAAATGTCACTATGTGCTACTAAATATTCTAAGGAAGCTTTATGAACCTCTCTGTCAAAGATGCGGCCCGCATTCTGAGTGTTACAGAAAAAACTATTTATAGATGGATTAAACAAGAGCTAGTCCCAGCTTATAGGGTTAATGGTCAACATCGATTCAACCAATCCGAACTTCTTGAATGGGCAACCTCAAGAAGAATGGGGGTTTCTCCTGAGGCTTTTGATGAGCCGGAAGAAGCCGCAACGCCGCTTCCCACTTTGACCGAGTCAATTGAAGCCGGTGGGATTATCTATCGCTTGGATGGAAACAGTAGAAATGAAGTTCTTGATAGGTTAGTTAACAATCTGCGCCTTTCCGATGGAGTCGACAAAGAGTATCTTCTCAAGGTCTTGATTGCCAGAGAAGAGCTTGCATCGACAAGTGTTGGCGATGGCATCGCTATCCCTCATCCCCGAAATCCCGTCTTGCTACATACATCTCAACCTACGGTGACGTTAGCCTTCCTTGAGAACCCTGTTGATTTCCAATCACTGGATGGATTGCTAACCAAGGTCCTTTTTTGTGTTATCAGCCCGACTTTACGCGCTCACTTACATCTTCTTTCCATGCTGGGATATGCCCTAAAGGATTTCAAATTCCGCGCAGTCATTGAGCAGGCAGAAAGTAGAGATGAAATTCTTGGTGCTTTACGGCAAGTCAAGAAAGGCATGGGGCAAATCATCAGGTAAACACAACCTGAGATCTGGCAGAGTAATCATCCTCTATCAAAATGTTAATCACGACCCTGTCCCACGAGACAGGCAACAGAGTCTAATGGGATGCACGCATGCAGGGATTGACTTATAAGAGAATCGTTGGGGATATCTTTGGTGGGGTGACTGCCAGCGTCATTGCTTTGCCGCTTGCTCTGGCGTTTGGGGTTGCCAGCGGGGTCGGTGCACAAGCAGGAATTTACGGAGCGATCATTCTTGGTTTCGTCGCGGCACTGGCAGGCGGGACAAAGGTACAAATTTCTGGCCCGACGGGGCCAATGACTATTGTTGCTGCCTCGACTCTTGTTCTCTTTCATGGCGATGTTGCGTTACTCATGGCCGCTGTCCTGTTGACCGGCATTTTTCAGGTTGCACTGGGGCTACTAAAAGTAGGTAGATTTGTAAAGTTTGTTCCCTATCCTGTCATTTCCGGATTTATGAGTGGGATTGGAATCATTATCATTCTGCTGCAAATAAATCCTCTATTGGGAATTGAGGGGGTAACGTCCCCCCAGGAGGCAGTGACCTCTCTCGTCAACATCCGGAGCATGTATCAGGTAGATGCTCTGTATGCCAGCGCCATGGCCTTGCTGATTGTCTTTTTCACACCTAAAAAAATATCCAGGGTCCTTCCCACTCCTTTACTGGCTCTGGTCGCAGTAACGGCCTTTTCTCAACTTGCGGGTTTCCAGTTGGCAACCATTGGCACGATTCCTTCCGGTTTGCCGGAATTATTCTGGCCCACTTTCACACGAAGCCAGCTCACCATTGTTGTCACCGCCGCCATGAGTCTTGCGGTTTTAGGGGCAATAGACAGTCTCCTTACCTCCCTGGTTGCTGACTCTCTGACAAAAACCGAACATGATTCAAACCGGGAACTGATTGGCCAAGGCATTGGTAATGCTCTGACTTCTTTTGTGGGTGGAATACCAGGAGCTGGCGCGACAATGCGAACCGTCGTCAATGTTAAATCCGGTGGCACAACAAGGCTTTCGGGGGTTCTGCATGCCCTGATCTTGCTGGGCGTTCTCCTCGGTCTGGGTAAATACGCCACCACTGTTCCCATGTCGGTCCTGGCGGCCATATTAATAAAAGTTGGGCTGGATATTGTTGATTACAGGTTTATAAAAATTATCAAAAAAGCGCCGAAGCACGACCTCGCAATTATGTTTACCGTCCTTTTCTTAACAGTATTTGTCGACTTGATTGTAGCCGTTGGGGTCGGAGTTGTGCTCGCCTCAATACTCCTTACGGTTCGTCTGACGCGACATGAACAATCCTCAGTTAATGATCTAAAAGTCTCGTTTAATGGAATTGATGAACACCAGCAACTCAATCAAGAGGAGAGCTTTCTTGTAAGAGTTGTCAATATAGACGGGCCCTTCTTTTTCGGGTCAACGTCTCGTCTGGTTGGTCAGGTGGGAGCAATGCTTGGAACAAAAATTGTGATTTTCGATTGCCGAAAAGTCTCATTTATTGACTTATCAGCATTTTTTGCTTTGTGTGAGATTATCTTGAAGTTGAAGGAAAAGCACATTATGCCGTTTATCGTTGTTAGTGAGGAGATAAGAGTGAAGCTGATTAGATTGGAAATCACCTCCATCCTTCGCGAAGATCATATTTACCTTTCGTTTGATCGAGCCGTGGAACACGCGTCAAACCACGTGAGTGAAAACCGGCCATGAAAGGATGTTCTGGACTGGGGGGGGAATTCTTACTGAACCTTGGTTTATAAGAATTGAATTAGGGCTATAGAGTCAACCCTAATGATCTCGTCGGCAGGGCCTTAAGGATATTCTCCTTTTGATTTAAGTCCTCCTCGGTATTAAATCTTGAAGTAACTACTCCTATGGCTGGAGCAACGGACTCAAGGATATGAATGTCTTCCTTGAGAAGCATATCCTTTTGGGAGTCGGCCAGATGGATAAGTCCAATAACTTTAGAACTGTGCCGGATGGGCACAACGGCCAGGGAAGCAAACCCACTTTCAATGCATCTCCCACGGTATCTATTATAGCATTCTTCTGGGATGGTACTTCCGAACCCCTGGAGGTCGTTGGTCCAAATGGACCCAGAATCAGTTAGTATGGGCAAGTCTAAAGGGTCCGGTGTCCCGGTTATTACTCTGGTACAAGCGCATTGATCTTCTTTGAAGGACAAGCAGTTCTCATGCGTCCAAAATTCATAAGAAAACCCAACGTAGGCCTCATAAGGCATGAGTCCATTATTACTTACAACTCGAATACCAACACACTGGCAATTGGTCCAATCTCTTATTTTGGTTACAATTAACGAAAGAAAATTTTCTCGAAGATGAGTCGCAGAGAAAAAAACTGCAATAACCTCGATGTTTTGAGCAAGGGCATTATTGCTTTTGTATGAGGAGTATTCTGACATAGGAACTTCGCTACCTTGAAGATAGTTGAGTTTTAAAAATGGTTCACTATTACAAGTAGATGTTCGTATCAATAGCGACAAATAAGAACCCTGCGGAATTGTTAATGCCACCGCAGTGCTCAACGTCTCTATTCACTATGGAGGGAGTAAAGTGAAAAACTTCTAACAATGCTATCATCAAACTCTGCTATGTCAATTTGCCTTCAACTACCAAAAAACATGGCCACCAAGAACTGAACCCTGGTGGCCAAATTTATGTATTAACGAGCGTCCTGAATACCCCTATCAATAAGAAGCCGGTTTTCTTCTCGTAAGTCGTGACATAAACAAAAAGCCCGCACAAGTCGCCATGTGGGCTTTTTGTTTATAAGATATCCTGGTTTAGCAAAGTAAATTTAGTTGACTCCTCTTGCTGAAGGCTCAGACCAACTTTGCCAGCAGTGCCTTGGCAGCCGGTTCTGAGGACGCGGGGTTTTGCCCAGTAATCAGCAGACCATCGGTCACAACATGGGGTTGCCAGTCTTCCGTTTTTGAATATTTTCCACCGTTCTGCTTGAGCATATCCTCGACCAAGAAGGGAACTATCTCTGTCAGACCGACGGCCTCTTCCTCAGTATTGGTGAAGCCTGTCACCGTTTTGCCTTGCACTACGGATTTTCCTTCGGAGGTTTTTGGGTGGCGCAGTACGCCTGGGGCATGACAAACGGCTGCAACAGGTTTCCTTGCTTCAAGCATCGCTTCGATCAGGGCGATGGACGCGGCATCTTCGGCTAAGTCCCAAAGGGGGCCATGCCCGCCTGGGTAAAAGACAGCGTCAAAATCAGCGGCGGAGATGTCTGCTAGCTTAAGCGTGCTGGCCAGCACGGCCTGTGCGGCAGAATCGGCCTTGAAGCGGTGAGTTGCTGCGGTCTGAAAATCAGGCGCATCGCTCTTCGGATCGAGCGGCGGTTGGCCGCCGAGTGGCGAAGCCAGGGTTGTTTCCGCACCTGCGTCTTTGAAAACGTAGTAGGGAGCGGCGAATTCTTCCAGCCAGAAACCGGTTTTTTCTCCGGTATTACCGAGTTTATCATGTGAAGTCAGAACCATCAGTATCTTCATATTAGCTCCTTGCTTAGCTGTGAAGGTTAATCGTGCGCGACCTGGATGATCAGCTTACCGAAGTTCTTGCCTTCGAGCAGACCGATGAAGGCTTGCGGGGCATTTTCCAGCCCATCAACAAGATCTTCGCGAAACTTGATTTTCCCTTTTTTGACCCAGGGACTCATTTGATTGAAAAACTCGCCGTAGCGATGACCGTAGTCGTCAAAGATGATGAAACCCTGCATCTTGATCCGTTTGGTGAGCAGTGTCCGGGTCAAAAGTCCCAGGCGATCGGGTCCTTCTGGTAGCGCGGTGTCATTGTAGTGGGCGATCAGTCCGCACACCGGGATGCGGGCGTTCACATTCAGCAGCGGCAAAACGGCATCAAATACTGCGCCGCCGACGTTCTCGAAATAGACATCGATCCCTTTGGAACAGGCTTTAGCCAACTCTTGCGGGAGGTCTTCGCTGCGTCTGTCGAGACAAGCATCGAATCCCAATTCTTCGGTAACAAAGCGACACTTCTCTGCACCGCCAGCGATACCGACCACGCGGCATCCCTTGAGTTTGGCGATCTGACCGACCACCGAGCCGACGGCGCCACTGGCCGCAGCGACCACGACCGTTTCACCTGCTTTCGGTTGGCCGATGTCGAGTAAGCCCATGAAAGCCGTAAAGCCTGGCATGCCGAGAGCGCCGAGTGCCAGCGAAGGTTGTGGCATGTGAGGGTCCAACTTGGTGAGACCTGTGCCATCAGATAGAGCATAGTCCTGCCAGCCATTAAAGCTGAGCACAAGGTCGCCAACTTGATAATCTGGATGAAGGGACTTTTCGACGCGAGAAACGGTGCCACCGATCATCTCGGCTCCAATCTCTACTGGCGGGGCGTAGGACGGTGCATCACTCATTCGACCACGCATATACGGATCAAGTGACAGGTACAGAGTACGCAAAAGAACCTGCCCATCAGCGGGGACCGGGGTTGCTGTTTCTTCAAGCTTGAAGTTATCCGAAGTCGGGGCCCCCACGGGACGCGACTTCAGGACGATCTTGCGATTGACGTTCTTACTTAGGGCCATGATAGTTATCTCCTCTAAGAGGCAAACGGGTTTCTCTCTTGAGTTTTCGAATCTGATCTAAACCTTTATTTAATCGCGTAACCACAAGACATAAGCATAACAGATACTTTACTTATGACGCAGACTCTCGTTATTCAATACCTCTATTTATAGGCGCCGCTCGAGTAATGAAGTTCATAGCTGTGGCTGTAGATTTCCAGGATATTGCCGAACGGGTCTTCCATGTAAATCATCCGGTAGGGCTTTTCTCCCGGATAATAATAGCGTGGTTCTTTCATACGCTTCTTCCCGCCCGCCGCGACTATCTTGTCTGCCAGCTCTTCCACATTGGGATCCTGTACCGAAAAGTGGAAAACTCCGGTTTTCCAGTATTCGAAGTTGTCTTCCGGGTTTGTCTGATTTTTAAATTCGAACAATTCGACGCCAATGCGATCTCCGGTTGAAAGATGGGCAATGCGAAACCTCTCCCAGCCTGAGCCAAAAACATCGGTACACATTTCACCAATAGCGCTATCGTCTTCGACGACCTTGGTCGGTTCCATAATCAGATACCAACCTAATACCTCGGTATAGAACTTTACAGCGGCCTCTAAGTCTGGCACCGAAATGCCAATATGAGAAAATGTACGTGGATAAGAATTAGACATGCTTGACTCCTTTGTTCTGTGGTTTGTGTCTCTCTTTTGAAGCAACTATAACCTCAGAGGTTGTAAATTAAAAATTATCATATATTATTCACTTGATAATATTTTGTAATGAAAGGCGAGTTACTTCTATGATTAACCAACAGTGGCTACACACCTTCCTTACCCTGGTCGAAGTCGGTCACTTTACGCAAACCGGCGAGAAGCTATACATGACCCAGCCGGGGGTTAGCCAGCACATCAAGAAACTGGAAGAGCAAGTGGGAGTTCTCTTGTTGAACCGGATTGGCAAGCGGTTTGAGCTGACCCGTGAAGGCGAGGCTTTGTACCAGTTTGGTTGCCAAAGAAGGCAAGAGGAAGACGAATTGTACCAGGAGTTGCAGTTTGATGATCCACATAAGGGGGATTGTCGCATTGCTTGTTCGGGAGCAATGGCGACCTTCCTCTACCAACATCTCCTGAAAAGGCAGAAAAATCACTCTGGATTGATGGTCTCCGTTGAAGGGGCCCCTAACGAGCGGATCATCCAGAGCATATTACAAAATACAATTGATCTGGGTGTTGTCACCCAACCTTCTAATTCGACTGAATTGGTGTATGAAGCGCTCGGTTTTGAATCATTGTGTCTTATCCTACCAGGCAACTATGCTTCTCAACCCCTGAACTTTGAAAGCCTAATGGCGTTAGGATTTATTGATCACCCCGATGGCGCACACTATGCTGATCGCCTTTTGAGTGCCAACTTTGGGGAACAGTTCCATAGCGTCGAAAAACTTAACAAAACCGGTTATATCAATCAAATCAACCAGATATTGATACCCGTGTCAGAAGGTCTTGGCTTCACGGTGTTGCCGGAAAAGGCCGTTCGCCATTTTCCGCAGCAGTCATTGCTCTATGTCGCCCCGTTAAAAGTACCAATCCATGATGAATTATTTCTGGTCAGAAAAAAACATCGGGTACTTCCGAAGCGTTATGATTGGTTTGAGCGAAAAATCAAAGAACTAGTCAGAATGTGATTGATGGGCAAGACAGCTAGTGTCACGTGCGATTAATTCTTATCTTCATATTCCGGTGCTTTTGGCCCCTGACTGCGTTACGGTGCCTCAGCTTAAGCCGCACTAGGCTTGTGTCACCGCGCCTTGCCAGGAACCATAATCACTCGCAATTTGTGCGGCGAACTAACCGCAAGGGACACTAGCAGCCTGTCAGACTATCAGGGTTGAAGAGAAGATTTAGCCGTTTGAGAACAGCTTTTGGCTCATTTGAGAGTAATAGCCGTAGCTATATTGGTCGAAAAGGGGCTGAATTATGAGCCAAAAAGCCAAATTCTCTCTAGCACTGCAATGTAAGAAAAGGCCACCAAGAATTGAACCTTGGTGGTCTTCATTTTGCGCATTAAACAGCGTCCTGAATACCTCTATGCTTTATATGTTTCGCGATTTAATTTGCACTGCAACCATTAAATGATACGCTCGCATTATAGGAGTCTATACAGTCAACCCACAACACCATTAAAGGAGCCACCCATGAAATTCAACACACTTGCTTTCTGCTTTGTCCTGTTGGTCTTTTCGTTTACTTCTGTAAGTGCTAGCGACGACATTGGCCAGTCGGTTTACACCAAGAGTTGTGCAGCCTGTCACGCTTCTGGTGTCATGGGAGCACCGAAAGTAGGCGACAAGGTTGCATGGTCCTCTCTGATAACTGAAGGGGTTGACACCCTGGCCCATAACTCCATCAAGGGCAAAGGAAAGATGCCACCTAAGGGAGGCAACATGAAACTAACCGACGATGAGGTGAAAGCTGCGGTAGCGTACATGATGGAGATGAGTAAGTAGAGTTTTGGCATCCTAATGGATAAAAAGGGTGGGGGGGCATTTTACGATCTCCCCTACAAGAAA
This sequence comes from Deltaproteobacteria bacterium IMCC39146, assembly GCA_030005635.1. Classification (GTDB taxonomy): domain Bacteria; phylum Desulfobacterota; class Desulfuromonadia; order Desulfuromonadales; family BM103; genus M0040. Next base: position 76,160 of record JARUHP010000013.1, read on the forward strand.
ATGGCCACTCGGAATTGATCCAAGTGGCCATCGTTTTATAGATTAAAGAGCTTCCTGGAAGAAGCCATTTTCTTCTCAGCAGTCGTCCTTTTCAAGAAGGTAACCCCGGCAGGGTAAAGAAGAATGTTGCACCCTCGCCAGGGACAGCCTCAGCCCAGATTTCTTCACCATGGCTTTGGATGATGCGCTGGACGGTGGTGAGGCCAATGCCGAAGCCGGGAATTTTGTAGGCGTTTGAGAGCCGCTGGAAGGGGCGGAAGAGCTGCCCCTTTTCCGTCATGTCGAACCCGATACCATTGTCAGAGATGGCAAAGACCTGTCGGCCGTCCTGCTGATTAGCCTTTAGCGCGATGTAGGCTACCGCCTTCCCCTTGGTATATTTGCAGGCGTTACCGAAAAGGTTTTCCAGAACCACGCGCAGCAGGTGGGCATCTCCGCTGACGCGGAGTCCTGGGGTGATGGTGAAGTGGATTATCCGATCGGGTTCAGCCAGTGCGAGGTCAGCTCCGATCTGCTTGGCCATGGAACTCAGGTCGATCTCTTCGAATTGAATATCCTGCTGGGAGATGTGGGACAGGGTCAACATCGCAGTGATGAGGGCATCCATGCTTTGGCAGGCCGTGAGGATCGACCGATGACAGTATTTAACTTCTTCACTCAGGTGGTCTCCATCAAAGTTCTGAAGGATTCCGCCGGCCAGGGAGATGCGTGCCAAGTAAGAGCGTAGGTCGTGGGAGAGGGTATAGCTGAAGGCTTCGAGTTCACTGTTGGCCTCCTGCAAAGATTTTTCTCGTTCTTCAAGTTGTTGGGCCATCGCGTCGAACGTCTCGGCAAAATTTCCCAACTCACCCCCTGAAACCTGATTGGACACCCTAAAGTCGAGGTCGCCACTGGCCAACCGTTGCGAGGCGCGTTTCAGCACCGCGATCCGGTCCACAATTGAGCGTTTGCCGATTATGAACGCTACCACGAATGCAAATAAAACAAAGAGCAGAAGCGTTAACACATTGGTTGCCAGCGCGATGTACGACTTCGCCAGAACCTCCTTCTTCGAGATCCCGGCCCTTACATATAAGTAGGGCTTCTCTTCACCCGGTAGCATCAATTTGCGATAGGTTGTAATGCGATCATCGCCATCCCTGCGTAAAAACTCAAAAGTATCTTTGTCAGGGCCTTTTTCCATCATTTTCAATGTGTCTGGGGGTATGGGGATCCCAATGAGTTTGCCAGGGTCTTTCCCCCTGTTTACAATAATACCGTTATGGTCGACGAAAACATAGTTTGCATCGTAAGATAGCTGAGCAAATTCAAGAATAGTATTCATGACATCAAGATCAAAAGAGACAATAATTACACCGCTGAACTCATTACGATTCAGCAGAGGATATGCCATGTGAATCGTAGGTTTTTCAGTCGCTTTGCCAATTACAAACTCACCGGAAGAAAACAACTTTGATTGTTGAGCACTCTTAAAATAGCGCCGATCAATTACGAGATCTAATTGATTTACTGGCATTGCAGAGGCCCAGACATAGCCGGCAGCGTCAGCAATTAGTATGTTTAGGTATTGTGGACTTTGTTTTTGGATGTCGGCAAGAATGGCTTCAACTTTACCAACCTCAAGGTCCTTAACCTCAGGGAGCCCTGCCAATAAAGTACACAACAGTTTAGCTTCGTTTGTAAGAATCTCCATCTTTGCGGCCAGATTGTCAGCTAGCATTTGAGACTCAATATCGGCCTGTTGATAGTCATAAGAACGTTCCTTCAGCCCTGAATAAACGATGATTCCCAAAGCCGGAAGTGTCAGCAGAACGGCCAACACAATCAGCTGAGCCCTTATCGACAAGTTTGAAAATTTGGTGATGTCCAATTAACTTGCTCCTTCGTAAATCTCCAATAAATGGGCCGTCTAAAACTTGATTAAAAACATAAAATCGCTGGTCAACATGATGCCGACAACAGACGTTCTGTCGTTTTTTAAAATTTTCTGCTTACCTGCTGTTCATTTTCCATTCCCATGAAAAAAGAAAATAAGTCGCCACTAATCTACTCTAGTCTGACGATCTGGTCAAAGTTTCCTCCTCTAAATACTTTCATATTATTTTGCAACCTCTAGATTTACCAAAAAGCAAAATTCTTACTGATCCTGGCTTGTGAGAAGGTGTCATGGGTCGACTCTTCAGTGTTCCCATATGACTATGCCCTAGTGATAGCTAGAGGTAGGTATTGATTTTTCAATTTTTAAGAGATATGGATGCGTAGGTACTGTCGCTATAATTAACTCCTAGCAGCCTGTCGGACTATCTAGGCTGAAGCGAAAGTTTGATCGTTTGAGAACAGATTTTGGCTTTTTTGACAATAATAGCCGTAGCTATTGGTCGAAAAAGAGCTGAGATATGGTCCTAAAAGGCGGAATTGCAGCCAGTTCATGGATAGTTCGACAGCTTGTTAGGCGACATTGATAGATATTTGTGGCGGGAAGGGGCTCTTGTTGAGTCTTACTAAAAGACAAGAGAGAAAGTTCCCATTTATTTAGCTCGAAATGCGGAAACTTTCCATTTGTTTAACAGTCTTTTGGCCAAAACAATAAATGGAAACATGTAGCAACCATTTGAAATTCTGATATTTCAATTTTGCAACTTTTTGAGTTTCTACAGTAAGAATTCTTATTTTCTATATATTATCGCGTATTACGATTTGTTCATGATGTGAAGGTTGACTTCTGCCTTTGTCGACTGAATGCCATTTTTGGGTTAATCAATATTTCCGGTGAACCAACCCAGGCATAAGCGAGGAGAGAAGGTTCTTGGTCACTGGTTGTTATTCGATGAGAATGATCTGGTGGGTTGAGAATCATGGAACCGGGAGCATAGACTCCAACATGATTTTCTGAAATGGATCCGCTCAAGCAGAAATAAGATTCAGTTATATCTTGATGACTATGGGTCGGATAGGTTGTTCCCGGAGCAAACAACACAAGTCCAAGGACCAGTGTTTCTGAAATAATTGGACCTTTGGGGCCCATAATTTCAGTGAAAGCATACTTTTGGCTCAACCTTTGCGGCACCTTTTCGTAACCGAACTCCCAATGGAGTTGGTAGCGAATGCGTTCAATCGCTCGAGTAAGTGAGGCCGTTGAATACGACAGTCCAATGTCAAGAGCCCTAGACAAATTCGCGCAGACAGGTTTTTCCGATGTTTGAACCTGTCTTAAGGGTGGGTCTTGAATGATCAGCCGCGATAATCGATGACGAACTTCTTTTTGATGTGAACGAATATGCGAGCTTCCACCGGCAGAGCTGAAACGATAGAGATTATAGAATTCCCGTAGCAAATAATACCAGTCAGGGAAATGTCTCAGGCGTGAGGGCAGGGCCGTATTATCTAAAAGGTTAGCCATCGATCCACTTTCTCAATTATGGTGAAAAAGGTTCAGCTTATAAAAGGGCGGTTTCAAGTTCGAAGTGTAACAGGGTTTAAGATCCGCCCATAATATTCTTTGAAATCAAAGTCCGGCAAGAATATTTCCGCCGGGCACTTCCAGCCAAGGCTCATCCTCGGCCTAGTGTTAAGCTTCAAGGCAACCTGGTCAAGTGCCTCCTGAGAGTAAACAGACAGGTCAGTTCCTTTTGGTAGGTACTGGCGCAGCAACCCGTTGGTGTTCTCGTTGATGCCGCGTTGCCAAGGGCTATGCGGGTCGGCAAAGTAGACCTCGATTCCCGTGTTCTCTACCAATCTCTCGTGACAGACCATCTCCTTGCCCTGATCGTAGGTCATGCTCAACCGCCTTTGTGCATCAATCCGGTTGAGAACAAAGCTGAACCCTTTCTCAGCGGCCTCAGCGCTGGCATTATCGACTTTCGCCAAGATTACGAACAAACAGCTTCGTTCAACCAGTGTCCCGACCGCTGAGGCGTTGCGCGCCCCTTTGATGAGGTCTCCCTGCCAATGCCCCGGAACCAGTCGTTCTTCGACTTCGGGAGGTCGTTCATGGATGCTGACCAAGTTCGGAATGCTGCCACGTCGATCTTCACCGCGGCTGCGCGGCCGACGCTTTTTGCGAGATTGCCGCAGCAAGGCAATGACCTCCTTGCGCAACTCGCCGCGCGGCATCGCATAGATCGCCGTGTAGATGGGCTCATGACTGACCCGGAGCTGAGGCTCTTCAGGGTGCATACGTTTGAGTGTAGCAGAAACCTGCTCCGGTGAGTTGCCAGACTTCAAGAGCGCAACGACTTCGTTCCAGAGCGTCTCTCCGAGAACCAGCCGCTTGTCTTTCCTCGGCTGACACTCTATTTGTCTGGCGCGTTGCTCAGCTCGTGGCTCACTGTACTCACTGGTCGATGCAAAACACTGGCAATTGATCGCAACGAAAGCCCTTGCTCAAGCCCCACTTGTATCACCGCACGTTCCGTTCAGACCAAATGCACGTATGTCTTTTCCATAACAACACTTTAACTCCTCCAAGTGTTGCACTTCAACCTTGAGACCAGCGTGCTTTAAAGCGGATGATTGCCGTAAAAAAAGAAATTAATGTCTTTGCCGACTTCAATAATCGTGAATTGATAGAAGTCGAGAATCCGCATGTTTTCATTTTTGGTCGCTACAATCTGCAAAAATCAAATGAACGGGTATTGGTGGTTGCCAACTTCAACAACAATCCGCAGCATCTCAGCCTGGAAAATTTGGGAAATTGGGCAGTACAATACCGACCGCTGGTTGACCTATATCGTGGTGAAAGTCCGGATATTTTTAAAAACAGTCTGGTGATCCCAGGATTCGGGTTTTACTGGCTTAGTGAGTTATAACTGGCAGAGGCCTTTGATTCTAGTGCCCAAAGTTTTATCTATTAAATATCGCTATGAATACTATGCATTTTTTCCTTACAGAGGTCGTGACTTATGAGACAGTAAACCCCAGAAAATATTATTTTATTTACCAGGGTGATTATTCGAGGGTGCGGTCTAAAAAGCCAGCCCTTACTAAGTCAAACAAATCAATTGCCGATAAAAACCGCTGCAAAAAGAACAGCAATCAAAAATATTATTGCAGTGATAAGCACATAAAAATCAAAAAGTATGCGCATGAAATCCTGACGCCACTTAGTGGCTTTTTCGGTAAATTCGAGCATAGACACTCCCTGAAAGTTGACGTGCTATAAACAAGATTAGCACTATAGAGGCATGATGCAATTCGAGATAAATTACGGCAACCAAGGATTGAACCTTGGTGGCCGTAGTTTTGCCTTGCTAAATGTCTCTATCAATAAGAAGCGGCTTTTCGTCTCAAGTCGTCATTTATAGGATTGAAGGATTCTACCGACTCTCCGCTTGCCTCCAGACTCAGTTGGCGCCTTCCCCGACCGGGATGAGTAGGATCGTCGGCCCATCGCCTAGGTAGGTGTCGTCAATCGATTGTAGCTTGTTCACCTTTATAAGGGAGTGCAGCGAGTCGACATACTTCTGGCCGCGCTCGGAGTACTTAATCAACGTCTTTGCAAGCTCCCATCCGGTCACCTTGGTGTCTGCCTTGCGAAGCTCGGCCCGCCGTACCCGAAAAGCCCTGTAGGCTTGGTGCGTGTTCAGGTTGTGCATGTAGGCTATAACCGACTGTAGCGGCGTCTCGTAAGAGGCAATCTTGTAGTTGCCAAGTTCGGAGCGCTGCTGCAACGGCATGACGCCCTTGCCATTCCAAGTCCACAGACCAAACAGTGCATTACCCGCGGCGGCGAATCGGGAGGTTCCCCAACCACTCTCTTCAGCGGCTTGGGCTAGCACAAGAGACGGTGGCAGGGTATCGACACGACGGAGCAACTTGTCGTGCAGTGAGTGATCGGTAAAATCGGCTTTCCTCGCAATCACTTTGTAAGCAGCTGCTATTTCTTGCAAGAAAGTCTGGTCGTTGGAACTGACCGGAGTGCCTGCGCGCAGCTTTTTGATGATCAATAAGAGCCGATTCCTGTCCGCCTGAATGAGCTCATTAGAGTGTAGAGCCAGTGGGCCTATGAGCCGGAAGAAGATCCGCTTCTTGGTCACCACATCGAGCTCTTTGGCGGTCTTATCACGCCAGCGAGGAGGGATTTTGGTGATGTACAATCTGGGCAATTCGCGAACACCAGCCTGCCACGCCTCCTGCGTGTAGTTGAGTTCGTTGATGAGTTGCTCGAGCTGCGATCCAGAGCTGAACTTGATTTGCTTGACCGGACGGTCCGTGGCGACCCTGGGAGCAGGGGTCGCCGTCTGCTCAGTGCTGTCACATGCAGCTTGGGTTCCGAACAGACTGATCATTGCGATTATTGATACTGACATTCGCACCATAGCCGCAAACATAGAGTGATCCTCATTTATATCGGATTGATTGTGAGATATGAGATACGGAGTCTAATTTCATGCTCGGGCCCTGCGCTCTGCATAGAGAGAATAGTCATTGTTTTTCTTTAAGCCTCTAAGTTGATCTTTCCCGACAACAACCCAACCATTTGTCTACTTGAATTTTGCGACGCTGTCCAGGAAATGAAAAAGGTTCAAAGACTTCTTAGTCGTCAGGCAGACAGAACCATCTTTTAACTCAACATTTACTCTGAATGGCGTTGAAGATCTTACGTCAGATCAGATTTTTTACAAAACGGCAATTATAGACACAAAACCAGTCTACATGACCAAACAGAAAAGGCCACCCGTCACCAGGTGGCCATAGTTTTGTTTTCCTAAATGTCTGACTTTGTCTCGAATGAAATCAAAGTCAACAACTCTATCGATTTTGCGCAGTAGGTGCTCTTTGGGAACCAGTTCCTCGATGCAAACGAATTCCATACCAGTTGTTTGTTGTCATGTTCTCTTAACATACTGATGTTATACATTAATCGACTCTCTGAATAAACAAAGTCCCCGCCAACTTGGCGAGGACTTTATCATCAGTCTGAGGCCCAGCTAAAAACAGCTGGCCCTTTTGTTATCCTCCGATTACAGCTCAGAGTAGGCTTCAGAATCCCTCAAAAACGCTTTTGATTCGATCAGGCGAGGTCGAAACGGTCAAGGTTCATGACCTTGTCCCAAGCCGCCACAAAGTCGTGCAGGAACATTTTCTGGGAGTCCTCACAACCATAAACTTCCGCGACGGCTCGAAGCTGGGAGTTCGAGCCGAAGATAAGGTCGATGCGTGTGCCGGTCCACTTAAGCTCGCCCGTTGCACGATCACGACCTTCGAATATGTCGTCGGCATCCGGGGACGGCTTCCATGTGGTGCTCATGTCGAGCAGATTGACGAAGAAGTCATTGGTGAGCGTCTCAGACTGCTTGGTGAAGACGCCGTGTTGGGACTGATTGAAATTGGCATTCAAGACGCGCATGCCGCCAACCAGAACCGTCATCTCAGGGGCGGTTAGCGTCATCAGTTGGGCACGATCAACCAGAAGCTCCTCTGCCGATACAGTGTATTTAGTTTTGAGGTAGTTACGGAAGCCGTCCGCAGCCGGTTCGAGTGCACCGAAGGATCCAACATCAGTTTGCTCCTGCAAGGCATCCGTTCGTCCCGGAGTGAAGGGAACCGTCAGATCATGACCTGCCATCTTTGCCGCTTGCTCGACAGCTGCGCAACCGCCCAGAATAATCATGTCGGCGAGCGAAACCAATTTCCCGCTTGACTGCGCACTGTTGAACTCCTTTTGAATTTCCTCAAGGGCCTGCAGCACAGTTGCCAGTTGGTCCGGCTGGTTAACCTCCCAGTCCTTCTGCGGGGTGAGTTGGATGCGCGCGCCGTTTGCTCCGCCGCGTTTGTCGGAGCCGCGGAAGGTGGAAGCTGACGCCCAAGCGGTCGTAACCAGTTGGGAGACAGAGATTCCTGAAGCGAGGATTTTGTTCTTAAGAGCAGCGATGTCTTGCTCGCCAATCAATATATGAGTAACCGCGGGGACTGGGTCTTGCCACAAAAGCTCTTCTTCCGGCACGTCCGCGCCGAGATAGCGAGAGCGGGGACCCATGTCCCGGTGGGTCAACTTAAACCAGGCACGGGCGAAGGCGTCCGCGAATTCCTCCGGATTATCTTGGTAGCGACGCGAAATCGGCTCATATCTCGGGTCAAAGCGAATGGAGAGGTCGGCTGTGGTCATCATCGGTCGGTGCCTCTTCGACGGGTCGTGGGCGTCAACCACCATGTCCTCATCGTCCACGTCTTTGGCTAGCCACTGGTTTGCGCCCGCTGGACTCTTGACCAATTCCCAATCGTATTTGAACAAGACCTTTAGATAGCCCATGTCCCACTTGATCGGGTTCGGTTTCCAGGCGCCCTCGATGCCACTGCTGATGGTGTCGGCGCCCTTGCCGCTGCCGAAACTGCTCTTCCAGCCGAGTCCCTGTTCCTCGATGCCAGCAGCTTCAGGGTCTGGTCCGACATGAGCGGCATCACCGGCACCATGGCATTTACCGAAGGTGTGTCCTCCTGCGATGAGGGCGACAGTCTCTTCATCGTTCATCGCCATGCGCGCAAAAGTCTCGCGCACGTCGCGGCCCGATGCCACCGGGTCAGGCTCTCCGTTCGGTCCTTCCGGGTTTACGTAGATCAAGCCCATCTGTACAGCGGCGAGAGGATTGTCGAGCTCTCGGTCGCCTTTATAGCGCTTGTCGCCAAGCCACTCGTCTTCAGAGCCCCAATAAATATCCTCTTCCGGCTCCCAAATATCCTCACGTCCGCCGGCGAAGCCAAAGGTATTAAAGCCCATTGACTCGAGAGCGCAGTTGCCTGCAAGGATCAGCAGGTCGGCCCAGGAGATTTTCTTGCCGTATTTCTGCTTGATCGGCCAAAGCAACCGGCGCGCCTTGTCGAGGTTGACGTTATCCGGCCAGCTGTTGAGCGGCGCGAAACGTTGTGAACCCGAAGAGGCGCCGCCGCGACCGTCGCCGGTGCGGTAGGTGCCTGCGCTGTGCCACGCCATGCGGATGAAAAGCCCGCCATAATGACCGTAGTCTGCTGGCCACCAGTCCTGTGAGTCAGTCATCAATGCATAGAGGTCGTTTTTTAGAGCATTGAGATCGAGGCTCTTGAATTCTTCAGCGTAGTTGAAAATCTCGCCCATCGGGTTGGACAAGGGGGAGTGCTGGTGCAAGATATTAAGTCTTAACTGGTTCGGCCACCAATCTCGATTCGATGTGCCGCCACCGGCGATTTTCTTGCTGGTTCTACCTGTTACCGGGCATTTACTCTCGTTATCCATAAAGTACCTCCTTATTCTCTGTATGTGTATCCATGCACTCTCATAAGTATCGTCTGATGGCTCATTCTAACAAATGTCTCGATAGGGTCTAATAGCAATGGGAGTCTCGAAGATTCGTTATAAATAACAATTCATCATATATCTTTCAGAGTATTGGTAATAATTGTTGCAGCCGCTGGAATTAACGAATAACCTTAACCTTGTTATCTTTCTTATGATAACGCGCTTTTTATCTCTCGCAATTCAGGTAACAGCATTTATTGTGACGCCTGTCTGCCCTGTATGGAAAAAGAATGAGTAAACAGAAGAAGTTAAAAAAGAAATCTGTTGCAAATAAGCCTCAATCTCAAAGTCGACCTGCTTCCAAAAACCAAGACAGCGTCTTTACGGAAGCCTGGGAGAACATGAGCGAGGACTTTGGCAAATTTACGCCCGCTTTCCTGCAGAAAGGGCTCAAAGGCGGCAAGCGCAAAGTCTGGGTTATGGTTGCAGTGACCTTTGTTGAACTTGTGGTTCTTGGTGTGGTTGGTAAATTTATTTATGATTGGTTTGTTGAATAATGATACGAGGAACGTGGTACGAGGAAAACATCAGCTTTAAAAATTATTTTTCCTATGATTTCGGCTTGTTTTCTTTATGATTTAAACCACGTCCCGCGTACCGATCTTTTAAGGAGGGTTTTATGAAAAACGATGATACTGGCATGCCGATCGGCATAACGCTCGAACCGGGCACTTACTACCGTTGTAAATGCGGAAAGTCGCAGAACCTGCCTTTTTGCGATGAGTCTCACAGTGGCAGCGAAAGCTCTCCTGTAGAATTTAAAGTCAAGCGTCGTCAGAAGGTGTTTCTGTGTGGTTGCGGGATGACTGGTGATGATCCCTATTGTGATGGTAGTTGTGGTGTCTCGCTACCCGGACGAGAGTAGTCCGCATTACTGTTTCATAACCCTGCTTTTCGATGCCCTGATCCTTTCTGGAGCGAATTGTTCTCTCGCTCCAAGAAGCATAATCTGTAGTAGGTCAGATTTGACCTTACATCTATTGTAAAATCAAGTTGCGTTCAGCAGTGGGGGTTGTCTCCATTTTTTTATTTATCAGGGTTTCTAGTAAGTACCTCAAACACGCTACTTCTTATCATCAAAACAATGCGAGAGGACTTTTAGTAAATACCCCCTCCTTATTGTTGAACGCTACATCTCACACAAATCCATTTTAAATATCAGGGTTTATAGGAATCAGCCACACCGGGTGATTTTGACAGGCAAAAGTCTCTGGAACAACTTCTGAGACAACCTGAATTTTCACGTTTGAGGTCAATCGGCGTATATTGCCGAGTGTGTCAATTGCTTGGTGTATAGGAATTAGGGAGAATATTGAACAATAACGACAAGCCATCTGCATAACTGTGGGTGGCTTGTTTTGTTGGTGTGCCAGGCATGGCGCACGGCGCGAAAGCGCCATCCGGTTGGATGTGGTGTCCAACTGGTGACTTGGAGGTGAAAGTCCTCTACGGACCCTGATGACGGGAACCGTTAGCCGGACGGCAAGGGTGTCTACCGCGAGGTAGAATCTGAAGAAAGCCGCAGGCAAAATCCCGGCCCGACGAACAGAAATCGCATATGAGGCAGTTCCATCCGGGCGAGAAGGCCAATATCTTCAAAGCCCAATAGTCATCCGGGAGGATGGTGCTGTAAATGCGGCGGGTATATGGGAGGAAGGTCGTGTGAATTACCCTGGGAGATCTGTCGGTCCGCCTTGAGCTAGATGCATCGTAAGGTACATCGATGGGCCGACAGAAGTCAGCAGACGCCATAGTAGCTGTCCTAACCACCACAGCGAAGGGCTGAACCTGATATGCAGAGCTAAACCACTTTTCTGAACGTTTTGAGCAGATGCCTCGCAAGAGTGCCTAAAAGCTGGAAGTGGCGACCGGAAGTCGTGAGGTAAAGCTGGGTGCTTATAGGACGTCAGGCATTGTTGGTTGATAATGCAGACGCAAATCAGGAACCGTCGTATACGGAACCGTTCGTACGGTGGTGTGGGAGGACGGCGGGGGCAACCCCGCCTCCTACCCGATTTGGTAAGAGGTGTCTATAATACTAGGGGCGATTCATTTTGCACTTTTGCTGGTGGTTGTTACGGTAGGTGTCGAGTTAGTTTCGAAGTCGTAAGGTCTCAACACCACGCCCCTGGTACATAAAGGCGAGTGTGTCAGTGACAGGGTTTATGAAAATTTACGGCCCGCTGTGTCAACCTTAGCCCTCCAGCAAAAGAACTTCTACACTATCGCCTAGACGCAATTTTTCGGTGCCAACCGGAATCGAGAGCAAAGCGTTGGCCCCTTGTATGCTCATGTGCTGTCCGGAGCCTTGCCTCTTTGGGACCGCAACCTGATATCCTTCGTCAACCCATTCCAGGTGACACCAGAGAAATGATTGTCGTTTGCCGCCCCCTTTGACTTCTGTGGTGAGCACACCGGTTCGTTTTTTGGGGGTGATATCCTTTTGTCCGAAGAGACGGTTCAGGGCTGGCTTGACAAACAATTCAAAGGTCGCGGCTGTCGCCGCCGGATTGCCGGGTAGGCCAAAGTAGGGTTTATCCTCCAACGTCCCGAATAGAACTGGTTTGCCTGGTTTGATGGCTACTTTCCAGAACTTCTGCTGAAAGTCACGTCGAGCCAGTGCATTGTGCATCTGGTCTCTATCTCCGACGGAGACTCCCCCCGTAGAAATGATTAAATCGGCATGCATTCCTTCTGCTATCAAATTGTCCAAGGCCTTGGGGTCGTCCTGACCGATACCCATGGCAATTGGCAGGCAACCACACTCTCGAACTCGGGTCATCAATAAATAGAGGTTTGAATTGATGATCTGTCCCGGCCCTGGAGTTTGCCCCAGCTCAACCAATTCGTCACCGGAGGAGATAATGGCAACGCGAGGTTTTGGGCAAGCGAAAACTTGCTCTATTCCAGCGCATGACAGCAAACCAATTTCTCCTGCACGGAGTTGTGTGCCGGCTTCAAGCATGAGGTCTCCTGCCTTGAATTCCTCACCCTGATGTCGGATATGCTGACCAGATAGCGCAGGATTCGACAGAGAAACATGTGTCTTCTGGTCTACGGCATCTTCAATGGGAATGACTGTGTTGGCACCGTCTGGCAGGGGGGCTCCGGTTGTGATGCGTACCGCCTGACCAGATGTGATAGCTCCCGCAAAGGGATGACCGGCATAAGATGCACCGACGATCTCCAGAGGGCCTTTAACCTCATTCGGGTGGTCGGCAATGGCAAATCCATCCATAGCCGAATTGTCACAACGGGGCATGTCCCAACGAGAAGACACTGCCTCCGCTAAGGTCAGTCCAGTAGCCTCTAGCAGGGGATGCTTTTGGGGCGTGAGAGGTTCAACTGTTTGCAGAACATGCTGGAGTGCTTTCTCATAAGTCAGCATGGACATTCTCCTTGGTAGAGGGTTCACAGGACATGGGGATGGTCCAGAGACTGCGTTTGCGCAGACAAATTTGAAGATCATCGCCAATATCGTAGCCAAGATCACGCATGGCGCAGTTAGGCAGTTCGACATCGACGGTGATATTACTACCGCTCAATTTGACACAAAGCGTATGTGTGCCGCCAAAGACGAGGATGTCCTCGACAGTCGCTTGGAACAGGTTGTCCTGTAACTCCGGGCCAATTGGCTTGTTCGGACGGATGACCATCACTTCCTCAGAGCGTATGCCAGCCGCAAGACGGTGGCCACGTTCTGCACCGGCATAGCCGGGGCCAGTGAGGTTGATTCGGTTTCCGAGTTGCAAGGTCCCGTCAGGTAGAACGGCTTCAACTGTCAGATCGAAAATATTCTGATTACGCAGAAAACGGGCAACATCAAGTGTGGCTGGTCGATAGTAAATGTCATCACGATCACCGACTTGGCGGAATTTCCCATGAATCATTACCGCAATCTTTTCGCCCAGCATGAACGCCTCTTCCTGGTCATGAGTCACATGCAGGACTGTGACACCTAGTTGCTGGTTGACTTCACGCAGTTTGACCTGGAGTTGTCGTTTGATCGTTGCATCCAGAGCTGAAAAGGGTTCGTCAAGAAACAGCAGGCGCGGTTCTGGCAAGAGAGCTCGAGCGAGCGCAACACGTTGTTTTTCTCCACCGGACAGAGTCGAGACGTCCTTGCGATCGATGACTTCACGCAACTCAAGCAGTTCAAGTAGCTCATTCAGGCGTTTCTCGACTTGAGTTCTGTCAAGCTGACGGCGCTTGGCACCGAACAGTATGTTATCCCGAACGCTGAGATGAGGGAACAGGGCCAAGTCTTGGGGTAAGTAGGAGATGAGACGATGCTCCGGTGCTATCTGGGTGACTTCTTGCCCGTCAAGCCAGACTTGCCCTTTCTGGGGAGACAACAAGCCCATGCAAGTCTCCAGGAAGAGGGTTTTGCCGGCCCCTGATGGTCCGAGGATTGTCAGGTAGGAACTGTTACCGAGATCGATGTCGATCGGCCCCAAGGTAAAGCTTCCCCGCTGAGCGATGAGTTGCTTTACACGGATCATGACTTACGCTCCATGACCAGACGGACTCCGAACAGAACCAGTAGGGAGATACCAATCAGGATGACTATCAACGTAATGGCTTGTGGTAGGTCTGCCATTGACATGGCAAGGTAAATGCTGCTTGGCAGTGTTGCGGTCTGACCCTTTGCTGTACCAGCTACCATAACAGTAGCGCCGAATTCTCCGACAGCACGCGCCCAGGTCAAAATGATCGCAGCCAGAATGCCGCGCTTGGCCAAGGGAAGGGTGATGAGTCGAAAGCTGTCGAAGGCCGAGCAGCCGAGCAGTCTGGCCACCTGCTCTTGGCGGGGGTTGATTTGCTCGAAGGTTGATTTGAGCATCCGCACGCTGATAGCAACCACCACCGTGAATTGGGCGAGAATGACGCCGGCAAGAGTAAACGGAAGTGTCAGGCCTAATTCTGAGAGAAGTCGGCCGATAGCTGTGTTCCAGGTCATCAGGATCAGGGTGCCGAGAGCGATCGGAGTAAGAACCATCGGTAGGTCAATAAAGGTGTCGATCAGGCGTTTGCCAGGAAAGTCAATACGGGCCAGCGCATATGCTGAAGGGATTGCGATGCAGACGGCGATGGCGCTGCTGACGGTTGCAGAGATCAGACTCAAAGCGATCGCCGAAAGAATATCAGCACGGGAAATTTGGTCGATGAAACCCTCTGCCTTGAAGAATGCCGATTGGCTGCCGAGGAGCAGAAGAAAATATGCGCTCAATAGCACCAGCGGCAAGAGCATGGAGAGTTTAAAGGCGGTGTCTCTAGGCAACATCACCAGCCCACCGGGAGTTGGTAAAGTCCGCCAATACGTGCCGAAGGCGCAAATTCAAGGGCCTCGTTCTCGGTGGTGAGATAACCCCATTTTTGAAAAATACCCTGCCCTGCATCTGACTGAAGGAAGGTGATGAACTTCTTAGCGCCAGCCCGGTTTTTCGACTTAAGCAAAGATGCGGCGGGGATGTAGGCCAGGCGTGGAATCTCTCTATCCTTGAGTAATACCGCATCCATCGTCTCACGGTTCCAGAATGCAAACTCACGCCATCCAAGCACTGCGTCTACCAAGTTGAGAGGGATCATTGCTGCCACCTTCGCACAACTTTCCACACTCCCCTTCACGTTTGGTTTAACTTTTTCAGTTAACCCATTGGCTTCGAGGATTTCAACTGCGTAAATTCCGACACAGACACCATCCGGGGCTGCCATCCCAACTCGGAGACCAGGTCGGGCTAGGTCTTGCAAGCCTGTGATCTTGTGAGGATTGCCTTTAGCTACGACAATGGCAGGAACCAAGTAAGCGAGGATGCTTGCGTCAGCAACAAGGCCGAACTCTCTGGCTTTGTCCATGTAATCCGGGGAGCCTGAAATATAGAGATCGCCTTGGCCAGTCAGAACAATTTGGCTGAGCATCGAACCCGAACCACCCAAGTGCAGGATGACTGGGGTGCCGGTCTTTTCTTCAAAAGCCTTTGCCGCTTCTTCGAGAGGAGGTTGTGATGCTGATCCGGCAAAAACCACAATCGGTTTTGTCGTGGTTGAGAAAGACGGTACTGCAAACAGAAGCAGTGTGATCAGGCAGATAATACTACGCATCAGCATGTGCACTCTCCTCTGCAAAACATGTCGCGAAACATTGATCAGCTTTCCTGTTAACCTGGTCGCGTAGTTTCTCAAAACGTTTGAGCAGTTCAACCGTTTCATCTGTTAAAAGTGAAGCGCCGCCACCAGTGCCTCCTGTCCGGCGCTCCAGAAGCAGAAAGGGGGATGACTCCTCCATTGCCTTTAACTGAGCCCAGGCCTTTCGATAGGAAAGGCCAAGGTCTTTGGCTGCAGCATTAATCGATCCGTTGCGTTGTATAGCCGACAACAACCGAAAGCGCCCATCGCCTAGGAAAGGTTTTCCATCAACCTCCAGCCAGGTCTTGCTGCGAATTCGGAAGTCACTCATGACAGATACTGTTCCACAATAAGATCACAGAGTCCTTGCGCATCATTGATATCGAAGAGCGGCACGTCGACTTCTAGAAGGCTGTCCGAGGCAACAGCAATCAAGGTCGGGTCGTGTTCTTCGCCCCGGCAGAGCAGTTTCTCACTTCGCTCCTGCCGGTGGACTTCAATCTTTGGCATCGTGCTGCGCTTGAACCCCTCAGTCAACACAAGATCAACATCGTCACAATAGGTCGCTACCGTCTCTGCCAATGTTGGTTCCTGGTCTGCTTGATACTGCTTAACCATGGCGAGTTTGTCCGGCGATGTGATCAACATGGTGTCTGCACCTGCCTGGGTCAGACGCCAGGAGTCTTTCCCCTCGCGATCGATGTTGAATCTATGGGCATCATGTTTGACGGCACCCACCTTGTACCCACGGCGTTTCATCTCTGCTATCAACTTTTCCAACAGGGTTGTCTTGCCGGTGCCGCTTTTGGCCACAATCGAAACGACCGGTGTTTTCATGTCGGATCCTCTTTGAGCCGGTCCAGTTGTTCCGGCGTATTGATGTTCAATAGCGCCCGTTCCCAACCGACCGGCAGTTCCTGCCAGTCGAGGTAGCGTACCTTGATCTGTTGATAAAAGTCATAAATGCGGAATTGCCCCTCTTGCAGCATCTTCTCCATATACAGAAGGCAGCTTTTGTTGTAGAGAGCGAAGACTGGTTCATAGCCTCCGGGTGTACGTGGGACCACGGCATCGGTGCCATTTCGATATGTCAGAATCAGTTCTAGGATTCTGGCGTCTGGATAGGGCATGTCGCACGGTGCAACAAAAATCCAATCCGTCTTGGCTGAGTGCAATCCAGTGTAAAGGCCTCCTAGAGCACTTCCTGGATAAATGTCTGGTATCGAGGAGATCTCAGAAATAACCAGGTCGGGGCGATCACCGGCAATAAAGACTGTTAAGAAATACTGACGTAACAGATCAAGAGATTTTGAGAAAAGAGGGCGCCCTTCAAAATCGAGATGCGCTTTGTCGTGCCCCATACGACGACTCTTCCCGCCAGCAAGAAGAACACCGGTTACATCCAGAGATGCCGTTCTAAATTTGTCGTTGTGCGTGATTTGCATAACGGTAATTATAGGCGAAAATTAGAGGTATGCAAACCTCCCCATTTTAGTACCACCCAAAATGAGACAAATTCAGCTATTGGTTAACGGTTAAATACTCCTTCGGCGTCAGGTTGCCGAACGATTCGTGAGGCCGCTCCTTCGTTGTATTCTGTCACCCAACTCACCGTGATCTCCTGTACCTCTTTCAATTGCCTGAACACGAACATGTCAAGCACTTCGGTACGATAGGTGCTATTGAACCGCTCAATGAATCCATTCTTAGATATCAGGAGTTTCAGTAATAATTAGATTTTGCTGTTTTAAACCTACAAACTTCAATAGCACAACATTTTGGAAATTCGCTCTTTTGATCAATATGATGTTCGACCGACAATTCCCTCTGCCTTCTTGAACATCCCCTCCAGCAATGTATACTGAATTTTCACATCCACAAACTCGCTATTACCGATGGGAGATTTGAATGAAAGAAACGGAATGTCAGCGCCTACTAGAGGCGCTGCGGGATTTTTTCTTCGCTCAGAATGCCATCCAACTAGCCAATACCTATGCCGTTCTGGAAGAGGCTGTTTCGTTCGACTTGCCAATAGTTGATGACTGGGAAATGGTCGAATTTGCCTTCAATCGACTCTTTATCGGCCCCAAGGCGCCAATTGCCGTTCCATTCGCATCGGTCTATCTTGATTCCGAGCCTCAGGTGATGGGAAAAAGCACCTTAATAACTAGGCGGATCTTCGAGATGCTCGGGGTCCAGTCACCCTGGCAGGACAGCTTGCCAGACGACCATTTGAGTCTGGAACTGGATGCCTGCATTCGCCTGTCAGCTATCCGTCAGGCAAGCGATAGTTCTGAAACTGAAGAGCTGTGGAGTTATTTCCTGCATGAGCACTTGGCGAAATGGTTGCCATTATGGATCGATCAGGTGCGTACCGCCGAGCAGGTCCCAGCAGCAATTCGATCTGTAATCGATATTCTGGGAGATTGGTTGGCCGGGGAAGTCCGCGATCTGAAATCTGCCGATATGGCGATTGGTCTATAACCAGCAATGGAGAATGCCATGAAGAATCCTAAACAAGAACAGATGGAAAAGACTTTGGTCTGCAATCAGAGTCGGCGACGCTTTCTGCAGGGTCTGTTGGCGACCGGTGCACTAGCCAGTATGCCCATCGGTCTGTTGCAACCGCTTTTGGCTGAGGCCAGGGAGGTGTTCAGTGATGCGGAGTACCAGACCTTCCGCAACGCCTGTCCGCGAAACTGCTATGACACCTGCAGCATTAAGACCTACGTCAAGGACGGTGTGGCACACTTTGTTGAAGGGGCGCCGGAATCGACTTTCACTGATGGTGGTCTGTGCGTCAAGGGTAACAGTTACGTCCGTCAGCTCTATAGTCCCGATAGAATCAAGTATCCTATGAAACAAATCGGCCGCGGCAGTGGCAACTGGAAGCGGATTAGTTGGGACGAAGCCTTAGAGACCATCTCCGCCAAAATTCTGGAGATCAAGGCCAAGGACGACAACCTGCTCGGCCTCGGATTAACCAAATACTCGGGGAACTTTGGTATTACTCACTACGGGGTCGAGGGGATGATGTCTTCACTCGGCTACACTACTCGTTTTGTCGGCACTCCCTGCTGGCCGGCCGGCATCGATGCTCAGAACTACGATACCGGCTCCATGTGGTGTAACGATCCGGAAGACATGGTGCACAGTAAATATATTATCGTTTGGGGAGCGAATCCTGCACACTGTTCGGTCCATAGCATGAAGTACATCTTTGCCGCACAGGAGCGGGGGGCAAAGGTGGTCGTTATCGATCCTCTGCTGACCCAAACCGCCGCCAAGGCGGACCTCTACCTGCAGGTGGCCGCCGGCGAAGACGGAGCCCTTGCTCTCGGCATGGCCCGTCATCTGGTTGACAAGAAACTGGTCGATCGCGAATTTGTGACCAAGTACGCGCTCGGTTATGCTGAATTCGAAGCCTATCTGAAAAAGAACATAACCGTCGACTGGGCTGCCAAGAAAAGCGGCATCCCTGCCAAAGAGATTCGCAAACTCGCCGAAGAGTTCGCTAAGGCCGACCCTGCCACCATCTGGATCGGCTACGGCATGCAGCGCCACGTTAACGGCGGTGCCAGCGTGCGCTCTATCGACGCTCTGGTGGCGATGACTGGAAATATCGGCAAGACCGGCGGTGGTGCCCGTTATGGGCATTTGATGACTTGGGGGTTCAACTATCACGCCATGATTCACGACAAGCCGGCCGGCTCCAAAGGGTGGCTGGGAAAGAGCGGGCCGATGGGCGAGTTCCACGGCGCTAGCGGCGAACAGCAGGCAGAATACAGCGACCGTACGGTCAATATCAACAAGATCGCCCAGGATCTCCTCGATACCGACGACCCACCAGTGCGCATGCTGTGGATCGCCTGCAAAAATGTGCTCGGCCAGGATTTCGATACGCACAAAATCAAGCGGGCTTTCGACAAGCTCGAGCTGATCGTAGCGGTCGACCTGTTCTTTAACCAGACGGTGGAGCAGGCCGACATCGTGCTACCGACAGTAACCCCTTTAGAGGATTGGACTGTCAACGTTTCCTACTGGCACTACTGGCTCAGCATCAACGAGCAGGCGGTCAAGCCTCTTTACGAGTCCAAATCGGATATCGAAATCGCTGCTGACCTGTCGAAGAAGCTCAACGCTAAACAGCCCGGCTCATGCACCTTCCCGCAGAAGATCAACAGCAAGCAGTGGATGGAGAAGGAATTCAACCAGGGTATCTACGATCTGTTTGGCATCAGTTCCTGGGAGCAGTTGCGCAAGGGGCCAGTCAAGGCGAAGATGAAGCCGGCGTCTTTCCCTGATCGAAAATTCCTGACACCGTCGACCAAATACGAATTCAGATCAGATCTTGCTGCCGGGAACGGCCATGCGGCACTCCCAGAATACAAAGAGGGGCGCAAACCTTATGCACCGTTGCGGCTGTTGACGCCTCATAGTAAATTCTCGATTCATTCCCAGTTTCAGAACCTGGACTGGATGCATGACTTCAACCCGGAACCATTCGTTTACCTACATCCCAAGACCGCCAAGTCCAGAGGCATCGCAGAAGGGCAACTGGTTCGGGTCTTCAATAAGACCGGCGAACTTAAACTGAAAGCCAAATTGACCGACAACGTCCCCTCGGATGCTCTGATGATGTATGAGAATTGGTTTGGACAGAAGAACAGATTCAATGTCAACATGTTGGTCGATGACGAATCGTCGGATATGGGCGCCTTTAAGACCGGGTCTCCAGGTGTCGCTATCCATGACCAGTTTGCAGATATCGCCAAGGCTTAGGAGCTTAACCATGAAAACTCAAAAAGCATTCTTCGTTGACGTACAACGCTGCATCGGTTGCTACACCTGCGCCATGGCCTGTAAAAACATCTACGCAGTGGATTCGGGCATCGCCTGGCGCAACCTGCAGCCGGTCAAGGACGACGTATACCCGCACCGCGACATGGCCTTTTACAGTCTGGCCTGCAACCACTGCGAACAGCCGGCCTGCGCTGAAGCCTGCCCAGAAGAAGCGATTTATAAACGCGACCAAGATGGCGCGGTGGTTATCGACCCCGATAAGTGTACCGGTGAGAAAAACTGTATTACCGCCTGCCCCTACGGCGTTCCCAAGTTCAATGATAAAACGGGCCAAGCAGAAAAATGTCACCTCTGCCACACTCGCCTTGATGCTGGGAAACAGCCTGGCTGCGTAGAGTCATGCCCAACCGGGGCGCTTACTCTGATGAGCCTAGCGAAGATAAAAGACAAAGCTGTCGCCTTTCCGCCCGGGTTCAAAAAAACCAGCATCGGCCCCTCGATTCGCTTCCGGTTGGCCAAGGTACCTCGGATTGTTCGCCGGGACAGCTAATTCCACTTTTGACCTGACTGCGGGCAGGGTGCCAAGCTGCCCGCAGTCTCTTTCCTTTCCACCTGGTGAGGAGCAGTCCAATGAAAATATGGCTAATCCTTCTCGGACTCATCTTCTTGGCCATTTTCGGAGTTTGGGCTGAATCATCACCACCATCAATTCTTCCCGACAACCTGTTTTGCCAGCCGTTTTTTACTGCCAGCCTGGAATCAACCGAGTTAACAGGACAGGTGGGCAGTCCAACAATGGTGCGGATTCAATTGGAGCCGGACTCCATACCCTTCGGTCATTTTATCGTATCTCTGGCCGAAGTCGTCAAAGGGCCCGATGGCCCGGAAGCGGATATCCTGACGGGCTATCCAGAGATCAAAGTGACGCCCAAAGTGGCTGGCGATTACCTAATCATGGTGCGGGTCAACTTGATCATCAAATCAAGCTGCGCTGGCGCTGAAGCCAGTACCCTTCTGAAGCAGATGGTCCACCTCATTGTGATGCCAGAATGAACTTGTCCCATCCTCTCTCCAGTTGGGCGTCGGGCGGTATTTTTTGATGAACCCATGGCCTATACCATGGCCACTTGTACAAAAGAAATTTCGTGTCTAGATAAAGGTGTCTCACAACTCACGACTTCTGAGAGGAAACACGGCGTGTTATTGATAGAGCAATTTAAGACGACAAAATGATGGCCACCTGGATCAACTCGGGTGGCCATTTATTATTTGTCAGGGTCAGTAATAATCTCGTGTTTCTGTAAGTTTGACCGCATCAAAACAATATGAGAGGACTCCTGAGAATTTTTAAGTGTGTCAGTGGCCCGCTTCTGGAACGTGAAATGGGGTGTGTCAGCGACGAGGTGAATGAGACATTCCCCAACACGTCTTTGAAAGATTGACATTCTTTACATATCGCCTAAACTTACAAAAAGTTAATAAGCTCTCCGACAATAGCAAAACCGGAGTAATCCGGTGACGCAAAGCCACGGGTCCATAATGGATAGCCGAGCTACCGAAGAGGGTGGGAAGTAACAATTTCACGCCCACTTTCTCTATTCGGAAGTGGGTGTATTTTTTTCAACACCCGCCAGAGAGCAATCCTCTAACCCCTTTGAAGGAGGTTGCTATGGGTTGTGAAAAGATGAAGCGGTGTCCCTTTTTCGCTAAGTTCAAAGATAACTTTGGCAAACATTATCAAGTCATAATTCAAAGTTATTGCCAAGGAAGGTTGTCTGATATGTGCAAGCGTAAGAAATATGAATCAGAAGAAGGTGGTTTAGCACCAGATAATCTTTGTCCTAGTGGTCATTACTCAAAAGGACAAAATGGATTTCTCATTTTAGTTAATTGATGCACAAAGATAATAAAAAATGATGACTGGCAAAGACATATCGCAGATAGAAATACGAAAAGCTGGAAATGAAGAGTTCTACTTTGTTTTCAGGCTGCCTGGTGACGGAATGTTCGTCAGTGTTTTTTTCGATAGCATGTCAGAGACAATGGTAGCAGTTGAAAGTGCCAAAAGGGACTCC
This sequence comes from Deltaproteobacteria bacterium IMCC39146, assembly GCA_030005635.1. Taxonomy (GTDB): domain Bacteria; phylum Desulfobacterota; class Desulfuromonadia; order Desulfuromonadales; family BM103; genus M0040. The sequence continues at coordinate 98,435 of JARUHP010000013.1, forward strand.
ACAAAGGAAGCAAATTATCTATACAACACGGAGTCAGCAGGTGAAGCCTATTTTGTATTTAGAGACAAGAATAGTAAACCAATTGGCCTAAGCACAATATTTGAACAGGAATCGAACATGACGGTTGGGATGAAATATATGAAAAAATATCTACATAGAGCAGAGGCTGTCGATTTAACAACATAGCTGCTTTCATCTATATTCTCTTTTTGTAAGTGACTACTTCTGAGGAGAAAACAGCCGTCTTATTGATAGAGACATTTAAGACCTTGAAAAGGACCAGCTCCAGCCCGATTAGCTTGGTCCGTTATGAACGGGAAATCATGACAATCAGTGAATTTGAAATTAAGAGGTACGAAAAAATTGTCGGGCAATACATTGAAAAGCGCCGTCCACCTGCGCACGTTCGGAATCAAGTGGATCTCGCCTTTCGGCTCGAAAATCAAAGTGTCATCATTTTTGAAATCAGAGAATTGTGGGATCAGCCAGGTAAAAAAATAGAATCACCAATCGCCAAGGCAACATACGTCAAAGCGACCAAGTCGTGGAAACTCTACTGGCAACGTGCTGATTTGAAATGGCACAGATATGAACCAACGTCAGAAACAAAAAATATCGAAGAGTTTTTGGCCGTTGTGGAAAAAGACGAGTATGGCTGTTTCTGGGGCTAAAAACCGCACATAACAAGCAAATCAACCGGATGCTCACCAGGCGCTTTATCTATGATTGACCAATTAGCTGAAGAACGTGGTGGAGAGTGCTTATCTTACTCAGTTATTCCTATAAGTAACGACTTACGAGAAGAAAACCGGCTTCTTATTGATAGAGGTATTCAGGAAGCTCTTTAATACACAAAACTACGGCCACCAGGGGACGATCCTTGGTGGCCTTTCCTATGTTATCGAACTTAACGAAAGGATATATGAGGAGTTGGGAAAAGTGATATAATATAAAACGGGTGAACAGTTACTTGTTTGCCTCCTGAATGACATTTCCCCGTAGACCTCTTCCCCCATCCTTTGGCTGCGGGGAGTTTTTTATAATGCAGGGGTAGCAAGAATTTCGCAAATTTGTCCATTCCAAACCCTGCAGCCGATGCGAGAGGACAAATAATAATTACACCTCTTTGACCCCATCTTCGAACATCAACCGCACCGCCTCTTGGGCGATCAGTTCACGAATCCGGTCTGCTGGCTACACTGTATCCTGTTCAGCTTTTCTTGCTGGTTTTGGCGAAGAAAGTGGAAAACTGCTGAGTCACTTCCGCGCTGTGACAGTGCGGACACTCGACCTGGATGTGGTCATGCTCCGCCATACTGAGTATCACCAAAAAAAGGACCTGGCATTCTTTGCAAAGGTATTCGTACGTTAGCATAGGCTCCTCCCAGTCTCTTCTTTAAAGAGAAGCTTACCGGCTCAGGTCGAGGACGCAAGGACGATTTGTCGATTTCAGTCATCCTTCCCAGAAGAAAAAACTGGGTATTGTCGGATAGAAAACCGAGACATTCAAAGAGAATAATGATTATTTGCGCCGGAACATTTTATTCGCAATTCCTCAAAAAAAGCTCTACAGAAAACAGAAAGCCCCGCTCATTTTGAGCGGGGCGAATAATCAACGTTATCCGGACGGCTTTCTACCAATCCGTGGGCAACTGGTGTTGGAGAATGATGCGGGCTCAGCTCTTTAACGACCTGATGGACAGCATCCTCGCACCTGTGCTTTTTCAGGGGCACTTGTCCCTCGCGGATGGGATGCACGGCATCGGGCGTTGGGCCGGATAACGTCACCCTGACCAACTGATTTATGTGGCCCAGAACTCCTCATCTTGGCTTTAATAGCAGTCCCTGATGGTCGCTTTAGGCGTCCCACTCATTGGTGGGCTGGCTCACCACGACACAGGCCGGGACTCTTGCCTTTCAGTGTTGATGAACCGGTTCCAAGCCAGTACGAATCTAATTTTCAAAGACCATTCCTTTGTTTATATTATACTCCTTGTTGTTGTCGTAACAAACAAAAATTATATGCCTTAAGTGCCTTATATTATCCATTAATGTCGATTGCCTGAGTGGCCTAAACTATACCCGAACACACAAGAGCAAAGCAGGAGCAGGAGCAGGAGCAGGAGTAGGAGCAGGAGTAGGAGCAGGAGTAGGAGCAGGACCTTTTGCCACGGACTTCCGATTCATCCCACATCTTTCCTTATGTGTTTGAATCATGTGCCTGGCAATGGCTAACCCTGTTTCTTCTCTCGGGATGTTTATCTACAGAAGTCAGAAAAGTTGGAAGATGCTTACCGTATGCTCTGGGCGATTCCAATGCCATTGTCTTTGATGAAAAAGTCTTTTCCGAACCTTTATTTCGACACAGCAATACGGTTACAGGTCTTGTCCCGGGATTTTCTCATAAATCACGACTTACGAGAAGAAAAACGGCTTCTTATTGATAGAGGTATTCAGTAAGCTCTTTAATACACAAAACTATGGCTGACTGGATCAGTTCCGAGCGGCCATTTATTATTTGTCAGGATCTATACGAATGTTCGATTTTAGACCACTCACGGCCATGAAATTCAAAGAGCACAGTATAATGGACGCACTGTTTTTCGTTTTGTTTTCGATCCTTAGTCCAGGCCAAGGATCGAACCGTCTTTCTGTAATTGCCATCGCTCAGCACTTGGATGTTTCGGCAACCCCGGCATTCGCAAGATATCCCCGGTGAGAACCACCAGAAAACCAGCCCCAGAATTGATCTGGATGCCATGCACGGTAATGTCGAAGTGGCGTGGCCGACCGTACAGTTTGGGATCATCTGATAGAGAGCCGGGGGCTTTAGCGATACAGACCGGCAGTTGATCGAATCCGAGTTGCTGCACTTGAAGTAAATCTCTGGCTGCCTGCCTGGTAAAAGCGACATCGTCAGCGCCATACATCTCCCGGCAGATAATCCGCACCTTTTCCTCAACCGGCAGATCGAGAGGGTAGAGGGGGCGGTAGGGCTGACTCTGATTGGAGACCTGCATCACCTGCTTAGCCAGTTCAACCGCTCCTTTTCCTCCGGTGGCGTAATGATCGCAAAGGGCAAAGGGTGTATTCAGTTCCTGGCAGCGAGCTTTGATTAACGCCAATTCCGCTGTGTCGTCGCCGACAAAACGGTTGAGGGCGACAACCGGTTGCTTGTTGAACTTGCGCACGTTCTCGATATGTTTATCGAGATTCGCCAAACCTCTGCGTAGCGCGGGGAAATCCTTGTCGCTGAGCTTTTCCTTCATGTGTCCGCCGCGCAACTTGAGTGCTCTGGTGGTGGTCACCAAAACCACCGCCTGTGGATCTAGGCTGCCAATTCGGCACTTAATGTCGAAGAATTTTTCCGCCCCCAAGTCAAAACCGAAACCGGCCTCAGTGATTGCCCAGTCAGCATAATGCTGAGCCATTCGGGTGGCCAGCAGACTATTGCAGCCATGGGCGATGTTGGCAAATGGGCCGCCGTGCAGCAATGTCGGCACACTTTCCATGCTCTGAACTAGGTTGGGGTGGATGGCCTCGCGCAGTAGAACAAGCATGGCGCCAGTGATCTGCAGTTGTTTAGCGAAAACGGGGGCGCCTCTGTAGGTAAAGGCGACCAGAGTATTTTCAAGACGTTGGGAAAAATCACCCAGATCGGATGCTAGGCAGAGCATCGCCATCACTTCTGAGGCGGCGCTGATGTCAAATCCTCCTTCCCTCGGTACACCCTGCAGTTTCCCACCCAACCCCAGCACGATGTGCCTCAGGCTGCGGTCGTTCATATCGATAACCCGTCTCCAGAGCACCTGTCGCGGATCAATGTTCAATTCATTGCCCTGATAGATATGGTTGTCGATTACCGCCGAAAGCAGGTTGTTAGCGCTAGTGATGGCGTGAAAATCACCGGTAAAGTGCAGGTTGATCCGATCGGACGGCAGGATCTGGCTGTAGCCACCGCCTGTGGCACCCCCTTTCATCCCCAAGCAGGGGCCGAGGGAGGGTTCGCGTAGTGCCAAACAGACCGATTTGTTCAACTTTGCAAAGGCCTGCCCCAGGCCAATCGAGGTGGTGGTTTTTCCTTCGCCGGCTGCGGTTGGGGTGGTCGCAGAAACCAGAATTAAGCGACCCTGTTTGCTGCTTGGCCGATGTAAAGCATTTATGTGAACCTTGGCCATTTCTCGGCCGTAGGGGAGCAGGTCGGCATTATCGATGCCAAGCTGATCAGCAACCTCGGTGATCGGTTTGAGCTGAACTTGTAGTGCAATCTCGGAGTCGCTGGCCATGGAGAAATCCTTCACGGGGAGGAGAGGTGTCGTCAGGTTACGCCTGTGACGTAGGCCTTATGAATAATCACCGGTTTGTCCAAATTGCCGTGCCGTGAATCTCGCAAATGGCGCGCACCCCCAGAAAGCAGGCCAGAGTAATATCCACTTTATAATTAGCGTTCTCCTGCTTTTCAGTATAACGCCCTCGGGAGAAAATACAGGTTCCCTGGTGGGGGTAGTTAAAAAGGCCAGTAATTGAATAATGGCTTCAAGAACATAGCGCTTGTTTCCAATAAATCACGACTTGTGAGACGAAAAACGGCTTATTATTGAGCCTTTTGCAAAAGTCCTGGGCTGAGGCACTTCAGAACAAGTTGAAGCCTTGATTTCCCGTCTCAGCTAAAAAAGCACGGCAGGAAACGATCTACTTGGCCGTTTTTCGGCTTTTGGAACAGACGTCTCCCTATAAACTCATCTTTTGCTCCGTGACAATCAGCAACCTGTGACTTTGAGCAACTGGTCGGCAAACAAGGTCACGACGCCGAACATGGCGTGCATCATGACCTTATCCGGGCCACGGACCTGAACGCTGC
>JARUHP010000105.1 GCA_030005635.1 Deltaproteobacteria bacterium IMCC39146
CTCTGCCGACTTTCAGGTCGTATGTGTCGTAGGTAAAAGATTGTATGCAACTTGGGCACACGAAATTAACTTGTAGTGCAGAGTGTCTCTGGTGGCTATTCATCAACGACCTCATGGCTGTTTGTGGGTAGCAGAAAGAGTGGGTTTTTTGCCAGGGGAATTGCTTTCGCTTTGTTTGGTTTCCGGAACGACCTCGGGCCAAAGTATCGCATGTGAATAGAGATGAAACAATCCACTGAAGGTGCTTTTTTTTAAGAAATTTGTTAAACTTTTTTACCTACTTTGGTTTCAAAACAGTTCTATGTGCGAACAGAATTTGTCTCCTTTTTTGGAGTATTTGCAACATGTAACAACTTTTCAACTGTTTAAAACCTGCTTGAACTGTAAAAAGGTGAACGGGTAATCTAATTCGATCCTTGCCGGCCTTTCCTGTTTGTCAAGATTAACAGGTAAAAAGTGGCCCTGGTGGGTTAAATTCTTTGTATGACTTGATATGCTTAACTTCTTTACCCCTCTAGCCTGTGAGCTTTTCT
>JARUHP010000106.1 GCA_030005635.1 Deltaproteobacteria bacterium IMCC39146
ACTGTGTGGGAAAGTAGGTCGCCGCCGAAATTATTTAGAAAAGCTCCGTCTCTTTTGAGGCGGGGCTTTTTGCTTTTAAGTGAGAGCTACTGGCGTCATGTCTTATCATGATCCGGGCCTCAAGAATGTCTTTTTTTGTGCCATCTGGCGAGGCTAAGTCATTAGAAATAATTGACTTTAGCCCCTGGGGATAGAAAATAGACATAATCAAAAAAAAGAGAAAAAGAAGCTTGACTCATTCGCTTTAACTCGGTATAAACACCCTTCGTTTGCAAGGCGCCGATTACAAAAGCGGGCCGAGAAGGCGGAGAAAAGAAAAAGCAACAAGCAGTAAGAAAATGATTGACAGAGAGTCTCTTCTTTGATATTCTCTCTCTCCTGTCACAACGGTGACGGAAGAGGTAACACCGGGTCTTTGAAAACTAAATAGCAGTAGATTGATAAAGGTTTGTGGGAAACAAACCAAAAAGAGAAACAAACAGAATCAATACTATACAGTTATACAACTGGAGAGTTTGATCCTGGCTCA
>JARUHP010000107.1 GCA_030005635.1 Deltaproteobacteria bacterium IMCC39146
AATCAGCAACCTGTGACTTTGAGCAACTGGTCGGCAAACAAGGTCACGACGCCGAACATGGCGTGCATCATGACCTTATCCGGGCCACGGACCTGAACGCTGCGGCCTCCGAACTCGTCCTTGAATCGTCCATTACAGCGCTCCACCGAAGTGCGTTCATTATAGCGTGTTGCTTCATGCGGGGTCATTGGCGCGATTTTTTTACTCCGTGGATTGCGGTCAATAACCGGTACATGGCCAAGCGCTTTGCTCTGCTCCCAAATCTGCTTCGCATCATAAGCGGCGTCCATCAGGTCGTAACAGGACGTCACCTTGACAGCACTCAGTTTCATCAACGGGATCGCCACCTGGCTGTCATGGAGCGACGCCGACGTCAAGACCGCGCTGATCGGCAATCCGCAATCATTCACGTCCAGATGCAGCTTGTAGCCGTGCCAGGTCTCCATATAGCCTTGGGCATTCTTCTTGACGCCTCGATCACAGACCTTTGGCAATTCCGCAAGCGCTTCTTGTGC
>JARUHP010000108.1 GCA_030005635.1 Deltaproteobacteria bacterium IMCC39146
TTCCTGCAGTAATTTCCGTCTCAATAGAGCATTTAATGCATATAAATCTCTGCGCTCTGCTCCATCGTAACCCTGTGAACTGTTTTGGCTCCTAATAATATCTCGGTCTACAACAACCCAACCATCTAAGCGCATAAAAGCAGCCATCATCTTTTCTTCCAACAGTTTATCGAGGAGATAGGGTTTAACCATGCCGAACCTGCCATCATTGTACACAACCTCTATGAGCATGATTGACTCCTCACCTTATAAGGTTATCCAATTTGCATTTTACAGGTGATAGTTTACGCCGCTGTTGTCAGTGTAGAAACAATCCTCTTTATAAACTTTAGCTTTTTGACTTCGGCTAGGGGTTTTTCACTGACCTCTCTTTGAATGTTGCCATTCGAGTCAATGGTAATTTTGATTTCTTTATTCCCCATGATGCATTGTCTCTCCCAAATAGATTCTACAAATATACTACTAAGCTTATTCGGCCTCTAAAAACTTCACTATTGTACAG
>JARUHP010000109.1 GCA_030005635.1 Deltaproteobacteria bacterium IMCC39146
AGTGTCAAGGCTATTGCTCGCAAGTTTAATCGCTACAAGGTCAAGAATGCTGTTTGTCTGCTTCAGGTGCAGGACACCCCGAAGACTTTTAGTGCTTGTGTTGTCGATATTTGCGAGGGGGGAATGCAGCTTGAGCTGAATATCAATGTCGATGAGTTAGGCGTCTGTCCACCAGCAAGCAGCCTAAAAATACTCGGCCATTCTATCAAAGGGATCCCTTTTCCTCTTACCCAAGACACCCTCAATATTGTTTGGCAGAACAAACAAGCTGTTGGTTGTTCTTTCGTTAATCCCTCTCAAATTTAACCCATCAATTCCCGTTCAGCACGACTTATGAGGAGGAAAACGGATTATTATTGATAGACACGTATAGGAAGACAAAATGATGGCCACCATGAGTTAGATCCTTGGTGGCCTTTTTGTGTCTGGAGACCATGTTTCCTCGATAGCATGTACCAAACTCATTATGTGTACTGGTTTATTAACGAACTTATT
>JARUHP010000014.1 GCA_030005635.1 Deltaproteobacteria bacterium IMCC39146
ATACTTGAATGCATTAAAACCGCTGAAAATCAATAACCGTCGCGTCCGTTTCTTTCCCTACCTGATCGTGAGGGAAACCGGACAATTCATTTGCTAACAAACCGGACAGTTCTATTTGTTGACAACACAACAGTAAAAGAAAGAGGCGACCCCCACAACAGGAATCGCCTCGATTAAAAATGGCGGGGCTGACGGGACTCGAACCCGCGACCTCCGGCGTGACAGGCCGATGTTGTAACCGACTCTACTACAGCCCCCGAACAAATTGTAAATATGGTGGGCGAAACAGGGCTCGAACCTGTGACCCTCGGCTTGTAAGGCCGATGCTCTCCCAGCTGAGCTATTCGCCCATATTTTAATGGCGGGGCTGACGGGACTCGAACCCGCGACCTCCGGCGTGACAGGCCGATGTTGTAACCGACTCTACTACAGCCCCGCATAAAGACAGAAAACAGGAAACATTTTGTAGGGAGAACCCATCTTTAACGTTTCCTATTTTCAACTGCACCACAACTGTTCCAGAGAAACTCTGAAACAATCATGTCATTAACTTTTTAGTTGATGGAATCTTTCAATGCCTTGCCAGCCTTGAACTTAGGAACCTTGGCTGCTGGGATTTCGATTTTCGCACCAGTCTGAGGGTTCTGGCCAGTACGTGCAGCACGGTCGCCCACGCTGAAAGTACCAAAGCCAACCAAAGAGACCTTCTCGCCTGCCTTCAGAGCATCAGTAACAGCATCTGTAAATGCCTTGAGTGCCTTCTCTGCATCGGCCTTACTCAGTCCCGCCTTCTCTGCAATTGAATTAACAAGATCAGCCTTAGTCACAACATACCTCCACTAGTAAAAGAATGATTAAGCCCTGCTGAAAACGGAGTTCTTTATATCAGACGCTCCAAAATTTAGTCAAGCTATAATTGGTTAAAACGGTCAATGATGCACCGATTTCTCGGGCTCCAAGGAGTATTCTAAATTGTCAGCCGAAGACGCCACAGAAAAGCTCCCCAAAATCGCTTCATCAAGAACTTTATCCATATGCGCGACAGGAATTATCTCTAAAGAGCGACGAATCGTCATGGGCACATCCTCAAGATTCTTTTCATTTTCTTGAGGAATCAGGATTCGATGAATTCCGGCACGTTTTGCTGCCAACAGCTTCTCTTTCAGACCACCGATCGGAAGCACACGACCACGCAGGGTGATCTCACCCGTCATCGCCAGGTCCTGATCGACAGCCAAGCCGGTCAACGCAGAGGCCAGAGCTGTTGCCATGGTAATGCCAGCAGAAGGCCCATCCTTCGGGATGGCTCCCTCTGGGACATGAATATGGATATCAATGCTGCTATAGAAGTCTTCTTCCAGGCCGAGGGGGCTCCAACGAGAACGGATGTAACTGAGAGCTGCCTGGGCAGATTCCTGCATAACCTCGCCGAGTTTACCGGTAACGGTCAGTTTGCCCTTACCAGGCAAGATCGTCACTTCAATAGTTAACAGCTCGCCACCGACCTCGGTCCAGGCAAGACCATTGACCAAGCCGACACCATGCTCCTCTTCGCGCACACCGAAGCTGTAGCGAGGCACACCAAGGTACTTTTTAATCTGCGGGCCACCGACCTGAAAGCGTTTACCTTGCTGGCCGGCTTTAACGACTTGTCGAGCAATCTTACGGAACACATTCGCGATCTCGCGCTCGAGATTACGCACGCCTGCCTCCCGGGTATAACGACGAACGATTTCCAGCAAAGCAGCTTCAGAGAATTTAACCTGCTCAGCCTTAAGACCGTGAGTTTCAAGCTGCTTGGGCAACAGGTAACGCTCGGCGATATGAACCTTCTCTTCTTCAGTGTAGCCTTCCACGTGAATAACTTCCATACGATCACGTAGTGGTCCAGGAATCGAATGCAGCGTATTGGCTGTGGCTATAAACATGACCGAGGAGAGGTCATAATCGACATCGAGGAAATGATCAGCAAAAGTGTTGTTCTGCTCGGGATCCAGGACTTCCAATAACGCAGAAGAAGGGTCGCCGCGAAAATCCGTACTCATTTTGTCGACCTCGTCGAGAAGGAATACGGGGTTACGCATACCGACCTTGCGCAAACCCTGGATAACCTTGCCAGGCATAGCGCCAACGTAAGTACGACGGTGACCACGGATCTCAGCCTCATCACGAACACCGCCGAGAGAGACACGGAGGAACTTACGCCCCATGGCACGGGCCACAGAACGACCAAGTGAAGTCTTGCCGACACCGGGAGGGCCGACCAAGCAGAGGATCGGACCCTTGATTTTTTTCACTAGGGCCTGTACTGCCAGATACTCGAGGATTCGTTCTTTAACCTTTTCCAGACCGTAATGATCCTCATCGAGGATCTCTTCCGCCTTATCCAAGTCAATCTGATCCTTGGTGCCCTTCTTCCATGGCAGCGCCACCAGCCAGTCGATGTAGTTACGCACAACCGTGGCTTCTGCCGACATAGGCGACATCATCTTGAGTTTACGCAGTTCTGCCGTCGCTTTCTCAGTCGCCTCTTTGGACATGCGTGATTTAGAGATCTTCTCTTCCAGCTCACGCAGCTCTTGCTTGAACTCGTCTTTTTCACCGAGTTCTTTCTGAATAGCCCGCATCTGCTCATTCAGATAGTATTCTTTCTGGCTGCGCTCCATCTGGCTTTTGACACGATTGCGGATTTTTTTTTCAATCTGCAAGATCTCGACTTCACGCTCCATCAGAGCCAGCAGTTTTTCAAGACGTTGCAGGGGGTCCATCTCTTCGAGGACCTCCTGCTTGTCCGAAATCTGCACGGTCAAGTGTGCGACGATGGTATCGGCAAAGCGGCCAGGTTCTTCTACTCCGGCTATCGAGGTGACCATCTCTGCAGGGATTTTCTTACTGAGGTTGGCATAAGTCTCGAAAGTGTTGTTCACGCTGCGCATCAGGGCTTCCTGCTCAGGCGAATCAGTCTCCTGATCGGGCAACTCCTGCAAGGATGCAAAGATACACTCTTCGGTGTATTCGAGGTCGATAAGGCGTACCCTGACCTTACCTTCGATCAGGACCTTGACGGTTCCATCAGGAAGTTTGAGCATCTGTACAACCTGGCCCAGGGTTCCCATCTCAAACATGTCATCCGCCAGGGGATCGTCAGTTTTGGGGTCTCTCTGAGTCACAAGCAGAACCAGCTTCTCATGCTCCATGGCCCATTCTAATGCTTGAATCGACCGTGGCCGACCAACAAACAGCGGAGTCACCATGTGCGGGAAGATAACGATGTCCCTTAGAGGAAGGACTGGATAGGTATCTGGTTTTGCAGCTTCAGGCAGGGATTCTTCTGAGAGTTCTGTCATAGGAATATCTTCCGGCTGAGCACAAGCCCGACAGGAACTCTATCAGGCCGACTCGGCGTGTTCGTAGATAACAATAGGCTGTGTGCCTTTAAAAACCACTTCTTCGTTGATCAAGACTTCTCGAACACGATCCTGAGAAGGGATATCATACATAACGTCAAGCATAGCATTCTCGAGGATGGAGCGCAGCCCTCGTGCACCCGTTTTGCGTTTGAGAGCCTCTGCAGCAACAGCAACCAGTGCGCCATCACTGAAGCGAAGATCAACACCCTCCATATCGAAGAGCTTCTGATACTGTTTGACCAGAGCATTTTTCGGTTCACTGAGAATTCGAACCAAAGCCGACTCATCTAATTCTTCAAGTGTTGTCACTATCGGCAGTCGACCAATAAACTCGGGGATCAAACCGTACTTAAGCAAATCACCCGGCTCAACCCGAGAGAGGACTTCACCGATCTTTTCATCTTTTTGCTGAGCAGAATCGGCACCGAAGCCCATGGTTTTAGCGCCAACACGCTGGCCGATCACAGTTTCGAGGCCGGAAAAGGCGCCGCCACAGATAAACAGTATATTGGTCGTATCAACCTTAAGAAATTCTTGCTGAGGATGCTTGCGACCACCCTTTGGCGGCACACTGGCGGTCGTACCCTCGATAATCTTGAGCAGCGCCTGTTGGACACCTTCTCCAGAGACATCACGGGTAATCGATGGGGAGTCTGACTTGCGAGCAATCTTATCGACTTCGTCGATATAGATAATGCCTTTCTGTGCTTTTTCCAGGTCGTAATCAGCAGCTTGTAAAAGGCTCAGGATAATATTCTCGACGTCTTCGCCAACGTAACCGGCTTCAGTCAAGTTGGTAGCATCAGCAATAGCGAAGGGAACGTCAAGGACCCGGGCGAGAGTCTGAGCTAGCAAAGTCTTACCGCTACCGGTCGGGCCAAGCAGCAGGATATTACTCTTTTGAATCTCAACATCGCCAGCCTTCTCAGAAGCCTCGATGCGCTTGTAATGATTGTAGACGGCAACGGCCAAAACCTTCTTGGCGCGCTCCTGGCCAATGACAAAATCGTCCAGAACGTCCTTAATTTCAACCGGTTTAGGAAGCTGTCCGCCTCCTAAAGGTACCTCTTCAAGCTGAGCTTCCTCGGCGATGATATCTTTGCAGAGTTCGATACACTCGTCGCAGATATAAACTGCCGGGCCGGCAATAAGTTTCTTTACCTCTTCCTGTGCTTTACCACAGAACGAGCAAGTCAATTGGTCGCCACTGCCATTCTTCTGGGTCACTATCACACCTCTTTGAAAGACTCTATTTTTTCCGGAAGCACATCGGGTGGCAAAACCAGCTTAACAAACAGTTCGACAAAAGGAACATCAATCCACCGAAGGCTTCCTGCTTACTATGTCGTCGATAATACCATACTCTTTTGCCGCTTCGCTACCCATGAAGAAATCACGCTCTGTATCAGCTGACAACGTGCTGATATCCTTACCGGAGTGATCGGCCATGATGCCATTGAGCGTCTCTTTGAGACGCAGAATCTCCTGAGCGTGGATGCTGATGTCTGTTGCTTGGCCCTGGAAACCGCCAAGTGGCTGATGGATCATAATACGGGCGTGTGGCAGGGCATAACGTTTGCCGGCTGTGCCAGCTGCCAGTAGAAGAGCACCCATGCTGGCGGCCTGGCCAACGCAGATCGTGGAGACTGGAGCCTTCAGGTACTGCATGGTGTCGTAAATCGCCAGACCAGCGGTCACAACACCACCGGGAGAATTAATATAGAGGTGGATATCTTTCTCCGCATCTTCCGACTCAAGAAAAAGCATCTGGGCAATGATCAGATTGGCCACATGATCGTCAATACCGCCGCCCAGGAAAATAATCCGGTCTTTGAGCAGTCGAGAAAAGATATCGTAAGAGCGTTCACCGCGGCCGGTTTGCTCAACGACCATAGGAATCAAGTTCATGCATCCCCCTTGTCAGCCTTCTTCTCGGTCTTCTTTTTCGCCTTTTCAGGCGCGGGGTCTTTCTTTGGCTCTGCCTCTTTCTTTGGCTCTGCCTCTTTCTTGGGAGCGACCTCTTTCACCTTGGCGCTCTCAAGTAGAAAGCTGATCACCTTCTCTTCGGCAATCTGGGCCATCAGGCCGCTGCGGGCTTCTGCACCGGCATAGTGTTTCTTGACCATGTCGATCGGTGCATTGGCCATAGTGGAGATCTCTTCCAGCTTGGCGTCAATCTCAGACTCATCGGCGACGATATTCTCCTGCCGGCCAATCGCGTCCAGAATCAGGTTGCCGCTCACCTGCTCAATAGCTGTCTCGCGGTAGTTCTCGCGGAAGTTCTCAGGAGTGATGCCGAGCATCTCTGGCTTCATACCCTGAGACTGCATCCGGTTGCAGATGTTTTCATACATGTACTCAAGCTGCTTGACGATCATCGCTTCGGGAACCTCGACCGGGTTCTTTTCGATCAACTTGCCAACCAACTTCTCTCGCAGGTCACCCTCAACCCGGTTGATCTCCTGGGTCTCGTAGCTCGCCTGCAATTGAGCTTTCAGCTCATCAAGGGTATCAACTCCAAAGCCTTTGGCAAACTCATCATCAAGCTCGGGGACAACCTTTTCCTTTATCTCTTTCATAACAACCTTGAAGACAGCCGGTTTGCCAGCCAACTCGGCCTGACCGTACTCTTCAGGAAAAGTGACCTCAACATCCTTGGCATCTTCGCGCTTCATACCAACAACCTGGTCTTCAAAGCCGGGGATAAAAGAACCTGAACCAAGTTCAAGCAGGTGATCGTCACCCTTACCACCTTCGAAAGCTGCGCCATCAACAAAACCTTCAAAATCGATCACGACAGAATCGCCCTCGCGAGCTTTCTTGCGGGTGGTCGGTTCTACCTGGGCACGCGAAGTACGCATCTCTTCAAGACGGCTGTCGAGAACTTTAGGGTCGGCAACGAACTTTTCTTTTTCAAGAGAAAGCTTTGTGTAGTCCTTGGCAGTAATCTCCGGCTTGATTTCTACTTCCGCCTCGTAAGTAAAGGCTTTGCCCTTAACGATACCGCTGCTATCAAGGATGTTGGGCTCGCCAACCACAGGGATTAAATTCTCCTGCAGGGCCTGAAAGTAAGTGTCATTGATCAGACGAGAGAGGACTTCCTGCTCCATCTGGGCGCCATAATATTTTTCGAGAACCGCGACAGGTATCTTGCCGGCGCGAAAGCCCTTGATCTTGGCGGTCTTGCCGATCTTCTTAAAAGCCTTGCTAATTTCTTTATCAACCTGATCTGCAGCAACCTCAAAGCTCAACTTCTTTTTAATGCTGCTGACATCTTCAATTTTAACGTTCATGTGCTCGCTCCTCACGTCCGCTACCGGAGCCACGCACAGAAAACGTAGAGACCGGCATCTTTATTCAGTAATTTTATTCTACTTTGAATTTAAATTGGTGCGAGTGGGGAGACTCGAACTCCCACACCTTACGGCACTAGATCCTAAATCTAGCGTGTCTGCCAATTCCACCACACTCGCATTATTTTTGATCAGAAACTATGAAGGCCCGGCTTTTCCCAAGAGAACCACCACAAAGTTGAGGGGTTGACGGGGGAAAAGGCAGGCCCGGAATAATTATGGGGTGAGTGACGGGGATTGAACCCGCGACAACTGGAGCCACAATCCAGTGCTCTACCGACTGAGCTACACCCACCACAAGATAAAACTTTAAAACCAGGGCCGGGAAACTTGCCCCCGAGAGCCAAAATGGCGCGCCAGGAAGGACTCGAACCCTCGACCCACGGCTTAGAAGGCCGTTGCTCTGTCCAGCTGAGCTACTGGCGCTTAAAAATGGTCGGGGAGACAGGATTCGAACCTGCGACATCCAGTTCCCAAAACTGGCGCGCTACCAGGCTGCGCCACTCCCCGAAGACCGGTTTTCTAGCATGCTAAAATCAATAATGCAAGACTAAACTTGAACTTTATGACCATTGCCCTGAATAAAATTCATTTCGGACAAACGTATACCTGAGATCATCCATCCTCAAGACGGAAGCGCACCGGGATGCGAACCTGGCTGGATACTGGCAAGCCACCGCGAGTTGCCGGAGAAAATTGCCAGCGTTTGACCGTTCGCTTTGCAGCACGATCAAGGACCTTATGACCACAGGTTTTTTCAACATCCAATTCCTCAACAGACCCATCGGCGGAGACATCAACCAGCAACCAGACCACACCCTCCCAATGTTTCTTCCGGGCCAGGCGAGGATATTCGGGGAGAGGATTACTACGATAATGAGGGATCGCCTCAACCAGTGAATTGGCAAAAGAAGGCGCTTCATTGACAATTTGCACGTCACCGGTCACCAAAGAGGCCAGAAGGACAGTCTCTTCAACCGGCAACGATGCAGCAGTAACGGCGCTGGGAGAAGCCTCGGCGTCAACCTCATGGGGCGTCAGGCACTCCAGCTCGGGGGCAGGAGAATCAACAACGACCTTTTCGACAATTTTTGCATCCGGATTTTTTTTGAATGAAAGTTTTTCAACCTTCGCTACCGGCGGTACGGCTTTCGACTTTACCGCTGGGCGAGAAGGTTTACGCGGAGGAGCCGGGGCCTGTTCAGGTTCGGTCGTTTCCACAAGCTTAGGAGGATTCGTTGCCGGGAGGAGCGAAACGGATACAGGCACAGAGGTCAGGCTGGAGTCATCAGGTTCACTCACCCAGCCATAAAAGGCTAAACCGACATGCAACCCCGAAGAGAGGAGCATAAAAATCGCCAGCCTAAGAACAGGGGGAAAATTAGTCAACATTCCGTTAAACACCGACAGCCTCTGGTAAAACCTGAAAAAGCAAAAGATGAGGGCTCGACAGCAACCAGCACCAAAGGCAACTCAAGAACCTTAAGAATCATCGTTTCACATTGGCATCATTTCGTTTTTTTTTCAAGAATGACCATTGTTTTCTATACATGATCGGTTTAAAGCTCCCTGACAGGAGGCTTTTAGTTGAGCCAAGAGGAATCAGCCCCCCCCCGAAAGGACACAGGAAAAGTCACCTTGTCGAGCAGCGAATGATATATTCCCTCTCAAGCAAATGATTCTGCGATGCAGGTTATTCATCCAAGCACTATCAATCGTTCTCAGACTTCCCCACGGGATCAAGAGAGAGGGCTTCGGCACCAAGCCAGCGCAAAAGGACCTCTTTTAAATCACTCTGTCGAAAAGGCTTACTGAGGAAGCCGTTCATCCCTGCTTTAAGGCACTGCCCTTCATCTTCTTCCCGCGCATAGGCGGTCAAGGCAACGACAGGTGTCATCACGCCCTGCGCCCTCAGCTGTGCAGTGGTCTTAAAACCGTCAAGGACCGGCATCTGGCAATCCATCAAGATCAAATCGACCTTCTTATCCGTAAGGTAGTCGATCGCCGACTGACCATTGTCGACGATTACCAGATCAAGTCTCATCTGCTGCAGCAAAATTGAAATCAGGTTCTGCGTTGTCGGATTGTCCTCAGCGAGCAGGACGCGCCTTTTGTCATCTAGGTTAGCAGTTGGTTCGATCACTGGATTTTCATCAGAGAATTCCGCCGGAGTCGACTTCTGTAAGCTAGCATGCAGCAGATCAGAGTGGCAGGAAAGTGTCATCGTCAGGCGAACGCTAAAGACACTACCTTCTCCGGGTTTACTCTCAACCAAGATCGTTCCATTCATCAGATGAACCATCTCACGGGTGATAGACAAAGCCAACCCCGTACCACCATGCCTCTCTGTCGTGTTGCTGTCGTCCTGATCAAAGGAATCAAAAACCCTGGCACGCATGTCTTCTGAGATACCAACGCCTGTATCTTTTACAACGATGAGACAGTCGCACTCTCCTGCTGCAGGGCCATCACAAGCCTCAAGCGAGACCGAGACACTGCCAGAGTCGGTGAATTTGACCGCGTTTCCAACCAGGCTCAACAAGACCTGACGTAGGCGCCCAGGATCGCCCATCACAACAGGAGATTCAACTGAAGTGACCACATCAAACTCAAGCCCCTTGTCGTGAGCGGTCACCTCCATCAGGCGGGTCACTTCCTCGATCAATCGCACCAAATCAAAAGGCACTGGGTCAAGTTCCATGCGGCCATCTTCAATGAGTAGAGCCTTTGTTGAATCGTCAGAGCGTAACATCAACAACGACTCGTCCATTGACCTGTCCATCCAAAAGTCTTTCGGCAAACAGCGGGACCTCTTCAAGTGAGACAACCTTGAAAATTTGCTTCAGAAGGTCATCGGGGAGTTCGCGTGCCAAACGTGCCCAGGCCTTTTTTCGCTGAGGAACAGGGCAAGTCGTGACTTCCACACCGACCATCTTGATCGCCCGCAGGATGAATGGCATGACAGTCGTGTGCAATTCGGAGCCTCCAGTCAGGCCGGTTGCGGCAACAGTGCCGCCGTACTTCATTTCTGCCAGCAGGCGGGCCAGGACCTCTCCACCAACAGTATCGATCGCTCCTGCCCAGCGTTGACTTTCCAGAGGTTGGGCTGGACGTTCAAGCTCTGTTCGGCTCACAATTTCTGTGGCGCCGAGCTGGTAAAGGTAATCATCATTATCCCTATTCCCGGTCACTGCGGAGACAGCGTAACCCAATTCGGCAAGCAGGGCGACCGCAACACCTCCGACCCCGCCACTGGCACCGGTGACCAGAATCGGCCCCTGGTCCGGAACGACGCCCTGATCTTCCAACGCCATGACACACAACATGGCGGTGAGACCGGCGGAACCGATGGCCATAGCGTTCAATCCAGCCAACCCTTCTGGCAACGGGATAAGCCATTCGGACTTCAACCTCGCCTGCTGAGTATAACCTCCCCAGTAGCGCTCTCCCACATACCAACCCGTAAGCAGGACCTGGTCACCGGGACTAAAATCAGGCGACTCAGAGGACAACACTTCACCCGTTAAATCGACCCCCGGAACCATGGGATATTGGCGAACGATTTTGCCTCGGCCGGCGACAGCCAGACAGTCTTTGTAGTTGAGGCTGGAGTATTTCACCGCAACCAGAACATCGCCCTCGGGCAAGTCGTCGACAGTCAATTGGCGAATCTGATGTTCAACCTTGCCATTTTCCTGGGACAGAACCAGTGCTTTAAATTGATCGTTCACTTCGACTCCTCATCACGTTCGCGACGCCACTCCTGAGCCTGGGCATATTGTTCACACAGGTAGTTCATCTGCTCGGCCATTGCTTCTTCGGTAGCATCAGCCTCCCGCGCTTTGATCGATGCATAAATACGTTCATGCTGGGCAATGATTTTTTCGCGTTCCCTGAACCGGAAAATGACCAGATTGGTCGCCGGCTGCAAGGCTTCAATGACCGCAAACATGACAAACTGCATAACCGGGTTGCCGGTCGCATCGACCAGCGCCCGGTGAAATCGGACATCCGAAGCGCAGAAGTCGACATCGGTGGTCTCTGGGTTTTTCTGCCTTTTAATTTCTTCCGCCATGGTCAGCAGATGTTTGTCTTCGCGCCGTTCTGCGGCAAGCCGGCAGCAGGGCAACTCCAACTCACGGCGCGCTTCAGCAATTTCAGACAGACTGAACTTGCCCATACTGACCATGAGCATGGCGGCCCCCGCCAGCGATGAACGAAGCTCTTCCTGGCTGGGCCTGTTAACAAAAGTGCCTCCGGTTGGCCCGCGACGACTGCGGAGCAGATTCTGAGCCGCAAGCCGTTTTAGCGCTTCGCGAATGGTTGGACGAGACACATTGAATTTTTTAGCTAAGACCTCTTCTGTGGGAAGCTGGTCGTCAACCTTGAGGCTGCCATCTAAAATTGAGCTACGGATATTCTCCGCTATCTGCTTGGCTAGACTTTCTGCAACAATGGGTTGAAAATTAATCGCCATTATTTTTGAGTACTCCCTTTTCACTCACGAAACGAGTGATATTATTTTTCTCCTGCAGCAAAGATAGACCATTTCCACGGCCATTGAAAGCATTTATATATTTGTTTGACAAATAGATAAATGCTAGTTAGGCTAGCAAACAAATTACAAGCCTAAAGGGTTCCTTTTGGAACTTATATAAGAACGAAACCTAACTACTTGAAAGGATCAAAGAATGAAAGCACTTGTCTACAAAGAATACGCTCCCAATGATAATTTTGGCGACATCCTGACAGTCGAAGAGATTCCGAATCCCGAGCCACAACCGAATGAAGTCCTGATTCAGGTTAAAGCCTCTGCACTCAACTATAACGACGTCTGGGGCATGCGCGGCAATCCGATTCCGGTTGAACTCCCACACACCTCTGGTTCCGATGCCGCCGGTGACGTTCTTGCTGTTGGCAGCGAAGTAACCAGCATCAAAGTCGGTGACCGGGTCGCTGTTCACGCCAACTTTGCCTGTCGTGTCTGTGAAGCCTGCACCAGCGGCCGCGAATATGACTGTTCGAAGCGTATGGTCTGGGGCTTCCAAACGACTCCAGGCAGCCACGCAGAGCAGGTCTGCCTGCCAGAAGTCAACGTCGTCAAGATCCCCGACAGTGTCAGCTACGAGCAGGCCGCCGCTGCCGCCATGAACCTGCTCACCGCATGGCACATGCTGGTCGGGCGCGCTCAAATCAAACCGGGCCAACTCGTACTGATTATGGGCGGGCGCTCCGGCGTCGGCCACCTCGGCATCCAGATCGCCAAACTCTACAACTGCACAGTTATCGCTACCGCCAGTCCGGAAAACGCAGGACTATGCAAAGAGCTGGGCGCTGACTATGTGGTTAATCACCGCGACGAGGGCTGGGTTAAAGAAGTTCGCGGTATCTGCAAGGAAATTGCCAAGCAGACCGGTGGCGCTCCTGGCATCGACGTCTCCTTCGATCATATCGGCGAAACCCACTTCAACGCCCAACTGAGCCTGTTGAAATTCGGCGGCACCCTGGTCAGCTGTGGCGCCACCACCGGCTATGACGCCAAAATTGATCTGCGCCAGATCTTCTTCAAAGGGACCAACGTTCTCGGTTCAACACAAGGAACCAAAGCTGAGCTCGAACAGGGCCTCTACTGGATGGGCCAGGGCAAGATCAAATCCGCTATCGGAGCTGAATATACCTTTGACCAGGCCGCAGAAGCTTATGAGCAATTCCTCTCGGGGAAAGGGCTCTTCGGCAAGATCATCATAAAACCCTAAGGTTCAAATCAAGATGTCTGCTAATGAAGAATAAACGGCCTCGCAACCACATAGAGGTCGTTTATTCTTCACTCCTTCAACGGGCCCCTCTTCTAAAATTATGTCAATATCCAGCCCCGCTTCCCGGCGGGGTTTTTTATTTCGTGCCCCACCCTTTCCTCCGAACTGGCAGCATCAGAAAACACTGTTATACTCCTACATTATATTATTCAGGGCGGAGAGAATACAACTCCACCCTTTCAATATGGGTTTAAAATCCAGATTGCGTTCTATCGGTTATCACTCATCTCGCGAAGGAGGTAGCTCATGCAGAAATTGATACGCATCGATCCCGCAAAATGTGTTGGCTGCAAGACCTGCGAACTGTCCTGTTCGTTCAAGAACACCGGCGAGTTTGCCCCCAGTCGATCCCGCATCTACAATGAAATTTTTCTCAAGGAAGCCAAGTTCATTACCGTAACCTGCATGCAGTGTGATGAACCCTGGTGCGAAAAGTCCTGCCCCAAAAACGCCATCAGCAAAGACATGTCCAGTGGCGTTGTTACAGTCGACGATGACAATTGCGTCGGCTGCCGCACCTGCGTCAGCGCCTGCCCCTTCGGCATGATCAAGTATGTCGACAGCACCGGCAAGGCAGACAAGTGCAACCTCTGTGGGGGAGATACTCCCGAGTGTGTGGCTTTCTGTCCCACCCAGTGCCTCACGCTGGACGAGGAGGACAAGCCGCTGCGGCAGAAGATGCTGCGTTTCGTCAATACAGTAAAAGACGGGCAGATGGAGGTCTGATATGGATAAGGGATGGAAAGGACAATTACTACGTGTTGATCTGACAGCTGGCACCTGCAAGACCGAAGCGCTCAACGAAAAGTGGGCCAAAACATATCTCGGTGGTCGTGGCCTGGCGTCAAAATATCTCTGCGAGGAGATCTCTCCCGAGGTCGACCCGATGAGCCCGGAGAACAAATTGATTATGGCGACCGGACCGCTGACCGGCACTTACGGCGCAGCCAACGGGCGCTACATGGTGATTACCAAGTCACCCCTCACCGGCACCATCGCCAGTTCCAACTCTGGCGGATATTTCCCCAGCGAACTCAAATACGCCGGCTTCGACATGATTATTTTCGAAGGCAAATCGGCCCACCCGGTCTACCTGCAAATTCGCGATGGTAAGGCGGAGTTGATCGGCGCCGTCCACCTGTGGGGCAAGTCGACCAACGAGACGGAAGACGCTATCTTGAGTGAATTCCATGGTGACGCCAAGATCGCCTGCATAGGGCCGGCCGGTGAAATCGGCGTGCATTTCTCCTGCATCATTAACGACAAACATCGCGCCGCCGGCCGCAGCGGCGTCGGTATGGTGATGGGCAGCAAGAACCTCAAGGCGGTTGCCGTGCGCGGCACCGGCGGTGTCAAGGTCGCCAACCCAAAAGCTTATCGCGATGCGGCCCTGGAAGCTTACGGCATGCTCAAAGAGAACCCTGTCACCGGTGAAGGCCTGGGCGCCCTGGGAACCCCGGTTCTACTTAACATCATGAACCAGAGTGGTGGTCTGCCAACCCGCAACGCCCAGACCGGCACCTTTGAAGGGGCAGAGGCGATCTCAGGCGAGACCTTGGCTTCCAGTTACCTAAAGCGCAACAAGAGCTGCATGGGTTGTATCATCAGCTGCGGTCGGGTGACCAAACTCTCCGATTCGCGCTACGAGGGCGATGGTGAAGGGCCCGAGTATGAGACGCTCTGGGCGATCGGTGCCGCCTGCGGCATCTCCGACCTGGCTGCGATTACCAAGGCGAACTATATCTGTAACGAGGCGGGCATGGATACCATCACCGCCGGCTCCACAATTGGTTGTGCTATGGAACTGTTCGAGAAAGGCCTGGTCAGTGAAGAAGAGATTGGCATGTCGCTGAATTTTGGTGATGCCGAGAATATGGTCAAGCTGATGGAGATGACCGCAAAGGGCGAGGGCTTCGGTAAGAAGATCGGACTCGGCTCCTACCGTCTGGCAGATAGCTACGGTGTTCCTGAATTGTCGATGTCGGTCAAGAAGCTGGAGTTCCCCGCTTATGATGCCCGCGCTGTGCAGGGAATGGGCCTGGAGTACGCAACCAGCAACCGTGGCGCCTGTCACGTCCGCGGTTACCTGATCTCGCCTGAGATCCTTGGATTGCCGGAAAAACTTGACCCTGCAGAAACAGAAGGGAAGGCTGGCTGGCTGAAAATCTTCCAGGATTTCACCGCCGTTGTCGATTCAGCCGGTGTCTGCCTCTTTACCACTTTCGGCATCGGCGTACCGCAGTTCACCAAGTTCTGCAACGCAGCGAACGGTACCAGCATGAGTGACGAAGAGCTGCTTGAAGCCGGTGACCGTATTTACAATCTGGAGAGGGTCTTCAACCTCAAGGCAGGCATTGATCCTTCTCAGGACAAACTTCCGAAGCGGATGATCGAAGAGCCGCTGCCTGATGGGCCATCCAAGGGTGAGGTCTGTAAGCTCGACCAGATGCTGCCCGACTATTACCAGGTGCGTGGCTGGGGCAAAGACGGTATTCCAACTGAGGAGAAGCTGCAATCTCTTGGCCTCGCTTAAGACTGTCGTGATTGATGCATAAGGGAGGGGCCAGAGAAGACTCCTCCCTGTTTTGAAATGGGGTCTGACATGGCAGAAGCTTTCGATTACATCATTGTGGGCAACAGCGCGGCAGGCTTGCAGGCGCTTAACACCCTTCGCAAACATACGGCAGAGGCTTCCGTGGCGATCATCGACCGCGAGGATCTTCCCGCCTATTCCAGAGTGATCACTCCGTACTTTGTTGGCGGCAAAACCGACCGCGACAACCTGTTCCTTGTTGATCATGACTACTATCGGCAAAGCGGGGCAACCACCCTTTTGGGTCGTAATGTCGTTGCTCTCGATGCCGAGGGCCGTCAACTGGAGCTTGATGATGGCAGCCGCGTCACCTTTGGCAAGCTGCTGCTGGCGACGGGTGCCGAGGCACGCAAGCTGACGATTGCCTCCGACCGCTCCAGCGTGCTGCGCCACATGACAGATGCCGAAAAGCTGGTCGAGCTGATGCGGGGAGCCGAAAGTATTACGGCAATCGGCGCCGGTCTGGTCAGCTTGCCGTTACTCTCTCATGCTCCAGCGTCCGCCGAGAAGCACCTGGTGGTTGGCTCCAACCGCATCTTGAGCCGCATGGTGGATGCTGAAAGTTCGGCGCTTCTCGAAACACGTTTTGCCAAGCAGGGTCTGCAGATACACAAGCAGGATGACATTGTAGCGATCGAAGAAGGAGACCGACTGCAACTGCAACTGGCTTCGGGCGGTTGTCTTGTGAGTGACATGCTGATTGTGGGCAAGGGCGTGGAACCGAACAGCGCGCTGGCGCGTCAGGCGGGGCTGCAGGTGAATTACGGCATCCTGATCGATGACTACTGTCGAACCAGTCACGCAGATATCTACGCTGCAGGGGACTCAGCGGAAGGCAAGGATTTCATCACCGGCGAAGCGGTTATTCAGGGCAACTGGATGACGGCCGTCGAACAGGGAGATAACGCGGCTCTCAACATGCTTGGCATGGATTGCACCTATGCAGGCAGCCTGAAAAACAACATCACCGAGGTGTTCGGCGTGGATGTTGCCGCAATCGGTGAGTGCCTGACTGACAGTGCTCAGACTGTCAGCACTCATGATCCGTCCACTGGCCGCTTTCGCAAAGTCTTTCTCAATGAACAACAGCAGGTGATCGGCGCGATCCTGATCGGAGAGACCAACGATTCGGGCCTCTATTATCATTGGATTCGTAACCGGAGCCTTTTCCCGGGCAAAGAGGTTTTGAGCGGCACCAACACATATGCCAGCTTCCAAAACAGAATGTCATAGAGGGGACAGCGATGATACAGATCCAGTTTTTCAGTCTTATCAGGATGCTTTTAAAGCAGGATGCCACCGAAATCACCTGGGCGGAAGGCGACACCGTACAGAGTGTCCTGGAAAAAACCCAGGCGGAAATCGCGACGCCTTTTCTGCACAAGCTGCTTGATGAAAAGGGTAAGCCGTACACCGGAACCATTATCCTGGTGAATCGTAAAAACATCCTGCACCTGCAGGACTTGCAGACTCCTGTTGCCGATGAAGATGTGCTGGCATTCTTCCCCCCCGGCGCCGGAGGCTGATGGTGACAGATCGTTACGCCCGGCAGGTCCTCCACTGGGGAACTGAGAAGCAAAAGATCATAGAAGAATCATCGCTACTGATCGCCGGTGTCGGTGGTCTGGGAGCGACGGTCAGTCAACTTCTGGTGCGCGCCGGTGTCGGTCGTCTCTGCCTGGTTGATGATGGCCATCTCGATTGGCCTGACCTGAACCGCCAGACGCTCTATGGTGAAAATGATGTCGGCAAGGCCAAATTACCCCTCGCCAAAGAACGCCTGAATCAAATCAACTCTGCCACAGAGATCGTTGAGCTGCAGGGCCGTATTGATGAGACTTTCCAGATCCCGACGGCGATCGATGGTGTGGCTGACTGCCTTGATAACTACCAAAGTCGTTTTGCTCTCTACAACAGCCTCGCAACGGGGACCTACTTTGTGCATGGTGGCCTCGACGGCGATCACGGACAGGTGTTGACCCTCCTGAGTGGAGAGTCTCAAGCGCTCGATACCGTCTTTGCCGGTGCCGTCCAACCGCAGGGCAGCATCCCCGTGACTCCCGACAATGCAGTGATAATTGCCGGCCTGATGGTCAACGAACTCTTCAGCGTGCTCTGGAAAACCCCGAAGCTTCTCAACCGGTGTCTGGTTATCAGCCTTGCTGATTTTCATATAGACTTTCTTGATGTCTAGCCCGGAGACCTGATGAACAGAGATCAACCTAAAACAATCAAAAAAGAGATGGGGAGTACCCATCGGTAAGATGCTGAAGGGAGAGTTTTTTGTCTCACAGGGCCCGCTGTCGCGTCTCCAGCAACATTACCCACAAAGGAAATTGAGATGGTTAATCTTCTAAAGCTGGCTATCGGCCTCTCACTGTTAATCCTGACGCCTTCGACGGGCTTTGCCGGCGAACATCTGCGTTTGGCCACGACAACATCCACCGAGAATTCCGGTCTGCTTGCAGAGCTACTACCACCGTTTGAGATGGCCAACGACTGCAAGGTTGACGTGATCGCAGTGGGAACCGGCAAGGCCATCAAGCTGGGAGAAACCGGAGACGTTGACGTCATCATGGTTCATGCCCGCAACAAGGAAGACCAGTTCGTCAACGCCGGCTACGGTGTTGATCGTCGTGACGTGATGTATAACGACTTCGTCATTCTCGGGCCGGCAAACGACCCTGCAGGGATCAAGGGCAGCAAGGCTGCAGCTGAAACTCTGTCCAGGATCGCTGCGAACAAAAGCACCTTCATTTCACGAGGCGATGACTCCGGAACGCACTCACGTGAAAAGCAGCTGTGGCAAAAAGCTGGCATTATACCGGCCGGCGATTGGTACCTGGAAGCAGGTCGCGGCATGGGCGAGGTCATTGTCATGGCTGGCGAACGTCAGGGCTATACCATGAGTGACCGTGGCACCTATATCGCCTACTCGGAGAAGACCCCGTTGAAGGTTGTTGTTGAAGGCGACGAAGGCCTTTTCAACCCCTATGGCGTGATCATTGTGAATCCTTCCAGACACGCACATATTAAGTTTGAATTGGCCAAAAAGTTTCTTGACTACCTGACCTCACATCAAGCAAAAGTGTTGATCACAGGACTTCGCAAAGGTGGCAAACAACTCTTTTATGTTAGCGAGTAAGGAACTGATTTGGGCTACTTGGGTGATTCACTGCTGACAGCCTTTGAGCTGATTCTTAACTTTGACCGAGACATTCGGATGACGGCCTGGGTCTCCCTGTATACCTCCAGCTGTGCTATTGTGATTGCGGCACTGCTCGGGGTGCCGATCGGCCTGTGGCTAGGGCTCAACCGTTTTCGTGGCCGCCAATTGCTGCTCGCCCTGCTCAACACCCTGATGGCTCTGCCAACGGTGGTGGTCGGCCTGCTGCTCTTCGGCCTGCTCAGTCGTCAGGGCCCGCTTGGCCCCTTGGGTTTGCTGTTCACACCTCTTGCGATGATCATCGGCCAGACGGTGCTGGCAACCCCGATTGTTGCGAACCTGGTTTTAGCGGCGGTGACCGGGGCTGACCAACGCATTATCGACACAGCTCTCACCCTCGGAGCCAGCCGCTTGCAGGCGGCGATCCAACTTTTACGGGAGATTCGATTTGGCGTGATGGCAGCGGTAATTGCCGGTTTCGGCCGAGTTATTGCCGAGGTCGGCGTGGCGATGATGCTCGGCGGCAATATTCGTAACAGCACCCGAACCATGACTACAGCGATCGCACTGGAAACCAGCAAAGGGGAGTTCGCCTTCGGTTTGGCGTTAGGAATTCTTTTGTTGTCTATTGCTTTGCTCGTCAATCTTTTCCTGAATGTCTTGCAGCAGAGGTAACGCGATGCAAGCAGTGATCTCACTTAAAAACATCCGGATCGCACAGGGAGACAATTTCAATCTGACAATTGATACTCTCGACCTGCAGCCAGGACTGATTTACGCACTGACCGGGCCGAATGGGTCAGGAAAGAGCACTTTGCTGCGCATCATGGCGTTGTTAACCAAACCACAAGCAGGAACAGTTGAATTAGCGGGGAGCGAACTGAACAATCTTGCCCTCCAACGGCACAGAGTCACTCTGGTCGACCAGTCTCCCTACCTGCTCAAAGGGACTGTTGCAGACAATCTGGCCTATGGCCTTAAACTCCGCGGAGTCGGCAGCAAGGAACGCATCAGTCACATCATGTCAATCCTTTCAAAGGTTGGCCTCGAGGGCTTCGAACAACGCCAGGCGAAAGAACTTTCCGGAGGGGAAGTGCAGCGGGTCGCTCTGGCACGAGCACTGGTTCTCAATCCTGAACTGCTGCTGCTTGACGAACCCACCGCAAACATAGACAGCAAGAGCCTGCAGGCGTACGAATCCCTGATCAGAGGGTTGACGGAATACGGGATGACAATCGTCTTTTCAACCCACGACCCGTCTCAAGCCACACGCCTTGGCGAAGAGGTTCTAAGCATCGAAAACAGTCGCTTATTTCACAGCCGCACCTCTGGCTTAGTAAATATTGCTTCACTCAAACGGAGTAAGATGTATGGCAGTTAGTTTTGAATCAGCAAGGGCTTTGATTCTCGAGTGCGTTGACACTCTTTCTCAGGAAGCGGTGTCATTACTGGACGTCGTTGGCCGTGTCCTCGCTGAAGATATCCGTGCCCCCTGGGATATGCCACGCTGGGACAATTCGGCCATGGATGGCTTTGCGGTCAGGGCGGAAGATTGTGTATCTGGCCAACCTCTCACGGTTGACGGTTATATTCCGGCAGGAAGAAGTGCCAGCGGAGTGACTGTCAGGTCTGGTACTGCGGTCAGGATCATGACCGGAGCACCGGCGCCAGTCGGCTGCGATGCAATCGTACCGATTGAGGAGACAGAAGAGGATGAAGGCAAAATCATCATAAACGGCGAGGTCAGGAAAGGCGACCATCTCCGCGTTCGTGGAGAGGATTTTCAGCAGGAGGAGTTGGTCATTGCCGCCGGAACCATCCTGCGACCCGCCGAGATCAACATGCTCGCCTCGTTCGGATACCAGACAGTTAGCGTATTCCGTCAACCGAAGGTCGCAATCCTGTCGACCGGTGATGAACTTGTGGAACCGGGGGAAGAAATTGGCCCGGGTCAGATCATCAACAGCAATGACTATTCTCTCGCCGCAGCAGTCAGGGAGGTCGGTGGCGAGCCGCTCCTGCTGGGTATCGCCCGAGACGACCGCAAAAGCCTCACCGAGAAGATCACCGAAGGTTTAAAAGCCGACGTACTTATTACAACGGCCGGAGTTTCGATGGGAGATCTTGATCTGGTCTGCGAAGTTTTACAGTCACTGGGGGTTGAACGCCAGTTCTGGAAAGTGGCTATTAAGCCAGGACGCCCAACAGCCTTCGGCCTTAAGAACGGAAAACCGATTTTCTCCCTGCCCGGCAACCCGGTGTCGAGCATGATCACTTTTGAGGAGTTTGTCAGACCGGCGCTGCTAAAAATGATGGGGCACCAGAGCGTCATCAAACCCTTTGTCAAAGCGACCATGAAAGAAAGTGTAAATAAGAAGCCGGGCCGAGTTCAGTTTCTGCGAGTGCGGGTTTTGGCTGACGGAGAGCAGTTGTTTGCAACAAGCTCCGGCGATCAGAACACCGGCATATTAAGAACCCTTCTGCGCGCCAATGGCATTGCGGTTTTGCCTGTTGATCAAGAGCAGGTTCATGCTGGCGAAGACGTTAATGTGCACTTGATCGCGGCCGTTGAAAAGCTTTGATTCCCCTTCGGCAAGAGCGGCATCAGGACTTTCGCAATCTTGAGAAGCGGAGAGGAGGAATGTCCTTTTTGAATTCACTGCCTGACAATACCGCCAGACGCTTGTCAAAGGTGATCGTCAGGACAATTCACCTGATCGGGATCGCCGGATTTTTTGGCAATGCCATGATGGGCCACTTCGAATCAACCTACATAGTCCTGACAATCGTAACCGGGGTTGTGCTGACGTTAATGGAAGCCTCCTCTGGCTGGGTCTGGTTTGTTCAACTCCGAGGCGTATTCCTGTACCTCAAGTTACTACTTCTGCTGCTTATCCACATGTACCCGAATGCAACGATCCCCGGCCTGATTGCCGTCATCGCCCTATCAGGTTTCATCTCTCATGCACCGAGCTGGATCCGATACTTTTCGCTACTGCATTGGCAGGTCGTACATTCCAAGGATGACCTTTTAGGCTAAAGTGCAGGCGACATTCAGGAGTTGAGAACGATCATTGAAACAAACCCTCAACGATTGAAGAGTGATTGTGAAGAACGGATCCTTCAACTGGTCTTTCTTTAAAATTTGTGCCAATATCCAACCCCGTTACAAAGTGGGGCTTTTTAATTTTTTGCCTCGCCTATCAATCAGAGAGTAGTGCGCTACAATTGATCATCAAATGACACCATGGAATGGAGCACATAATGAATAATCTTCCCTTGTCGGGCACACGGCTTGGCAATTTTCTCGTAGAACAGAACCTGCCCGTTGCTGAACTAAACCTGACTGCTATTCGTTTAAAACACGAACCGACCGGTGCGAGGATGCTGCATCTGGCTTGCGATGATCCGAACAATGTCTTCGCCGTTGGCTTCCGCACGCCGCCCCCCGATTCAACCGGGGTCGCCCACATCCTTGAGCATACCGTCCTCTGTGGCTCAGAAAAATATCCGGTGCGCGATCCTTTTTTTGCCATGATAAAGCGTAGCCTCAACACTTTCATGAACGCCATGACGGCAGCCGACTGGACGCTTTATCCAGTGGCCAGCATGAACCGCAAAGACTACTACAACCTGATGGGCATTTACCTCGACGCGACCTTCTTCCCCACCCTGCGCGAGCAGGATTTTCTTCAGGAAGGGCATCGGCTCGACTTTGCCGATGAGAATGACCCGGACAGCCTGATGATCAAGGGCGTGGTTTTTAATGAAATGAAGGGCGCCATGGCCGATCCTTCCTCACTGCTGGGACGACGTCTCAACGCAGCGCTTTTTCCCACCACCTGCTACGGCAAGAACTCCGGCGGAGAGCCACTCGTTATCCCTGAACTGAGCTGGGAAGAGTTACGCGCCTTCCACAAAAGCTATTATCATCCTAGCAACAGCTGGTTCTTCACCTACGGCAATCTGCCCCTTGAAGAGCATTTACAACAGATCGAGGAGCTGGCCTTAAGTCATTTCAAGCAGCAGGACGTTGCCAGCGAGATTCCTCTGGAGACACGCCTGACGGCCCCGATACAGAGCACACAGACCTTTCCTGTCGGCCCCGATGACGAGCTGCAACAGCGCAGCATGGTGCAGATGGCGTGGCTGACCTGTCCGATCGAAGACACCTTTGAGCGTGCAGCCACCGGCATCCTGGCCAACCTGCTGCTTGGCAATCCAGCAGCGCCTCTCTACCAGGCGTTGATTGAATCGGGACTGGGACGCAACCTCTCCCCCGGAACCGGCTACCACGATGACTATCGTGACACCTATCTGTCGGCAGGCTTGCAGGGAACCGATCCCGAGCGCATGGCAGAGGTTGAGGCCCTGATTCTCGACACCCTGCAAAAAGTTGAGAAAAGTGGCTTCCCGCAGGAACGTATCGACGCGGCTTTGCACCAATATGATTTTGCCAATCGAGAAGTCACGGGAGACCAATACCCCTACGGGCTGGGTTTGATGATGCGACTGTTCGGGCCATGGCTACATGCTAATGATCCCTTCAGCTCGCTGATGATTAACCAGAACCTTGAGAAGCTCAAAACAGAAACGGCCGACCCGCAGTTCTTCCCCAGAATGATCCGCCGTCATTTACTCGACAACCCGCACCGCGTTACGCTCCTGCTACGACCAGACACCGAGCATGCTCAACGCGAGGAACAGGCCTTTGCTGATCATCTAAAGAACATTCGAGAGAGTCTAGACGAGGCAAAAATCGCTGACATCAAAGCCAAAAATCTTGCCTTGAAGGAAAGTCAGGAGACCCCAGACGACACCAGCTGTCTGCCGATCCTTGAGTTAGCTGACATTGAGCGGGAAGAGCAGAAAATACCTTACAAGAAGCAAACAGATCCAATCTGCGACACCTTCTGGTTTGCCCAGCCAACGAATGGCATTACCACTCTGGTCATGCAGTTTGACACCAGCGCCCTGGCCCCTGCACTGCGACCTTACCTGCCGATTTTCTGTGCCTTACTGCCTCAGGTCGGCGCGGCAGGTCACGACTACCTGGCCATGTCCCGTCGTATTAGCGCGGCTACGGGTGGAGTCCGCTTTGGCACAAACCTTTTAGAAAGTCCTCTCGACCTCGACAGCATGCGTCCCGTTGTGGAGCTCAAAGGTAAATGCCTGGATCGCAATCAGGCCACGCTGTGTGAAATCCTGACCGACATCTTGACCGCTCCGGACTTTAACGACATCGAACGTTTGCGCACGGTGATCGGCCAGATCAGGGCATCGATGGAGAACTCGATCCCCGGGGCGGGCCATTCCTTTGCCGCGCGTGCAGCAGCAGCCTCACTCACACCAACCGCAAGCTTACGCGAAGAGTGGAGTGGCATGACCCAAGTGCAGACGATCCAACAGGCCAGCACTCTGGATGATGCAGGTCTTACCGAACTCGCGCAGACATTTAAAGAGATTGCCGCCTGCCTGTTTGTTTCAAACCAGGCAACCGTCGCCGTTACCGCGGAAGAATCTGCACAACAGAGCATTGAAAAGCCTTTCGCTGGTTTGTTGGCAACCCTTCCTGAAAGGACAACTGAGGGATCTCAGGCAACAACAACTTTCAGCGCTCAACCTGGCGTCACCGGGTGGCATCACAACCTTCCGGTCGCTTATGTCTCTCGGGTTTTTCGTACCGTGCCTTACACACACCCTGATGCGCCGGCCCTGATGGTTCTGGCGAAGCTGTTGCGTGCAGACTTCCTGCATCGTGAAATTCGCGAGAAGGGCGGCGCCTACGGCGGCATGGCTGGGTACAACGCAGATGGGGGCCTGTTCTCCATGCTCTCCTATCGCGACCCACACCTCGAGCGAACGCTTGATGTCTACGAAGAAGCTATTGAGTGGGCCTGCAAGGGAGGTTTCAGTGACGAGATGATCAAGGAATCTATCCTAACGGCATTTGCTGAACTGGACCGCCCTCTTTCACCTGGCAGTCGCGGATACCGGGAATTTATCCATCAGCAGCAGGGCGTTAACCACGATATGCTGCAAAACTTCCGTAATGGCATCCTCGCTGTGAAGCAGGAGCAACTGGCCCATGTTGCACAAACTTACCTGAAGCAGGCCCTTCCCTCCAGTTCGGTGGGCGTACTTGCCGGCGAGGAAATGTTTAATAAAGCACAGGTGAGACTGAAGCAAATGGACATGCAGATGAAACGACTGGGGAGCCCATAGTTCGAGTAAGCTTCAGGACGCTTGAGGGTTTAATTCCGGTGACACAATGGTATTGTGTCACCGGAATTATCTGTTATTGCGTCTTTACTAGCTTTTCTTGGCGTCTTTGCGTTAAATTTCTGTACTGACTTATAGGTGCAAACTGTAAAGTACCCATAATTACACGGCTAACGAGAACAACCATGATGACAAAAATTCTTAAAAACCAGTTCGCAAGTGACAATTACGCCGGGATTTGTCCGGAGGCCATGCAGGCCCTGCAGGAAGCCAACAACGGTTACTCGACCAGTTACGGTGATGACCCCTGGACAGCTAAAGCCTGTGATGCTCTCCGTGATTTCTTTGCAACAGACTGTGAGATTTTTTTCGCTTTCAACGGTACCGCAGCCAACTCTCTGGCCCTGGCCTCAATGTGCCAGTCGTACCACAGTGTCATCTGCCATGAAACGGCTCACGTTGAAACCGACGAATGCGGTGCCATTGAATTCTTTTCCAACGGCACCAAGCTTTTAACGGTTGGGGGAGACAACGGTAAGGTTAACCTTGACGAAGTCGAACACACCGTAAGGCGACGTACCGACATTCACTACCCCAAGCCCCAGGTTCTCTCGATCACCCAGTCCACGGAGCTGGGCACCCTCTATACCCCAGAGGAATTGGTCGAGATCCACGGCCTGACCAAGCGGCTTAACCTCAAACTGCACATGGATGGTGCGCGCTTTGCGAACGCAGTGGCGGCACTTCAGGTTCATCCGAAAGAGCTGACCTGGCGGGCAGGAGTGGATGTGCTGACCTTCGGCGGCACCAAGTGCGGTATGCCGATGGGGGAAGCGGTAGTCTTTTTCAACAAAAAGCTCGCCTACGAGTTTGAATACCGATGCAAACAGGCCGGACAACTGGCTTCCAAGATGCGTTATCTTTCCGCCCCCTGGCTTGGCTTGCTTCAAGACAACACCATGCTCAAGCATGCCGGTCATGCCAACGCCTGCGCACGCAAACTGTCTGAAAAGCTCTCGAAGATCGCCGGTGTGAGCCTTGTCCATTCTACCGAAGCGAATGCAGTCTTTGTCGAGATGCCGGAGGAGACGATTGCCAAGCTAAGAGACAAAGGCTGGATCTTCTACACCTTCATCGGCTCCGGCCATTGCCGCTTCATGTGCTCCTGGGCAACCACCGAAGAAGACATCGCTGCCCTTGTGAGCGATATTCAGGCTCTCATTTCGTAAGCTTACAATAGAGCTTTGTATATCGGACATAAGGTAGCCACGATTTAAACCATTTATTAACGCCTTTGCGTTAAAGCATTTTTTGCTTACATGAAATATTAGATAAAGGCTCACATGACTAAAACACAAAACCAGCACCACTTCGAAGCCTTGACTCCCAGTCTCATCATGGATGCCGTCGAAAGTTGCGGCTTTCTCTGTGATTGCCGCACCTTTGCCTTGAACAGCTATGAGAACCGCGTCTACCAGGTGGGCATCGAAGATGGCAGCCCACTGATCGCCAAGTTCTACCGACCCAAACGTTGGAGTGACGAGCAGATTCTCGAAGAACACCAGTTCTGTTTTGAATTGGTAGAGCATGAACTGCCGGTCGTCGCCCCAATGCTCAACGAGCGCGGTGAGAGCCTTTTTCATTTCGGTGACTTCCGTTTTTCCTTATATCCGCGCCAGGGCGGGCACGCACCGGAGTTCGACGATCTTGACAACCTGCTGATCATGGGCCGGACACTCGGCCGTATACACGCCATCGCCGCCACAAAACCTTTTCAGCATCGCCCCCGACTCGACAGCGCAAGCTTCGGTCACGCCTCGGTGGAATTGATCAGTGAGAAGTTCATCATTCCCGAGTACAAGGCCAATTACGACGCACTGAGCCATGACTTGCTGCAGACCATTGATGAACTGATCGCCGGGGCCGGCGACACGCCATTCATCCGTACTCATGGCGACTGCCATGCCGGCAATGTTTTGTGGCGCGACAAGGCGCCTCACTTTGTCGATTTTGATGATGCCAGGACAGCGCCGGCAATTCAGGATATCTGGATGATGCTTTCGGGGGATCGTTCGCGCCAGACCGCACAATTGGCAGAGATTGTTGAAGGCTACAACGAGTTTTACGATTTTCGGCCGAGCGAATTACGCCTGGTTGAGGCCCTGCGAGCGCTGCGCATTCTGCACTATTGCGCCTGGTTGGCAAGACGCTGGGATGATCCGGCCTTTCCTCACCACTTCCCCTGGTTCAACACAGTCAACTACTGGGGCGAACACATCCTGCAACTGCGCGAACAGATTGCCGCATTAAACGAGTTACCACTGGAAACCAGCTAATTGGGTTTCTCTCTTTTTACTTTTCTGTTTATCTATTTCGCTCCAGTAAAGCTTCGTGAAACGTGAAACAGGAAAAGCAAACAACCTGACTCACGCCCGTTCGCGTTGCTCTCTTGAGACGCAGAGAGCGCAACATAAGAAATAAACGACAAAAAATTTCCATCATTAGTCTTTCTCTGCGCTCTCCGCATCTCTGCGTGAGGCCGGTTTCGATTTTGCCTTGTTGCTGTCCGTGTTTGTCTATGTAAAGAAAATGTACTGAACCAATCAGAGCCTAACTTGAGTAGAGCAGATAACCAAATTTGTTTTTCCACACCTCGCGCCACACGCCACGCACCCCGACCTTTAAGCCTGCCGGATAATCTCAACCAGCAATGCAGTAACTTGGATCATATCGGCGACCGCAACCGACTCGTTATGAGTGTGGACACCCGTCATGCCGGTCGCTAGAATGATCATCTCGATGCCATGACCGTTGAAGATATTGGCATCACTCCCCCCGCCCCCCAAACGAATCTTCAGATCCCGCCCTAAAGCCTTCGCGGCGTTACGAGCCAATGCCACTACCGGGGCTTTTTCATCAACAGACATGCTCGGGAAATCAGAGCGAACCTCGGCATGAATTTCGGGGCGCACGCGCTTGCCGTCGATTTCACGTGTCAGTTCATCGGCGGCTGCTTCAAAACATGAGAGCATA
Source organism: Deltaproteobacteria bacterium IMCC39146 (assembly GCA_030005635.1). Lineage (GTDB taxonomy): Bacteria > Desulfobacterota > Desulfuromonadia > Desulfuromonadales > BM103 > M0040. The sequence goes on from JARUHP010000014.1 coordinate 27,594, forward strand.
TGCTCGGTTTGTTCTTGCAGTTTAACAGGATCATGACTGCGAGCCTCGCCGACAATGGAGACCTTCTGTGGCACGACATTGCGGGCGACGCCACCCTCGATGACACCGATATTGGCGGTTGTTTCATGGTCTATGCGCCCGAGGCGCATCTGGCTGATCGCGAGGGAGGCGGTTTGAATGGCTGAGACGCCACGTTCAGGTGCCATACCGGCATGAGAAGCAAGCCCCTCGATCTCTATCTGTATATGATTCGCACCAGGGGCCTGTAGAACCATCATGTCGACGCCCTCTGTATCGAGAGCATAGCCATAGCGCGCCTGAACCAGGCTGTAATCAAAATGCTTCGCCCCCACCAGGCCGATCTCTTCAGCGATCGTCACCACCACCTCAATAGGCCCATGAAGGATATCCTGATCTTTGACAACCTCGAGAGCCTCGATAAGCTCGGCAATTCCGGCCTTATCATCAGCACCGAGGATGGTGTCACCCGCACTGTAGAAGACGCCGTCACGTAAAACCGGCTCGACCTGACCTCCTGGCTCGACCGTATCCATATGAACCGAAAAAAGCAGCGGCTCGACCTGTTTGCCGTTACCGGGGAAGCTTGCCACCAGGTTACCTACTTCACCGCCTGTTGCTTTCGCTGCAGCGTCAAAACGGATCTCAGCGCCGAGGCGCTGCAGGCGTTCGGCCAGGTAACTGGCAATCGAACTTTCATGTAAAGGCGGGCTGTTAATTACTGCCAACCGGGCAAATTCCTTACTCAGGCGCTGCTGGTCGATCATAGAAAGCTCCTCAAAAAAACAGTAACAGGTCTGTTTGCATAGCTCAGGTTCTCAGGTTTTACATGCAACACCATCATCCCATAATGCAACAAACAAAACAAACCACTAAAGCACACCTCAAAAGTAAAAACGGTCGCCAACAAGTCATAGATCTATAGACAAATCTGTTATGACCCTGCTAGTATAAATAAATTTTGTTTTTCGGGAAGTTAACGTTCTTATCCCGGTAGGAAGAGACCCTTGGATTTCGATTTTCACCCGCCCAAACAGTCCACGACCAGTCATCGCAAGAAGACTCCAAAGTTACGCATCTGGTTGCTGCTCGCTCTGATAACCCTTTTGCTCGTTCCGCTTTTCCTGCGTCCGACGGTTACCAGCACCGAAGCGAACACGGCTGCACCTGCTACACCTGCTGCGCCTCCCCCTCCACCCATTCCTGAGATTCGCAAAGAGATCATCTCCGGGACAATCGCCTCCGGTGATACGATTTCAGGCCTGTTGGGAGAATATTTCTCAGCGGCTGAAATTCACGCGTTGAACAAGCAGTGCAAGCCGGTCTTTCAACTCTCACGTCTCAGCGCAGGGCAACCCTACCGCCTTTGCCTGAGCGACGATAGTTTCGAACGCTTTGAATACGACATAGATCGCGATGAGCAGCTCATCATCTCGCGTGAAACAGAGGCCTTCTCTGTCGAGAAAATTCCGATCCCCTACACGACAGAAACAGCTCGTGTCCGCGGAGTCATCGAAAGCAGCCTCTTTGAAGCGGTGACCCACACCGGTGAGAGTGATGTGCTGGCGATGAACCTTGCTGACATTTTCGCCTGGGATATCGACTTCATCCTCGACATCCGTAAAGGAGACTCATTCCAGGCGCTGGTGGAAAAACGTTATCGCGAAGGTCAGCCGGCAGGTTATGGCCGCATCCTGGCAGCGGAGTTCACCAACCAGGGCAACACCTTCCAGGCCTTTCTATACAAGGACGGCGACAGACGCCTCGACTACTACGACGCCGACGGCCAGAGCTTGCGCAAAGCATTCCTCAAAGCGCCGCTCTCTTTCTCCCGTATCTCCTCGGGATTTACCATGCGTCGCTTCCACCCGATCACAAAGACCTGGAAATCTCATCCGGCCATCGATTATGCCGCACCAAGAGGAACTCCGATCAAAAGTGTCGGTGATGGCGTCATCATAAAAAAAGGCTACACTCGCGGCAACGGCAACTACGTTAAGATTCGCCACAACAGTAGCTATGAAACCATCTATCTGCATATGAAGGGTTTTGCCAAGGGCATCGCCAAAGGCAAACGAGTCGCACAGGGACAGAGAATCGGTTACGTCGGCAGCACCGGGCTGGCCACAGGACCTCATCTTTGCTTCCGCATGTATAAAAATGGCGCTCCGGTCAATCCTCAACGGGTGAAAGCGCCTGCAACCAAGCCGATTTCCGGAGCCAGTCGGGCAGAATTTGATATTCAGGCGGCAAAACTTATGACCGAGTTAACCGATCAAACACCGGTCAAGACTGCCAGCGCACAGCAGGCAGAGGACACTTTAAAAGACTAATTCCAGACAAGGGACACATCATGGCCGAAATGCTTGGCGAGTTACTGATCAAGAAAAACCTGTTGACCCAGGCGCAGATCGAAGAAGCGCTGCAGGCTCAGGTCATTTTTGGCGGTAAGCTTGGAACAGTCCTCATCGAAATGGGCCTGATCACAGAAGACACCCTCGCTGAGATTCTTGCGCAACTCCTTTCCATCCCTTGTGCAAAACCCGGCCAACTGCAGAACATCCCCGAAAATGTTGTCAAAATCATCAGCGCAGAGTTGGCTGAGAAGCATAAAGTTATGCCGGTTTCCATCAGCGGCAAGAAGCTGACTCTCGCCATGGCAGAACCACACAAGCTTCAAGCAATCGATGAAATCTCCTTTCGTACAGGCTACATCATACGACCGATCCTGGCCCTGGAAGTACGTCTGGTCTTTGCCCTGGAAAACTACTACGGCATCAAGCGCACCATGCGCTATATCGCTCCACCGAAACAGGTCCGCGAAGAGCTGAACCAGCTCCACGTTTTCGAGACGGCAGACGGCCCAATTGAAGCCCCTGATACAAATGAAGATTTAGGAACACTTGGCTCCGAACGCATCTATGAGAAACCGGCAGCCGAACCAGCACAACCTGTGGAAGTCGTGGAAGACGAGATCGAGGAGTTGGACGATGACGACCTGATCGAAGAGCTGGAAGAGGAAGAGATTACGCTGGCTACGATAGCCCAGACTCTGGTTGGCATTACAGACCGCGATGGTGTCGCCGATGCCGTTATCGCCTATCTCGGAGCCAACTATGCACGGGCGGCCCTGTTCATGGTCGTTGCCGGCCAAGTTACCGGCTGGCGATCTGCAAAAGGTGGGCAACCGATTCCGGGTTTCGAGCAGTTTCAACTACCACTCTCAGAGCCATCGGTACTAAAAACCGCTGTTGAAAGCAACAGCTTCTTCCTCGGTCCCGTACCTCAGACCGGCGCGAACCTGGCGCTGACGACATTTCTCGGCAAACCAGCCCCGCAGTCAGCGCTGCTGTTACCTATGAGCATGTTGGGCCGTGTGGTTGGGTTGATCTACGTCGACGACCCCAAGGTCGATCTGTCCGCAGCAATCGTGGATGTCCAGCAACTCTCAAGCAAAGCGTTGATGGCCTTTGAGATTCTCATCCTGCACAACAAGATTCTCAGAGTTTGAACTACCTCCTGCACCTCTACCTCTCCGGATCGGATCCTGAGATTCAGCTTGGCGGCCTGATGGGTGACTTTGTCAAAGGCCGCATTCCCATAGATTATCCCGAAAAAATTGCTCTCGGCCTGCACCTCCATCGTCGCATCGACAGCCTCGCCCAAAACAGCCAGCATACACGAAGAAGCCGACAACGGCTTGATCCTAAGTTCGGTCACGGTCGCGGCATCATCGTCGACATATTCTACGATCACTTCCTCGCCGCAAACTGGCGTGACTACTCGACCTCCCACCTGACAAGCTATGCAGCAGATGTTTACAAATTGCTGCAGGCGGCTCATCAGCAACTACCACATGGCTTACAACAGGTCGCACCGCGCATGATTGAGTACAACTGGCTGGTTTCATATCAGCACCGCGAAGTGGTTGGTAAAGCACTGCAGAATATCGCCCAACGCCTGAGCAGAGCCCTGCCTCTCGCCGAAGGTGTTGATGACCTTGACGCCCATGAAGTCTCATTGAGGCAAGACTTTGACGGTTTTATGCATGAAGCGAAGATTTTTGTGCAAGAGGAGTTTGGGATTACAGTGAGATAAGTCGCAGCGGGATTAGCTGATCAATTGATCATAATCTGGCGGACCCCGTCAGAAATAAACTGAATCGCCAGTGCAGCCAGAATGACGCCAAGCAGGCGACGCAGGATATCGTCACCGGTCCGGCCGATAAGATCCTTAACCCGGCTTGCCGAGGAGAGCGCCAGGTAGGTGAGCAGGAAGATGACCAGAACTGCGATCACCAGGGAAATGCTCCCCGAAACTGTCTGTGTTTGGGAAAAGAGTAGAATCGTCACGGTCAGACAACCGGGACCGGACAACAACGGAATCGACATCGGGAAAACGGAGATATCAACCTCTTCGCCACTCTCCCATTTCCTGCCGGTTTCCCCTTTGGTCACCATGTTGAACGCCGTAATGAAGAGCAGCAGACCACCGGAGACCCGCAAGGCTTCAATACTGATACCGAGTTTGGTCAGCAAAGCCTGACCGAAGAAAGCAGATACCAGCACAATGGCCGCTGCAATCAGTGTCGAACGCAACGCCATGCGCTTCGCATAAGCCCGCTCACAGCCCGTGGTCAAACCATGAAAGATCAGCGCTGTACCGATCGGATCAATGACAACAAAGTAGGATGTCAGGGCATGTAAAAAGATATCGGTGAACATCTCTGTTCCAATCTTGATTCAAAAATTAAGGCGACAGGTGTATGGTCGTTTCTACCCCAGGCCTGCCAGGGTGTCAACGTAAAGGGCAGCTATTAAGAGGGGCGCAATAGGCTTCTACTCTGTCCCTCTTAAGTTATGGAGGAGCAATCAGAGATAAAGGATCAGGAAGAATAGAGGAATGACAACACCGATCCCCGTCAACACAAGGCCACGCCGCATCGTCTTGCGGCGAAGCATAAATAGACCGCTGACGGCCAGAAATGCGAGGGCGACAGCATAAAGGTCAGCAAACCAGGTCCAGGCTTTTTTCGGGTGGTTAAGGTGCAGGTAATTCATCTCGCGCAGAACGGGTCGGGGAACAGCACGATCGTGAACAACATGACCGCTCGGCAGATCGACCGTAATCGAACGCCCTTCGACAAAGAGTTGCAAGCTGTTTCGGTCAGGCCGATAGCTGCTTTCAAGCTTGCCAGGTTCTCCGAGGCGAGCAAGGATCTCAAGCGCGGTTGCGGCATCCGCGGGGTTGCCGACAACCGGGCCGATATTGGTTTCGACTCGCTCTACACTGTAGCTCGGGTTCCACTCTTTAATATGATTGACCGCCACGCCGGAGATGGCGTAGAGCAGGGTCAATCCGATACAGAGGAAGCCGATGTCACGGTGCAGTACATAATTCCAGCGCCGCCAGCTCATGCTTAGCTAAACACCATCGATAGAGGCACCGAGACCACGAATACGCAAGACGGTTTCACCGGACGCTACGGAGGCAGGATCAAAGTCAATGCCCTTCTCTTCCGCATGATGTTTGCGCCGTTTGATGACTTCCTCACGGGTCAGCACCATACTCTCTACGACACCCTCAACAGTGGCCACCTTGCCGCGAGCTTCCATCGGGAAGACGATCTCGCCATCGGTTACCTTAATACGGATTTTCTCAAAATCACGGTCACCTGCCAGATAGATCCAGCAGCCTCTTGTGCTACAAACGTCAATGATCAGTCCGGAAACTTTGACCTTTTTACCGACATAATCTGCAGGGGTATCAATAATCGCGGAGATCGCCGTCTCTTCAGACAGGGTGACGCCATTGCCGAAATCTTTAGAAAAAGCAGTGACCGGGGATAACATAGCTGCAAGCAGGATGGTGATCAGAAAAGTATGCATGATTTGCTCCTAAAAAGATGATGGACAACGGAACGCATCATACTTTTTGTATATATGGGAAGTCAATACACAAAAACACCGCGCTAATGCAATTATTTAATGCACCACTAAATACAGGTATTTACGAACGATGAGGTCCGTGCCTCAGGAATGAATCGGCCACTCCGTCTGGTATCCAGGAGGAAAAAAGGTCTCCCTGGTCCGGTTGAAATAGCCGTACTGCAGGCTGGGGAAGCGTGCCTTATGCAGCTTAAGCATTTCCACCATACCAACGCCCTTGCCTGAAAGTTGCAGCGAATCAAGATAGAGCACCGGGTCAAGGCTTAAGTTGCGCATCTGGATCATATCAACACCAACCAGGTCAATCAGATCACCCATGGCCTCAATCTCATCCTCACGATCGGTCACTCCTGGAAAGACCAGGTAATTGAGCATCAGGTAAAGACCGGCCGCTTTAGCCCGTTGCATAGACTCGACCACATCATCAAAACGATAGCCACACGGCCTGTAGTAGGCGTTGTAGAGATGCTCCTGGGCCGAGTTGAGGGAGACGCGAATTGATTCGACACCGGCGGCGGACAGTTTATCGATGGCATCAGGCAAAGAAGCATTGCTGTTAAAATTGATCGTACCGCGCTCTGTCTGACGCCGCATTTCACGCACCGCGTCGCTGATCACATCTGACTGCATGATCGGATCACCTTCACAGCCCTGGCCGAAAGAGACGATCGAGTTCTTTGCTTCTTTGAGGTGCGGCACAGCCACTTCACAAAGCTCTTTCACGGAAGGGACGAACGTCAGGCGCTCCTGGCTGGAAGGGCAACAGTCTGATTCCTGTTTGGAGATACAACCAACGCAACGGGAATTGCATGTAGGTGAACTCGGCAGCGGTGCTTCCCAACGGCGAAAGAAAAGGTTCTTGGCGGCAAAGCAATGGTAATCAAGAGCACAACGCGACAGTTGCTCCAGTAGGCGATTGTCCGGATTGTCTTGCAGGGTCTTGTTCACAAGAGGAACAAGTTTACGATCATCGAAGTGATCAGGTTGCCACTGGTTGTTGCGATCGACCTGGACACCGGCTACGTAAAAACGCTCTTCCTCAACACACCAACCGACCGCGGTGTAAGACCAGAGCGGCAATGTCTGCTCTTTACGCCGGTAATCAGCTGCAGGCAGCAAGGTGCGGGTATAGCCAGGAGTCAGAAAAGCCGAAACCGCCTGAATAGAACCTCCGCCCCATTGCTTGGCAAGGCGATCAGCCGTCAGCTGTTTACCGCTGCGACGATCGAAACCGATCGGCGGTGTCTGTGGAATGGTGAAGAGACGACTGCCTTCAGGCATCGGGATCATCTCATCCATCTGCGGGCGCACCGCTTCCGTACCACTCATTCCCGCCAACAGCAGATCAGGGTGCTCAAAAACCTCACCACTCTCATCGGCGACGACTGCCAGTATAGTTTTACCTTTTGCCACGCGTTGTTCCTTTAGCCTTTATATGCTCGTTCAATAAACCAGAGACATCCCTGCGTTGCTTAACTATTCCGTGAAAGGGACAGTTCCATGCGGGTACAGTCCCAAACTACCACAGGCAACTCAATGAAAACAATTTCTCCTTCTCGACCGTTCTAAAGACCCGAGATTACGACAATCCTGGTCTCAAACCTATTACACATAATACTACTGTACTTTACTTTTTATAAAAAACATCTTGACACCGTTGTTTGTCTGTATTATTTACTATCGTAACACTCAACAACAGGAGAGAACCATGCAGTCACTCAAGAAACTCATCACGCTCACCATCTTACTTCTGGCTGGCCTCCCAGCACTGGCAAGTGCAGGTCTGGGAGATTATTTTGTACAAACCGATTGGCTGGCCGAGAACCGTTCGAAGGTCGTCGTCCTCGACGCGCGTCAGACTCCACTCTTCATTCTGGGTCACATTAAGGGAGCTCACCACCTTCCCCGCAGTGGCTTCCTGGACAAGCGTGACGGCGTCAAGAGCCTGGTCCCAACCACCACCGCTTTCGAGGCCCTGATGCAGGCATTCGGCATCACACCCGAGACCACCGTGATCACTTACGCCGAAGACGACAACCCTTATGCCGCACGCCTCGCCTGGACCTTGCGCTACCATGGCCATGACAAGGTTCTGGTTCTCAATGGCGGTTATGAAAAATGGTCCGAAGAGGGACATCCGACAACTTTGCTGCCAACAGCAGCGGCGATCCCGAGCAGCTACCGCGTCTCATCACCGGGCAATGCACGCGCCGAAGCAGACTATGTGCTGACCCAACTTGGCAATCCATCGGTCGTCATCTGGGATACACGTACCCCTGAAGAATATGACGGCACAAAGGTGCGCGCTGATCGGGGCGGCCACATCCCCGGTGCGACACACCTCAACTGGACACAATTGCAGCACGAAGTCGATGGCATTAAAGTTTTAAAGAGCGAGAGTGAGATTCGACAGCTTCTGGCGGATTACGGTATCACCGCTGACCAAGAAATCATTGCCCATTGCCAGACTGGTATCCGTTCTTCTTACGCCACACTGGTGTTACAAGGGTTAGGCTACACCGAAGTCAAGAACTACGATGGCTCATGGATTGAATGGGCGAACAACGCGACCCTGCCAATCATTGAGAATGCAAACACGACGCGAAAGGATGAAGTTGCCTTGCTTCGCAACTAAGTAGAACCACTGTTCTCCTGAGTTGAAAAACATGTCCCCATCCGGGCAATCGGATGGGGATACTAGTATCCGGTGTATAATTGCGGCTATACTGTTCCAATAAACTTACGGGAGAACTCTATGTCGATAACCAACCGATTCAAAAACCGCCTGATCGCCAAGGTGATCACCCGCTACCCGAGTCTCGCCCAGCGCTTCATCTCCGCTTATGAGCCCTGGGAGTCTGGCGAAGCTGTACCCTGGGCACCGCCACAAAAGCCACTGGCCGAATGCACGCTGGCCATGGTCACCACTTCAGGTGTGCATCACAGCACACAGGAGCCCTTCAACATGCAGGATAGCGAAGGGGATCCAAGCTTTCGGGCCATCGATGGGGCGACGATCGGCAGCGCTTACAAGATCACCCACGACTACTACGATCACAGCGATGCCGAGAAAGACCTCAACATCATCTTCCCTCTGCAGAGATTGCAGGAGTTGCAGCAGGAAGGCGTCATCGGTCAACTGGCCGACACCCACTACTCCTTCATGGGCCACATCGACGGTCGCCACATCGCCACCCTGATCGGACAAGCCGCCCAGGAAGTGGTGAAGAGACTCAAACGGGACCAGGTCGACGTGGTCCTGCTCACCCCGGCCTGAGGCATCTGCAATCAATCCGTGGGATTGATACAAAGAGAGATTGAAAAAGCCGGGATCGCTACCGTTGGCGTCACCATTGTTCGCGAGTATACGGAAAAGGTTCAGCCGCCACGCAGCGTTTACCTGAAATGGCCATTCGGTCATCCACTTGGTGAACCGGGTAACGTTAAGCAGCAGCGGGCGGTTGTACTTGAAGCCTTTAAAGCTCTTTATGGAATCACAACTCCGGGAGAGATTGTTGATTTGCCGTTTCGTTGGCGGCGGCATGATTATGAGAGCTATGAGGAGCCAGACAACTTATCTCCCGGCGGCGACAAGCAATAGATAACAGCGAAGCTGGTTCAAAAGAATCTTTCACCACAGAGAGCACAGAGGAAATAGAGTAAACCCAATACTCAGTGTTTATTCTCTGTTCCCTCTGTGACTCTAGAGAGCGAAGCGAACGGGTGGTAAAAGCTTTTAAGGCTTAAGTTTATCACTTTACCCTTTCTATCAACCCTCCCCTTAGCTATCCTTGTAGCATGCGAACAATCCTCAGCACACTCCACAGCAAGTTCATCCACAATAGCCTGGCCCTGCCCTATCTAGCCGCCTACTGCGGAGACGCTTGCGGCGAGTTTCTGATCCGTGAGTTCACGGTCCATGAACCGCGCGAATCAATTCTCTCTCAAATATTAGCTGAAGGCCCGGATATCGTTGCTTTTTCAGTCTACCTCTGGAATCGACGCGAGAGTCTCGATCTGGTCGACGCCTTGTGCGTTGCACGACCAGAGCTACGCATCATCCTGGGCGGCCCTGAGGTTTCTTTTGAAGGTGAAGAGCTCTTTACTCGCCACCCCGGCATCACGGCGTTGATCCGCGGTGAAGGAGAAGAGCCATTGCGTGCGTTGTTGTCTGCCTGGAAACAGGGGGAACAACCAGGGGTCATTCCAAGAGCCGTGTTACGTGTGGGTGATAAACTTATCAGCGGGCCTGACAGCCCGCCCTTGAAAGAGCTTGACCAGGTACCGTCACCCTTCCAGACAGATCTGACCAATATGGATCGTGGCTTCGTTTATTACGAGACCAGCCGCGGCTGCCCATTCCATTGCAGCTTTTGCTTAAGTGCCCGAGACAACCTGATTCGCTTCTACTCCATGGAGCGCATTAAAAGCGACCTGCTCTTGTTGATGCAGAAAGGTATTGCCAAGGTTAAGCTGGTCGACCGCACTTTCAACTTCGACGCCAGCCGCGCCAGAGAGATTTTCAGTTTCATCCTCGAACACAACCAATCGACGCATTTCCATTTCGAGATCGCTGGACACCTGCTTGATGAAGCGACTCTCGAGTTGCTGGACAAAGTACCAGAAGAGATGTTCCAGTTTGAGATCGGCGTGCAATCGACCTTGGAGAGTACCCTCGATGCCATAGGTCGCAAGGTCAACCTGGAGCAGTTGGAAGAGAATATCCGTCGTCTACGCCAGAGCAACCGGATTCATCTGCACCTCGATCTGGTCGCCGGACTACCCGGCGACAATTATGAAAGCTTTCTCAAGTCGATTGATCGGGTGGCCGCCCTCGCCCCCCATCATCTGCAGATTGAACCGGTCAAGTTACTGCCCGGTTCACCGTTGCGCGACCAAGCCAAAGAGCTGCAGATACGCTTTGACCCGAACCCGCCCTACACTATTCTGGGCAGCCCTGAGCTCTCCTATGCCGAGTTACAGCAACTCCAGGAGATCAGCCGGCTTCTTGACCTGACGTACAACAGCGGTCACTTTTCGAGCTTTATCCGGGCGTTGAGCGCCGCAACCGGCTCCTTCGCCACGGGTTTGGAGTGGCTGGCAAAAGAATGGCGCAAGCGCGAGCTGTTCCGTTTCCCTTTGAACCGTCAATCACTCTTCCAGAACCTTTTTGAGATCATCAGGGAGCGCGACGAGGGCACGCCTCAAACACGACTGATTGAAAGTCTTGCCTACGACTACGCCCGTTGCGAGCGCGTCGTCACCAATCGGATCCCGGAATTTTTCGACACCGCCCTTAAACCTGAGGAAGAGCACTGGGTGCGTGCAACAGTTCAGGATAAGACCGAAGCGATCAAGGGCCAGGGGATCAAACTGCAATATTTTGCGGCGGCCTTCTCAACCATTCATAGCCCGACACAAAGAACCATTTACCTCTTCTGCTATCTGACAGGAACCGGGCGGAAGATGCAGGTTGAGGAATATCGGTACAGCAATTAAAAGATAACGAGTGAGGATGTCTGACCAACCGACAGAGATTGAACAGAAGATGATCGAGTTCGCCACCAAGACGGCGCTGACGGTTATGGGGGAACAGAACGAAACTTTCAAGAATGCTTTTGTCACAAGGATAGAATTGGTAAGTGATCAACTCTCAGACCGTCCGGTTGATCAGTTCACCAAGGAATATTTTGAAGAGCTAGTGCTTTTTAGAGGATCCCTGCCTCTACTCCACTGCAGAGGTGACCGAGGATAAACCGCGTGGTTTAAAGGGATTATTACTGGCGGCAAGCCTTCTGCTGGGGACGACAAGGAGTAGAACATTTAACGCAAAGTCGCTAAGAACAGCAAGAAAAGACGCAAAGAAAATCATTGGTTTTCCATACATTTCCCTTTGCGTCTTGCCTTTAAACTTTGCGTCTTTGCGTTAATCTTCTAAGGTTAGATCAAATTTCTTCCAACTGCACAATCATCCCACCGATAAAACGCGGGTCGATATCTTCAAAGCCGATCGAGCAGAACTCTTCTTCCCAGATATCCAGACAGTAGGTCGCAAAGTCACCGCCACCATCCATCAATGAACCAAGCCACCTCACCGTCTCTTCACGCAGGCGCGGATTGAGCACACCCGATTGGGAGACCATGCCGTGCAGTCCGGCCAGTTCTTCTTCGGCGATCGGCAGCGGCTGGAAATCACGCCCCAGAAGTTTATTGGCCAGCGAGGTCAGGAAGAATTCCACCAGGGTAACATCATCAACATTATCCGGCTGGCACCCGGAGAGGTCGATCACGTTTGGATCCGGCATCGGGAAGTTTAGGACGTCTTCAAAGAGCTGCCGCTGGAGCTCCATCCTGCCCAGCCATTGTTCCACCATGCCGATTTCAGCAAGGCTGGCGAAGAGGCGCGTGCCTCCCTGAGTCGGATCGGCGACACCTTCAAAGAAGAACGGTGGGAACTGGTGAAGAGCACTGAGACAAGCGCGTGCGTTGTGATCAAGATAAGGAGCAACGGAAGACTTGCCAATAATGTCGCCACGACGCTTCAATCTCATCGTCAAGCTGAAGCCAAGGCGAAAGAGGTCTTCGCAGTAGCAATCGTTCATACAGGTTCTGGCTTCATCAACATCGGTACCGGCCAGCCAGGCCAGGCCCAGGTTGAGGTAAGCATCCACCTTGGCAACAACATTAGAAACCTGCTCAACATTACCCATATCGATGCGATCGGCAAGGATCACCTTGTTAACCACGTTGGCCATCTCCCAGGCCAGGCCTTCATCGATTCCATCAGCGAGAACCTCGGCCAGCAGGCCCTTGGGACGCGCCAGCGTCAGGGTAAAGCCAGGAGCGCTGGTCTCACTCGTACCGGGAGCCAGCTTGACCGGGCGATCCTGACGATAGTCTTCGGGATTGAGCCAGGCGTAAACTTTTTGCGCCGTGAAAGGTTCCGGGATACCCATATCGAGTAAACGTCCGGTACGTTGCTGATAAACGCTCTCCACGATCAGCCCCATGGTTTCCGAACGAACCGCCTCCAGCAAGTAGACGAAAAACTCCGGGGAGAAGCTCTGCAGAACATCTAGAAGCTTTTCAAACAGCTTGGCGCTGTTCTCGGAATAGTAGGAGATCTCGTAGCCGCCATCGCGCTTCTTTGCATCAATGCGTGCGTCACTGTTCTCATCGGCTTCCGGCCCCGAAATGATATCCATTTCAGCCTTGAAGATCAGAACCAATTGTTCAAAGTTCATCTGCTGGAGAACATCGAAAACCTTTTCTTCTTCACCCTGCAAAAGAGTGATCAGCCAGCGATGTGTTTTATCGGAGTTGAACTGGTCACCCTCCCAGCAATCGAGATCAAAAAAGCCGCTCCATTGCTCGGGAGTTGCCAGGCTCAAAAGCTCTGGTAAATGCTCAGGGCCACGCTCCACGGCTAGCAGATAAACTTCCTGTGCGGGGAGTTGAGCCATAAGCTCTTCACCATCGGGTGAATCAAGCAGCAATTCAGTCTTCTGCCGTGCATCCAGACAACGCAAGACATCGATCTGCTCAGCAGCTGTTAATTCTGAAAAGTCATTGATATTAATACTGGGCACAGAAGGCTTGATGGCCATGGTCTGACTCCACTTGAGTTTAATAGGGAGCACAACTTAATCTATGTGTGGGTGTGGGTCAAGTTTACACAAGACAAAGGGTAACAGGAAAGTCGATGCCGACCGGAGGCTAGTACCGTGCGACACAGAAACTAAAGCATCTTGCTTGTTCTTTGGCACGCCAACTGCGTTATGGCTTCGGTTAAATAGCCGTGCTATGGCTCTCAGACACGCCTTGTTGGTTCGGCACTCGCTACAAATATGAGTCGAACTTTTTATTCTAATGCCCCAATCGCGAAGCCGCCGGAATCAGCTGACGATAATCATCGTAACTCAAGCTCGTCTGCCAGTGATCAGTCAGCATCCCGGTTAAGACCCCACCGCCAAAAAGCACCATCACGATCACCACGAACGCAACCCCCGGAACAGGTCGCTTCCAGAACGCCATCGACAGAGCACCCTTTTCAGGACAATGACTGACACAAGTCAGGCAACCTGTACATTCTGGTGAGTGAATCTGCGCCTTGTGCTGCACGTCGATCTGGGCCGGGCAGGCACGACTGCATATACCACAATCGATACACTTATCCGGGTAGCGGGAGACCTTGAAGGGGCTGAGCATACTCAGCAAGCCAAGCAGTGCACCATAAGGGCAGAGATAACGGCACCAGAAGTTTTTATAAACAACAGACAGCAGCGAAAGCAGGGCAATCACCACCATGCTGGTCGTCGACATTGCGGTAAAGAAATGCAGCATCTTCACATCGGCAATCGCCCAGTAAGGCGCCTTGAGAAATTCTTTCATCGCGACAACCGGCATACCGAAGAGAATCAGCTTTACAAAAAAGAAGAGCAACGCATACTTGGCAAACTGTAGGAAAAGATCGAACCCACGCCAGATGCGAAAATTTCGACCGAACAGTTTAACGCCAACTTTCCAGCTCACCTCAGAAAGTGTGCCGACCGGGCAGATGAAAGAGCAAAACGACTTCTTGGTCAAAAGTGCCATAGCCAGAAAGGTCAAAAAGAGCACCAGTGCCGCAGGATGCGTAGTGTCAAAGTGACCTGTGAACAACCAGGTTTTCAAGCTCACCAGCGCGCCGATCGGCAGAAAACCCTCAACACCCGGAGGGCGAGAATAATAACCCGCCTGTCCTGCCGTTTCGAAGTGGCGAACGAAGAGACCGAACTGGACACCCAAAAAGAGACACCAGCCGAGGAAAAGCCACTGGACCGTCAACCGCCAGGGGCTCGCTTTTTTCCAATTGATTATTTTATTCATGATACGTTGAAGATACTCCGAATTGAGTATCAAAGAAATGACTTTGGTCAAATTTCCAAAATCGGGACACTTCGATTGAAGTGTCCCGTAGAAGTGGCCCGGTTCAGCTTTTAAAGAGCATCTCAGCTGTTTCGTAGATCGTTTCTGAAAGAGTTGGATGCGGATGAATCGTCTTGCGCAAATCTTCACTAACCGCTGCCATCTCCAACGCCAGCACCCCTTCTGCGATCAACTCCCCCGCTCCGGGGCCGGCAACGGCCACGCCGAGCAAGCGATCGGTCTCCGGATCAATAATCAGCTTGGTCATACCATCATCGCGACCGAGGGTTAGCGTGCGGCCGTTGCTGCGCCAGGGCATTTTAGCCGTTTTGACCTTGATTTTTTGTTCACGGGCTTCAGTTTCTGTCAGGCCGCACCAGGCGATCTCAGGATCGGTAAAGACCACGGCCGGAATCGCGCGTGGGTCAAACGCAGCTTTTCTGCCCGCAACAACCTCGGCGGCAACATTGGCTTCGGCGTACGCTTTATGGGCCAGCATAGGTTCACCGGCAATATCACCAATCGCAAAGATGTGCTCTTCTGCTGTCCGCATCTGAGCATCCACCTCAATAAAGCCCTTATCGTCGACCTTAATGGCCGTATTCTCAAACTCCAGATTCTCACTGTTTGGCTTGCGACCTATAGCGATCAGAACCTTGGAGAAAAGGCTTTTCGTCGCTTCACCCTTTTTATCCTCGACAGTCACCATCACACCATTTTTCTGCTCTTTCAAATCGGTAACGCGGGTGTTCAGTTTGATCTCGGCAAACTTTTTACCGAGCCGTCTCTTCAGCACCGAAACCAGATCACGATCACAACCCGGAAGCAGACCATCGGTCATCTCCACGACCGAGACCTTGCTGCCAAGAGCAACATAGGCTGAACCGAGTTCCAAACCGATATAACCACCGCCGACAACCAGCAACGAAGAAGGAATATCCGGGATTTCTAGGGCCCCTGTGGAATCAATAATTTTGGTGCTACCTGCCGCCACACCCGGCAGCATGATTGGTCGTGAACCGGTGGCGAGAATAGCTTTTTCGAAGGACATCTCACCCGTGGTGCCGTCAGCGGCTGTCACCGTTAAAGTTTTCGCGTTCTTAAACTTTGCCATGCCTCGAACATAGGTGATTTTCTGTTTTACGACTTTTCCGCCGAGACCGCCGGTCAACTTGCCGATGACTTCGTCTTTCCAGCTACGCACCCGGTCAAGATCGATTTGAGGTTTTTTGAAGGTGATGCCTATTTCTGTAGCTTCTTCCGCTTCTGCAACCAACTTGGCGACGTGGAGCAAAGCCTTCGACGGAATGCAGCCACGATGCAGGCAGACGCCTCCCGGGTTTGCCTCCGGATCAATCAGGGTGACATTCAAGCCCAGTTCTACAGCCTTGAAGGCGGCTGCATATCCTCCCGGGCCTGCTCCTATGACAACCAGTTGCGCACTGGCGGGGATCTTTTCTAGGTTACTCACATCATCATCCTTTCATGACCAGGTTCAGAGGGTTTTCTAGAGCCTCACAAATCCAGCGTAGGAAACGGGCACCATCGGCACCGTCAACGACGCGGTGGTCATAGGTCAGGGAAAGCGGCATGATCAGTTGTGGGACAAACTGGTTACCATCCCACACCGGCTGCATTGAAGCGGTCGAAATACCTAGAATGGCTACCTGGGGGGCATAAACGATCGGCGTAAAAGAGGTTCCGCCAACCCCACCGAGATTACTGATGGTAAAGGTTCCACCTTCCATATCGGCCGGACTGATTTTGCGCTCTCGGGTCTTCTCGGCAAGTCCGTTCAGCTCCGTGGCGAGTCGTTCGATACCTTTCTCATCGGCATCACGAATCACAGGCACAAGCAAGCCACCGGGGGTATCAACAGCAACGCCTATATGTACATAATCTTTCAACACAAGCTCTTTATTTGCCAGGTCCAGACTGCTATTGACACCCGGAAACGCCTTAAGCGCTGCAGCACAGACCTTGACCATGATGGCTGTCATGGTCAAACGATTTTCAGCGCTGGCGCGCTGGTTGGTCTTCTGGCGAAACGCCTCGATCTCTGTGATCTGAGCATTGTCATACTGAGTGACCATGGGGATCGTCGACCAGGCATAGCCCATGGAGTCAGCAGTTAATTCACGAACCCGAGACAGCGGCTCACGACGGATCGTTCCCCAACGGCTGAAGTCCGGTAATGGCCGCTGGGCGTGCAACCCGGGGAACTCTCCCACCACCGAAGGAACAGAGCCACCCCCGGTTATGCGCTGCATGGTTTCGCGAACGAAATTGCGCACATCATCTTCACTGATACGTGCACCGGGGCCCGTGCCCTGGACCTGGTAAATATCGACGCCAAGGTCACGCGCTAACCGCCGCACGGAAGGAGCCGCAGGGGCAACAAGGTCATTGCGTCGGACAGTGTTCAGATCAACTTGAGGTCCATCAGGCGGCGGTGTAGAAGAAGCCGGGGGCTCAGCGGCCGCTGTCTGTTCAACAACAACGGTAGATACAGGCTCTGCCTCAACGACAGGTGCGGGAATGTCTTCACTGACACTCTCCGGTGCTTCGACCTCTTCGGAGGACTCCAGAACCATGATAACTGCATCAATCGCCACACGGTCACCTTCTGTCACCAGAATTTCTGTGATTTTGCCTGCGTAGCTCGAGGGAACCTCGACAACCGCTTTGTCAGTCTCCAACTCCAGCAGAGTCTGCTCCACTTCAACGCTATCGCCGACAGCAACAGTGATACTAACTACGGTTCCTTCAGTGACACCTTCTGAAACGGCAGGAACTCTAATCTCGTGTTTCATAGTTTTCCTCTATATGAGTCGTGATCAGTCATTATTTACAAGCGTGGGACAGTCCCCGTCTAATCAGTATGAGGGTTTAACTTGCCTGAATCGATTTTCAAATCAACAATAGCTTTGGCCACCGCGTCATTGCTGACTTCACCTGCATCAGCCAGCTGCTTCAGGGTCGCAACAACGATGTAGCGGGCGTCGACCTCAAAGAAGTCACGCAAACGCTCACGGCTGTCGCTACGACCAAAACCATCGGTACCCAAACAATACAAAGGCGCAGGGAACCACGCTGACACAGCCGCCGGCAGAAGCTTCATATAATCCGAAGCCGCGACAAAGACGCCCTTCTCCTTGGCGAGGAGACTGCTGACATATGGGACTTTCGCTTTCTTTTTCGGGTTCAACAGGTTCCAGCGCTCGCACTCAACGCTATCCTGGTAAAGCTCTTTATAGCTGGTCACACTCCAGACATCGGCGGCAACACCATAGTCATCTTCCAGAATCTTCTGCGCTTTGATCGTTTCATTGAGAATGGCGCCGCTGCCGAGCAGATGAGCTTTGCTTTTGCTCTTTTTCAAATTTGAAGGTTTGAACTTGTACATGCCCTTGATGATACCTTCGCGCACGCCCTTACCTTTCGGCATCGGCGGCATCAGGTAGGTCTCGTTCATCACCGTGAGGTAGTAAATCAGGTCCTCCTGATGACAGTACATGCGGGTCAAACCGTCATGAATGATCACGGCCATTTCATAAGCAAATGCCGGGTCATAGGCCTTGACCTTGGTGGGCGTCATCGCCAGGACATGACTGTGCCCGTCCTGATGCTGCAAACCCTCACCGGCCAGGGTGGTGCGGCCAGAAGTTGCACCGATCAGAAAGCCCCGGGCCCGGCTGTCGCAAGCCTGCCAAATCTGGTCACCAACCCTCTGGAAACCGAACATTGAGTAAAAAGTGTAAAAGGGAATGGTCTGTACACCGTTGCTGGAATGTGAGGTTCCGGCAGCAATGAAACTGGCCATTGATCCGGCTTCACTCAGGCCTTCTTCGAGAATGGCGCCGGTTTTTTTCTCATTGTAATGCAGCAGGCTGCCTTTATCGACCGGCTCATAGAGCTGCCCCGCGTGGCTGTAGATTCCGGCCTGTCTGAAGAGCGCTTCCATACCGAAGGTACGAGCCTCGTCGGGCACGATCGGCACAATCAACTTACCGAGCTCCGGATCACGCAGCAGCTTGGCCAGCAGATGCACGTAAGCCATGGTCGTTGCCAGCTCGCGATCACCTGAGCCATCAAGGTACTCACGGATCAGACCATCGGTCTGGCAGGCAATGGGCGCCTGGCCTGAAAAACGTTTTGGCAAGGAGCCACCAAGTTCAGCACGCCGCTCTTTGAGGTACACCATTTCAGGACTGTCTTCGGCGGGCTTGTAGAATGGAGCTTCAGCAATCTCACTGTCACTGACCGGAATATTGAAGCGCGTACGGAACTCTTTCAGCTCGTCTTCATTGAGTTTTTTCTGCGAGTGGGTGATGTTCTTGCCCTCACCCGCCTCACCGAGGCCATAACCCTTGATGGTATGCGCCAGGATTACGGTTGGCTTCTCATCCTGAGAGATTGCATTCTTGTAAGCAGCGTAGACCTTATCAGGGTCGTGACCACCACGGGTCAGGCGTCCCAGTTGCTCGTCACTGTAACCCTCGACGAGTTTCAAGAGTTCAGGATATTTACCAAAGAAATGTTCACGGACGTAATCGCCTTTTTTAAGAGTGAAATTTTGCATCTCACCATCGAGGACTTCGTCCATACGTTTGACCAGCAGGCCTGTATCGTCCTTTTCAAGTAGGTGATCCCAGTCATCGCCCCAGATCACCTTGATGACGTTCCAACCTGCACCACGGAAAGCTGCTTCCAGTTCCTGAATAATTTTACCATTGCCGCGCACAGGACCATCCAGACGCTGCAGGTTGCAATTGATGACAAAGATCAGGTTGTTGAGTTTCTCCCGTGACGCCAGAGTGATGGCACCGAGCGATTCAGGCTCATCCATCTCGCCATCACCGAGCATTGCCCAGACTTTACGTCCGCTTGATTTGCGCAAGCCACGATCAACCAGGTAATGATTAAAGCGGGCCTGATAGATCGCAGAGATCGCAGTCAGGCCCATGGAGACCGTCGGGAACTCCCAGAAATCCGGCATCAAGAAAGGATGAGGATAGGAAGAGAGACCACCTTCCGGAGCCAGCTCATTCCGAAAACGACTCAGGTCTTCACTGCTGAGGCGGCCTTCAAGAAAAGCCCGAGCGTAGACACCCGGCGCGGCATGTCCCTGAAAATACACCATGTCACCAAGAAACGCGTCTGTGCGCCCTCGCCAAAAATGGTTGAAGCCAACTTCCCAGAGGGTTGCAACCGAGGCATAAGTTGAGATATGGCCACCGATCCCGGTGCTCTCACGATTGGCGCGAACCACCATGGCCATGGCGTTCCAGCGGATGATCGACTTGATACGTCGCTCGATCTCACGGTTGCCCGGGAAAACCGGTTGTTGATTCTTGGGAATCGTATTGATGTAAGGGGTGTTGGCAGTAAAGGGAACACTGACCCCCTGCTCCTGGGCCCGCACCTGCAGAAGGCGCAACAACTCCTGGACCCGCTCCTCGCCTTGGGTCTGTAAAACATAGTCGAGTGATTCACGCCACTCGGCATTCTCAATATCCAGTAAAGAATCAGTTATTTTACGATCATTTGAAGTCATCTTTTCCAACTCCTCACCTATAATGAAAGCGTATAAGCCTTACGCTGTCAGCAGAGTAATCTGACAAACTTTGTCACACATTAAAATATACCTGAGAATTGCTATTTAGCTAGACAATATATGGCTAAATAGTCACTCATCACGCCAGTTGAGGGCATAGAAACCAAAGGACTGCAGCTTTCCGCTTGCAGCTCTTTGATTAACTGAGGCCTAAAGTCAAGTTGATAAAAAATCAGAAAACCAGATTATTCATCCTCTTGATATTCAAGGGAGCTTGATCCGCCCACCATCATATTGCCAAGCTTGTCCTTATCATCAACCCCAAGCTCTTCCCAGCCGCAAGTTTGTTCTGACTGATCCAAAAGACCTAGCCAGGTCAACTCAGGAATCAGGCAATGGGTGTCTGTTTCAAGGTGAATCTGCCCGGTGTGCTCAGGTTCGACAAGCTCCCAATCATCAGGAACTTCTACCCATCTTTCAATCACAACCTTGATTGTTTTCATATGTATTCTCCCTTGAGCACTTCTAAGTATCAGTTGTCCTGATATTAGCTATAAGTGGGTGAATTTAAAAAAACTGTCAACTGGTCACAGCACCACAAGACGAGGAAGAGACCAGTTTGGCATATTTAGCCAGAACACCACGAGCATAACGAGTCTCGGGAGCCTGCCACTGCAACGAACGTTTGTTGATTTCGTCGTCCTCAACCATGAGGTTCAACTCGCCAAGGCCGAGGTCGATAGTAATTATGTCGCCCTCTTGAACGAGTGCGATAAGTCCTCCAACCTGAGCTTCTGGCGCAACGTGACCAATCATAATGCCGTGAGTGCCGCCGGAGAAACGACCATCGGTGACCAGGGCGACATCCTTGCCGAGCCCCGCCCCCATTAAAGCTGCCGATGGAGATAACATCTCGCGCATACCTGGGCCACCTTTGGGGCCCTCATAGCGGACAACGACAACATCTCCCGCATTGATCTTTCCAGCAAGGATTGCTTCGAGAGCTTCTTCCTCCCGATCAAACACCCGTGCCGGACCGGTAAAGTGAGTCATCTCCTTACCGCTGAGTTTTATCACGCAGCCCTCGGAAGCAAGGTTGCCACGCAAGACTCGGATGTGACGATTAGGCGGAGCGTAAGGTTGTTCCGGGCTGTAGATAATATCCTGGTTCACTGGCCTTTGCGGTGCATCAGCGAGATTTTCTGCGAGAGTTTTCCCGGTCACTGTCATGCAATCGCCATGCAGATACCCGGCATCAAGCAAGGTCCTCATCACCATCGGCAGACCGCCGATCTTGTGCAGGTCATTCATCACGTATTGACCGAAGGGTTTGAAATCACCGATCAGTGGTACATTGCTTGTAATCTCTTCGATATCAGCAAGTGTCAAAGCGACTCCTGCTTCGTGAGCAAGAGCCAGAATGTGCAAGACAGCGTTGGTCGAGCCACCAAGAGCCCAGGCAACAGTCAGGGCGTTTTCAAACGCCTTGAGGGTCATGATGTCTCGGGCGCTGATACCGGACTGCAGCAGACCAACCACGGCTTGGGCGACACGGGCACAATCTTCACGCTTATCGGCAGAGACCTGATTGCTTTCATCAACAGCAAGATTGGATGCGGAACCTGGCAGGCTCATACCGAGGGCTTCGATAGCCGAAGCCATGGTGTTGGCTGTGTACATACCTGCGCAGGAACCGGCTCCGGGACAGGAGTGACATTCAATCGCGTGCAATTCTTCAGCATCGATTTTACCGGCACAGAAAGCACCGACCGCTTCAAAGGCGCTGACGATATTGAGGGCCCTGCCGTGGTATTCGCCGGGGAGGATACTGCCGCCGTAAAGGGTCAGGCCGATCAGGTTGTTGCGGGCGATCGGCATCAGTGCGGCGGGAATGGTTTTATCGCAACCGGAGAGTGTGATAACAGCGTCCACCCGGTAACCTTCGGTCATCAGTTCGATGCAGTCAGCGATCACCTCACGGCTCACCAAGGAATACTTCATCGCCTCGGTACCCATAGAGATGCCGTCAGAGACGACCGGAGTGCCAAAAATGATCGCCTTTCCACCCGCGTCTTCGATGGCCTTCTGAACAATGTCACCGAGTTCCCGAACATGATCATTGCAGGGAGTGCCGTTGGTATGTGGCACGGCTAAGGCGATAATCGGCTTAGCAAAATCCTCATCGGTAAAACGCACCGCGCGCAGCATGGTCCTCGCAGCAGTCCGTTCAACCCACTTTTCACCGTCCTTACGACCAGTAATCTCTTCGCTACGACGTTTCATCATCTTCCTTTGTTAGCACCAATGGTTAAGCAATTATTTGTCCATCGCCGTGACGCCCGTCCTTGCGATTTCGATAAAATGTTCTGCACCAAGATCCTTCAGGAAACTGTCAATCCGTTCCGTTGGTCCTGCGATCTGAACGATGTAAATATCGTGTGGCTGGGCATCGAGGATTTCAATTTGATATTTCTTCTGCAATTTCTCAAGAGATTTTTTCTCGAGCTCGAACTTGACGATCGCAACTTCCCGCCAATAGCTCTGGTCACGATCGAGTTCCTTGGCCCGAATCACCTCGGTGAATTTCTCCAGCTGCCGTATGACTTGCAACACCTTGGCCTCATCATCCTCACGCAAGGTAATGGTCATGCGACTGACGCCCGGAGCCTTGGCCTTGCAGACCGTCAGGGTATCAACGTTGTACATCTTGCGACGGATCATCATGGAAATCTTGTTGAGAGTGCCCGGCTTATTTTGGACAAAGGCCAGAATGGCTCTTCTTTTCATTTTTTTAACTGTCATTTTATATCCCCGTAAGAAACAACAAGCTTAAGATTTTGGCCGCGATACGATCATGTCCCCAAAGCCACCACCGGAAGGGATCATCGGCAGAATAACTTCGGAAGGGTCGCAGATAAACTCAAGGAGGTAAGCCCCCTTGTGATCAATAGCGGTACGAATCGCCGTATCGATCTGGTCAAGTTCAGTGACCTTCTGATAAGGCAGATTGTAAGCCTTGGCAATGAATTCATAATTCGGACTGATCATCGGTGTGCCAGCGTAACGACCATCAAAGAAAAGGGTCTGCCACTGACGAACCATTCCAAGGTAGCCATTGTTCAGGATAATGATTTTAACATCTATGTCATGTTCCATGATGGTACAGAGTTCCTGGATATTCATCTGGAAGCCACCGTCGCCACTAATCGACCAGACCCGCTCGTCAGGTCTTGCCAGTTTAGCCCCGATCGCCATAGGCAAAGAACACCCCATCGTACCTGCACCACCAGAGGTAAACCAACTGTTATTGGTCTGGAAGTTGTAGTAACGCGCTGACATCATCTGGTGCTGACCGACATCGGGAACAACAATGTCTTTGCCTTCGGTGATATCTGACAAGCGCCGGAGAACGGTTTTCATCAGGAGTTTGCCATCATCACCAACGCCTGCGGCGATTTCTGCCTCAATCTCAGCAACTGTTTCCTGACGATTTGTCTCGATCTCTTTCAACCAGCGACGGCGTGGTTTGGAGACCAGCTCCGGGTCATGGAGCATGACATGCAGAGTCCGGCCGACATCAGCGTTAATAGGAACCGTTGTGGCGACATTTTTGTCGAGTTCGGAGGGGTCGATCTCCACGTGAATGACATCGGCATTCTTGGCATACTCACTCAGCTTGCCAGTCACGCGATCGTCAAAACGCATACCGAAGCTGATGATCAGGTCGGCGTTCATGATGGCGCGATTCGCTTCAACCGTACCGTGCATCCCCATCATGCCTAGGCTCAGAGGATGATCAACCGGCATTGCCGACAAACCATGCAGAGTGAAGGCAACCGGGATATTGGTTTTTTCTGCAAACTCCTGCAACATCGCGCCAGCATTGCTGGAGATGACGCCGTGCCCGCAGAACATGACCGGTCGCTCGCTGCGATTCATCATCTCAATCGCCTTGTGGACAACTTCCCGCTCCGGCGAAGGGTGATAGTAAAAGCCCGGAAGCTTCGGCCTGAAGGTTTTCGGGGTGAACGAGTAGTTCTCATCAACACTTTGAATCTGCACATCTTTGGGGATATCGATAACAACGGGTCCGAAACGTCCGGTCGTCGCGACGTAGAAAGCCTCATGAACCGTTTTTTCGATCTCTTCAGTGGTCAGCGGCATGTAGGTTTGCTTGCAGATCGGCATCATGACGCCAACCACATCACTTTCCTGAAAAGCATCCGTGGCGATAACACCTGTTGCGACCTGACCGGTAATTGACACCATCGGCACAGAGTCCATGTGCGCGTCAGCGATCCCTGTGACCAGGTTCATGGCTCCCGGCCCGGACGTCGCCATGCAGACGCCGATTTGTGGCGTATCAGTCGAAAGTGATGCGCGCGACAGGCCCTGGGCCATGAAAGTCGCTCCCTGCTCGTGACGAGGCATAACAAAAGTGAAGAGCTTCTGCTTTTCCATTTCATCAAAGATCGGCATGATCGCGCCGCCGGTGTAGCCAAAGATGTATTTCACACCCTTGGCGTGCAATGCCCTTAAAACCAGTTCTGTTCCTTTCATTGGGACCTCTTCCGTTGGGGGACTGTTTATGTCACTCATTATAAAATACAGGCTATAAAATCATTTTATGAATCTAAACCAATAATTGGCCGCAGATAAAACCTGATAAACGAGGATAAATTAAAAAAATTAACACTTATGACACTAACCAAAGCCCAAAGCTTTATGCTTTATTTGTATTTCATCTGTTTACATCAGATTTTATCTGCAGCAAACAAGGGCTTAATGGTTTATTGTTTCTCTGGGCTATGAACCGAACAACCAGGGTTCCTCGACTCTCTTTTTTTCCTCAAAAGCTTTGATCGCTTCGACATGCTGCAAAGTCAGGCTGATGTCATCCAGACCTTTCAGCAGACATTCTTTACGAAACGCATCAACTGCGAACTCGAACACTTCACCATCAGCTGTTGTCACTTGCTGTTTTTCAAGATCAACAGACAAACGATAGCCGGGAGAAGCCTCAACGGCTACGAATAGCCTAGCCACTGTTTCAGTAGGAAGGACGATTGGCAGGATGCTGTTCTTGGTACAGTTATTGGCAAAGATCTCTGCAAAACTCGGGGCAATCACAGCCCTGATGCCATAGTCGAACAGAGCCCAGGGAGCATGTTCACGCGACGAACCGCAACCGAAGTTATCACGCGTCAGCAGGACCTCTGCGCCCTGATAGCGTGGTTGGTTGAGTACGAAGTCAGCATTGAGAGGACGTTTGCTGCAATCCATACCGAGTTCGCCATGATCGAGATAGCGCCACTCGTCAAAGAGGTTCGGGCCAAAACCGGTGCGTTTGATCGACTTGAGAAACTGCTTCGGGATGATGGCGTCGGTATCAACATTGGAGCGATCCAGAGGGGCAACCAATCCATTTAATCTACAAAAGGCATCCATGGGTTACACCTCCAGAGTGCGGACATCAACAAAGTGACCAACGATCGCAGCAGCAGCGGCCATAGCTGGACTGACCAGATGAGTGCGTCCGCCCTGCCCCTGTCGACCTTCGAAGTTCCGATTCGATGTTGAGGCGCTGCGTTCCTTAGGTGCGAGACGGTCATCGTTCATACCGAGACACATCGAGCATCCGGGCTCACGCCATTCAAAACCGGCCTGCAAAAAGATTTTGTCCAGGCCTTCGGCTTCTGCCTGCTGTTTGACCAGACCGGAGCCCGGGACAACCAGGGCCCGCTTGATATTGGCTGCGACCTTATTCCCTTTAACAATCTCTGCAGCAGCCCGCAAATCCTCGATGCGCCCGTTGGTACAGGAGCCGAGGAAAATCGTATCAGGATAGATTTCCGTAATCGGAGTGCTTGCGGTCAACCCCATATAAGTGAGGGCCGCCTGCATCCCTTCACGTTTAACAGGATCGGGCTCGTTAGCCGGGTCCGGAACACAACCATCAACGGAAGTGACCATTTCGGGTGAAGTTCCCCAGGTCACCTGCGGCTGGATCGATGTGGCATCAAGATGAACAACCTCGTCGTACTCCGCGCCCGGATCGCTCTGCAGCGATTTCCAATACCTTTCAGCTTGATCCCATTCCGCTCCCTTTGGCGAGTAGGGACGTCCCTTAGTGTAGGCAATGGTCTTCTCATCGACGGCAACCATCCCTGCGCGGGCGCCGGCTTCGATTGACATATTGCAGACCGACATCCGACCTTCCATCGACAAAGCACGGATCGCATCACCGCCAAATTCGATGACGTAGCCTGTACCGCCGGCAGTTCCGATCTTGCCGATGATCGCCAGCATAATGTCTTTGGCCGTGATGCCCACCCCGACCTGACCATCCACGCTGACCAGCATATTCTTCGCCTTCTTCTGAATCAGGCATTGTGTCGCCAGCACATGCTCAACCTCGGAGGTGCCGATACCGAAGGCGAGAGAGCCCAGCGCACCATGTGTGGAGGTATGTGAATCACCACAGACGATGGTCATCCCGGGGAGTGTTACCCCCTGCTCGGGGCCAATGATATGCACAATACCCTGGCGGATATCGTTCATGGCAAACTCTTCGATACCAAAATCGGCGCAGTTCGCATCAAGGGTCTCAACCTGCAAGCGTGACAGAGGATCCGAGATGCCTTTAGAGCGGTCGGTGGTGGGGACGTTATGATCGGGAACAGCGAGATTAGCATCAGCGCGCCAGGGCTTGCGACCGGTCAGCCTCAAGCCTTCAAACGCCTGGGGGGAAGTCACTTCATGCACCAGTTGCCGATCGATATAAAGAAGACAGGTACCATCGTCATCGCAGCGAACGACGTGACGATCCCAGAGTTTGTCGTAAAGGGTTTTTGCACTCATGACATGTTTTCCTGATTAGATGAATGGTTTATCTGCAAAGAGAACAAGAACTGTAATTATGAGTCATACTGTTACTATGTCAATATATAAGCTAAATATCAGTTATCATTCTACTTACGGCACGCACAACATAATTAACACCAAAACTGTTATACTTCAATAATCAAATTCACCAGGCGTATCTCTGCAGACATAAAAAGGGGCCTCCCCGATGGAAAGCCCCTTAAACTAATCAACTTGTGACAGGCAGGCCGGTTCATTTCGGTTCAACTGGGAATTGCCTGCTTTGCCACTCTCGCCAACCGCCCTTAAGGGCATAAACCTTGGTAAAACCTTTTCCCATCATTATCAGCGCCACACTGGCACTCGTTTGTTCTTTTGCTCAAGCGCAATAGAGAACGATCGTCTTCTCCTTGTCATAGTTGTCGATCCATTGGCCAACGGCTCTTGGTTCAACACGCTCGGCGCCGGTAATTTTCACGGTCGAATTCGCCCAATCACCACCGGTGCGAACATCGAGGACCTGGTAGTCCGCTTCGCCAAGATGCATCTTGAGTTCTTCAGCAGTCATTCTTGGAACCGAGGCGGCCATCGCAGCGACGCTGGCGGCAAAAAGAAAAACGCTGGTCATCAGTGTCAGATAAATCAAAAAACGCTTGTCATGCATTGCCATAACCCCTTTCAAGAAGATTCATTTCGCCAATTTTAACAGCTCCCGCATATAGACGACAAGTCCGGTTATCTTTATTTGTCTCCGGCCAACTCCCTCAGCTGTTCTTTGCGCTCCAGTAACTGCTGGATGTGGCGTTTCTCTTCTCGACAGATCGCCTCTATGATCGCACCTGCCTTGCCACGGAAGAGCGGTTTGACTTCGGCAAAAAAAATCAGTGTATTCATCTCGAACTGCAAAGCCATGGCAATCGTGCTCTTCCTGAGAGAGCCTCTCTTCAAAGCTCAGCAAATCGGTGATCTCATTGATCAGCAAATGGATAAATCGATCTTATTCGCCGAGGAGCTCATGACCTTCTGTCGATTTCCCGGCATAGACCTCGTAAAGATCGGTATAAACAGCACAGTGCTTAGGTTCTTCACTGGCCAGAGCGGAGAAAGTCTCTTTCAAGGCATCATCAACGGCTTTGTCACAAGCACGCGCATAGAAATTCTGACCATGTTTCTCCGGCCAGACAGCTAGGTCCAGAAACGATTCGAGTGAAGTGATGCTCTTGGTTGTCAACAAAACTTACACCTCCTCAATATGACATTTTTATAGATGCTTCTTGCGTAACAGCTTCTTGTCAATTTTGCCGACACTGGTCTTATCGATCTCTTCGACGACCAGAACTTTCAGCATCATGGCGTGCCGAGTCAAGCGACCGGAATCGACGAAGCTTTTGACAAAAGAGACCAGCTCCTTCTCGTTCGGCTCGGCTTCAGCCGAGACCACCAGCGCCAGAGGTCGCTCGCCCCATTTATCATCAGGCAAACCGATTACAGCAACTTCTCTAACAGTCGCATGCTGGGCGATCAGGTCTTCAAGCTCAAGGGACGAGACCCACTCGCCGGCAATCTTGATAACATCCTTGGCCCGGTCAGTAATCTTGAAGTAACCGTTAGGCTCCTGGTTGGCGACGTCACCGGTATGCAGGTAGCCTCCGCGCCAGAGATGCTCCGAATTATGATGGTCTTTTAGATAGCCCTGTGACAACCAGGGCGCTCTCAGCACGATCTCGCCGGTGCTTTCACCGTCAGCAGGAACAGGGTTCATCTCTTCATCAACAATCTGCATGCCGACCAGAGGTATTGCACGACCTGTTTTGCAGCGAATCTCGACCTGCTCTTCCAGCGGTTTGTCGAGCTGATCTTCGGGAACATGCGCAAGAGCGACCACGGGACAGGTCTCTGACATACCATAACCGGTAAAGATATCAATGCCGAGCTTAAGTGCTGCCAGGCAGAGCGATTGCGGCATGGCTGCGCCACCAATGATCACCTTCCAGCGGCTCAAATCAACAGACGCTACATCAGCGTGGCTTAAGAGCATATGCAGGATGGTGGGGACACAGTGAGAAAAGGTGACATCCTCTTTTTTAATCAGATTAAGCAACATCTCCGGAGCATAACGACCCGGATAAACCTGCTTGACACCAAGCGCCGTCGCCACATACGGAAGCCCCCAGGCATGCACATGAAACATCGGCGTAATTGGCATATAGACATCTTGCTGATGCAATCGGCCCTGCGTCTTCGGAGTTCCTATGGCCGCCAGCACACCGAGAGTGTGCAAAACCAGCTGACGGTGGCTGAAATAAACACCTTTCGGCATACCGGTGGTGCCGGTGGTGTAGAACGTTGTCGCGCGGGTATGCTCGTCAAGGTCGGGGAAGTCAAATTCTGTTGAGGCGTTAGCAAGGAGCGCTTCGTATTCTCCGCACAGAGGCACGTGAGTTTCGGGTCTCAGCTGATCATCACTTAACAGCACGTAATCATGCACGGTATCGATACGCCCCTTGATCGCTTCAAGAATCGGCAGGAAATCGCTATGTACCAGGATCACGTCATCTTCGGCATGATCGATGGTATAGAGGATCTGGTCCGGAGAGAGGCGCACGTTGATAGTATGCAGAACGGCGCCGAGCATCGGTACTGCGAAGAAGCACTCAAGGTAACGATGGCTATCCCAATCCATGACCGCCACCGTGTCACCCGGTTTAACCCCCAGCTCCCTCAGCGCATTAGCGAGGCGACAGATCCGTTCACGCAAGGTCCGATAATCAAAGCGCAATTGATCACGGTAGACAATTTCCTGGTCGGGGTTATTGACCACCGGATAAGCGAGCAGGTTTTTAATCAGCAACGGGTAGGTATATGCAGAGGCGGTTCTTTCAATCAAAAATTCATTCACAGCTATTCTCCCGACAAAATGTTAAAGAAGCGTTCAGTTGCAGATCGCCCTTTATATTCTTCCTGTAAAACCCGCAAAGGGCAAGATTAAATAAAAAAGGGAGGCCCGTTGGCCGTCAAGAAGAAACCAGCCCTGACAACGTCAGGATCGATCGCCATGCCGAAGGATTTTGCGACGCTGGCCGCAGCATAAACGGAAGAATGAGACAGCACATAATTTGCTGTTTCTGAGAATAATCGCGCAGAATAAAAAACTGTTTTACAACTTGAAGTTGCCGCTCATTTAGGTTAGTTTTATCCGGCTCAATTCAACCATGGAGGAGACACTTGGCGAACTTTATAATGATAGGCTTCTTCGTGTTGCTTGGCGTCCTGTTTCGACGGCTCAAGGCCTTTCCGGATCAAACGGCACACGTCCTCAACATGTTCGCCCTCTATGTCTCGCTGCCGGCAGTCATCCTGCTCAAGGTGCCCAAGCTCGCTATTTCCAATCAGAACATTGTTGCCGTCATTATGCCGTGGTGCATGCTACTGCTTACCGCTGCGATCATCCTGATACTCTCAAAGCGCTGCGCCTGGTCCCGCCAGACAACAGGCGCCCTGATGCTGATAGTGCCGATCGGCAACACCTCTTTTATGGGCGTTCCTATGGTCAATGCTTTCTTTGGAGAGGTCGGCATCCCTCACCTGATCCTCTACGACCAGCTCGGTACCATGCTGATCTTTGCCACGTACGGCGCGGCAATTCTGTCGATTTACACAGGTGAAAGCAGCAGTGTGAAATCCATCGCCTTGCGCGCCCTGCTCTTTCCGCCAACGACGGCGCTTTTGGCTGGCTTGCTTTTACGCAACTGGAGCTATCCACAAGCTCTGGTCGACGCCTTGCAGAGTCTGGCAGGAGCCTTAACTCCCCTGGTGATGACCGCAATCGGTTTCCAAATGACCTTGCGTCTGAAGCCAACCACCCTTGGCCCTCTCGGCACGGGACTCGCAATCAAACTGATTGTCGCACCGCTGGTTGCTTTCCTCGGCTGCCGCCTCTTCGGCATCAACAGCTTCGCCGCCGACATTGCCATTTTCGAAGCCGGCATGCCGCCGATGGTGACAGCCAGCGCTCTCGCCGCTGCTGCCGGCATGGGCGTGGAACTGGCGGTCGCCCTGGCAGGTCTCGGCATTGTCCTGGCCTTTGTCAGTCTGCCCTTGCTCTATATATTGATTCAATATTTCTGAGCTTCATAGCTTCAGAAACAGTCAAAAGCACCAAAACCTGCCAAGAGAGCTTGTCTCTATTCACGTCCTCTGTTGATTAATTTGGCTATGGAAAGTTCGACGACTCGAAGGCAGTAGTTTAATAATTCACATTGCTGCAGCTATAAAACATGAAAGCCCTCAATTCTTGTAAACCCTGCCATTTTAGTACCATTCAAAATGTGACAAATTCAATTTCTGAACCGCACCAAGAATTCAGACAGGCCAATCTTGGAAATTTCGTAGTGGATTATGGACCTCTGGACATTCATTAGCTATTGGCTCAACAAAAACGATTCACTCTTCATTCACTTGCTTCCGTTATGGTCTCTGTGATCAAATCACCAAGTCAATTAGAGTGGCTTGCATAAAGCGGCGGAGGATTAAGACGCTGTCGATGCTAGGCAGTCAAAACCACCTACAATTCTTCTGCTGTTTAGGAAAGAAGCACCATGGCGACATCAACACCAAATCCCCCTGTTCGCCCCTTGCTCTGGTTGCTTATAGGTTCGACCTGTATCAGCTTTGCTCCTATCTTCATCAGACTGGCTGACGTTTCTCCCGACAGTGCAGGTTTTTACCGCATGCTATTTGCCGCAATCTCCCTGTTTATATTGATGCGGTTTAAAGCTGTAAGTCTGCTCATGCACCGCAAGACTTTATTGCTGCTTGTATGTAGTGGCTTGTTTCTGAGCTTTGATTTCATGTGCTGGCACCGCAGCATCCACTATGTGGGGCCAGGACTTTCAACTCTAATTGCAAATTTTCAGGTCTTTTTTACAGCTATATTCTCATGCCTTCTGTTTCGAGAAAAAGTTAGCCGGTTATTTATTGTCGCAGTTCTAATGGCTTTACTTGGATTGTTTTTCATCACGGGAGTCGATCTGAGCTCTCTAGACGAAGGCTACCGTCTTGGCATTCTCTTTGGTATCGGGACTGCTGTCTTCTACTCCGCTTACATCCTTTTCCTCAAGAGCGCAATGAACCATCAAGAGGTAAGTGGTGTTTCAGCAATGTTTGTCGTCGCCATCACATGCTCTGGTTTCTTCAGTATCATTACACCTGTAACAGGGTCTTCCTTTATTATCCCCGACGCTACATCATTCTGGGCTCTGGCTGGTGCAGGAGTCGCCTGTACAACGATCGGATGGTCTTTAATCTCTACAGCGATCAAACACACCAGCGCTACGATAACGAGCCTCTTCCTTCTGTTGCAACCAGCTCTCGCTTTCGTGTGGGATGTACTGTTTTTCTCACGACCAACCGAAGGTAGGGAAGTCGGCGGCGTCTTACTCATTCTCTCTGCAATTTACGTGGGAACATACCGACGATAGTTAGGCCGTTGAACATCAGACTCTTTCCTGTAAGTCTCGATATACGGGACAAAAACGCCCCGACCTGCTTTTGCGGATCGGGGCGCTCCTTTATGTATTACTGTAAGTCATCCTCAGAAGGCCTAAGGATATTTGATACACCAAATATCAACTCAGAACGCTAACAAAGCCGATGTCTTTTACCTTTCGGACTTATCGCAGCAACGCACAACGATAAAGAGGCATCTCGACTCTTTAAAATTTAGCTGGCCGCTTCTCCATGAAGGCGCTGATGCCCTCTTTGCAATCTTCCGTCGTAAAACAAAGAGCAAAGAGATCCGCCTCGTAACGTGAGCCACGCGCAAAGTCCATCTCCAGGCCATTATCAATTGCTTCCTTGGCGAACCTGATGGCCGAAGAGCTTTTATCACACATCTTTATGGCCAGGGAACGCGCTTCTTCCATCAAGCTCTCCTTCGCCACAACGCGGTTGACCAAACCGATCCGGCACGCTTCTTCTGCATCAATCATCTCACCGGTAAAAATCAGCTCCTTGGCCCGCCCCTTACCGACAAGACGCGACAGGCGTTGGGTCCCGGCAAATCCAGGGATTATACCGAGTTTGACTTCAGGTTGCCCGAACCTGGCAGAATCCGAAGCAATCCGGATATCACACCCCATGGCCAGCTCACAGCCGCCGCCAAGGGCATAACCGTTAATAGCGGCGATCACCGGCTTGGGAAAAGCTTCCAGCCGATCAATGACCCGCTGTGCAAGCAACGCGAACTCGCGGGCGCTGTCGGCATCCAGGGTACCAAGATGACTGATATCTCCACCGGCAACAAAAGCTTTCTCACCTGCGCCGGTGAGGATGACAACGCGAATCTTAGCATCCTTCTCAAGCTCAGTGAGCAATCGATCCAGACCTTGGAAAGTTGCTACAGTCAGGGCATTGAGAGCCTTGGGATTATTAAAAGTAATCGTTGCCAGGGGTCCGTCTTTCTCGAGCAACAAGTTTTCATCCGCCATGAATAGTCTCCTTTGCAACGGGTTGATATCAGCAGGCGTCCACGAACCAGCAGGGACGTTCATGATTTATCAGTATAGCCGATGAACCTGGGATGTAACTCAGCAGGACATCCCGCAACGGTTGCAACCAGACTTGCAAACATAACCCGGCTGCGCCTCCAAAGCCTGTTCATATTCCTGACGAAGATGACTGCGTTGCACCCCTTGTTGAATAATGTCCCAGGGAAACAACTCCCCCGCTCCACGTTCACGGTGCAGATAAAAAGCAGGATCGATACCAACTTGTCGGCAAGCAGCCTTGAGGCTGGCACCTTCTGCGAGCAATGGCAGGGTCTGGCCGACGCGTCGATCACCGCGGGCAAAAAAGCCCTGGATCTCGGCATGGCGTAAAGATTCAAAGTTCAGCTCAACATTCGCGACCGGGCGCAGACTTTTCTGCAAGAGTCGGTACTTCTTCTCAAGGAGGCTGCGCTTCTCCATCGGTGCCCATTGCAATGGCGTCCATGGCTTGGGCACAAAAGGATTAACAGAAAGCTGTAAGCGACCCAGGCGGCCCGCTTGTTTGCCAATCTCTTCCCAGACCTGCCGGATTTTCACTGTAAGACCAGAAATCGCAATCACATCGGACTCAACCTCGGAGGGCAGACCTATCATGAAGTAGAGTTTGAGATTCGGGATCCCACCTTCGGCCAGAAGCTTGACCGCGGCAAGAATCTGTTCCTCATCGATGCCTTTATTAATGACATCCCGCATCCGCTGGCTACCCGCCTCCGGAGCCAGGGCCAGAGTCTTGTGACCTGAATCGGCAAGAACCTTGATCTGCTCGATCGTGATGGCGTCAATTCGCACGCTCGACACGGAGACTTCGCCACCCTGGGCCAGAATGTCCCGACCGATATCAGCAATATCATCATAATCGGAAACAGCTGCAGCGACGAGGCCGACTCTACCGACCTCTTCACCTGTGTCGAGAAGCTCCTTGCGCAGGTGCTCCATTGAATGCTCCCGAAACGGTCGATAAATAAAACCGGCAGCACAGAAACGGCAGGCCTTGGGACAGCCGCGTGAAACTTCGACCAGGTGCATACTGCCGAATTCTGTATCGGGAGTTGCCACACAGGTCATACTCTGGCTTTCATCCAGGTTAGCCTGCCACTGGCGCGCAACCTGTTTCGGAAGCCCCTCTAACGGCGTCATTGATTTAAGCTCACCACTCTCTTCGTAGCGAACGTCGTAACCACCCGGCTGATAAATCCCCGGCTGTTTTGAAAGTCGTTCGAGGAGTTCAGTGCGAGATGAAGTCTCAGGGTCAAGCAATTGCGACAGGAGTTGAGGCAGGGTCACTTCAGCCTCACCAACCACGAAGAGATCCATGATCTCAGCCAGGGGTTCCGGGTTGAGAAAAGCGCAAACGCCGCCACAGATGACCAAGGGTTCCCGCTCGGTGCGCTCTTCACGCCAGAACGGCAGACGGCCGAGTTCAAAGATCGTCGGCAGATTGAGGTAATCGTTTTCAAAGGAGATTGAGAAGGCGATCAGATCAAAATCAGAGAGCGAGCGCTGGGATTCAATCGACACTAGTGGAAAACCGGTACGGCGATGTTCTTCGATATCTTCAGGATCAGGCAGAAAGAAGCGTTCACAGAGCGTATCGTCACGTTCGTTGAGCATCCGGTAGACGGTCTGCAACCCCAGGTTGCTCATTCCCTGGTGGTAGGTATTCGGATAGATCAGGGCGACAGACAGGCGCCCACCCCAAGGGTTGGCTTCTCCGCCCGTTTCCTGTTCATGACGCTGACGATATTTTTCAATCAGGTGACGTGACATCAACTACATTCTACGGTGAAGGGGAACAAGAGATCAATCTTCAACTGAAGGTGAGAAGAAGACTTGAGGGAAAGAAGGAGAAAACCTGCCAAGGACGCCGACATGCTCAGCACGCTTATTATAAACGATGACTTCATCACAGCCGGGATAATTTTCCAGCAACTGGGCAACCAGGGGATTGGCAACGACAGCAATATGAGCATCAGGATAGGTTTCCCTGACAGCCATCATGGCCGGAACCGTCATAACAGCATCGCCAAGCCAGTTGGCCGAGCGGATCATGATGCGTTGGATTTTATTGGCGTCGAGTTTTATCAAGAGACATGAATTCAGGCTAGCGGGAGAGCCTCGTCGATCAGCATAACCGGAATGTCGTCGCGGACCGGGTAGGCCAGTTTACAGGCATGACAGTAGAGCTTGTCATGGTTGTCATCAGGGACAATTTCACCTTTGCATTGCGGGCAGGCCAGTATTTCAAGCAGATCTTTTGATAAAGTCATCAGTTTTCTCCAGATTGATATTCACATCTTCTACAGTAAGCCAGATGGCAAGTCAAACGCAAAGCCGGTAGTTTCAATGCGGCACAACGCAAAAGCTTTTGAGCAAACAAGACAAAACTAAACCAATTCATTAACGCAAAGGCGCAAAAACGCAAAGAGACCACTTCTATAATTTCGAATCTAGACAATCAAGATCTGTCATTCTCTGCGCCTTCGCGACTTTGCGTTAAAGTTCGTTTTCTCTATCTTGCTGTAAGCACAAAAAAAGGGCCGCACAAGGCGGCCCAAAGTAGTTGAGGGAGGTGCATTACAGGCAAGCGCAGAGTTAAGAGCAAACCGATAAGACGCCGGGCGGAGAACCGGCACGGCCGCTCACCCTTTGACAAGCACGAAATTAAATTTCAGCTATTGGCCATCGGGGTCTTTAACGTCACCCCGTCAGGTAAATGTATTTATTCTCAGTCGACGCGTTTGCGCAGGAACGTCGGGATATCGTACTCCTGGTCTTCATTGTAGGATCCGATACGCATACTGGCGCGTGGCTTATCCTGTTGCTCTCTACGGATGAAAGCCGGAATGTCACGGTCAATCTTGGTTGGTGTCTGTACGTTCGGCCGACCCAGCTCTGTGCTAGGGCGTTTGCCGGTATCGAAGGAGCAACCGAAGCCAGTCGCAATAGCCGTCACCTGGATGGTTTCACCCATATCTTCGTTAACGACCAGGCCGATGAATATATTCGCGTCTTCATGAACCTTTTCGTGAATGATATTGGCGACTTCCTCGTAATCAGCCATGGTCATGCTGGAAGAACCGGTGACGTTAACCAGCACACCCTTGGCGCCTGAAATGTCAATCTCTTCGAGCAACGGACTGCTGATTGCCTGCTGAGCGGCTTCGCAGGCGCGGTTTTCGCCTGTGGCAGTGCCGATACCCATCATGGCCATACCGCGCTCGCTCATCGCCGACTTCACATCCGCGAAGTCGACGTTGATCATGCCGTGAGTCGTTATCAGATCGGAGATTCCCTGTACTGCCTGACGCAGTACATCATCAGCTGGTTTAAAGGCATCGAGGATCCCCATCTGCTTACCGGCAAGACCACTTAAACGATCGTTGGGAATCAGTATCAGAGAATCAACGATCTGCTTGAGTTCTTCGACACCCTGTACCGCCTTGCCCATGCGTTGTTTCCCTTCGAAAGCAAAGGGCTTAGTGACAACAGCGACCGTTAAGGCACCGAGTTCCTTGGCAACTTCAGCGATTACCGGAGCGGCACCGGTTCCGGTTCCACCACCCAGGCCTGCTGCGATAAAGACCATATCAGCGCCTTTCAGCAGCTCGGCAATCCGGGCACGATCTTCTTCGGCGGCCTCGCGACCGACTTCCGGGTTGGCGCCGGCACCTAGGCCCTTGGTCAGCTTCGGACCAATCTGCACACGCATGGAAGAGAGGTTGGCCCGCAATGCCTGAGCATCAGTATTGGCAACCATGAACTCCACACCATCAATCTGGGCAGCAATCATCGTATTGACTGCGTTACTACCGCCACCACCAACACCAACGACCTTAATCTTAGCTACCTGGTCTACACTTTCGTCAAATTCAAACATAATGACTCCCTCCGCCATTGTTGTGATCGTCGCCTCTCCATGGCAATAATCTGTTTATCTTACAGGCTTATATTACTTTGCTAACTTTTAGAAAAATTCGCCGAACCACTCTTTCATCCGCCTGGTGACACGATCGAAGAGGTTTTCTTCTCCGATAACGAAATTGCGGGTCTGCATATTGCGGCTGCCATACTTCACCAGGCCAACGCCGGTAGCGTAAATTGGTGAATTGACAACATCGGTCAGACCGCCAATACCGGTCGGCTGACCGCGTCGTACCGGCAGGTCAAAAATCTGCTCTGCAATTTCAGGCATGCCAGGAAGAATCGCTGAACCACCGGTGATAACAACACCGGAAGCGATCAGGTCCTCGTAACCGCTCTTGACGATCTCTCTGTTGACCAGGGTAAAGATCTCCTCAACCCTTGGTTCAAGGATCTCCGCAAGCAATTGCCGGGACAGGATCCTTGGCTCTCGTCCACCAACTGAGGGGACTTCGATCGTTTCATCCTTGCCAACCATTGAGGACAGGCAACAGCCTGAAGATTGTTTGATTTTCTCTGCCTCTGCCGTCGGCGTTCTCAGGCCCACTGCGATATCATTGGTCAGATGATTACCACCCAGGGAGAGCACCGAGGTATGCTTGATTGCGCCATCAATAAAGATTGCTATATCCGTCGTGCCACCACCGATATCGACAAGAGCCACGCCGAGGTCTTTTTCATCAGGTGTCAAAACAGCTTCAGCAGAGGCCAGCTGCTCAAGGACAATATCGCCAACATCAACACCGGCCTTGTTGCAGCTCTTGATGATGTTCTGAGCACTTGCGACTGCGCCGGTGACGATATGGACCCGGGCCTCGAGACGCACTCCGCTCATGCCGAGTGGCTCCTTGATGCCGTCCTGATCATCAATGATGAACTCCTGGGGCAGGATGTGAATCACTTCCCGATCCATCGGTATCGCCAGGGCTTTGGCAGCATCGATAACACGCCGCACATCTTCGTTGCAGACTTCACGGTTCTTGATGGCAATCACACCTTGGGAGTTGATGCCCTTGATATGACCGCCGGCAATTCCTGCGAACACTGATTTAATCTCACAACCGGCCATCAGTTCTGCTTCTTGCAACGCCTTGCGGATCGCATTGACCGTGCTCTCGATGTTAATGACCACGCCTTTGCGCAGACCGCTTGAAGGACTGGTACCGATACCAACGATATCGAGACCCTCATCAGTCATCGCGCCAACGATGGCACAAATCTTGGTTGTGCCGATGTCCAGGCCGACTACCAGGTTTTCTCGTTTGTTATTCATTTTCCTCCCCTTCCTGTTCCTTAAAGCTAACTTCTGCCGCCCGTGCGTTTCACATCCAGCTTCACGATAACGCGGTCGGTCACGTTTAAATCAATATATTTAAGAGCCATCAACCTGGGCTCCAGATCGTCATAAATGCTTTCCAGTCGATTCAACTTGGTATCAAAACCCTGTTTGCCCATACGCACAGGCACACCGCCGATTCGGGTATGGATGATAAGGCCTTCCTGCTCTTCAAAATGGATTTCCGAGATATCCTCTAGATTGAAGAGTGTCCTGCTTTCGAGTTCGTCCATAAGCTGCAGAGCCAGGTTTACAGAATCCTGGGTCTTATCCGGGTTATCGACTAGGTATTGACGGTCAATCCCGGTGATCACCGGATAATCAAGCTCATCACCTGCATCCAGCATCTTGAAAACTTCACCAGCACGATCCACGTAGTAGAGATAGTCAAGATCGATAATCGCCCGGGCCTGCCGCTCAACCACCCGGATAACCACCTGATCAGGAAAGGAGCGTTCGACTTCGGCCTTGGCGATCCAGGCATGTTCTTCAATCTTGCGTCCGATCATGTGCAACTCGAGGTCAAACAGGCTGTCACCGATTTCAATATCAGACGCATCGAGGATATCACCTTCACTCACCCTCACCTGATGCTCAACGCGAACCTGCTTCACTCCAAAGTATCCTGACTCAAGCAGCATCTGGGCTGTAAGCAAGGCCCCGCTCGCAAGCAGAAAACCACTTCCGGAAGCAATGCAGACCCGCAATGTGCGATGGAACAGCTTCTTCCAGTCGCGCGCCTGCTTCTCCTGCTTGCGCCGGTTGGTTTTACATTTCTTCTGCTTTTGAGACTTCAGATCACGCATTAGCTATCCGTTTACTTGTTCAATCCAGCGTCTTCCAGAATTTGCATCACCAGCTCATTGAAAGAGATCCCAGCTTCCGCCGCCGCCTTTGGCAACAGGCTGGTTGCTGTCATCCCCGGGATGGTGTTGACTTCCAGGCAGAAGAACTCGCGCTCTCGAACCATGAAATCAACCCTGGCTGCGCCCCGGCAGGCCAGAGCCTTACAGGCCGCCACAGAAGTTTCCTGCAATCGGTTGTAAAGAACAGCTTCCAGAGGTGCCGGCAGCAGGTACTCGGTGTGACCCGGTGTATATTTCGATTCGTAATCGTAAAAACCACTTTTCGGCACAATCTGAATAATCGGCAAAGACTCGTTATTCAGGATGCTGACTGTGATTTCATCGCCCTGGATATAATCTTCGATCAGGACCAGGTCATCGTGCTTTAGAGCCTCTTCCAAACCTGCTTCAAGTTCCGCCCGGTCATGTACGATACTGATGCCGATGGTAGAACCTTCCCGGGCGGGCTTGACCACGAGAGGAAAGTGGCGACAACGCTTATACAGTTCGCTTCGATCATCACCGGCACAATAGGCAACAAACCCCGGTGTAGAAATCTCGTGATAGAGCAGGATCTGCTTGGTAATAACCTTGTCCATCACCATGCTCGAGGACATGACGCCACTTCCGGTGTAGGGGATCTGCATCATCTCCAGAAGACCCTGGACCGTACCATCTTCACCGTAGCGTCCATGCAGACAGATAAAAGCCACAGCCGCTTCAACTTCACGCAACTGGGCGGGTAAATCGTGACCGGTATCGATCGTGACCGCATCACAACCGTTCTCCAGCAACGCACTAAACACAGCTTGACCGGTTTTCAGTGAAATCTCTCGTTCAGCAGAAAGACCTCCCATCAAAACAGCTATCTTTTGATTCTTTAGCTCAGTGCGCTTCATCATCTCGTCACCCATGTTTTTACAAAATCTTCATCAGTTCTGCACCCACCTGCCAGACGTTACCAGCACCGAGGGTAATAACTATGTCACCAGGTTGTAGAACCGCCTGTAAATGCTCGACTGTGGCGACAACATCACCGGTGTAGCAACAGGATTTATGACCATGCTCACTGATCCCTTCGGCAAGTTTTTCTGCCGTCACCTCGGGACGAATCTCTTCACCTGCGGCGTAGACATCCATCACGGCGACATGATCCGCCTGATAAAAGGCCGTCAAGAAATCATCAAAGAGTGCCTCGGTGCGACTGT
The DNA here is from genome assembly GCA_030005635.1 of Deltaproteobacteria bacterium IMCC39146. GTDB lineage: Bacteria > Desulfobacterota > Desulfuromonadia > Desulfuromonadales > BM103 > M0040. The sequence continues at coordinate 68,746 of JARUHP010000014.1, forward strand.
AACGATGTGGCTGAAAAACCGCGACCAGACGTCGGTTCCAACCACCACGAGCGGCGCCGAGTGTAGCCTTAATTTCCACAGGATGATGACCGTAGTCGTCCACCACCATAATTCCCTGTGCTTCTCCTTTGATCTCGAACCTGCGGCCAACGCCGTTAAAGTCCTGAAAACCTTCGGCAATCGATGCAAAGGGCATGTCAAGTTCCATGGCCACAGCAACCGCTGCCAAGGCATTGAGAACGTTATGACGGCCCGGCATGCGGATACTCAAGGTACCGAGAGCTTCTCCCCGGTATTGCACCAAGAAACTGGTCCGGTCACCCTCATGCTCAATCTCGGAGGCCATAAAATCTGCCTGGGAAGTCAAACCGTATGTGATCAGTCGTTTTCTGACGTCTGGGATCATCCCCTGCAGGTTCTCATCATCCAAACAAAGAACCACCAACCCGTAGAAAGGCACCTTGTTGATAAAATCAACGAAGGTCGCGCGGATTTCATCAATGCCGCTGTAGAAATCGAGATGATCCTCATCAACGTTGGTCACAACGGCGATAGTCGGCGATAATTTCAGGAAAGAACCATCCGACTCATCAGCTTCTGCCACCAGGAATTCGCCCTGGCCTAACTTGGCGTTGGAACCGATTGAATCCAGGCGTCCGCCGATCACTACGGTCGGGTCGATGTTGCCATGCGAGAGCACTGTTGCCACCATGCTAGTCGTGGTCGTCTTGCCATGGGTACCGGCAATCGCTATGCCGTATTTCATACGCATCAACTCCGCGAGCATTTCTGCTCTCGGAATGACAGGGATCTTGCGACGGTTGGCTTCCTGAACTTCCGGATTCTGCACATTCACAGCAGTCGATGTAACGACGACATCAACATCATCAACATTCTCGGCGCGGTGGCCGTAAGCGATTGTCCCACCCAGGCTCGCCAGACGGCGGGTAATATCACTCTCTTTAAGGTCGGAACCTGAGACTTGGTAGCCAAGGTTGATGAGAACCTCGGCAATCCCGCTCATACCGATACCGCCTATGCCAACAAAATGAATTTTCTGAATCTTGCCGTACATGATTTTCCCTTCACATCGCTTCTTTGATAACAGAACGGCATTCGTGCAGCAGCCTTGCGGCTGCGCCAGGTCTTGCCAGCCCCTTTGCTGCAGCAGACATCGATTTGAGGCTGGTACGATCATGCAACAGACCGCTGACCAGTTGCCCCAGACGCTCAGCCGTCAGATCTATCTCTTCCATCACCATGGCGGCACCCTTGGCTGCCAGAGCTTGAGCATTTCCTGATTGATGTCCGGCTGCTGCGTGCGGATAAGGCACCAGGATTGCCGGACGACCACAGACCGTCAGCTCAGCGAGAGTCGTGGCCCCGGCCCGACAGACAATCAACGTCGAATTTGCGTACGCCGTGGCCATATCGTTGATGAAAGGCTTGACGTCTGCGTTTGGCCAGCCATTTTCTTTGTATCCGCGAACCGTTTCCTCATAATCGAGTTGACCGGACTGGTGGACAATTTCCAACTTGTCCCGCCATTCGGTCAGGTGCGGCAGAGCCGACACAACCGCCCGGTTAATCGCTCGAGCACCCTGGCTGCCACCGAAAACGAGGAGACAGAGTTTCTCTTCCCGAAGACTCGGACACGCTTCCATGGCAGAGCGAACCGGGTTGCCTGTCAACACTGTTGCGCTCCTATGAAAGGCACGATCCGCCTCGTCAAAGGAAAGGCAGACTCTTTTCGCCCACTGACCCAGAAGCCTGTTTGCCAGACCTGGCCATGCATTCTGCTCATGCACCAGGTAGGGGATGCCGAGAGTTTTCGCTGCCAGCAAGGCCGGCACTGAAGCATAGCCGCCAACACCAACGACGACGTCGGGGTTAAACTCCCGCAGGATCTTGCGCGATTGGGCAAAGCTCTTTGTCAGTTTGCCAAGGACTTTCAGCCGTGCAAGAGCTCCAAGCCCGGCCCACCCGCTCATCTCAATGGTCTTCAAGGTCCAGCCCAGTTCCGGCAGCATGCGCGCCTCCAGACCTTTCTCGGTGCCGACGAAGAGCACTTCACTCTGTGGCTCTTCACTTTTAAGTTGCTCAGCCAGTGCGATCGCGGGAAAAAGATGTCCACCGGTGCCTCCACCGGCCAGCAACAGTTTCATCGCAACTCTCCTGGGAGGCTTCTGGAAACATTCAACAGAATGCCTATCGCCGCCAGCGTCGTGATCAGACTGGTTCCGCCGTAAGAGAGGAAAGGCAGCGCCAGGCCCTTGGTCGGTACCATGCCCATGACAACCGCCATGTTGACAAAAGCCTGCATGCCGATCAGCAGGGTGACACCGAAGGCCAGGAAACAGCTGAAATCATTTGGAGCGTTTAGAGATGTCTTTAAGCCTCTCAGGATCAGGAGCAGGAACATAGAGGCAATCACGATGACACCAATAAAACCGAGCTCTTCGCCAATAACGGAGAAGATAAAGTCAGTATGCGCTTCAGGCAGGTAGAAGAGTTTCTGTTTACTCTCGCCAAGACCTTGACCGAAGGCCCCGCCGTTGCCGAAGGCGATCCAGCTCTGGATGATCTGGAACCCGGTGTCACTCGGGTCATCCCAGGGGTTGAGAAACGCCATAATCCGACGACGACGATAATCAACGTTCATCACCATGAAGTACAAGAACGGCATTGCGATCAAGCCTATACCAGCCAGGTATTTCAAGCGGGTCCCCGCCACCAACAACATGGCAACCGCGACAATCGCCAGAGTCAGCGCGCTACCAAGATCAGGCTGGGCCAGCAACAGACCAATTAAAACCGCGAGGACGACCATGTAAGGCAGGAAGCCAACGCGGAAGCTCTTGACCTTGCTCTGTTTGCGGGCCAGGGAATGCGCCATAAAAAGGACCAGACCGAGTTTGACAAACTCCGCTGGCTGAAAAGAGAACCCTGCGATCTTGATCCAACGCGCCGCACCACCAACCTTTTTGCCGACTCCGGGAATCAAGACAGCAATCAGCAGGAGCGCACACAAACCAAGGATCGGCCAAGCTGCTTTGCGTAAAATATCCAGATTTACGCGCATCAGCAGAGCCATGACGCCAAAGCCGAGGATGGCATAGGCTCCCTGTCGTTTAAGGAAATACAGGCTGTCGCTATGCTCACGTACCGCCATGATTGACGAGGAAGAAAACACCATCACGACTCCGAGGCAGGTCAGACAGACCGCCAGCACCAGAATCGAATGATCTGTCCCTTGCCTAATTTCCATTACTGGTTCCCTCTGCACAACTCAAAGCGTGAAACTCACGGGTGAAGAGCTGGCCACGCTCTGCAAAGTTTTTAAACATATCGAAACTGGAACAGCCTGGTGAGAGAAGGACGAATCCGCCAGGGCAACTCACTTGTGCCGCGATGCCAACGGCTTCGTGCATATCAGCGGCACGATGAATTTTTGCAAGGCCATCAAAAGCATGTGACATACGCCCTGCTGCTGCACCAATCAGGACCAGATGATCAACCTTGTCGCGAATTATCGGTACCAATGCAGACAAGTCGCCCTGTTTATCTTTACCGCCAGCAATCAGGACCACCGGTTTTTCCAGGCCAGCCAGGCTTTTCACGACGCTGCCGATGTTGGTCCCTTTGGAATCGTCATACCAGCTGGCACCATTGAGTTCTCCGATAAACTCCATCCGGTGCGCAAGACCGGGAAACTTTCTGGCTGCGTTCCAGGCGATCTCAGCCGGACAGCCCTCGATCAGTAGAGGAATCAGCGCAGCCATGACGTTTTCCCGATTGTGCTGGCCCCGAAGTTTCAATTCATTTGCGGCAAAGATGATCTCAGTGCCTTGCCAACGCCAGATGATCTTGTCGTCACTCAGGCTCATGCCCGAGGCCAGAACCTTCTGGCTGCTAAAGCAGATTTTGTTCGCTACCGTTGCCGAAGCGGCCTGCATCACCTGGGGATCATCAGCATTCAGAATCACGATATCGTTTTCACCCAGGTTTTCAAAAATTCTCGCCTTGGCTGCTACGTAACTCGCCATATCCGGGTAACGGTCGAGGTGATCTTCCGAAACATTAAGCAGCATGGCGTAGCCTGGACGAAAGTCTTCAATGGTTTCCAGTTGGAAGGAGGAGAGTTCCACAACCTGCCATTGGTAATCGTCACCCACGGCATCAATCAACGGGGTCCCGAGGTTGCCGCCAACAAAAACATTCTCGCCCCAGGCCTTGAGCATCTCACCAACCAGCGTCGTCACCGTGGATTTACCATTGGTTCCTGTGATGCCGATCATGGTTCCGGTTAACTGATGCCAGGCAATTTCAACCTCACCAAGGATCGGAACACCATGCTGCCGACAGAGATCGAGAACCGGGATATCAAGTGGCACACCAGGGCTTGTCACAATCAAGTCTGCCGTTGTGAAAAGCTCTTGGGTATGGCCACCGAGATCCATCCGCACACCAGCCTTCTCCAGCTCTTCAAGATTATTCAGAAGCTCTGCATTACGATTATCGGACAAGACGACCCTGGCCCCTTGAGCCAGGAAAAACTTCGCCAAACTGCGCCCGGTTGAGCCAGCGCCGATAATGGTAATTTGCTTATCCTGATAACCTTTTTTCATTGTTGACAGCACCTATCTCAACTTCAGCGTTGAGAGTCCGATCAGGGCCAGAATGATACTGATAATCCAGAAACGCACAATAATCTTCGGCTCCGGCCAACCCTTCAATTCGAAGTGATGATGGATTGGTGCCATACGGAAGATTCGTTTACCGTAGAGGCGGAAAGATGTGACCTGGACAATAACCGAGAGCGCTTCCATAACAAAAATTCCACCCACAATTACGAGCACGATCTCCTGCTTGGTAATCACGGCAATCGTTCCTATGGCACCGCCAAGAGACAAACTCCCGACATCCCCCATGAAGACCTGGGCCGGATATGTATTGAACCAGAGGAAGCCCAACCCGGCACCGATCATGGATCCACAGAGCACAGAAAGCTCTCCCGCCCCCGTTACACCAGTTATCTGCAAATAATTCGACAAAGTCGCATGGCCTGCGACATAAGCGAAAAGCAGGTAGGTTCCCGCTGCGATAATAACCGGCCCTATGGCCAGACCATCGAGACCATCAGTCAGGTTGACAGCATTGCTGGCACCAATAATCACCAGCATGGCAAAGGGTACGTAAAACCAACCGAGATCAGGATTGAAGCCTTTGAAGAAGGGAAATGCCAGGGTGGTCTGGAATCCCGGGTAGGTCATCAGGACCATACCAACGCCAAAGGCGATCAACATCTGCCAGAACATTTTCTTGCGCGGTGAGAGCCCGTCACTGTTCTTCAGCTTTACTTTCAACAAGTCATCAACGAAACCGATGATGCCATAACCGACCGTGACCAACAGCGTCAGCCAAACGTAGAGATTGCTTAAATCGGCCCAGAGCAGTGTTGGCAGCACAATCGCAAAAAGAATCAGGGCGCCTCCCATGGTCGGCGTGCCTTCTTTCTTAAAGTGCGATTCCGGGCCCAGCTTTCTGATGGTTTGCCCCATCTGCAACGCCGAGAGCTTCTCGATCAGCCAGGGACCCAGGAGAAAACTGATAACCAGGGCCGTGATCGCGGCATAGATCGTCCGGAATGTGATAAACCGGAAGACATAGAAGACCGAGAACTCAGTATGTAGTGGATAAAGCAAATGATAGAGCACGTCTTATCCTTTTCCGTTGCCGTTTAATGCCGTTTTCTGTCTGGCGATTCGCAAAGCACCGATTATTTTTTCCATACGCATGCCCCTTGACCCTTTGACCAGAACCCGATCGCCCTCTTGCAATACTTCAAGCAGGTTCGCGGCGAGTTCATCATGACTTTTAGCAGTTAACACCTGCGCTACAGGTAAACCACCCTCAACCGCCCCTCTGGCAATTTCTTCAGCAAGAACGCCATAGGTGAAAAGCAAGTCAACCCGCTCCGCAGCAAGAGTGCCTATATGATAGTGCAACTCCGGGCCGGTGGGGCCCAATTCGAGCATGTCTGCCAAGACTGCTATACGGCGCCCCGCTGAGCTAAGGTCATGCAGAGCATCCAGCGCGGCATGCACCGAGAGAGGGTTGGCGTTATAGCTGTCATCAAGGACGACGATATCTTCGGGTAGAACGAAGAGCTCCATGCGCCCCGGGCAGGGTTTGAAGGCTTGCAGTCCACTGACAATCGGCTCCAAGCCAACCCCAATAACATAAGCAGCGGCAGCAGCAGCCAGGGCGTTACCAACGTTATGACGACCGGGCAGAGGCATGACAACCTTCTTCAACTCTTTCTCGATAACCAGGTCAAAGCTGACTGAGCCGTTATGGCCGGTAACATTTTCGGCCTTGACGTCAGCCCCACTCGCAGTGCCGAACAGAACCTTTCTCACACCGTTGGCAACTGGCAGCTGACGAACTTCCGGGTCGTCTGCGTTGATCAGGGCGATGCCGTCACTCGGCAGAGCAATAAAGAGTTCGCCTTTGGCCCGTGCAACGCCGGAGATGCCATCGAAGTTTTCCAGGTGGCCGGCGCCGACATTGGTAATCATGCCAATATTCGGCCGGGCTATTTCTGCCAAACGGGAGATCTCACCACGTTCACTCATGCCCATCTCGACAACGGCCCAACGATGCTCAGGCTGCAAATCAAACAGGGTCAGAGGTACGCCGATCAGGTTATTGAAATTCCCGGCCGACTTCAGCCCGGGGCCTGTACTTTCCAGAATAGCTGCGAGCATCTCCTTGCAAGTTGTCTTCCCCGAAGTGCCGGTAATGCCGACAACCGGACCGGCAAATTGACGTCGCATGGCAGCAGCCAGATCGCCCAAGGCCTTGAGCGTGTTATTGACCTTGATCACCGGGACCAGCAGGCCCCCGATCATCTCTTCACTCAGACAAGCGGCAGCTCCATTCTGAATGGCTTGATTCATGTAATCATGGCCATCGAAGTTATCGCCACGGAGTGGGATAAAAAGCTCACCTGGCTGCAAACTGCGGCTGTCTGTTGAAAAGCCCTGCAGCTCTACCGACGCACCATTCTGCATCAAATGGCCTCCGGTGATTTCAGCAATGGTGCGCACGTCCATGCGGATCATTGGTGACCTCCCCCTTGCAGAGCCTTGCGTAGCTCTTCGCGATCATCAAAGTGAATACGACCGCTTTTGAGGATCTGGTAATCTTCGTGGCCCTTACCGGCGACCAGGAGCAGGTCTCCGGGCTGCAGGAGATCTACAGCGAACTGAATGGCAGCACGACGGTCCTCTATGACAACGTAGCCCCTGCCCTCACCTTTGGCCGCTTCTTCGGTGCTCCACTCACGTTCATGAACCTTGACCAGGCCATCCCGCACGTCGTCGAGAATCTGCGTAGGGTCTTCACTGCGGGGGTTGTCCGAAGTCGCGATCGCAATATTTGAGCCACGGGCTGCAACCTCAGCCATGATCGGACGCTTAGTGCGATCACGACCACCGCCACAACCAAAGATTGTCAGAATTCGTTTTGGGGCCAGTGCCTGCATCGCTTCTATGACACGCCGCAATGCATCACCGGTATGGGCATAGTCAACCAGGATCACAGCACCTCGATCATTTTCTATCTGCTCCAGCCGTCCAGGGACACCCGTCGCTGCAGACAGGCCGGAGGCAATCACCTGCGGCGACAGACCAAGAGCGATTGCAGCACCGATAGCACAAAGCAGGTTCTCAGCGTTGAAATCACCGAGCAAAGGACTGGCGACATCAACAACGCCCACAGGTGTTGACACTCGGGCGCGGACTCCCTGTAGCGAGATCTCTAGACTTTCCGGGTAAATATCAGCTTTGCTGTCTCGTCCGCAGGTCAGAGCGTCGGCAAGCATGGCTGCCAGCCGTTGACCATAGCTGTCGTCTATATTGATAACAGCCCGACCATTGTCACGGGGAAGCAACTCCTTGAAGAGATGGTATTTGCTCTTGAAGTAGCTCTCCATGTCGATGTGATAATCAAGATGTTCCGGTGTCAGGTTAGTGAAGACCCCAACATCAAAGCGCACTCCATCAGCACGACACTGTTCCAGAGCGTGCGAGGAGGTTTCCATCACCAGCGAACGGGCGCCGTTATTGCGGAAATCACGGACCTGCTTCATAAGATCAAGAGCTTCCGGTGTTGTATGTGGGGCATTTCGCAAATCTGTTCCGTAACGGTAATTGATGGTACCGACTACGGCAGGAGACAAATCCGCCTGGGCGAGAATCTCTTCCAGCAGATAAGTGATGGTTGTTTTACCGTTGGTTCCGGTGATACCGACGACCTTCATATCTGCCGTCGGGTTGCCATAGAATTCGGCGGCAGCCAAAGCCATCGCTTGCCGGGCATTATCAACCAGCACCGTCGTGACACGTTCAGTGGTTTCAAAAAGTTCTTCACAGAAGACAACCCCGGCACCACCGGCAATCGCACTGGTGATAAAATCGTGGCCGTCGCTCACAACCCCGCGCAGGGCAAAGAAGGCATCTCCAGCACCGATCTGTCTCGAATCGTAGTGCATACCTGTCACCTCAAGGTCCATGTCTCCATGCACCTTCTGGTAAGAACAGTTTTTCAGGATCTGCGCGAGTTTCATAATATCCGTCGTAAGCAAGCGTCTAAGTGGGTGGCGACAAGCGCACCCACACCGGGGCTCCGTAGGGTATCGCCACGCCGGGACCTGGCGATTGTTCAACAACTCGGCCACGCCCCCGGAAGCTGACGTTAAGCTGTTTTTCTTCCATAACCTCGAGGACCTGGCGGTAACTCAAACCGTCAAAGTTTGGCATCTGTGGGCCACCGGAGAAATCCGAGCTGACAACGGTTTGCTCCAACTTCCGCCCTGGAGCCATTGCCTCAACAAAGATCTGATCCAATGACGGTAAGGTATCTTCGGCCGTTATGGTTTCACTTGGCTGAACCTTGAGGTATTGCATGGCCTGGGCTGCAATCCGGGAGAAAACGGGAGCTGCCGTCAGACCGCCATAAACAACCTTATAAGGTTCGTCAATGGAGACCAGCATCACCAGCTTTGGGTCCTCCGCGGGCAGGAAGCCGATAAAGGAAGCCACCCTTTTATCAACTGAGTAGGTGCCGGTCACGGCGTCAACCTTTTGTGCGGTACCGGTCTTCCCTGCAACCCGGAAACCCGGAACCCTGGCATGGGTTGCTGTGCCACCGTCCTCCGTAGTCATCTCCATCATCCGCGTGACCGTCTGTGCGACATCACGAGAGATGACCTTACGCACAACGCGAGGCCGATTCTGCTGACTTATCTGCCCCTGGCTGTCGACAACACGGTCCACAACGTAGGGTTCCATCAGGTAGCCGCCGTTGGCGATCGAGGAAACAGCTGTTGCCAACTGGATCGGTGTAACGCTGACGCCCTGACCAAAGGAAATATTTGCCAGATCAGCTTCGAACCACCTGTTTGGGGCCCGCAACAGCCCAACAGCCTCGCCCGGAAGGTCAATCCCCGTCTGCTGACCAAAGCCAAAATCCCTGAGATAACTATAGAAAGCCTCACGCTCGAGCATTTTGCCAATTTTCGCTGAACCGATATTCGAGCTGTACTTGATGATCTCGGCAGGCGTCAGCTTCTGAAACTTCTTGTGGTCATGGATATTTCTACCGCCGACACGGTACTTGCCATTTTCACAATCTATCTTCTGACTTGTGCTAACAACGGCCTCGTTGAGAGCGGCTGCCATGAGAAACACTTTAAAGGTCGAACCAGGCTCGTAGCTGTCACAAACGGAACGATTTCGCCACTGGGAAGGCTTGTGGCGGAAGAATGAGTTGGGGTTATACTCCGGGTAACTGGCCATCGCCAGGATCTTGCCCGTTGCCGGCTCCATCATCACAACGGTTCCAGCCTTGGCACTTGTCTTATGCAGACCGTCGGCCAGCTCCCGCTCAGCGATATACTGCAGGTTCTTATCAACCGTCAGGTAGAGATCGTTACCTCTTTTGGCGCCTTGCACTTGCGGCAGGCCTGAACCCAGTCCGCGCCCCAGAGCGTCGCGCTCCATCACCAGGTAACCGCCCCGACCAAGTATTTGCTTGTCATACTTCAGCTCCAGCCCCTCCAGTCCTTTCGGGTCGAGCCCGGTAAAACCGAGAAGATGAGCAGCGATATTCGAGTTGGGGTAGAAACGGCGAGGTTCCTTGATCATGCCCACGCCCTTGAGATTTAATGACTTGATTTTTTCACTCTGGTTGGGAGTCACCTGACGCTTCAACCAGACAAAACTACGCTTACCCTTTAGCTTGGCCTTAACCGTCGACTTGGGAAGCCCAAGAGCTTTTGCAAGCTGTTTTGTTGCGACAGCACGGTCTTCCAGCTTGCGCGGCTCGACATAGATAGAGTCGACGTCAACGCTGACGGCCAACTCTTCACCTTGACTGTCAAAGATCGTCCCGCGTTGCGGCGTCAGGGGAATCGTTTTCTGATGCTGGCGGTCGGCACGCTCATGCCACTGTTCTTCCTGAAGGACCTGGAGATCAAAGGCACGCATCGTCACCAGGGCAAAACCGAGGGTGAAGATCACCCCGATCAGCCGGATACGAATACGTACGCCTTTCTCCAGTTCTTTCATCAATCCACCGTTATCACCTGCTCGGAAGAAGGCAGGCGCAAGTTCAGTTCTTTTCGTGCCACCCTCTCAATCCGTTGGGGATCTCTCAGGCTTGCGGCTTCCAGGGAGAGGTTGCTCGCTTCCTGGTGCAGGCCGCGTAACTTGCTCTCCAGTTGCGACATCTCATATTCCAGGCTGGTCACCTGCACACGGGACCAAACGAAGAACAACGAGACCATCAGTAAAAGAGAAATAAAGGCGAGCACCGGAGCCAGGCTCGGTCGACGCAGAGCAAATCCATTAATCTTCGGTAAGGCTCTAGCTATTGCATCAGGCATATCATTCCCCTTTCGCCGGGAGTTTTTCCATGGCCCGCAAGACTGCACTGCGCGCTCGCGGGTTGTTTTCTGTTTCTGACTCTGTGGCACGCACGGCTTTACGGGTTAGCACGCGAACCGAGGGTTGTTCTCCACAAGCACAAACAGCGAGACGCGGCGGGCAGATACACCCGGTAGCCAGAGCGCGAAAGGCTTGTTTGACCATGCGATCTTCCAAAGAATGGAAACTGATTACGACCAAGCGACCGCCGGTCTTCAAACGCAACCAGGCTGTATCCAGAGCGATACGTAAGCTATCAAGCTCGCCATTCACATGGATACGCAACGCCTGAAAAACCCGGGTCGCCGGATGAATCCGCTGCGGCCCCCTGCCTGCCGGCACGACCCGACTGATCATGTCCGCCAACTGCAAGGTTGTTACGAAAGGAACCTTCTCACGATCAGTGACAATGGCCCGGGCGATTTTCCCGGCCCAGCGCTCCTCACCATAGTCACGAAAGATCTGCTTCAATTCATCTACCTCAGCTTCTGCAACCACTGTTGCTGCAGAGACACCCTCTTTCGGGTTCATACGCATATCAAGCGGCCCGTCCTCACGGAAAGAGAATCCGCGCTCCGGGCTGTCGATCTGGTGGGAAGAAACGCCCAGGTCCAGCAGGATTCCATCAACAGCAGCAATCTCCAACTGGTCGAGATGCGTACACATGTCTGAGAAATTCCCCTGTCGTAATACAACGCGTTCGCCAAAAGAAGCCAAGTTGCTTTGCGCTGCAGCAAGAGCTTCCGCATCTCGGTCCAGGCCAATCAACAGGCCATCGGGAGCACTCGCTTCAAGAATCAACCGGGCATGGCCTGCACCACCGAGAGTGCCATCCAGGTAAACACCGCCGCTATGTGGATCGAGGTATTGCAGCACCTCCGATGCCATCACCGACACATGTCTGAAGTCACGTTCGCTCAAAAGCAAAAACCCTTACAGTTCGTCCAGGCTATCGACAAAACTCTGGTCGACTGACAATGCTGCGCTGTCTGCAGCAAGAACTTTGTCGTAAGTCTCCAGGTCCCAAATTTCCAAACGGTCTTTTTTGTGAATGACAACGATGTCCTTGCCACTAGGGCCGTCACCGTCGAGTGATGCCCAGGAACGGAAGCGGCGAGGGAGGGACAATCGTCCAAGAGAGTCAAAATTGATTTTTTCGTGGTATTCGTAGATACGCTTGAATGCAGACTTACTGTTTGCGGATGTCAAGGCGAGTTTCTCTTGAAACTTCTGATGTGTCTCAGGCGGGAACACCCAAAGGCCCGAATATTTATTTGTTGTCATACGAACCACAATGAGTTCGCTCGCACCGAATTCTTCGGATAAAGACTCGCGGACGCTCTTGGGAACAGAGGCCCTCCCCTTAGGGTCGATCTTCATTTCATATTCTTTGCGATATTCCAAACCAGCCCACCCTGAATAACATCAATTTACACCCAAAAACACCCACATACACATTTCTAACCGCTAACAAGGGGATAGTCAAGGGGAAATTTCTTTTTATATAAGGGGTTAGCTCGTTTTTAAGAGTGTTTGGTCGAAGCAAAAAATGTGTTTTTCGCAAGGGAAAGAAAAACTCGTAATTAAACACAACAAGTAAACACAATGCTTACAAAGAGATATAGCAAAAACCTAAAGAAGAACCTTAAGGAGAGTAGGGCGTTTACATACAGAACAGCAGCACCGAGATGATAACACCCATTACCACTACGCGATCAGGGAGATGATCTTTCGATGAAATGAATGATGGGAAAATTTCTAGGAAGGAAGCAGGAAGACGCCAATACCTATTGCGCAGTTTTTGTCCCCGGAACAAGCATTTCGATTTGTTCAACACGTCGATCTTCAACCTCGCGCACGGTAAAACGGACCCCGGCCACTTCACAGACAGCACCAATCTCTGGGATACTGCCCAAAGTATTCAGCAGAAAACCGGCAAGTGTATTGACATGCTCTTCGGAGAGACTCAAGTCGAAGCGTTTGTTGATATAACGAATTGCAGCGCTACCGTCAACAAGGTAGCGGTTTTCACCAAGTGTCTTTACGAGGATGTCCTCCTCATCGTACTCATCGTGAATCTCGCCGACAATCTCTTCAACGATGTCTTCGAGGGTACAAATCCCCTCGACCCCGCCATATTCATCGACAACCATGGCAAGATGCAGATGCTTACGACGAAAGGCCTGCATCAGCGCCTCAATCGGCTTGGCCTCAGGAACGAAAAACGGCGGACGCGCCAAATCTCGCAGAGAGAACTGATCCGGTTTGTCGAGATAACTCAAAACATCTTTCGAATGAATAACTCCGACCACATTATCCAGATTACCATCATAGACCGGGAACCGGGAATGTCGAGCCTGAGCGGTCAACTGCACAACGTCCTGAAAAGCAGCATCGACAGAAATGCCGATGACCTCTGTGCGCGGCACCATGACATCACGGACACGACTTTGCGAAAGGTCAAAAATGCCATGCAGCATGCGTCGCTGGTCTTCAGCGACAACCCCTTCATCTTCACCGAACCCGATAATTGACCGGATTTCATCTTCGGAGATCAAAGGTGCCTGGATGTCTCCCCTGAGGAAGTGAGTCAAAATGCGCGCGACACCACTGACCACAGCAGTCACCGGACGTAGCATCCACATGAAGAAACGAATCGGGTGCAACACGCGGAAAGAGAGCTTTTCCGGGTAAGTTGCGGCGTAAGTCTTGGGACAGACTTCCGAGAAAATCAGCAGTAGAGGGGTTAGAATCAGGATGGTCATTAATTCACCGCCCTGTCCGAATAGATCGAGAAAAAGAGCGGTTGCGAAAACCGAGATCATGATGTTGACCAGGTTGTTGCCGACCAGGATAGCACTCAGCAAATCATCCGGCTTGGAAAGTAGCCTTTCCAGGCGCTTTGCGCCCGGACGCTCCTTATCCGCCAGGTACTTGACCCGCAAGCGGTCCATCGACATCAGCGCTGTTTCGGAACTGGAGAAAAAGGCCGAAAATATAAAGAGGACAAAGAGTCCCAGAACATGCAACCATTGATCTGTGGTCATCGGCTTAAATCACCTGTTGTTTCGTTAGGATACGTCTAAAAAGGATATTAACTGACTCGTGGGAGAAACACAATCGGCTAAACTTTTATTGGCATAAACCCTTGGTCATTGAATGCAAAGCGAAAAGACTTAAAACATCAAAAACCCTTCTCCCGCAGAAAGAAAAAATCTGCTATATTAACTCCTTAAGCAGAGATTTTAGTCTGTAAAAACCCTCATTATTTCTGTTGGAGCAACACCGATGATTGACCTTTTCACTCAACAACGCCACACCGACCTCTGCCTAGAGATCAAACGTCACAATCAGCTCTATTACAACCAGGACCAGCCAGAGATCAGCGACGCTGAATATGACGCTCTTTTCCGCGAATTGCAAGAGCTTGAATCGCAGTTTCCTGACCTGATCACATCAGATTCGCCGAGTCAGAAAGTTGGTGCACCACTCACAGCAAAGTTTGCCCCTTCGCCACATATCGTACCGATGCTCTCTCTTAAAAATGCCAAGAATGCCGAAGAGTTTCTCGACTTTGACACCAGCTTGCGCAAGACCTTTCTGGCCCGCTCCGAAGAGCTTGAATACGCCTGCGAGATGAAGCTTGACGGTGTGGCTATTGAGCTGACTTACGAGAAGGGCCAGCTGATAAAAGCCAGCACTCGCGGCGATGGCTTTGTGGGTGAGGATATTACCGAAAACGCCAGGACGATTGTAGATATTCCACACAATCTGAAAGCCCCCTACCCTGACATACTTGATGTCCGTGGCGAGATTTATATCGACCTGGCAGACTTCCAGGCCCTGAACAGGGCACAGGAAGAAGCCGGGGACAAGACCTTTGCCAACCCACGCAACGCTGCAGCCGGCAGCCTTCGTCAACTCGATGCTAGAGTTACCGCGCAACGGCCGCTGCGAATCTTCTGTTACGGGGTCGGCCGCATGCAGGGCATCGTGACTGCTACCCAGATTGAGACCCTGCAACTGCTTGAGAAACTCGGTCTGCGCGTAAATCTGGAGCACACAACTCCAGCCCTGGGCGCCGAGGTGGTGGTCGAAACTTTCAGAAAGCTTCAGGAACAACGCGACAGCCTGCCCTTCGAGATTGACGGTGTGGTCGTAAAGGTTAACGACACAGCCCTGCAGGAAGAGCTCGGCATGGTCAGTCGTTCGCCAAGATGGGCTATTGCCCTGAAATTTCCGCCGCGCCAGGAACAGACAACTGTCGAAGACATATCCCTTCAGGTCGGCCGCACCGGCGCCATCACCCCTGTGGCCCACCTGAAGCCAGTCATCGTCAGCGGCGTTACGGTCTCCCGGGCCAGCCTGCACAACTGGGACGAAATCGAGCGCCTCGACATTCGCGTGGGCGATCATGTCATTGTCGAGCGTGCCGGGGATGTTATCCCTGATGTTGTTAAAGTCCTCGCAGAAAAACGCACCGGCAAAGAGCATCAGATTCCCCTGCCGTCAGAATGTCCTGAATGCAAGGCACCGGTTCAAAAGAACCCGGAAGAAGTTGTACCACGCTGCACCAATCCTCGTTGCCCCGCCCAGGTCATTGAGAGCTTTAAGCACTTCGTGTCTCGCGATGCCATGGACATAGAGAGCCTTGGTGAAAAGCAGCTGTCACAGCTACTTACTGCCGGCAAGATCAAGGACTTCGCCGACCTGTACCTGATCGACAAAGAAGCTATGTTCGCCATGGAGCGCATGGGCGACACTCTGGCGGAAAAGCTGTTACGTTCCATTGAGGCCAGCAAAACTCGGCCTTTCTCAAGGCTCCTTTTCGGCCTCGGTATTCGTCACGTTGGCAGAAACACCGCCAAGGTTCTGGCCAAGCGTTTTGCTGCATTGGACGAGCTGGCAAAGTGCAGCGCTGAGCAATTGACCGCCATTCACGAGATCGGTGCCAAGGTCGCCGAATCGATCGTCGATTATTTCAACAAACCGGAGAAAATGCTCCTGCTTGAGAAGCTGCAACATGCCGGGGTCAAACCGCAAGCAGAAGTCGTGATCCAGCCGGACGGCCCCTTGACCGGGAAAACCTTCGTTATCACCGGCACCCTGTCGAAGTGGTCGCGCAAAGAAGCCGAAGAACTGGTCGAAAAGGCCGGGGGGCGAGCAGCCGGCTCGGTCAGTAAAAAGACCGATTACGTGCTGGCCGGGGAGAATGCCGGTAGCAAGCTGGCCAAAGCCGAGAAGCTTGGGATTGAGATCCTTGATGAAACGACTTTCGCCCAGCTGGTGGGGGTCGTACTATGAGTAAAGTTCGGGCAGAACTCAAAATTCGTGGGCGCGTACAAGGCGTCTTTTATCGTCAATCAACCAAGCAAACCGCCGTTCGCTTAAGTTTAACCGGATGGGTGAGGAATTGTCCTGACGGTTCCGTTGAAGCGGTCTTTGAAGGGGAGAAATCTACTGTCGACCAGGCTGTTGAATGGTGCAGGCAAGGTCCTCCTGCGGCTCGAGTTACTGATGTCGTTGTGAACTGGAAAGACTTTGATGGAGAACTTAACGGATTTGAGGCTCGAAGCTGAGAACATATCAGACACCCTTGATGAGTGGCTGCACGAGGTTCGAATCAAGGGAGAAGGTAAACATTTCCCAGAGATTTAATTGTCAGGATTGAACCTTTTTCAAGATTCTAAGAGTTTTCCCTCTGCGTAAAATATTTTTTTTGGATTTATAGAACCCAAAAAAATGCCCCGGTTCCTGGAGGGGAAGGCCGGGGCTAAATCTCTGTACAACCAGTTTGGAAGGGTTGCAACAGAGTGTCATATATTTTGATGTGGGAAATTTACTACAAATAGTGGATTAAGTCAAGTTCATAGTTGGCAAAAAAAGAGCCCCACAGCTCTGGAGGTAGTGAGCTGTGGGGCGAAATATTCTTTTTCAGGAGGTTTTGAAGAAGGTTGCCTCGGATTTACCTGCCACAGAAAATCTTCAGCTTATCTCCAGGTCGCTGCCACGGCCACCCTTTGATGGTTCGTAAGATACAGCAGAGTTCAAGAGAAATAAACGTGGGGTCTCGTAAAGTTTCAATCGCGACCTCACAAAACCTGACTGTGCCTTTACACAGTCTGCCAGACTAACTGCGCGCCCCATCCAGCAGTTTTTCTATCTGTTTAAGCACCTCTGCCGTTTGAAACGGTTTGGTCATAAAACCATCAGCACCGACCTTACGTCCTGTTGCCAAATCATCCTCAGCACCCCTTGCAGTTAGAAACATGACCGGGATATCTTTTGTCTCCGGGTTCTCCTTGAGATACTGGCAGACCTTGAAACCGTCAATATCGGGCATCATGACATCAAGCAGGATCAGATCAGGAAGTTCCTGACGCGCCATAACGATCCCCTGCTGGCCACTCTCCGCGTATATAAGCTCGTAGCCCTTGATGCGAACAATCGCCTCCAGCAGACGAAAAACAGTCTGGTGATCATCAACCAGCAGGATTCTTTTCTGCTCAGCCATTAGATATCCTCTTCCTCGGCCAGACTGAGACTCTCGCGATACACATCGCTGCTCGGCAGGCCATATTGCTTAGCAATCAGTTTGACGGCATCACGCCGCGACAAATCACCCTCATTGAGCAATTGCCGTAGAGCATCACGCACGTTCATCTGCGGCCCTTGCGTGCTCGGTGGAAGGATCAGGACCAATTCACCACGAGCTGGCTCACGTTCAAATCGAGCCACCGCGGCAGAAACATCACCCCGGAAAAACTCTTCATGCAGCTTGGTCAACTCCCGAGCAACCACGATTTGACGTTCTAAACCAAAGATTTCAACCATATCAGAGAGGGTGGCTGACAAACGATGCGGTGCTTCATAAAACACTAGAGTCCGTTGTTCACCATTCAGCTGACGGAACAGATCTTTCCGGGCCTTGGTCTTTTGCGGCAGATAACCCTCAAAAGCGAAACGATCAGTGGCCACCCCGGCGGCGCTCAAGGCCGTAATTGTTGCCGAGGGACCTGGAATCGGTACGACCCGTATTCCTGCATCGTAACAGGAAGCGATCAAGCGGTAGCCGGGGTCTGCAATACAAGGCGTGCCAGCATCGCTGATCAGAGCAATATTCTCCCCGTTCTGTAATTTCTCAACCAACATGACCTGCCGCTGCCGCTCGTTGTGATCGTGATATGAAACCAACGGTTTCTTGATACCGAAATGGGCAAACAGCTTACGACTATGTCTGGTATCTTCAGCCGCGACCAAGTCGACCTCGCCAAGAGTCCTCACGGCCCGATAGGTCATGTCCTCAAGGTTGCCGATCGGTGTGGCAACAACATAAAGAATTCCTGCTGGAGGCCCGCCCTGCTCTTCTATCATGCGCTCAGGAATCCTTTACTACAGAAACTGCAGCGACCTGATCCAACTCCGCAAGCCAGAGGTTAGCGCTGGCATCACTCGGCATACGCCAATCACCACGCGGTGACAATGAGACGCTGCCGACCTTCGGGCCGTCGGGCAGGCAAGAGCGCTTGAACTGCTGGGCAAAGAAGCGGCGATAGAAGAGCTGCAGCCATTTGAGAATCTCTGCCTCAGAGTAGTCTTCAGCAAAGGCACGACAAGCGAGATCGAGAATCTTGCGTGGCGCAAACTGGTTGCGAACCACCTGAAAAAGGAAGAAATCGTGCAGTTCGTATGGACCGACATGATCCTCGGTTTTCTGGCTGATAGCGCCATCTTCATCGGGTGGCAAGAGTTCCGGAGACACGGGCGTCGCACAGACGTCGTGAAGCACCTCTGCCGTTTTGCCGCTGAATTCCGTTTCGGCACACCATTCAATCAGGTAACGCACGAGGGTTTTCGGTACCGAGGCGTTGACGCCGTACATCGACATGTGGTCGCCGTTATAAGTAGCCCAGCCAAGGGCCAGTTCCGATAAATCCCCCGTACCGACGACGAGGCCACCGACCTGATTGGCCAGATCCATGAGAATCTGGGTGCGCTCACGGGCCTGCGAATTCTCATAAGTGATGTCGTGATTGTCCGGGTCCTGGCCGATATCGGCAAAATGTTGATGAACGGCAGCATCGATACTTATCATACGCAAATCGACACCAAGCTCTGCAGCAAGAGCTTCGGCATTACCTTTGGTTCTGGCAGTGGTACCAAAACCGGGCATAGTGACCGCGAGAATATCGTTGCGCGACCATTTCAAACGATCAAAGGCCTTGACCGTAACCAGAAGAGCCAAGGTGGAGTCCAGGCCACCGGAGATGCCGAGGACAACCTTCTGGCTGCCGGTGTGCATGAGGCGCTTCATCAGGCCCGTCGTCTGGATGGCAAAGATCTCCTCGCAGCGTTCCTGTCGTTCAGCAAGGTCAACCGGCACAAAAGGCGTCCGGGCAATCGGCCGCAGAAGATCATCGGCTTGACGTTCGGTCACTTCGACCGGCACCAGCAGAAAATCCTGATCTGTCATACTTGCGGCATAGCTGTTATTGCGCAGGCGCTCATGCACCAGGCGCTGAACATCAATGTCAGCAACAGCCATCTGCGAAGTAAATTGAAAACGTTCGGTTTCAGCGAGAATCTGGCCATACTCAGCGACCAGGGAATGTCCGGAAAAGACCAGGTCGGTGCTGGATTCACCCGGCCCCGCCGAAGCGTAGAGATAAGCGCTCAGACAACGTGCCGATTGAGCCTCAACCAGGGCGCGCCGATAAGAACACTTGCCGAGGATTTCCGGGCTTGCGGAAAGATTGATCAGCAGCGTTGCACCGGCTGCGGCCATAGCGCCACTCGGCGGATTGGCCACCCAGGCATCCTCACAGATCTCGATTCCGAAGAGACAGTCTGGCATACCGTCGACATCAAAGAGGAGATCGGTTCCGAAGGGAGGAGCTTCGTCCAGCCAGGCCAGTTGGTCATCGACCAGGTCGAAGGCACTGGAGAACCAGCGTTCTTCATAAAATTCTTGGGTGTTGGGCAGGTAGGTTTTTGGCACCACACCGCAGATACGGCCGTGACTCATGACCACGGCGGCGTTAAAGAGGCGTCCGGATTGACGGACCGGCGCACCGGCAATCAGAATCATGCCGGTCTGTTCACTCAGCGCCGTTAGAGTTTTGAGGCCCTCACGAACATTTTCCAGAAGACTCTGCTGATAGAAAAGATCCCCACAGGAATAACCGGTCAGGGCGAGTTCGGGAAAGACAATCAGTTGTACCCCCTGATCAGCAGCCTGCAGGGTGGCTGCTTCGATAGCTGCCAGGTTAAAGGCAACATCGGCAACCTTCAACGCCGGAGAAACCGCTGCAACTCGAATCATCCCTAACTCACGCAGTAACATTGTCACCTTGAACCTCCTCAGCCTCTGGTTATATCAGCGAAACAACTAGGTTTATATTGTATGTGGGAGAACGGGAAAAAGCAATCGGAACGAGGCAGACTGAAAAGGGGGGAGGAATGCGTTCAGACTTCAAAAGCGTCGGGGATATGTTCAATCTGAAAAGACTCGCCGGACACGATGATGGCAATCACATCGAAGCGAGGCTGCAAGCCCTTGTGCGGCTTGTCGTTTAAATACCATTTGGCGGTCTGCACAATCTGCTGCTGTTTACGTGGCCCCACCGCCTCACCGGGTGAGCCAAAGGCTGAGCCACGCCGGGTTTTCACTTCGACAAAGGCCAGGATGCGTTTATTTTTAACCACCAGGTCAATTTCACCGACCGGGGTACGCAGATTGCGTTCAACAATCTTCATGCCCTGGCTTTGCAGGTATCGGGCAGCGGCCTCCTCGCCCTGCCGTCCCAAGGTTAAACGTTCCTGGGTCATGGCTCCTCGCAGTGCTCTTTAACACCGGCGAATGAACGCCGATGGCAGACGCAGGGACCATACCTGGCGACCGCTTCACGGTGTTTCAGACTACCATAGCCCTTATGCCCGGCAAAACCGTACTCGGGAAAGAGTCGATCGTAGGCAACCATGATCCGGTCGCGGACGACCTTGGCGACAACGGAGGCCGCGGCAATAGAGAGGGAACGAGAGTCCCCCTTTATCAGGGTCTTCTGTTCAATCAGAGTCGGAACACGAGTAATCCCATCCACCAGGAGAAAATCTGGAGGAACAGAGAGGCGCGCGACAGCACGGTTCATCCCCTTCAATGTCGCCTGCAGGATATTGATCTGGTCGACTTCGTCAGCACGACTGACACCGATACCGACTGAGATCGCCTGTTCATGGATCAAAGGGTAGAGTTCGTTGCGCTTTTTTTCGGAGATCTGCTTGGAATCATTCAGGCCGGGAAGCTCGAAATGTTCAGGGAGGATCACTGCCGCGGCAACCACCGGCCCTGCCAATGGACCACGACCGGCCTCGTCGATTCCGGCAACGGCATGATAGCCCTGGCGTCGAGCCATGGTTTCAAAGAAAAGAGTGGATTGTTCTAGCTCTGGGAATAGCTCCATTGACCGCTGCCTTGTAAATGAGGTCAACAGTATTAACGGATTTGCACGGGTAATTCAAGGGTGCAGGAAAAAACAGTTCTGATGTCGGCCAACAGCCCTATCGACAGCAGACAAAAAGAAAGCCCCGGCATTAAAAACCGGGGCGCATAAATCTCTTTGTGTTGCAGCTTAGCGCTGACGGATTTCCTTGATACGCGCAGCTTTACCCTGCAGATTGCGCAGGTAGTAGAGCTTGGCACGACGTACCCGGCCAACCATCATCACTTCAACCTGGTCAACGCAAGGTCCGTGCAGAGGGAAGACTCTCTCAACACCCATGCCGTTGGACACTTTACGTACGGTGAAGGAGGAACCAACACCATTGTTGTGACGCTTGATGCAGACACCTTGAAAAACCTGGATGCGCTGTTTGTCACCTTCTGTGATCTTTACATGCACACGCAGTGTATCCCCCGCCTTGAACTGAGGGACATCTTTTCTCATATTTTCCATGCCGATGTAATTAATAATGTTCATCGTTTTTAGCCTCCTGATGTATAGCGAACAGGATGTTTACCGTAAGAGACGTGAGTGAGTCAAGTCAAAAAGTCATTATTTCCAGTAACAATTGTCATCTTTTCAAATCTATTCAACACATCATGAGAAACGCCCCACAGTGACGACCTTTAGAACGGCAGAATTCCTCAATGAGCAGAATGGCGAACAACCAGTTTCCCCAACATGTCCTGCATCTCTTCGAAGACTTCAGTTTTCTGACTGGGGTCAGTAAAATAAAAGAAGAACCAATAACCCTCCACAGAACCAATCGTGCCGACGAACTTCACAGGGAGATCATGCTGCTGGTAATCTGCCACAAGCTGGAAGGCTTCTCTCGCACCCTGAATCTTAACCGGGGCGACATCCCAGACGACATTGCTGACATCCTCTTCACCTTCCAGACTCTGCGCGGCATACTCCGCCGAGGCGCGCAGGGTCTTCGTGCTCGGAGCCGAGGCACCCTGCTCGAGGGGGCTGAAATCTATCTCAAGGTGGGCCCCACTTGCAGCATGATAGACGAACGCTTCATTGGCTGCCATGCGCTTGCGGGTCACCTTCTCGATCTGTGCGGCAGAAGCCTTGGCCGCTGCAGGTTCATGGGCAACGTGAGCGGCCATCTCTTTAACCAGAGCATCGGGCGGCTCCAAATGCAAAGCCCAGCCTTCGCTGAGAGGTATCTCAACAAGCAGGTCTTCAAAGATCACTATCTCGGCCGCGGTGGCGGGTAAAAGCAACAAGCTCACGACAAGGGCAAACAGAAAGACAAATCGAATCATGGCAACCTCCTTTGATCAACAGTATCAGTGTATCTAATGGAGCCAAAAATGCACGTTTGAGGAAGCGTCGAAGAATTCTAGGAAAGAGGCAGCACTGCCCCCTGCTCTCCGATCAGGCGATCAAGCATGATGGCAGCAGCGGTACGTACCGAGAGATGATTGTATTGTCCAGCCCGCACCGGTGCGAGGCAAGGGAGATCCTGCGCATAGAGATCCGGAGCCAGGCCGTGCCCGGTACCAAAGACCAGCATCAACGGCCTCTCTGCTGCAAGGTTTTGAGCCTGAGGGTAATCAATGCCCTTTTGGTGACTGGCACCGGTCAAGATCGCAAGCCCATCCGAGCCGACCAGCGAACGCCAGTCTGCGAGAGCGTCATTAAAGCTGTTCACCACCTGCAGGCAGTCGAGAGCCTGACGGCGATCCGGGTTGTAGCTGGCGCCGGCACCTTTCTGCCAGTGGCCGATAATGCGTGAGGCGAGCAGTTGTTGTTCCGCCGCCGGGGTGACCAGGTAATAACGTGAAAGGTTGTAGGTTGTTGCCAGACGGGCCAGATCATGGATATCGAGGTTGGTAACAGCCGAGGTGACCACATCCCCACGTCGATCGAGAACAGGGTGATGGACCAGGGCGATGGCCATCGATTTAAAGATCACTGTTCCTGCTCCAATGCAGCGCGTAGCTCATCAAGATACAGGAGATCCTGTTTGCTCAGAGGGGCAGCGTTGAGGAGTTCCGGGCGCCGCTCCAGGGTGCGTTTTAATTGCTCGCGTCGACGCCAGTTGGCAATCAACTGATGATTACCTGAAGTCAGAATCTCCGGAACACGCACACCCTTGAACTCAGCCGGCCGCGTGTATTGGGGATACTCAAGAAGTCCGTCACTAAAGCTGTCTCCCAGGGCACTCCCGGCAGCACCAAGGACACCGGGCAGCAGCCGCGCTGTGGCATCAAGAATGGTCGCAGCAGCCAGCTCGCCACCGGTCAGAACGAAATCACCCAGAGAGACTTCTTCGTCAACCAGTGACCTTATACGTTCATCAAACCCTTCGTAGCGACCGCAGACAAAAACCAGACCGGCTTCCTGGCTGAACCGCTCCGCGTCAGCTTGCTGAAAGGTTTTCCCCTGAGGCGACATGAGCAGAACGCGCGACTTTGGCCTTTTCTGCCTGAGCTCAGAGAGCGCCGCAGCAACCGGCTCAACCTTCATGACCATGCCGTCACCACCTCCATAAGGGGTGTCGTCGGTCACCTGGTGTTTGCCTTCCGCCCAATCACGCAAGTTGTGCAGATTGACCTCGATCAGGCCTTTATCAGTAGCCTTGCCAAGGATGCTCGCGGTTAACGGACCTTCGAGCATATCGGGAAAGATCGTCAGGATATCAAATTTCATGGGGAGTTTATTGATCCGCCTCGGGGACAAGCCCTTCGGGGAGATTGACGTGCAGTTGTTCGGTGTCCCGGTCAACCCGAACCAGGAAAGGCTCAATCGCCGGAATCAGGATTTCACCAGCAGGGCTATCAACCTCGAGGATGTCGTGGGCCGCAGTCGCAAACATTCCGGCCACGCGACCGAGCACACCCTGCTGCTGATCAACCACTTCCAGCCCCTCTAGATCAGACCAATAGTATTGCTCATCATCCAGTTCCGGCAGCTCAGCCTTGGCCATCCAGATCGAGGCACCGACCAGCGATTCTGCCGCGGCCAGATTTTCCATCCCGGCAAGACGTAGCAGGATATTTTGTTTATGTTGGGAAGAGCGGACAGCTTTGTAGGCAACCAGAAGGTCGTTACTGTCCTTTAGATAAACCTCACGGGCACCTGGCAAAGCCAGGCCCCCGGTCGGCAAGGGTCGGATCTTAACATCCCCACGTAATCCATGAATGCCGATTACGACACCCACTTCGAGGAGATCCTCAGGCTTGACATCCATCATCCAGAACACACTCTCAAAAAAACACCAGGAGATGGCGAACCATCACTCTAGGATCTGTAGGACAGCCCTTTTGTTCTCGCGTGTGGCCTTGGCATTGAGAAGGGTCCGCATCGCTTTAGCGGTGCGCCCCTGTTTGCCAATGATGCGCCCCATATCTTCCTGAGCCGCAGCCAACTTCACGAGAATTGTTCCATCGGCGTCTTCATCTTCACTGATGGAGATCGCTTCAGGGTTATCCACCAGAGCTTTGGCGATGAATTCGATGAGCTCTTTCATGGCGACCATCCTTTAAGCAACAGGGAAACCCTGTTGCGGGTGCCGCAAAAGCTCAGGAACTTAAGCCTGCTTGTACTTGGCCCAGATTCCCTGCTTACGCAGCAATTGACGAACCGTATCAGTAGGCTGAGCACCTTTGTTCAACCACTCAAGGGTTTTGTCTTCAATGATTTTAACCATTGGGGGATCCTGCTTCGGATCGTATTGGCCCAACTTTTCGATAAAGCGACCGTCGCGGGGGAACCGCTCGTCTGCTACAACAATCTGATAAAAAGGTTTCTTCTTGGCGCCGCCACGGGCCAATCTGATTTTTACTGCCATCGACTTCTTTCCTCCTGAGCTTGTCGCTCATCTTTATTATCGGGGGTATCCCCTAGTTATATCTCTGTCTGGCTATCATGCAACCCGGCATCAGGCCAGGGAAAGCTTTACATGGGCATGCCACCAGGACCCATCATACCGCGCAGGCCCTTGGGACCCATCTTCTGCATCTTCTTCATCATCTTCTGGGCTTCGGTGAAACGCTTAAGCAGTTGATTAACATCCTGCACGCGGGTACCGCTACCATTTGCTATACGCAAACGTCTGGAACCGTTGATGATCTTATGGTTTTGCCGTTCCTTGCGAGTCATCGAATCGATGATCGCCTCGATCTTTTTCATCTCGTCATCAGGAAGCTGCATGCCCTTCATTTTTTTCAGAGCTTTGCCGGCCCCGGGAATCATCGAAAGCATCGATTCCATCGAGCCCATTTTTTTAATCGACTGCAGCTGCTCCTTGAAGGTCTCCAGGGTAAAGCCATCCTCGCGGAGACGCTTTTCCATATTGGCAGCGTCATCCTTATCGATGGCTGCTTCGGCTTTTTCGATCAGGGAGAGCACATCCCCCATGCCGAGAATCCGTTGCGCCATCCTTTCGGGATGGAAGACTTCCAGAGCATCGAGCTTTTCGCCCATACCGACAAACTTGATCGGCTTACCGGTGACGGCACGAATCGACAGCGCAGCACCGCCGCGGGCGTCGCCATCGAGCTTGGTCAGGATAACACCGGTCAGATCGAGGCGCTCATTGAAAGAGCTGGCCACATTGACCGCATCCTGGCCAGTCATGGCGTCCGCCACCAGAAGGATTTCCTGAGGTTGCAGGTCGTCGCGAATCCGCTCCAATTCCTGCATCAGGGTGTCGTCAACATGCAAACGACCGGCGGTATCAATGATCAGTGTATCGTAACCTTGACGGTCAGCAAAATCACGTGCCAACCGGCAGATTTCAACCGGATCCTGATCAGCGCTGCTATCGAAAACCGGAACATCGATCTGGCGACCGAGGATTTTAAGCTGTTCAATCGCTGCCGGGCGATAAACGTCGGCAGGAACCATCAAGGGGTTACGCTTTTCCTGGCGCAACTTGAGCGCCAACTTGCCACAGGTGGTGGTTTTACCCGCCCCCTGCAGACCGCAAAGCATAATTGGAACGGGCGGGCGGGCAGCCAGATTCAGCTGGTTGTCCTCACTGCCACCCATCAGCAAGCCCAGTTCATCACGAACAATCTGGACTACCTGCTGACCCGGGGTCAAGCTTTGCAAAACATCATGACCAACAGCACGTTCACGCACCGCCGCCACAAAGTCTTTGACCACCTTGAAGTTAACATCTGCTTCCAACAGAGCCAAGCGGACCTCGCGCATAGCCTGCTGAATATTGTCTTCAGTCAGACGACCACGGCCGCGAAGCTGTTTGAATACAGCGTCAAATTTTTCTGTCAGGTTATCAAACATACAGTTATCAGTTTATTGCCGGAAAGCAAAGGGAGCACCTTAGTTAAACTGCGCGGACTTTGTCAAGCGAAATCAGGGGTTGCAAATCTCGCGAAGCATGAGGACTAGAGCAGATTGGAAACGTCCAAATAAGCACCGGCGCTGCGTTGATACATTTCCGCCGGAGACAGGTCTGACCCTCCAAGGATTGACAGCAGACCGTCCTTGACCTCGGGCGAAAAGCGCAAAGCCAAGCCGCAATCAGAAGTCAGCTGTCGAGGCACAGGAATCAGCAAAAAATCCTGCTGCTCCTGCTTAAGAATTTTCTCAGCCTTGAGAACCCGGTGAATCGAGTGGAATATGGCGACGTAATCGTTCTCTTTAACCATCAATAAGGCCCCGCAAATCTCCAAAAGGGCGGGCATCATGCCACGTTTAAAACCTTATGGCAAGACTCTCTAAGTAAAAACCATTTCACCTTCCAAGCTTTACAAGAAAAGGCCACTCCAAAACGGGTGGCCCTCTCTCGACATAGGATAAAAACCAAAAGCTTAGAAGTGGTGAACAAAGCGCAGGTTATAACGAGCACCTTCTGGACGGTTTTCAGCACTACTCTCGAAATAGGCATTTGCAAAGAGGTGTGAGTCCTGGGAGAAATGGTAAACCATACCCGGCCCTATAGCGAAGACCTTTTCATCATCGTCGGCATCCACACCATTAACCTTCGTTTCGCTAATCTGATCAAACCAGTAGCCATTGATGCCGAGGCGCAGTTGCTTTGGCATCACTTCATAAGCTGCAGTAAAATTAGCATGTACGGCTTCGCCTGGCTTGAGATCAACCTTAAAGGGGCTTTTATCTCCAGCGGTAAACTCATCGTTCTCATCATTCCAGAGGTAATGCAGACGCCAGGAGACAGTCGCCTTGGGCCCCAGGAAAACCGTGGCGGCCCAGTAAGGGTTAAATGAGAAATGGTTACTGCCCTGATTCAGGTTTTTTGACTCATCATAGTCTCCAGTCGGGAAGATTGTCTGGAGTTCAATGCGGTTAAGCATCAGAGGCCCTTTTTCTCCCATGATCGGGTCCCATTGGACATAAGGACCAACAAGAAGATCACCAAGACCCGTGCCATTGTCGGTCAGATCAAGGGAATCCACATCGAGAGAAACAATCGGCAGCATGACGTTGAGGCCCCACTTACCACCAAACAGAACCGGATGGTCTGACTGGTAGATGTACTGGTTCATCAGGATCCAAGCATCAACCTCACCCTTTCCAGGAGGGCCACCGACCAGTTCGTCCGCTGAGTAGTATTGCAGGTATTCCGAGATGTAATGCCCGGGACCGGCAGGAGGGCCACCATCCAGGAAGCTGGTAAAACCGAGGTTAACATTGGGCTGCAGGTAAGCAAAGGCCGACCCGGAAAAGAGTGTGAGAGCAATCAAAGCACTCAATACAATACACAGGTTCTTCATCATCCATCCTCCCCACTTATGTGTGAACAATCACAATCAACAATATGCAAAACACCGGAAAGAATCCTTTTTATTCGTATATTTGTCAAGACCGCAGCTCAAGGTTAGTGCGCTTCGCGCCAGTTGTGCCCGTTGCCAACCTCCACCAGAAGAGGCACGCTGACATCAACCGCGCCTTCCATTTCTTCCGTGACAAGAGCCGTGACGTTTTCTAGTTCCTCTTCAGGCACATCAAAGACCAGTTCGTCGTGAACCTGTAGCAACATGCGCGCCTTATAGCCTTCTTTGGCGAAGCGATGAGCGATATTCACCATGGCAACCTTGATAATGTCGGCGGCTGAACCCTGCACCGGATAGTTGATAGCGTTACGCTCAGCATAACCACGCACAGCGCCGTTCTTGCTGTTGATCTCAGGGATTGCACAGCGCCGGCCAAGCAGAGTTGTCACGTACATCTTTTCGCGTGCTTCCGAGATGCAGGAGTCCATGAAGGTCCGGATACCGGGGTAGCGTTCAAAGTAAGTGTCGATAAAAGTCTGGGCCTCGCGACGACTGATACCAAGCTGCTTGGCGAGACCGAAGGCGCTCATACCGTATATGACGCCGAAGTTGATAGCCTTGGCCTGACGGCGCTGCTCGTCGGTGACCATCTCCGGGAAGAGACCGAGGACTTCGCTGGCCGTGCGGCGGTGGATATCTTCGCCACGGGCAAAGGCTTCCTTTAAGGCCGGCTCGTCTGCCATGTGGGCCAAGATCCGCAGCTCGACCTGCGAATAGTCGGCCGCGAGCAAAAGGCAACCGTCAGAAGGGATAAAACCTTCCCGGATACGCCGACCTTCCTCAGTACGAATCGGGATATTCTGCAAGTTTGGGTCACTTGAAGAGAGCCTGCCCGTGGCAGTCACCGCCTGGTTGAAGCTACTGTGAATACGCCCGGTGTCTGGATGAATCAGCTTTGGCAAGGCGTCGGTATAGGTCCCCTTCAACTTGGACAGAGAACGATAATCAAGGATTTTCGCGGCGATCTCATGTTCCTCGGCCAGTTTGCTTAACACCTCGACATCGGTCGACCAGCCGGTCTTGGTTTTCTTGCCCTTTGCCAAGCCTAGGCGTTCAAAAAGAACTTCACCAAGCTGTTTTGGCGAGCCGATGTTAAAAGTAGTCCCCGCCAAGCCATGGATCTCGATTTCGAGTGAGGCAAGCTTCTTCTCCATGTCTGCCGAAAGCCCATTCAACAGTTCAGCATCGATACGAATCCCAGTCTGCTCCATCTTGACCAGGATCGGCAGCAGTGCCATCTCAACATCATCAAAAAGCTCCTGCTGCCCCTGCTCGGCAATCATCGGCAGAAGTTTTTCGTAGAGCCGTAAAGTGATGTCGGCATCTTCTGCAGCATAGACCGTTGCCTTTTCGACCTCTACTTCATCGAAACAGATCTTCTTCTTGCCGCTACCGGCAACTTCGCTGTAAGGGATGGTGCGATAATCAAGCAGCTCAGTAGCAAGGCTGTCCATGCCATGGGACTGAGCCGCTGAATTGGCCAGGTAGCTGGCCAACATGGTGTCGAAGAGGGGTTCAGTCACTGCGACACCCACACGCCCCATCACCAGGATATCGTACTTCAGATTCTGGCCGATCTTTAAATACTTGGCAGAGCCCAGCAACGGGCCAACGGCCGCAAGCACCTTATCGAGAGGCAGCTGCTCCGGCACGCCAAGATAACGGTGACTGACCGGCACATACCACGCCTCCCCCGCAGTCACTGCGAAAGAGAGCCCGACCAGGTCGGCTCGCAACGGATCCAAACCGGTGGTCTCGGTATCAAACGCAAAACGCTCCGATGCCTCCAGTGCAACAACCATCTCTGCCAGAGCCCCTTCATTTAAAACGGCCCGGTAGCTAGCCTCCTTGGCACTGGCACGTGAGTCATCAGAGAATTCCTGCAGTAACTTGTGGAACTCACACTCTTTAAAGAGTTCGGTCAATGCCTTCCGGTTTGGTTCTGCCATGACAAAGGCGTCATCATCGACATCCAGATCGAGATCAGTAATCAGAGTCACCAACTGCTTCGACAGACGGGCCTGGTCGGCAAAATTCTCCAGGTTTTCCCGACGCTTGCCTTTCAGCTGATCAAGACTGGCCAAGAGTGTCTCGACATCGCCGAATTCATCGATCAGAGCTTTCGCCGTTTTCTCACCGATCCCTGGAACGCCGGGAACATTATCAGAACTGTCTCCCGCCAGAGCCTGTACTTCCACAACCTTATCGGCACCACCGAAGCGCTCAAAGACTTCTGCCGGACCGGAGACCTGGTCCTTCATGGTATCGAGCAGACAGACACGATCACTGACGATCTGCATCAAGTCCTTATCACCGGTTACAACGGTCACCTCTATTCCCTTGGCAGCGAACTTGCTAGCCAGAGTCGCGATGATATCGTCTGCCTCGTAGCCGGCCTTTTCGATTCCGGGCAGATTAAAGGCCTCAACCACCCGCTTGATATACGGGATCTGCGGCACCAGGTCTTCCGGCATCGCCGAGCGGTTCGCCTTGTATTCCGGGTAAAGATCCTTACGGAAGGTCGGCCCCTTGCTGTCATAGATCACAGCCAGCTGATCAGGTTGTGATTCTCGAATCACCTTGAGCAGCATATTGGTGAAACCGTAGATAGCGTTGGTCGCCATCCCCCGTGAATTGGAGAGATGACGAATAGCGTAATAGGCACGGTAGATATAACTTGAGCCATCAATCAGAAAAAGCCGCTTGGGCTGTTTTGGCATGAGGTCGGTCTCCATAGAGTTAAAAGTGTCGGTCATTATTTCACAAGATTGCATGGAGACAAAGCAGAAGAAATGACAGCAGCAATGACCGTTCACAAACAAACGAATCAAACCAACACTTTCTCACTGGCCCGAGGTTGACAATACTCTCTGGAATGATTAGCTTTTCAGAGAAGAGATTAATAGAAAACGGTGACCACGGAGCACACGAAGACCACAGAGGCCCCCCTCGCATCTCGATTATTTCCTTCGAGTTCTTCGTGTGCTCCGTGGCTATTAATGCTCAAGAGTTTGATTATCAGAAGAATCTTTCACATAGGAGTTTCCCGAATGTCTGAAAATGACCAATTTGACGATCCCGTATCCGATTTCGAAATCGATCACGACCAGATGACCGAGCTTTTCGAAGAACACGTCAAAGAAGGAGAGCTGGTCGTTGCGTCAGAAATCCTGCCCACCGGCCTGCCGATTATTCCACTGCGCCCACGCCCGGCGTTTCCCGGCATTATGATTCCGCTGGTTCTCAACGGACAGGCCCAAGTGGCGGCTATGCACCAGGCGATGGAGCACCAGGTACAGACCATTGGCCTGGTCATGGTCCGAGATCTAGACAAAGAGGACGACATCGAGAACCTGCATAAGGTCGGTGTTGCCGCCAAGATCGTCAAGGTCTTGCACAGCGAGAAAAACTCAGCCCATATCCTGGTCAACAGCCTCGAGCGATTCGAAATAGAAGATATCCACGAAAACGACATCTCACTCTATGCCAGAGTCCGCTATCACTTTGCCACAGAACTGTCGGGGAATGCTGAGTTGCGGGCATACTCGATGGCAATCCTCTCCACCTTAAAGGAACTCGTCCAGATCAACCCGCTTTATAGCGAAGAGATCAAGCTCTTTCTCAACCGTTCAAGCATGGACGATCCGGGCCGACTGGCAGACTTCGCAGCCAACCTGACCAGCGCCGATGGGCAGGAGCTGCAGGAGATTCTGGCCACCATCGATGTCCGCAAACGCATCGACAAGGTCCTGGTGCTCTTAAAAAAAGAACTCGAAGTCTCCCGGCTGCAGACCAAGATCTCCAAGCAGATCGAAGATAAAGTGTCTGCCCAGCAACGTGAGTTCTTCCTGCGCGAACAGCTTAAGGCAATCAAGAATGAGCTGGGGCTGGAAAAAGAAGGCAAGGACACGGAAATTGAAAAATTCCAGGAACGTCTCGAAAAGCTGACGCTGAACGAGGAGGCAGAGCGCGCTGTTGAAGATGAGATGGAGAAGCTTCAACTGATCGAACCCTCCTCTCCCGAATATAACGTCAGCCGAAACTATCTTGACTGGTTAACGATCCTCCCCTGGGGCGTCTACAGCAAGGACTCTTACAATATTGACAAGGCCAGAAAAGTTCTTGCCCGTGATCATTACGGCCTTGAAGATGTCAAGGAACGGATTCTGGAGTTCATTGCCGTTGGCAAGATGAAAGGCGATATCGCCGGCTCCATCCTCTGCCTGGTGGGGCCTCCCGGAGTCGGAAAAACCTCCATTGGTCATAGCATTGCCGGTGCACTGGGGCGCGAGTTTTTTCGCTTCTCATTGGGCGGCATGCGTGATGAGGCTGAGATCAAAGGTCATCGTAGAACCTACATAGGCGCCATGCCAGGAAAATTCATTCAGGCGATGAAGACAGTCGGCACCTCCAACCCGGTCATCATGCTTGATGAGATCGATAAAATTGGAGCATCATTTCAGGGCGACCCGGCCTCGGCCCTACTCGAAGTCCTTGATCCGGAGCAGAACGGATCGTTCCGCGATCACTATATGGACGTACCCTTTGATCTCTCCAACGTGCTATTCATCGCAACGGCCAATCAACTCGACACTATCCCGCGGCCTTTGCTCGACCGTATGGAAATGATTCGACTCTCCGGCTACATCCTTGAGGAGAAACTCCAGATCGCCAAACGCTACCTGATACCCAAAGCACTGAAAAGCCACGGCCTGGAAAAGGGCCAGGTGACGATCCAGAAGACCGCGCTCAGACAGATTATCGATGGCTACGCCCGTGAATCGGGGGTCCGTAACCTCGAGAAACAAATCAAGAAGATCATGCGCCGCTCAGCCATGGCTTTCGCAGAAGACGAGTCACTGGAAAAAGTTTCTATCACCAGACAAGACCTTGAAAGCTATCTCGAGAAGCCGGTCTTTACCGCCGATGAAATCTTTGAAGGCATCCCCGGCGTCGTCACCGGGCTGGCCTGGACCAGCCTCGGTGGCGCAACCCTGCAGATCGAAGCCACGGCGATGCGCGCCAAGGCCAAGGGCTTCAAACAAACAGGCCAACTCGGCAATGTCATGGTGGAGAGCTCAGAGATCGCCTACTCCTATGTTATGGCTCACATGGATGATTTTAGTTGTGATGCGGACTTCTTCGATCAGCACTTCGTCCACCTTCACGTCCCGGCCGGTGCCACGCCGAAAGACGGGCCATCGGCCGGCGTTACCATGGCCACAGCGCTGGTGTCGATGATCACAGGAAAAAGGGTTAAAAAGAAACTCGGCATGACTGGGGAGCTTACCCTCACCGGTCGCGTTCTGCCCATCGGCGGGCTCAAGGAAAAAGCGATCGCCGCAAGACGCTCCGGGCTGAAGGTCCTCGTCTTTCCGGAAGGGAATCGCAACGACTTTGAAGACTTACCCGACTACCTCAAAGAGGGGCTAGAAGTCCACTTTGTCAAAACTTTCAATGACATCTACAAGATTGTTTTTTAATTTTCAGCAGAGTGAAGAGAATCGGGTAGGAGGCGGGGTTGCCCCCGCCGTCCTCCCACACCACCGTACGAACGGTTCCGTATACGGCGGTTCCTGATTTGCGTCTGCATTATCAACCAACAAGGCCTGACATCCTGTAAGCACCCAGCTTTACCTCACGATTTCCGGTCGCCACTTCCAGCTTTTAGGCCCTCTTGCGAGGCATCTGCTCAAAACGTTCAGAAAAGTGGTTTAGCTCTGCATATCAGGTTCAGCCCTTCGCTGTGGTGGTTAGGACAGCTACTATGGCGTCTGCTGACTTCTGTCGGCC